>JBGTIQ010000069.1:0-274810 GCA_041745575.1 Pyrinomonadaceae bacterium
AGGTATTCGGCGTACCAGTGGTGTGCGGTAGGATAGTTCGGGTTTAGCTCGAGAGCCCGTTCGAATCCCCGTTCGGCGGCCGGCCAGTTCCACTCCGAGACTTCGACTTCGGCCAGGGCTGCATGGGCTTCGCCAAGCGTATCGTCAATTTCCAGGGCCTTAATGGCCGCGGCCCTGGCTTTGGGAACCCTTTCGGGACGATGCATCGAGGGGAGCTGGAGAAGGTAACTGTCTGCCAAGGCAGCGTAAGCGAGCGCGTACGTTGGATCCAGAGCGATGGCATCCTCGTAATACTTGAGGGCTTTTTCATTTTCACCGGGCGTCCGTTTGTTCCAATAATAGCGTCCCTGCAAATAGAGTTTGTATGCCTCGGCATTCGAGGTATGACCTTTCGCAAGCTTCGCCTCCTCTGCGCTCGAAAGCTTGGTTT
Source organism: Pyrinomonadaceae bacterium (assembly GCA_041745575.1). GTDB lineage: Bacteria > Acidobacteriota > Blastocatellia > Pyrinomonadales > Pyrinomonadaceae > OLB17. The sequence continues at coordinate 431 of JBGTIQ010000069.1, forward strand.
GCAATTTTTGCGAGACGTCGCGGACGATGTCCTTCTGCAGTCCGACGATGCTGGCCATCGGCCGATCGTACGTTTCGCTCCAGATTATTTTATCCGTCGCCACGTCCACCAATTCGACGTACAGCGACAGCTCCTGCCCGCGTTGCGAAACCTTACCAGTTAATACCGCCTGCACATTTAATTCTTTGCCGAGTGCTCCGGCTTCCATTTCCTTTCCCTTATAACGAAAAACCGATGCCCGGGCCGAAACACTCAATTCTGGGATCCGCGACAAACTGGCTATCAAAGTTTCAGTCATTCCGTCTGAGAGATACTCGATATCTGCGTTGCCACTCTCGTTGATAAACGGCATCACCGCGATCGATTCGATTTGCCTTGAGCCCGGCCCTGAGTATCGATAACCCAGGAAACCGACAACAATAATTGCGATGAGCAACGGTAAGGCCAAAAGGCGTTTGTCGAAGCCGCCACCCTTTGACGAGGGGTTGGGATCGGCCGCAGAAGCAGTCGGTTGCAGAATTGCGGTGTTAGTCTCTGACTCTTCAGTTTGCTGCCTTAAATCACCCGTTGCCGCAGAAGGTTTCGACTGTATAGCCGTCGCAGGCTCCTCCGCGGACACCGGACCCTCGAGCAGCGCAGTTCCATCGTCGAGACAATAAAGCAGCGTCCCGTCGTAATAATCTCGCCTGCATTCGGGGCATCGTTTCATGACGCTACAGATTTACACACATACCTGCGTTACGGAAAGATCAGCGGTCCTACTTGGAACCAAACCAGGAGGCCCACCACAACGCCGATTATGGCAGACAATATCTCGGGCAGTCCGCTTTTTTTCCACGCTATGCGGCAAAAATAGATCAACGTTACCAGAACCGCTATAACGGTGGGCACAGCGACAAACAACGGATCGAACCCTACGGCTTTAGCGAAGTTGAATTCATCGAAGTTGGGGTTAGGCTGATATCCGGCAAATCGCAGATAGACGTAAACAACGTTGACGACGCGTCCGAGCGGAGCGGCGAGCCCGAGCAATATGAAAACCGCATGATACCGATATCGGACTAAAATCCCCGCAATCAGAATTGTAGCGTAGGTTATCAAAGGCCCGACCGCGGTTGCGAACGCGATCTGCCAGCCATTTAACGACGTTTTGTTCGCGGCGACGGATGCTGATCGGAGGATAACTTCCTCCGCACCAAACCTGATGTACGCGAGGTAGTGCCCGAGTTCGTGCGAAACGATCGAGAACGGTACCGCAAAAATACCGAGTATCGCATACCAGCCGGTTCTCGCAAAAACGTCTTTCATGCGAAGGTGATGATGCCGACTATTGGCCGTGCGAACCTCAGATCCGAACGCACTCGCCACGTTTGAGGAATTGCCCATCGCCTTGTTTCCCGACGTGCTGGCCGTTCTCGATAACGACGCGTCCGCGGGATAGAACCGTCTCGACTTTACCTTTCACCTTCCACCCTTCGTACGACGAGTAGTCGACATTCATGTGCTCGGCATCGACGCCGAACGTGTGTTCCTTTTCCGGATCGAAGATCACGATGTCGGCATCGGACCCCACCGCGATCGTTCCCTTTTTCGGGAACAGACCGAACATCTTCGCGGCGGCTGTCGACGTAAGCTCGACAAAACGATTCAGCGAAATTCTATTCTCGACGACGCCGCCGTTATAGATCAACGCCATGCGGTTCTCGACGCCTGGTGCTCCATTCGGGATCTTCGAAAAGTCGTCCTTGCCTAGTTCTTTCTGTTCTTTCATGCAAAACGGACAGTGATCAGTCGAGATGACCTGAAGGTCGTCCATCTTTAGGCCTTTCCAAAGTTCGGCGTGGTTATGCTTTTCGCGGAGCGGCGGCGTCATCACGTATCGCGCGCCTTCAAAATCGTCACCGTAATCGTCGATCGAATGAAACAGATATTGCGGACATGTTTCGGCAAATGCGGGAATGCCGCGGTCGCGTGCCTGTCGCACCTGATTGAGCGCGTCGGTGCAGCTGAGATGCACGATGTACACCGGAGACTCAGCCATCTCGGCGATCGCGATCGCACGATGTACACCTTCGGCCTCGGCGATCGTCGGCCGAGTCAGTGCGTGATATTTGGGTGCCGTCCGCCCGTCTGCTAGAAACCGTTTGATGATCTCGTTGATGACGATACCGTTCTCAGCATGCATGCAGATCAGACCACCGCGTTGGCCGGCAGCCGACATTGCGCGAAAGATCGTCGCGTCGTCCGCGAGAAAAACTCCGGGATATGCCATGAACAGCTTGAACGACGTGATGCCTTCGTCCATCAGCTTGTACATTTCTTTCTCATCCCCGTCTTCGAACTCGGTCGTGATGAGATGAAAGCCGTAATCGATCGCTGTCTTCCCTTCCGCCTTTTTGTGCCACGCATCGACACCGGACGTCATTGATTCACCCTTTGTCTGCACGGCGAAATCGATGATAGTCGTTGTCCCGCCGAACGCCGCTGCCCGCGTACCGGTAAAAAAATCATCTGAAGACTGTGTGCCGCCGAACGGCAGCTCCATATGAGTATGCGGATCGATGCCACCGGGAAAGACGAGCTTGTTGCTCGCGTCGATGACGACATCGGCTTCCATGTCCAGTGATTTCCCGATAGTCGTCACCGTCTCGCCATCGATAAAAATATCAGCTTTGTAATCATCGACAGCGGTAACGATGCGGCCGGATTTGATGAGTGTTTTCATATGCACAATTCGACAGCTTCAAGAAAGTAGTAGATCGGGTTAAAGCCTGTACCCTTCCACTGTTCGCCTACGCTCTTTAGATCAATTCTCGCCGATACAGTGTGGCATCCTTCATCGTAGTTCCTCTAAGTGCTTTCTGTAAGTCTCGTTAAATTGCCTCCACCTTTAGGTGGAGGTTAACATGCACAACAACACCGGCTTCAGCCGAACCAAAAGAAAAACAAACATCCGATAGGCTTTAGTCCAGTTTGGCTAAAGCCGAGGAAGCACTTTTTCTTAGATTGGGCTAAAGCCCCGGCTCGAAGCAATCAGCTCACCTCCACCTAAAGGTGGAGGCAATTTAAAAAGCGGACTGCAACCGAGGAGAACCAGACATCACGCTATATTTGGATCCACATCTCATCGATCCTTAAATCTCTGAAAGCCAGCCCGAAGTAACAGGTCATCAAACTCTTGGGCGAACGGTACCTTTGAATGATGCTCCTCTTGTCTCGCAATATACCTTCTCACCTTCCCGAGATTTGCCTCACTAACGGAGGCCACGAAGTATTCATCCTGCCACCCAAATTTTGTCGTTGTCAGTTTATTCTTGTTTATCCAAAACGATGATTCACCTTTGATCAACTGCATTAGTTTCTCGAGGGTCTGATCCGCACCGAGCGAGATCAGGCAGTGCACGTGCTCGAGATAACCATTGATGAAATCGATATGAATTCTCTTCTCTCTTGCATTCCCTCGGATGTGGTCGAACACTCGATTTCTTATCGTATCCTGCAAATAAGGAAAACGGCCTTTCGTCGACCAGACGAAATGCAACCAAACTTTTATCCAAGGCATAGTGGGAGCTCCTTTGTTTAGATTTGCGTCTGAATGTTATCGGTATTAATGCGAGTTGACAATTAATTTTTCTGAAGCCTTCTGAACTAGTCCTCGCACTAGCTCGGTGAGCATCGTAATTGCATCGCCACAATCGCAGCGAATCACTTATCTCAATTCCTTGTACTTCTGAAAACCACCTCTAGCAAGCAGGTCGCCATCCACTCAAGTCGGGTGTTTCATGGCCATGTCCTCAAGGAAGCTCTTTCATTGGCTATCAGCTCTAGCCAGCTCTTTCATTTTGCCATCTACTCAAGTCGGCTGTTTAAATTGCCTCCACCTTCAGGTGGAGGTCGTCGTATTCAACAAGACAGCTGGCTTTAGCCGAACCCATGCAAAAACATTCAGATTGGCTTCAGCCTTATTTGGCTGAAGCCAGGGAAGCCATTTATTAACATCGGCTAAAGCCCAGCTCGAGGGCTCAACTGTCCTCCACCTGAAGGTGTAGGCATTTAAATGGTCGGCTAAAACAAATTGCAGGCTTTATGCATATCAGACGAAGTTTCATTTTGGAGTCGCGCTGTCAGGCGTGAAGGTGAGTCCCCAGTAATAAACATCCTCTGCCGGAGGAATGATCTGCACGTTACTCGACGCGGTTACCTGCCTCACCCAGAGACTATGCTGCCCGCCTTCATCAACGCTGTATACGACGTATTTACCGTCGGGCGAGATGGCGGCGGCGGAGGATTTGCTGTTTGTCGTCAGCCGCTCGATCTGCATCGCCTGCAACGGTTTATCGGGCCTGGCCAAAAATTTATATACCGCGAAACCGATTCCCCCGATCACAAGCAAAAGCGCGATCGTCGCAACCGCCCACAATTTGCGCTTGAACGGGTCAGAGCCAACGGTAGCAAGTGGTTCTGGCAGAAGGACCGTCCTCGGTTCGCTCGCCTCGCCGTCCGGCTGGGACCCGGTCGCAACCGTTCCCGCTCTTGGCAGAATTGCGGTGGCCGAGGCGTCGGTCGCGGGCCCGTCAACGAGTTGCGAACCGTCATCCAGACAAAAGCTCAGCGAGTCGTCGGAATAATCCCTTCTGCATTCCGGGCATCGTTTCATAATTAAGTGTTAGAGCGAGCGCGGGGTCACAATCGTTCGTTACTTTTATCTTTTACGACTTCGGATAAGCTTCCACGCCTGATTCCCATTTGTCGAACTCCAGACGCATGCTCTCTAACTTTCGCGGGTTCGCTTTTGCAAAGTCTGCCTGCTCGCGCTCGTCGACCGAAAGGTCGAAAAGAAACTCATTATTGCCATCGCGGAGGTACTTCCATTTTCCGCTGCGCACTGCGCCTTGTTTGTAAGTCCGCCAGAAAAATGTTCGATCATACGCTGCGCGTTTCCCGGAAAGCACCGATGTTATGTTTTCACCATCCAGCGGATATTTCGGGTCCGGTTTAGCCCCCGCCGCAGCGATCATCGTCGCCGTCCAGTCCATCGTGATCGCCGCCTGATCGGTGACCGAGCCGGGTTTCGTCACGCCCGGCCATCGAACTATCGCCGGGACACGGACGCCGCCCTCGCGGAGATCCATCTTTTGACCTGAGAATGGCCAATGATATGAAAACCGTTCCCCACCGTTATCACTCGTAAAGATAACAAGTGTGTTTCGGTCGAGCCCCGCGCTTTTCAACGCTTCGAGAACACGACCGACACCGGCGTCGAGATTTTTCATCATCTCGGCATAGACCTTTATCGAACCGCCCGCTCTAAACCCCTCAAATCCGTACTCGATCGCGTCGCTCACCGCACGATCTTTGGGTCCCTCCCACGGCCAATGCGGCGCGGTGTAATGCAGGCTTAGATAGAAAGGTCGTGTGTGCTTCCGCCGTAAATACCCGACCGCACGGTCCGTCAATATGTCCGTAAGATAACCAACTCGTTCAACCAGAACCTCGCCTTCGTAAAGGTCTGGATTTGCGGTCATATCCTTGTGGGTAAAATGATCGACCGCCCCACTCATGTTGCCGAAGAACTCATCGAATCCGTAGTGCAGAGGTCCGAAGTCAGGCCAATATCCGAGATGCCATTTTCCGATCAGTGCGGTGTTGTAACCTGCCGCCTTGATAATTGACGAAACTGTCGGATGCTCCCGAGGGATACCGGTCGTCTTGACACGTTCCCCGATCGCACTGCGTTCATGGATCGGTTCTTCGAGGCCGACCGGCAGGCGTGCCGGATACCTGCCTGTATGAAATCCAACTCGCGTCGGCGTACAAACAGGTGCTGCGGAATAAGCATTGGTGAACTTGATCCCCTGTGACGCGAGGCGATCGAGATTGGGCGTTTTATAGTCAGGCCGGCCGTAGCAGCTAAGATCGCCCCAGCCGAGATCATCGGCGAAGATGAACAGGATGTTAGGGCGCGATCCGGATTTGACCGGCGCCTGCGCGAGCGACCGCGCGGCCGCGGCTGTGCCGACGGCGCCTGCGATAAATTGTCGTCGAGTGACAGTGGTCATGGTCTGATTGAGTTCCTAAATTCCCAAAAGGCGGAGGCGAGCCTCCCTTCCGAACCTGCGAACTTTCTGCGAGTCGAGATAATACATGGTGTCGAACCGTCGCGCTCGCTCGTCAAGCCGGCGCCGTTAACAGGTCCCGAAGGGCGGCTTGCCCCCGCTCTGCCATCTTCACCTCCACCTTCTGAAGGTGCAGGCACCTGCGTTCATCCGTGGGATAACCGTTCTAACATAGAGCCAATCCCGCATCGAGGGCCTTGATCAATTCATCCACTGTATCGTTCGACGAATTCAGCATCAGCCCGGTCCGGATCACGTTTCCGTAGAGTCCGCCCTTGCCGATCAGCACGCCCTGCCGTTTTGTTTCTTCGAAGATCTTGGCCACGGCTTCGGGAAACGGCTCCTTCGTCTTCGGATCTTTCACAAGCTCGATCGCCTGCATAATTCCCATCCCGCGAACCTCGCCGATGATCGGATATTTTTCCTGCAGCCCGAGAAGCTGATCGTGAAAATAATCGCCGACGACGCGGCAGTTAGTTCGAAGATCGTCTTCCTCAATAACTTTTATAACTGCGAGTCCCACCGCCATCGAAACCGGATTGCCGCCGAACGTCGAGAACGTCAGACCGGGAAACGCGTCGGCGACTTCAGGAGTCGCGATCGTCCATCCGATCGGCACGCCGTTGCCCATTCCCTTGGCCGATGTGATGATGTCCGGATCGACTCCATAGTGCTCGATGCCGAACCATTTATCTCCGGTACGTCCCCACGCGGTCTGCACTTCGTCGGAGATAAATAGTCCGCCGTGATTTTTCGTGATCTCATGCACGCGTTTGAAATAATCTTTCGGTGGAACGATAAACCCACCGACGCCGAGGATCGTTTCGGACATGAACGCCGCGATCTCACCGGTCGTCGTCGTGCGGATCAACTCCTCGACGTCGTTCGCGCACGCCAATCCGCAATTGTCCGGCGTCGCGTTGAACGGGCATCGATAGCAATACGGCGCGTGAGCATGAACAAAGCCCGGGACCTGCGACGCGATCGGTTTCCAATTCGAATGACCGATGGATGCCAGGGCCGTCGCACTTCGTCCGGCGTAGCTATGACGCAGTACGACCACTTCGTGATTCCCCGTCGCAAGCTTTGCCGCAAGTATCGCCGTGTCATCCGCCTCGGTTCCGCTGTTCGTGAAGAATGATTTTTTAAGATTTCCCGGCGCGATCTCAGCCAGCTTCTCGGCGAGATCGCCCTGCGGGCCGTTCGCATACAAAGTAGACGTGTGAGCGATCGTGTTCACCTGATCGATCCACGCCTTGTTCACACGCGGCTCGGCGTGCCCAACGCTGACCGTCAGCACCCCGCCGAAACAATCGAGATATTTGTTCCCGGCGTCGTCCCAGACATGTTCGCCTTCGCCCTTAATGATCGCGAGCGGTTCCTGGTAGTAGGTCGCTACGGCAGGAAAAAGAAATTCTTTGTGTTTCTCAACCGCGCTCTTGACGGTCGATCTTCGTTCTTGTGAATTCATAATGGATTTTGCCACAGAGGTCACGGAGGAAGATTCAGAATGATTTTCTCGGTGTGCTCTGTGGCGATTCTTAACTAGAACAACGGCCCGTGGTCGTCCTTGCCCATCATCGCCTTTCGTACCATGGGGATCGGCGGTCCGCCGTATGAGAGAAACGCGTCGTGAAACTGTTTCCATGCCGAGCGCCCGCCGCGCGACGCGGTCCAATCATCGCGAAGTTTTTTGATCATCAGCTTGCCCATCGTGTAGTTGAGATACGCCGGATCGAACGTTCCGCGTGCCGATTGCTGATCGGCGCCGCCTTCGTCCTGCAGTCCCTGTTCAATGAACATCTTTTTCGATTCATCGACGGTCATGCCCTTTGTGTGCAGACCGATCGCGGATATAAATCGAACATTCCTGAGCAATGCTTCCTGCAGTTGTCCGATCGTGATTGCCGTAAGTTTCATAAGGCTTAGATAGTTTCTTTTCGTGATGCTATAAAGACGGTTTCTCCCGGCATTGGTTTAGAATCAGTGTCGACAAAAACAAGACTCGTTCTTTGACAGGAGAAACCGTCTTTATAGCATCACGAAATCACACCAATCTCAGTTCGATTCGAATTGAATCGCTAGTATAAATTCCCTTCCCGTTTTCTGCCGGTGTAATCGACGTAGACGACCTTTAGCTCGGTGTAGAAATCTAGCGATGTCGAGCCCTGCTCGCGGGCTCCGAGACCGGTGTTCTTCAGACCGCCGAATGGAATGTGAGCTTCGCCGCCGGTTGTCGGTGAATTGATGTGCGTCATTCCGCTTTCGATCTCATCGACAAATCGATAGACAAGATTCGTGTCGTTCGTGAACACTGATGACGACAGACCGAATTCGCTGTCATTTGCAACCCGCATCGCCTCGTCAAAATCCTTGACACGCAGGACCGAAAGCACTGGCCCGAAGATCTCCTCACGAGCGATGCGCATGTCGGCCGTGACGCGGTCGAAAACGGTTGGCTCGACAAAGTATCCGTTGTCGAGACCGTCGCCCGTCGCGCGTTTTCCGCCGCAGAGCATCTCGGCTCCGTCCTCGCGTCCGATGTCGATATATTTCAAAACCGTGTTGAATTGCCCTTCGTCGACCGACGGGCCGATATCGTTTTTCTCGTCGTCGCCGCGGCCCAGCTTGAAACTCTTCGCACGCTCGACGATCTTTTTGACGAATTCGTCGGCGACGGTATCGATCACAACGGCCCTCGATGTCGCAGTGCATCGCTGACCAGTCGAACCGAACGCACCTTGGGCGGTCGATTCGACAGCGAGCTCCATATCGCAATCTTCGAGAATAACCACCGGATTCTTACCGCCCATCTCGGCCTGAACTTTTACTCCGCGTGCCGCGACCTGAGCGTAGAGCTTCAATCCAGTCTCGGTTGAGCCGGTAAATGAGATAGCGCGTATCGCGGGATGACTCACGATCTCATCTCCCGCTTCACTGCCCGATCCGAGGACCATGTTGAGAACTCCTTTTGGGATCCCGGCCTCGATAAAGATCTCGGTCATGAGCGTCGCGGTCAGCGGCGTAAGTGTTGCCGGTTTGAAGACGACCGTGTTCCCGGCAACCAACGCCGGTGCAAGTTTCCACGCCGGGATCGCGATCGGAAAATTCCATGGCGTGATGCATGCGACAACACCGTGGGGTTCTTTGATCGTGTATGCAAAATTTGACGGGAGCTCTGACTGAATTGTCTCGCCGGTAATGCGCCGCGATTCGCCGGCACAAAACTCAACGACATTTATCGCACGCTGAGTTTCTCCGCGAGCCTCGGCGATCGACTTCCCTTCTTCGCGTGTTATCGCCTGAGCCAATTCTTCCTTGCGATCCTCCATCAGACGCGCCGCTTTTGCGACGATCCGGCCGCGAGCCGGTGCCGGCATCCGCTTCCAATCGCGAAATGCGTTGTATGCGGCCTCGACCGCTTTGCGGGCTTCGTCGCGCGAAGCAAGCTCGATCGTGCCGATCGTGTCGTCAATGTTTGCAGGATTGATGTTCGATGCAGTTCGGCCAGAAGCCGAATCACGCCACTCGCCGTCGATAAAACTGCGGTACGTCGTCATATAGGTGTAACTGTTAGAAAGGTAATGTTTATCGTGCTAATCTTAGACGACATGCCGCCCAAAAGCAAAGAAAACGTCCGCGGCCTGCTCGAAAAGCGGACCAGTGCAACTCCGGAAAAGACATTTCTTTTTTCAGAAGCCGACGGACGCGAATGGACGTACGAAGAGTTTGATCGAACGGTGAACCGGACCTCAAATATGCTTTTGTCCCGAGGTATCACGAAGGGCGATGTCGTCAGTCTGTTGCTCCCGAATTCCCCCGAATACATAATCGCCTATTTCGCATGCTGGAAGATCGGCGCACTCGCCGGGCCTGTCAATTCCCTTTTGAAACCTGAGGAGATCGAATGGGTAGTGAAAAACTCGGAAGCGAAGCTTATGCTGGTAGGATCGGAGTTCGCCTCTGACCTCGCCGCTCACAGGTCAGTACCACCTGCGTCAGCCGGTACTGTGTTGTCGGAACCGCCTGCGGTAGCGGGCGGTTCATCGCGAGGGATTGGAAATATGACCGGCAGTCAGACGCTAAACATTGAACCGCCCGCTACCGCAGGCGGTTCTGACTCCGGATTAATGCGTCACTCGATCCCGCAGATAATTTTCGACAGCGTATCGGGAGCAGATGCCTTCGCGGATACGCTTGCCCCGGTCGATCTTAGCGGCGACGACGACGCGATCATCATCTACACCTCGGGCACCACCGGCAAACCGAAAGGCTGCCTGCTCACTCACGGGAACCTGATCGCGAATGCACGCCAGATCACCGACTGGATGAGTTTTGCAGATAACGACCGGCTACTGACGGTAATGCCGCTATTTCACATGAATGCCGTGTCCGTGACGACGATGACTGCGCTCTATGCCGGCGGCTCAACCGTCGTCAGTCCAAAGTTCTCGTCGTCGCGATTTTGGGACATCATCGATAAGTACAAGATCACTTCTTTCGGATCGGTCGCGACGATGCTTTCGATGCTGCTAAGCAGTCCCAGGTCCCAAGTCCCAAGTCTCAGATCTACAAATCCAAAATCCAAAATCCAAAATTCAAAATGCGATTCGCTTCGATTCGCAATGTGCGGTTCCGCACCCGTTCCGGCCGAAGTTCTTAAAAAGTTCGAAGAAACATTCGGCTGTTTGGTCATCGAGGGCTATGGATTGTCCGAATCGACTTGCCGCTCGACGTTTAATCCGCCAAACGAGGATCGCCGTCCAGGCTCGTGCGGTATGCCGATCGGAAATGAGATGAAGGTGTTCGATGAGAATGACAAAGAAGTTCCGGATGGCGAGTTGGGCGAGATAGTGCTTCGAGGTCCGAACATCTTGAAAGGATATTTCAAGAATCCGGAAGCGACGTCAAAAGCGTTCGCGAACGGATGGTTTCATACTGGAGACATTGGTTATCGCGACACGGACGGTTTCTTTTACATCGCCGATCGCAAAACTGACATGATCATCCGCGGCGGCGAGAACATCTATCCCCGTGAGATCGACGATCTGCTTTACACACACCCGGCCGTCGCTGCAGCCGCGGTCATTGGTGTCCCGGATGAACTCTACGGCGAGGAGGTCGCGGCGTTTGTTGTCCTGAAGAACGGCAACGATATTTCCGAAGACGGGTTGATCGAGTTTTGTCGCGCGCATCTTGCCGATTATAAATGCCCCAAGACAATTCATTTCGTAGATGACATTCCGAAAGGGCCGACGGGTAAATTGTTGAAGCGAGAACTGGCACGTCTTACTCAGAGAACCTCCGGACAAACTGAAAACTAAAAAGTGAAAACTGAAAACTTAAGACCGCAGTAGCCCGTTCCTGCTCTTCGTTATCAGTTTTCACTTTTTAGTTTTCAGTTTGTCCGGAAGGAATTATCTTCGACCATATCGACTTTCGTCCTCCGATGTCGGGGTGTAAACTTACGCTTCTCTTATGGCAAAGCGAAAACTCGGAATTGTGGTGGTTGGACTAGGAGGCGCGGTCGGGACGACGATGGTGGCCGGCATCGAGCTTTTGAAAAAAGGCGTCGTTGGGGTGGAAGGCTTACCGTTGGCGAATATCGCGGTCGAGGGCCTGGCGGATTACACGGACATCGTATTCGCGGGTTGGGACCTATACGCCGACCATCTGTCGAAGGCCGCTGAAGAGCACGACGTTCTAACACACAAGCAATTCGTCGCCGCGGACGAAGGACTGCGGAGTATCAAACCCTGGCCCGCCATCGAAGATCCGAAATTCCTCTCGAACATCGACGGCGAGAACAGGCTGCCCAAAGTTTCACATCGCGAGACCATCGAAAAACTACGAGCAAACTTACGTGAGTTCATTTCGACTTGTGATTCAGTCGTCGTGATCAATCTCGCGTCGACCGAAAAGCTCGCCGTCGAAGGAAACGAGATCTTCAATTCGCTTGCCGGGTTCGAGAAGGCGCTCGATGAAGATTCGCCTGATATTTCCCCGGCGATGCTTTACGCGTACGCGGCGTTGACGAAGGGAATTCCATACGGAAACTTCACTCCCTCGGTCGCGGCGGATATTCCGGCGTTGGTTGAGCTTGCCGAGCTGCGAGAAGTTCCGATCGCGGGAAAAGACGGCAAGACCGGGCAGACATTCATCAAGACCGTGCTCGCTCCGGCCTTGAAGAGCCGCGCGCTAAAGGTCGAAGGCTGGTACTCGACAAACATACTTGGAAATCGCGATGGACTTGCGCTTTCAAATGAGGATTCACTGGCTTCTAAAGTGAAAACGAAAACGTCCGTCCTCGACGATATTCTGGGCTACGAGGTCGAGGACCATATTGTCGATATTCGCTACTATCGTCCCCGTGCGGACAACAAAGAGGCGTGGGACAACATCGACATCTCCGGATTCCTGGGCCAGCCGATGCAGATAAAGGTTAATTTTTTGTGTAAGGATTCAATTCTCGCCGCGCCGCTTGCGATCGAGATCGCACGATGTCTCGATCTCGCTAAACAGCGCGGCGACGCGGGAATTCAGGAACAACTTTCGATCTTTTTTAAACTGCCGATGACACGAAACGAACGTCCGGAGCAAGCATTTCACAAGCAGGAAGAGATGCTTCTCGAATGGCTCGGGATTTAGTTACGCAGCCTCACCGTCCTTGAGCCGGTCATCTGAAAATTCAGCGGCCGTCTGTCGTTTGCGATCGACGAACAACTTCAAAACATCAGGTCTTGAGTAGTGTCCGGCGGCGTCAAAGTTTTGCCGTTCTTCGCGGACACGTCCGTGATCGATGACCGCCACGATAAGTTTTTCTTCGTTACAACACGGCTCGACAACCCACTCCCCGTCCGGACCCGCGATGCAGGAACCTCCGTCGGCGAGAAAGTCGGGAGCGTTCTCGATCACTTTTTCAATACCCGGTAATCTATCCGGCAGGTCCGACTTTCTCATAATTCCCGAAACGGATGCGACGAACGAACGGGCCTCGGACGCGATGAACCGCGTTATGTCATTCGTATTCCGCCGACTGCCCGGCCAGACGGCTACGTGGAGATCTTCACCTTGCGCGTAGAGGGACGTTCGGGCGAGCGGCATCCAATTCTCCCAGCAATTCAAACCGCCAACGGTGAAAGCTCCGAGTTCGTGCGTCCGCAATCCGTTGCCGTCGCCGATCGACCACGTCATCCGCTCGTCATAGGTCGGCATCAACTTTCGATGGACGGACCTGATCTCGCCGTTCGGATCAATGTACACAAGCGAAGCATAAACACTTTCGCCGCGGTCACTTGGCCGCTCGATGACGCCGACATAAACGGCGATCTTTTTCTGCCCGGCTATCTCGCAAACGGAACTAAGGTCGCCGCGTTCGATGCATACTGCCTGATTGATATATTCGCTCTGAAACGCTTTGTGAAACGGCGAATTAAACGCCGTGACGCCGGAGTACTCGATCCAGAACGGATAACCCGGGATCAGGGCCTCACCAAACGCGACGAGTTGTGCACCTTTCGCTGCCGCGTCAAAAATCGTGTCGCAGATCTTCGCAATCGTCTTTTCGCGATCGAACCAGATCGGAGAGATCTGGGCGAGTGCGATCGTAAGTTCGTCGTTCATCTCTTTAGCTCGGCTGCAGTGGCAATATATCCAAAGCTCGCCCACTGATTCCCTGCGATGATCTTGCGAAAGATCGTTGTCGCTTTTTTGCGATCGCCGTTATAGAGAAAATAATTTCCGATGCCATAACCCAACGAGGCGCTCTTTAGAGTATCCGCGTCGCCCCGGATCTCCGATAGAAGGGCCTCTGGTTTCGCCTCACCGCGATTGAGGCGTATGAGTTTGAGATATTCATCGTTCTCAATGATCTCAACGTTTCCTGCAAACGGTTCGAGGATCTTCTTTGCGTCCTTCTTTCTACCGAGCCGCCTCAATGTCATGTAATGCCAGTACGAGGTCGCAACGCGCATGTCGTCGTTCGTCGAAACCTTATGTGCCGCTTCGTACGCTTTCAACGCCCGCGGAAAATCGCCTTTCAAATAATATGCGAGGCCGAGGTGATACCAGATATTGGATTGCAAGGTGCTGGTCGGAGTGTTCTTCGCATTCGGCAGGCCGTCCGGCTCGACCTCATCAGGTTTTCCGGCAACGAGTTTCGCCGCGGTTTCGAAGTCTCGAATCGCATCGTCAAAACATCTGAGCGTTAAATAGCGATGGCCGCGATGTCGATAGAGCCGCGCGTCAGTTTTGTGCAGAACGAGGCCGCTTGAAAAAATACGAACGGCATCTTTGTAACGGCCGAGGTAAGCCACTCGTCGACCGAGCCAGATGATCGAATCTGCCTCATTGGGCTTTTCGAGGTGAACCGCTTCGGCGGCGGCAAGATTATTTTCATACAGTACCCGAGTTTCGGGGCTCATGGCAGGTGCGACTTCGCGTGCCGCAAGTAAGCAGGGTTGTGAGTAACCCAGCGCTGACATCATAAGCACTGAGAGTGCTACGGTTGTGATTCTCATCGCGGCAATATTAGCAGTCGGGTAGCAAAATTTGAAATATGCGCGGGCGAGCACCTTCCCCCTTCGAATAAACATGCGGCGCCGAGAGCATTCGCAAGTCCGGAAGGCGGGCTTGCCCCCGCTCTGACGCTTTGCGTTCTTGGCGAGCTTTGCGTGAGAATGGATTTTCACACACAACCCGCTAGGTTCGCCAAGGAAAACTATGTCGCTTAACTCCGTCTTATACACATTGCCGCCGGTCATCGAGGAAGCGGTCAACGCAGAAATAGATTCATGGAAATTGGATGATCAGGTCGCCCGAATCTGGGCAAGAGACGCTGAGGTTTGGACCGGCGACGACGAATCGAAATGGCTCGGATGGCTGGATATTGTCGATCAGGAGTTAGGCGATCTTAAGAAATACCGAGACCTTGCCGCGGATATCGATCAGGCCGGATTCACGGACGTTCTCCTGATGGGAATGGGCGGATCTTCGCTCTGTCCCGAAGTTCTCGCGATCACGTTCGGCAAAATAAACTTTCACATTCTCGACTCGACCGTTCCGGCTCAGGTGAAGGGGGTCGAGGACAAACTCGATCTCACGAAAACTCTTTTCATCGTCGCGAGCAAATCAGGCTCGACGCTCGAGCCAAATTGCTTCAAGCAATATTTCTTTGAACGCGTCTCACGGATGTCCGACACGCCGGGCAAACAGTTTGTTGCGATCACCGACCCGGGCTCGAAGATGGAACTGATTGCGAAGGATGACGGCTTTCGACACATCTTCTACGGCAAGCCGGAGATCGGCGGAAGGTTTTCGGCGCTGTCTGCTTTCGGACTCACCGCCGCTGCGGCGATGAGACTTGATGTTGAGATTCTACTGAATCGCGCCGCCGAGATGGTTTCGGAGTGCCGGAACATCGATCCGAACGAAAACCCGGGTGGGTTGCTTGGATTGATCCTCGGCACCTGTCACAAACTCGGCCGCGACAAACTGACGATCTTCACATCACCTGAGATTCACGATCTCGGAGCATGGCTCGAGCAACTCGTCGCCGAATCGACCGGGAAAAATGGTGTTGCAATTATTCCGGTGGATCGCGAGCCGATGATCGATGCTGAGAATTATTATGACGACCGGGTGTTCGTACACGTTGGAGTCAAGGGATCGGCGATCGACGAGCAGGTCTATCAGCGACTCGAAGACATAGAGCGAGCCGGGCATCCGATGATCCGAATCGAGCTCGAAACTCTCTATCACATCTCGCAGGAATTTTTCCGTTGGGAATTCGCGACTGCAGTTGCCGGTGCGGTTATGGGAATCAATCCGTTCAACCAACCGGACGTAGAAGCGGCAAAGATCGAAGCGCGAAAGATCACGGATGAGTATGAGCGGACGGGATCGCTTCCCGAAGAATCACCGTTTTTTGAGGAAGCTGGAATCGCCCTTTTTACTAGTGATGAGAACATCGCCGCGCTGAACAAAATCGCCGGTGATGAGCGATCGCTCGCCGGTTATCTCGAGGCGCTTTTGTTGGTCATCCAGTTTGACGACTATTTTGCTTTGCTCGCCTATCTCGAAATGAATGCTGACAATGAGAAGATGCTTCAGTCGATTCGCGAAACGGTTCTCGATCGAACGCTGACCGCCACATGTCTCGGCTTCGGCCCCCGATTCCTTCATTCGACTGGACAAGCGTACAAAGGCGGCGGAAACAACGGCGTGTTCCTGCAGATCACATCGGACGACGAATTTGATTTAGAAGTACCGGGACAGAAGTATTCGTTCGGCGTCGTAAAAGCGGCGCAGGCAAGAGGTGATTTTCAGGTTCTGCTAGATCGCGACCGTCGGGCTCTTCGTATTCATTTGAGTTCGGACGTTCGAGGTGGACTCGAAAAGCTTCTCGAAGCATTAAGCTGATTTTGCCGCGGATTTACGCGGATGACGCGGATAAGAATTTAATTTCTTTTCTTATCCGCGTCATCTGCGCAAATCCGCGGCCAAAAGTCCTAAACGCCTGCAGTCTCGTCGTCTTCGATCAAATACGGCGAAACAGTTGCCTTGTCAATATCTTCTTCGAGCACCTTCGCGATCACCGGCAGCGACAGCGAACGCGTTTTCTGGATTCCCGGAACTTCTTTTCCCTTCGCGTAAACCGCGTGGCGGCCATTCTCCTGGTACCACTCGCTCAACGATGCAGTCTTGTGCATCTCTTCAATGATCTGTCGCCAGCCGACGCCGGTGTTGTACGCGCAAAATGATATCTCGCCTTCCTGAGTTCCGTACGGAATGACGCACATTTCTGTGCGACGGAAATCATAATTGAACAGATCCTGGAACCACATACCTTCGACACAGAGAACGCGCCAGACATCGTCGTCAGCCTTCTCCGCCTTCATCCGATCGTTGCGATCCGAATTCGATGTCGTCGACGAAGGCTTGAAAAGATTGATGATCTGCGAGATCGGAAATCCGTCCGGCGCTTTAGCCGCGTCGTAATTGCGCATTATCGCCATGCCGAGCTGAGCCATCGTCAGCTTTTTACCGCGGGCAGTATCGGTGATCGTCGCGACGTCCTTCATGAACTGCTCGTAATCGAAAAACTCGAACAGCGATTTCGTCAGGCCCGACTTCTTGTTGACGACCATCAGCGTGAAGATCCCGCAGTTCGGATGGCAATTGCACGACGACCAACCCCACGGAGCGTCGGCGCCCTGCAGCATATCCATGACGGATGTAAACGCGGAGTAACTCGACAGCGGGAACCAGTCGCGCATCGGCTGGAGCACGCCGTCGAGTTGTTCTTTGAGATCGTGCGTCATTCCCGCCAGCGTGTATCGCTGTTTGACGCGGTCCTCATCCGAAATGTCTTCGTCGCGTCCAGTGAACGATACCGGCTGAAACGCGATCGTCTGGACTTTGTCGATATTTTCGGCAGCAAATTTCACGATGCTGCCGATGCCGTTGTTGTTCCAGGAATTTACGATCGTCGTCACGAGCGTGACCTTAATACCGACCGACGCGAGATTCTCGATGGCTTTAAGTTTCACGTCGAACAGATTACCGACGCCACGATGCTCGTTGTCTTTCTCGTTCGTTCCATCGAACTGAAGATAGACGCCGTGCTGTCCGGCTTCTTTCGCCGCCTTGCAGAATTCGATGTCCTCCGCATATCGAATGCCGTTCGTCGCGGCGAGAATTCGATAGAAGCCTACTTTCTTCGCGTAAGCAACGGCGTCGAGAAAATACGGCGACAGCGTCGGTTCGCCGCCAGAGAATAAAATTATGATTTGGCGTTTTGGCTTGAAGGAAACAGCACGATCAAGGATCGCTTTCGTATCTTCGAATGTCGGTTCGTGAACGTATCCAACCTGGTTCGCGTCCATGAAGCACGGATTGCACATCATGTTGCATCGGTTTGTGAGATCTACCGTCAAAACAGCACCGCGGCCGAACTTGATATCGCTCGTACCGTGATGATGAACGTGCTTGTCCTCGGCGGCTTTGAAATCGCGTCCGTAAAAAAGCGATTCGATGCGGTTAAGAAAAGCGGAGTCAGTCGCAAGTACATCAACGAACTCGCCGTGTGTCGTGCAGGTCTTTCGCATCAACACCTGGCCGTTTTCCTCGACGATCTGCGCCTTGATCTCGCCGGGATGCGAATCCATCAAAATGTTCAAAGGGATGTCGCCCGAGATCACGCCGTTGCGGACAGACTTTACGCATGAAGGACACAAGCTGTCGGTCTCACGTGGAAATCCTAGAGGCGGAGCGGTGCGCTCGTATGATTTGAGAAGCGGCTCCGCAGCCCACGCCGGCTGGATCGACTGACCTTCCGGGATCGCCTTATTGAAGGCCTGAAACGCTTTCCAGCCGAGATCGGCCATCTTCGACACGGCCTTAGAACCGGTCTTGCCGCTACCTTTCCCTTCGCCGCGCCTGAAGTTATCACTGAACATAATGTGTTTTGGATCGGGACTGCGAATCCCGGCGAACATCTTAACAAAAATAGACCGGTGTTGCCCAATCTTGTTGCCCCGGGGCAAAATCGATATATTCGCTCATTATGAAACTTATCGCCGTTTCGGTCGGGCTGCCGCAGGCAGATAGTGGAAACCGATAATGAAGGATTCGTGACAACCGCGATATTCAAACACCCCGTCGACGGACGTGTGAAAGTGAACGATCTGAATCTCGAAGGCGATGCCCAGGCCGACCTCACGGTGCACGGCGGCTGGAGCAAGGCGGTGTATGTCTATCCCGGCGAGCACTACGAACATTGGCGAACAGAGCTGCCGGAAATGGAACTGGGCGATTCTCAAATTCGGAGAGAACCTGAAAAGCGAAGGCGTGCTCGAAACCGAGGTATTTATCGGAGACAAACTTAGTATCGGCACAGCTGAGTTTGTCGTCACCGAGCCGCGCATGCCGTGCTACAAACTCGGCATACGTTTCGGTCGGAAGGATATACTGCGGCGTTTTCTGCAGAGTCGCCGCAGCGGTTTCTATCTTGCGGTTACGAAAACGGGTGAGTTGGGTGCCGCTGACGGTATCGAATTCCTCTCGCGCGACGAGAACAAGGTTACGGTTACCGACATGGTTCGCGTATGGGTCGAGGATAAGAATGATGTTGAGACAATGGAACGGGCATTGAGAATTGATGTTTTCCCGGAAAGCTGGAAGGAACCGTTCCGCGACCGAATCGCAGATACAGCCCCCTAAGCCGCAAGGAAGTAGTGTTATACGGCTATTCAGTCAGACGAGCGATCGCCCATACATTGCCATTGATTGTCGTATTAGGATTGCGGGTAGAGCCGATGACGACTACCTTGCCGTCCGGCTGTAAAGCAATATCGCTGGCTGACGAGGATTGTCCCGGAGTAAACGCAAATGAGGTACTCTCCTCCAGTGTCCCGCTTGAAGAATACCGGGCGACAAGAAAACTGGACGGCGCTCCATGTGACCCTGCGATCCGGATCTTTCCGTCCGGTGACAAAACCATTGAAGCCGCCGCATCCATACCTGCCGGTTCAAAGTCAGTTATCACCACCCCGCTGTTGCCGAAAGACGTGTCGATACGCCCGTTCGGTCTGAAGCGCATCATCCACGTGTCCATATCGGAGCTGGAGACGCTTCCGCAAAGCAGTATGTTCCCGTCAGGTTGGACGAGGGCCCTATGAATCCGGCCGGTCAGCCCCAGGCCGAACGGAACCTGCAAAAAACCGACGCGGCCGAAGGTTTTGTCCCAATTCCCGGTTTCGGTAAAACGGGCTAGAAAGAAGTTGCTCGAGCCGTTGGGCAAGCTGAAGGGCGGCACATGTCCGGCGAGGAGCAGCTTACCATCCGGAAGCGCGATCATCTCCAACGCGCCCTCCGGCGGAAACGAGATCTTGTTGAACGTGATACGGACAAGGCCGTTCACACCAAACGTCGTATCCCGGGTCCCGTCCGGATTCAACCGGTAGAGGGAGTACTCGGAATTAAAGACGATGAGAACGAGGACCTTTCCGTCACTTCGAACCGCTATTTGAGACGCCTTGTCCGTGCCGAAGTTGCCGATACCGGTACCGATATTCACGTTCGAGCTAAAGACACTGTCGTCGGATCCGTTGACCTCCACACGTGCCGCTCGAGCGGTGCTCGATCCGACGACATTGAAGAACCGCGATAGTCGTAATACCCGACCATCGGAGTACATCAGAGCGTCGCTGAGCGAGGTAAATCCGTTCGACTGCCAGTCGAAGACTAAATTGTATGTCGAATCGAGGGCGCCGGCAGGCGTGAGTCCGACCACTGCGACACCGGGCAGTTGCCCATCCGGAGTCATGTTGGTGAAGGATCCGGCGGCTAGGATCCGGCCCGTGGATTGTGCAAATATCCTAAGACCACTAGATGAATAGTTGGTCGTTGAATCGGGAAATGAGATGGTGAGTTTTCCGCCGCCGTTGAACGTCGGATCAAGGGTGAATGCGGCGTGTACCGGAAGGAGCCAGACAAAGTTGACGAGCGATATTGTTACGAACTTCGCGATCGCACTCCGGAGTCGTGATCGGTTTGCTGTCATCGCGGTTTCCACCTCCACAAAGAGCAGGTAAGAGTGAGAAGCACTACCCTTTTTGATAATAATTCCGCACTAGTTTAGCTCATTCTTACGCGAACGCTTCCAAATATTTTACGCCTGAGCCTGTGTTGAATAGCACGACACTTTCACCTTCCCTGACCTCGGCTCGATCGATCAGTTTTAGTAACGCCGGCAGACACGCAGCACCCTCTGGAGCGGCAAAGATACCTTCGGCGGCGCCGATCTCGACAACGGCTTTCACTAATTCGTTATCGCTCACCGCAATCGCGGTCCCACCCGATGCCCGGATAGCATCCAGGATCAAGAAATCTCCGATGGCTTTTGGAACACGTAAGCCCGACGCGACCGTGGAAGCATTCTCAAATTCGTCCGCAAATCTTTCTCCTTTCTCGAACGCCCGAACTATAGGCGCGCAAGTTTCAGATTGCACCGTTACCATTCGCGGACGGCGGGAATCGATCCAGCCCATCTGCTCCATCTCGTCGAACGCTTTCCACATCCCGATCAAACCAGTGCCGCCGCCGGTCGGATAGATAATGACGTCAGGTAGATTTTGGATTCTAGATTTTGGATTTTGGATTCCCCGAAACTGTTCAAAGAGCTCGTATCCCATCGTCTTCTTTCCTTCGACGCGATACGGCTCTTTGAGCGTCGAGACGTCGAACCAGCCCTCGGCTTCTTTTCGTTCGGCGACGATCTTGCCGCAATCGGTGATCAGGCCAGCGACGAGTGTCACGTTCGCACCTGTCTGTTCGCATTCGACGATATTCGCCCGCGGCGTGTCAGACGGCATAAAGATGAATGCTTCCATTCCGGCTCGCGCGGCGTACGCCGCCATCGCACCGGCCGCATTACCCGCAGACGGAACCGCGACCTTTTTCACACCGAGTTCCTTCGCCATTGAGATCGCGGCAGTCATGCCGCGTGCTTTGAAGCTCTGGGTCGGATTCTGGCTCTCGTCCTTGATGAACAGGTTTAGTTTGATGGGCAGCCTATCCGCGAGTCGGTCAGACTTTAGAAGCGGTGTCCAGCCTTCGCCAAAGCTGACGATGTTGTCGAAGTTTTCAACCGGCAACACTTCGCGGTATCGCCATAATGACGATTCCCTCGACGCGAGGGCATCGGGCGTCATTGTCGCCGCAGCTTTTTCGAGATCATATCGAACGAGCAGCGGCTTGCCGCATTCGACGCAGAGGTTCTGCAGGGTGTTCGCTTCGTGCCGGAGTCCGCACAAGGCACATTCGAGATGTGTAACGTTCATAAATGAAATCAATATGGCTCGTGTAGCGAGCTCGGGATCACTTCTTCCAAATGAATTCCTTGAACAGATTGAAGGCGGCGTTGAAACCGAGCGAGATGGTGCCGCTGCGAACCCCGTCTTTCCAATCGTAGCGATCCGGATACCATGTTTCATAAGCGATTATGCTCGAGGTGTATGTTCCGGCTAGATTCGGGATACCAACGACGCGTTTGCCGTTGCGATCACGCGCGGTGACCGGCGAAATCAGAGCATTTCGGACGCGGGCTCCTACGCCTTTGCTTCTACTGCGATAGAAATGACTGTCGAATTTCAACGCTTCGTCGAGACCGAACTTCGTCGTCTGTTTGATCGCATTCTTACCAAAGTTAGATGCCACACGGCGCGCGAAACCTTCCCATTTGGTCCCCCCCTCTTGCGGAGAATTGGTCCACGTCGAGATGCCTGCCGTCGCGACCATTTTGCCTAGTCCGACCGGCCCAACAGAGGCGCTTACAAATCTCTTGCGGCGAGTCGCCGCATTTGGCCGAGCATAGTCAGTAGACGGCTTCACCGTGAGTAGCCCGGGGTGAACCGTCGACGTCGGGCGGTCCTTATCCGTAACGTCGGTTACGGTCGTTGGATCCGGTGTCGGCGTCGGTGTGGGGTCCTGCGCCAGTGTGACAGACGTGGCGAACAGAAGAGCCATTAGCAAAAAGTACGGTTTCATGAAATCCCTCCCTTGATTGATCGATCTGTCTACGAGCCCTTCAACATCGGCTTCAGCTCTTTGTAAATATTCACCATCATGATCTTCGTTCCCTCGGCGTTCGGGTGGATTCCATCGGCTTGATTCAATTCCCTCTTGAGGGCAATGTTCTCCAAAAGAAAGGGCAGATAGGCGACCTTGTGCTGGGTCGCGAGATCCGGGAACGCGTTCGAGTAATCCCTCTGATAATCCGCGCCCATTGTCGGCGGCGCGAGCATTCCGCACAGAAGGACCGCGACGTTTTTCGCTTTCGCTTTGCGAATGATCTTATCGAGATTAGTTTTCATCTTCGCAACCGGGACACCGCGAAGCAGATCGTTTGCACCGAGCTCGAGAACGAGTATCTGGACGTTCTCCTGTTCAAGAACCCAATCGGCGCGCTCAAGCCCGCCGAGGCTTGTATCCCCGGACACGCCTGCATTCACAACCTCATAATTGTATCCGTCGGCATTCAAGCGTTCCTGCAAAAGATAGGGGTATGACTCGCGTTCGGTCAGGCCAAACCCGGCGGTCAGGCTGTCGCCGAACGCGACGATCTTTGGCCGATTCGCCGTCACCTCAGGCGTCTTCAAAGGCCTATTTGCCCCAGCGCCGATCTCGGACGGACGTCCACCCGAGGAACACGCGGCCGCGATCGCCACAAGAAATGTGAAACTAAGAAGTGCTGTGTTTCGAATAATATGATTCATGTGAACTAAATATTATGCTACGCGATTTAGTAAGCTTTGGATGCAGATTCTTCGAATTATGAGGTAGGAATGGTGAACGGTGAATGAAAGCCGGGTCAGTGGGTTATTTCCATCATTCACCATTCACCGTTCATAGTTCACCGTTAAAGTCCTTATGATTCAGCTTAACAGCGTTACAAAAACCGTCCGTTCCGGTACCGAAGATCTGACGATCCTCGCCGACGTTTCGATCGATATCCCGGAAGGCCAGTTCGTCGCATTGACGGGGGCGTCGGGCAGCGGCAAATCGACTCTGCTTGGTTTGATCGCCGGTCTGGATGCTCCAAGTTCCGGAACGATCGTGATCGACGGCGACGAGATAACAAGCATAAGCGAGGACGGCCTTGCAGAGATTCGAAGCGCAAAGATCGGGTTCGTATTCCAGTCGTTTCATTTGATCCCCAGTCTTACGGCGTTCGAGAACGTTCTAATTCCCATGGAGATCAGGGGGCTCAGCGACGCCGGCGATCGCGCGTCCGAGCTTTTGCGAGAAGTTGACCTGACCGATCGCGGCCATCATTATCCGGCGGAGCTATCGGGCGGCGAGCAACAGCGCGTCGCGATAGCTCGAGCATTTGCGAACCGGCCAAAGATCCTTCTCGCGGACGAACCGACCGGCAATCTCGATTCGAAAAACGGCCGGCACATTTTCGAGTTAATGACCCAGCTTCATACGGAGCGGGCCGTGACACTTGTTCTCGTAACGCACGATCACGGTTTGGCGGCCGAGGCACAACGCCAGATCGTTTTGAAAGACGGACGGGTGGTGAGCGACGAATCAAACCGCAGAGACGCGGAGCCGCGGAGAGAGTGAGAAAATGAGAAGGTGAGAAAGTGAGAAGTGAGAAGTGAGAACGCGATCGATGCTATCACTCTCCCATTTCTCACCTTCTCACTTTCTCACTTTCTCACCTTCTCACTTTCTCACTTTCTCCGAAACAAATGAACTTCATCCTCAACCTAACACGCCGCGAGATCCGCTCATCCTGGAGACGGCTTCTGTTCTTTTTCCTCTGCATCGCACTCGGTGTCGGATCTGTCGTCGCATTGAGATCGTTGATCCAGAATCTTACCCGCGCCGTCGGAACGGACGCCCGTGCGCTGATGACGGCTGACATCGACATCAGCTCGACAAATGATTTCACACCCACAGAAATTTCAAAGATCGAGACTGCGGTAACAGAATCGGGGATCGTCGATGATCGAAACGAAACGATCACGACGTCTTCGATGGCCCGGCCGTCAGACCCCGCCAATCCAAACGTAAAACTTGTCGAGCTCAAGGGCATCGAACCACCGTTTCCGCTAGTTGGCAGTTTTGAGCTCGACGACGGAACGCCCTTTGATTTTTCACTGCTTGAAGACAACGGAGCGGTCGTCGCGAAAATTCTGCTCGAGGATCTGAATGTGAAAGTGGGTGACCGGATCCGCATCGGAGAAGGTGAATTTCAGATACGAGGGATATTCGACCAGGAACCGGGCGGCACGAGCGGATTTCGCCTCGGAGGCCGCGTCCTAATCGAGAAGAAAGCGTTCGATGACGCCGGCATCACCAGAAACGCAAGCCGCGTCCGCCGCCGCATTTTGTATCGCACGACCGACAATCCTACCGAGCTTGTTCGTCAGCTTCGCGAAGCCTTGAAGGGAACGACCGTAACAGTTGGGTCGTACCGCGAGACCCAGGAAAATCTGAGCGAACAATTTGAGAGGACGGAAAATTATCTTTCGCTGACCGGGCTGCTGATCCTCGTCCTTGGCGGTGTGGGGGTATGGAACGTTGCCCGAGCGTTCGTTGAGCAAAAGAGAAAGTCGGTTGCTGTTCTGAAGTGTCTCGGTGCCGGCGGAGGTCGGATCATTACGGTTTATCTATTGCAGATCCTCACGCTCGGCTTTGTCGGAAGCCTGTTCGGAGTTCTTTTTGCACAGCTCGCATTGCTGTTCGTCCGATGGCGTTTTGTCGAAGCACTTCCGGAAAAGATGACTTATGCCATCAACCTATCCACGGTAATTCAAGGCGTGACCCTTGGCGTGCTGATCTCGCTGCTTTTCTCTGCTTTGCCACTCCTGCAGGTGCGAAACATAAAGCCGAAGCTTCTGCTTCGCGATGAGAACAACTCCTCGATCCGACGACTCGACTTCACGAAATGGCTCTTTGGCGCGGTCTCCCTGGTCGGGCTTCTTGGCGTGGCGGTTTGGCAGGCGGGATCGGTGAAAGTCGGCGCGTTTTTCCTCGGCGGCCTGGCTGCTACCTCCGCCGTTCTCTATTTGACCGCGTTGATCCTGACGCGACTTCTGCGTCGATTTCGTCGCGTCGGTTCCTTCGCCTTGTCGCAGGCCGTAAACTCCCTCTACCGGCCGGGCAACCAAACCCGGACGATCCTGCTCGCTGTCGGGCTTGGAGCATTCGTCGTCCTCGCGGTCCAGTCGCTGCAGACAAACCTCGTCAGAGAGTTCGACTTCACAAGAAATCAACATCTGCCGAGTTTATTTTTTGTCGATATTCAGCAGAGTCAGATCGAAAATCTTGCGCAGCTTATCCAGTCACATATCGGCGAAAAGCCCGAAACAATTCCGACCATCCGGGCGCGAATTTCGCACGTAAACGGTGAGCCATTCGACTTTGCTCAGCGCGAAACGCGTCAGCAGCAAGGGCAGATCGGGCGCGAGTTTGCCGTAACCTATCGCACCGAGATGGACACGAATGAGAGCGTTCTCAGCGGCCAATGGTGGGATTCGGATCCGGGCAACGTTCCCGAAGTTTCGGTCGAAGAAGAGATGGCGGGCCGGTTAAAGGTTTCTCCGGGCGACTCGATGACGTTCGATATTTCCGGCCGCCGGATCACGGCTCGGGTGGCGAACATCAGGAAGTTGGATCTACGCAATACACGAACGGCGTTTGTCTTTGTCTTTCGTCCCGGCGCTCTGGAAAAAGCACCTCAGACATTTGCCGCGACAATACTCAGACGCTCGTCTGCGACCGACCGCCAGCGGCTTCAGCGCGATGTACTCGAAGCATATCCGAACGTCCAGATATTCGACGTCGCCGATATCGTTGCGGCCGTTCAGAGGCTCGTCAGCAACTTTGTGCTGGCGATATCTTTTGTTGGCAGCTTTGTGATCTTGAGTGGGATCTTGATCCTCATCGGGTCGATCGCACTTACGAAATCTCAGCGGATCTACGAGAACGCAATATTGAAAACGCTCGGAGCAAAGCGGCCGACACTGACAGCAATCCTCTTCGCCGAATACGGGCTGCTGGGACTGCTCTCCGGACTGATCGGCGCAGGTTTCGCGACGATCCTTTCCTACGCCGTAAGCCGTTTTCTCTTACACATCGATTGGGAATTCGACGCGTTCCTGGCCGTAGGCGGCGTACTCGTGACGTTGGTGATAGTGATGCTGGTCGGTGCGGCGGCGAACTTCGACGTGCTCTTCAGAAAACCCCTTTCCACCCTGCGATCGCAGTGATGCTATTTCGCCTGCGGATCGAACGGATGGGCTGCCAGGACAGTTCGCATATTTACCTGGGCAAGAAGTGTTTCTATGTATGCTCCGAACCGATGGAGGATCGGAACAATATCTTTTTTCTCTGAAGTCGCGAAGATCTCTTCCGAAAATCGCTCCATCGTTTCGCGGTCTTTGTGAAAAAGAAACGACAGCGTCCGTTCGAGGAATACCTGTAATTCACTATTGACCGCTTCGAGCAGTTTCTTGTCCGGATTCTGCTCGGCTGCCTTCACAACCTGCAAGGCCGTCCATAAGTTTTGACGCAACGTCAGCGATTGCTCGAGCTTCGTTTGGAAATTGGGGAAAAGATCAGACGGGACTATCTGCGGATCGACGGCACTGGCAAAGCCAGCCAGAATCTGGCAAAAGCTGTCGCTTAAGAGTTCAACCGCTGTCTCGACCCGGGCGAATACGGATGGAACCGGACGGATGCCAACAAGCCCGGTCAGTTCCTGCGAAAATACTTTCTTCAACTCGAGGGACGCAGTGTACGAAGCTCCGTCCAGCGAATCGAACATCGCGGCTTCTTCATTCGGAAACCGAGAGAGCCGATTGTTCATGTGAACGATCAGATCATAAGTCAGCTCGTAAATCCGGGCGAAAATTATTAATGACGGCTTTAATGGTTCGTCGTGACGGAGCATTTTCCCGACCACACTCAATGAGCCGAGTATCGTTCCGAACTGGGGCACGATGACCCGAAGATCGACCTCGTCTGCGAACGGAATCGACTTCCCTGTAACAAGGTTCTTGAGCTTTTCGGGAAGAAAAGATTGGCCCGCTGAATGTGTCCGCGAAATAAGTTTTCGAAAGACAAGTGACGACTCGAGCTTAGCGATCAGAGTCGAGCTCCACGCCCTCCAGTCAGCGAAATTTAGGCTCTTGTTGGCAGCGAGAACGCTTTCGTTCAGAACGATCGAATCGCGAAGAACCAGCGCGAACTGATCCAATTCTTCGGTCGTGATCGATCCCCCCGTCGTTTGATCGCCGTCTGAGGGCAGCGGACCGGCGACCGCCTTTCGGAGCCTGAAGTTTAACTTGGAAGAATTGAGCAATGCGGCCCGGGTAAGGCGGCATTCGCGTGCCCAGTTTCCCGTCGCGTCGGTCGGCCGGTTCTTGTCGGAGAAAGTTTGATCACCACGATTTAAAAAGCTCTCGAGTCCAGCCAACCAGACGCCGAGCTCGAACGAAAGTTCATCCGGGTCGAAAACCGCGATGATCGCGGAGTCTTTGAATTCTTCTCGACTGTCGGAAAACAAGGTCGCCGGGTTGAAGAGTGGTGTTTGAGTAGAAGCTAATTCCAACTGGGATTTCCTCACTATTAGTTGAAGACTTGAGGCGGGCAGCGAAACAACATCGCCATTTATTTTATACAATTAAACCCGACGTCTTGGCAATAAAAACTTTGCCTTGGCAGGCTTTACCGCCCCTGATCATGAATAATCCGCCGAAGAGCATGGTACTGGCAACGGGAAACGCGGGAAAGATCCGTGAGCTGACGGAATTGTTTCGCGATCTGCCCCTTGGGCTGAAGAACCTTCGCGATTTCGAGCACATTACCGATGTCGCCGAGACCGGCTCTACATTCCTCGAGAACGCCGAACTAAAGGCCCGTGGATTTGCATATCAGACAAATCATCTATCGCTTGCCGACGACTCCGGGCTTGAGATCGAAGCTCTAGGAAATTCGCCGGGCGTGTATTCTGCCCGGTTCGCTGGTGAAGGAACTGGCTACGACGTAAAGATACCTAAGCTCTTGACCATGCTGGAAGAGACGGGCGACGCGAATCGACGGGCTCGCTTCGTCTGTGTAATGTCCCTCGCCAACAAGCACGGCCGGATAATTTTCACCGCCGAAGGTATATGTAACGGTTCGATCGCTGACGGCCCGAGAGGCGAGAATGGTTTTGGATATGACCCCATCTTTGTGCCGGACGGCTCGAGCCTGACGTTCGGCGAACTGGGTGACGATGTCAAGATCTCGATAAGTCACCGAGCGAAGGCGGCTAAGCTTATTATTCGATATTTACTGGATTTTATCGCGGTCTGACTTGACCAATCAATTTTTCGCCAGTAAAATTCGACACTTAACACCGTTTCCTAGCTGAAACGTGACGGGGCGTAGCACAGCCTGGTAGTGCGCACGGTTTGGGACCGTGAGGCCGCAAGTTCGAATCTTGCCGCCCCGACCATCAGGCGGGTCGATCAACTGATCATTTCCATTCTGCTGCTGTTTCTTTGCAGACATTCTGTTCGCGAAAGAAGTATTTATAATCACAAATCACTCTGGAGGTTAATTAAAATATGGCTCGTATGACTCAATCGGAGATCGTCAATTCATTGGCGGATTCGTCGGGACTCAAAAAATCGGATGTTAAAGGCTTGTTTGACACTATCGCCGACCTCGCGGCAAGAGAAGTTAGAGCAAACGGCGAATTTACGCTGCCGGGATTTGGAAAGCTCGTAAAAGCGACGCGTAAGGCCCGTGAAGGCCGAAACCCGGCGACCGGCGCGGTGATACAAATCCCTGCCAAAACTACGGTTAAGTTCCGCCTTGGCAAATCGATGAAAGACGCTGTAGGAAAATAGAACACGAAGAATTCGCTTCGAATCCGACCGGCCAGCCCACACTCGCCGGTCTTTTCTTTACAAGCCGTCCGAAAAAAACTTCGTGACAAATCTGCGTTTTGTCTGTTAAAATTTCCTTACAAAGTTGGTTAGCGTTCGGAATCCCTCATTATTTGCAACGTTGAAATCGCTTTTTTTCAACTAAACACCGTCGGAGATATGCAGATTTACGGCATGTTTCAGGGATTCGGCCGTGTCCAGCTGAAGTGATATTTATAAGGGGTAATTTATCCAGTAAGGAGAGTAAAAAGTGGCAGCAGCTAAACTTATGACATTGCAGGACCGGATTCTGCAAATCGATCACATCCAGGCGCGCCGGTATTCGAAATTGACGGAGGATGCGATTGAGATCGCAACCCAGGGAATCATCCGGCACCTTCGTGCATGCGCACGTATGGAAGTTAATCCGGACGCTTCGGCAGTTCGCGAAATAATCGACGATGCGTTGAACGGCAGGCGTGTTTTTGCTGAAACGTCGAACGATCTTTTAGCCGCTTAAGAAGTATTTATATTTACTTAGCAATACATATGGCCGCCTCTTCCGAGGCGGTCTTTTTTGCGCCCACAAAACGGTTGCCGTCCTGTTTGCCCGACACGCGAGTCCTAACGCCTTGGTGAAAAATTGATCGAAAAAGCTATTCCGATCGAAGGGTTAGTTTGTAGATCGTGTACTTTCCCACCACCTCGCCGCCATCCCGTCCGTACCATTTATCGAGATTGCTGAGATCAGTATCCGAATCGTTTCTTACGACCGCGTATGACAGCATCGGATTTGCGGCGTTGACGGCGTCGAATGCGGACCTATAGGCCGCGTAGCGGGCGACCTCTGTCTCGATCTCACCATACGTCAGCGGCTTTGCTTTGCTGCTTAGACGATCGGTGTGTCGTCCCCAGCCAAAAAGCGCGATCTTCGCGACGAAGTCATTTTTCAGAAGATAATCCAGACCCTCTTCATCGACATTTAGGTAGTAGAGAAACTGAAAATACCGGTCCTTATTTTCTTGCCAGGACATCCCGGCAAAAACATGCTGATGACGAGACCAAAGAACGTTCTGCGGCGCAACGCTCGGCAAATCGTCCGATTGGATCATGTCGTAAGCCAGCACGGTGGAGCGATACGGATCGACGTCGTCTCGTGACAACTCTTCGAGTCGGTTCGCAACTGGCAGAGCAAGATCGCGCTCGACATTCGCTCCGTCAAGGACGCGTACGGTGTAATGGCACTCGACGAAACCCCACCCCACAGCGATCACCGTCAGTGCCGCGCAGGCGATTTTCGGCCACGCACCTTGCGAATTCAGTTGCTTTCGCAGCAAAACTCCGATGGTCACGATGAGAGCCAGGGCAGCAACGTAATTTCCGATGAACACCTGATAATGGATCGGCTGCAAGGAACGTCCAGTGACGATCTGCTGATTGAAGATAATAAAAGGTACAAGAGCCATCGAGAATGTGAATAGAGTCGATCTATCCCCGAGAGCGATCACTCTTTTCGTGACGCCGATCGACAGCAGCAGAAGGCATATCAAGCTGATATATTCCGGCATCCGCCAAAGATCAGGCACCCGTGTGTAAACCAAGAGTTGGACGTCGTCCATTGTCTCTGAGCGATTAGAGAGAAGCCAGGCGTACGGTATGAGCGCGATGACACAACCAGCACCGACGAATGCAAAATTCTTCAGGTCTCTCTTAAAGCCTTCGGGCTTGAAGACGAGCCAGATGAGAAACAGGCAACCAAGCCAAGCGGCCGCTGTGGTCCAGATATAAAAGTAAGAAAAGACGGTGTAGGCGAAGCAGAAAACGGCGGCCATTACGAGTAACGCGGAATGCGGAACGCGGAGTGCGGAATTCGTGTTACGAGCGCGCGTGGGCAATCGTGACTCATCGTTTGCACGTGAAGACCGCGTTTCAAATTCCGCATTCCGCATTCCGCATTCCGCATTTCCCAAGAGCTTCCATACATACGCAAACAATCCAAATACCGCCGCCATTGCCATCGCCGGAATATAGCGTCTGAACCCGGGAAAGTAAGGATAGGAGAATCCCTCGAAGAAGATCTCCGGCAGAGCTCCTTCGCCAGCAGCGAGAGCTCCGCCGGCAAACACAACAATCGATCCGGCCATGCCGTACCAGTTACTGCCGCTCATACGTGCGATGAGCCAGAACCCGGCGAGCGCGGCGAGAAATCCGGCGACAGCGCCCGAAAGCGTCATAGCCCACGGTGTTCCGATCCCGAGCACACGCGCCGGGATCGCGATCGAGTAGGGGGCGGCAAATTGGATCGAGAAAAGTGATTCCGGCTGTGGTGTTTCGGGTGATTCGTCACGCCCGGAATACGGATCGTTCTTTCGAGGCCGGCCGTCGATGAGAGCCCGGACGTACGACGCATACGCGACCTCGTCGATGTCGTTGTATGCGTAATGGCCATTCCACTCCGACCCGCGCAGATAGACCATCTTCAGCTGCGGGTAGAGACAAAATATGGCCAGGAAAATTGCGGCGACAACGCCAAAGCGCCAGCGAAGTTTCATAAAGAATTGAAAGCTTAGCACGAAGCTCCTCTCCTTGTTTAGGAGGGTGGCAACCGCTTTTCGGGTGACGGGGTGGTAGCCCTGTCAGAACCGCGAGCGGTAGCGACCGGGTTTCCCCTAGTTACCTCAAACGCCGCGGGTAACCCGGTCGCTACCGATCGCGGTTCTGACTTCAGCCGATGACTCGGCCACAACTAGTAAACAACGAGGTGAGCTTTTCGTCGAATAACTGATTGAAGTTACCGTCGAAAGATATTATTTTTGATTAGCGCTCTGCAGCGAGTATCATTTGTTGTCGAACGAGCAAGGACGAACTTCGTGAAACCAACAAACATCAACGATCCCGAATATTTCCATAAAGTGGTGGATTGCCAGTACGCGTGTCCGGCTCATACACCGGTGCCGGAATACATCCGCCTAATCGCCGAAGGTAAATATACCGAGGCGTACATGATCAACTGGGATTCGAATGTGTTTCCGGGGATTCTTGGGCGAACGTGCGATCGGCCGTGCGAACCGGCATGCCGACGCGGAAGAATCGACGAAGAGCCGGTCGCGATCTGTCGCCTGAAGCGCGTTGCGGCTGACAACAAGGACGAGGTCAAACACCTCATGCCGCAAGCGCCGTTCAAACCGAACGGCAAGAAGGTCGCGTTGATCGGTGCCGGTCCCGCTTCGTTGACCGTCGCACGCGATCTGGCGCCGCTTGGTTACGAGATCCATCTTTTCGACGAGCAGTACAAGGGCGGCGGATTTATGCTCAGTCAGATCCCGGCGTTTCGTTTGCCGGAAACAGTGCTCGACGAAGAAGTGAATTACATCCTCGACATGGGGATCCACACGCATTTCAAACATTATGTCTCGTCGTTGAAAGAGGTGCTCGAACAGGATTACGACGCGGTCTTCGTCGGCACGGGAGCGCCGCGTGGACGCGAGCTAAAAATTCCCGGCCGCGAAGAGGGTGCGGCGAATATTCATATCGGCATTAACTGGCTCGGCAGCGTCGCGTTCGAGCATACGACCAAGATCGGCAAAACAGTCATCGTGCTCGGCGGCGGAAACACGGCGATGGACTGCTGCCGCACCGCGCGTCGGCTCGGCGGTGAAGACGTCAAGGTGATCGTCCGCTCCCCGTTCGCCGAGATGAAAGCGTCGCCGTGGGAAAAAGAAGACGCACAACACGAAGACATCCCGATCATCGACAACCACGTCCCGAAATCGTTTGTGATCGAGTATGAGGATGATGAACCGCAGAGTCGCCGAGACGCAGAGGCCGGAAAGGCGGAAACCCGACCGGTAGGGAGGGTGTCCGGTGGCTCCGAAGTGACGCAGCCCAAACGTAAAGGCCGTCTAATGGGCGTGATGTTCGAAAAGGTAAAAGCCGTCCACGACGAGAACGGAAAACGTTCGCTTGTCCCGACCGGCGAGCCCGAGGTTTTCTTCCCCGCGGACGACGTCCTCGTCGCGATCGGACAAGAGAATTCATTCCCGTGGATCGAGCGCAACATCGGCCTTGATTTCGACAAATGGGAAATGCCGATCGTCGATAAGACGACGTTCCAATCGACGAATCCGAAAGTTTTCTTCGGCGGCGACGCAGCGTTCGGTCCCGAGAATGTAATTACTGCCGTCGCTCACGGCCACCAGGCCGCGGTGTCGATAGACCTCCTTTGCAACAAAAAGAATCTATTGACCGAGCGACTTCATCCGATGGTCAATCTCGTCTCGCAGAAGATGGGCATTCACGAATGGGCCTACGACAGCGAGATCGACGAATACGATCGTCTGGTCGTGCCGCAAGCACCGAAAACGAAGACACTCGTCAATCGCAAACAGGAAGTCGAGATGGGATTCGACCGGCTCGCGGGTTTCAAAGAAGCGGAGCGTTGTTTGAACTGCGATGTGCAGACTGTCTTCGACGGGCCAAAGTGTATCGAGTGCGACGCCTGCGTCGACATCTGCCCGACCGCCTGCATCACCTTCACCGCGAACGGTTCGGAAGAAGATCTCCGCGCACGCGCGAAAGTTCCCGCCTTAAATCTCACGCAGGACCTCTACGTCTCCGAGCCGCTTATTCAAACAAAGCGAATCATGGTGAAGGACGAGGACGTCTGCCTGCACTGCGGCCTCTGCGCCGAACGCTGCCCGACCGCCGCCTGGGACATGCAAAAATTTTGGTACAACGTAACGAAGGCCGGCGAGGTCAAGTACGGGTGTGATGGGAATGGGGAAGGCTAGTTGCGGCTACGAATGCAGCGTGCACCTAAAGTAATTGTCCTGACTCTCGGAATTGCCTTCGCAGCGGCGACAGGTTGCAGCCGCGTTTCATTGGAAGACGCGAACAACCTCAATTCTGCTCATGTCGCAGAACCGATGGTTGAGCCATCGAAACTCAGCCCAGCGGATCTATCGAAACTTCAGAAATATGCCGAAGCATACCAACCGAAATCGGGCCGTGTGGTAATTCCCGAAGTGCCCGTTCCAAATGAAGAGATTTCGCAAATAATTTCGAAGGCTGCCGATGCTGGCACGCGGGAGCACGAAAAGTTCGTCGTGCTGATTTTCCTTCGACTCTCGCGATTTCAGATCGAGAATTTCAGACAACGTTACGAGCTAGGACGCACCAACCCACTAACAAAAGAGTTTTATAGACTGGTCGGACAGAACGACTACGAAAGGGCCGAAATGATGTCGGTATATTTGGCGGACGATTATATTGACAAAAACCCGCATCTTCGGGACTACAAGTTGATCGATGCCGAAATGAAAAGGATCGCCAAGGCTGGTGAAAGGATTAAGCAGGAGTTAGACAGGACAACGAAACGAGCAAAGCAATCGCGTAACTAACCGCTCTGCCGATCGGCGTGCGGAAAAGCTCCGCTTGTCGGAAAGACTTTGATATTAATTCTCGCGGCTTTCGTCGCGTAGCGACGGGC
This sequence comes from Pyrinomonadaceae bacterium, assembly GCA_041745575.1. Lineage (GTDB taxonomy): Bacteria > Acidobacteriota > Blastocatellia > Pyrinomonadales > Pyrinomonadaceae > OLB17. The sequence continues at coordinate 35,464 of JBGTIQ010000069.1, forward strand.
TGAATTTAGCCGTGGCCTTCAGGCCACGGTAATCTCGAGTATTTGATTTCGTCGCGTCAGTGACGATTGAAACAAATGCCGATTCATACCGTCGCTACGCGACGGGCGCTTTGTTAACGGCTGACCGTGGCCTGAAGGCCACGGCTAAATTCATTTGCCCGCTACGCGGTCCGAGGCAATCGGGGGAAACGATGCCAATAAAAGACCAGTTCATTCCGCATTTGATCGTTAGCGACGGTCTTGCCGCCCTTGAATTTTACAAGGATAACTTTGGAGCCGAAGAGGGCCACAATATGATGTCGCCCGACGGTAAAAAGCTCATTCACGGAGAGATAATTCTGGATGGGCATAAACTTTTATCTCCGACTGGTTTGCCCCGGGCGATGGCGGTTCGCTGGAATCCCCCGAGCGGCTCGGAGGTACATGCGTGCGAATAACGATAAACGTCGATGATGCGGATGCATTGGTCGAACGTGCCGTCGCTCGCGGATCCGAGGTCATCATGCCGGTGCAGGACATGTTCTGGGGCGCTAGGTATGGCAAGTTAAGAGATCCCTATGGCCACGAGTGGGATATCAACCAACAGCTCGAAGAAATTACTCCGGAAGAAACCGAGGCCAATGCGGATAAGTTCTTCGCGAGGAATGATCAAGCCAAGTAATAACTTTTTCAGCACTGGCGTTTGAGGTGCGAAAAAGCTTTTTACATTAGCCTAGACTGGTGTCCTAGTTTCCCCGGCTCCGCTGTTCGGTGTGCGGAAACCTCCGCTTTTCGAAAAATTAAGAACGATTCGAGGCGCACGGCAGCTAGGTGACGTACTATTTTGAACCGCCGCGTCAGCGGCGAACTGAGTTTAGCCGTGGCCTTCAGGCCACGGTAATCTCGAGCATTTGATTTCGTCGCGTCAGCGACGATTGAGTCAAATGCCGATTCATACCGTCGCTACGCGACGGGCGCTTTGTTATCGGCTGACCGTGGCCTGAAGGCCACGGCTAAATTCATTTGCCCGCTACGCGGTCGATGCGGGCTATGACTCAGACAATTGTCGGCGCTAAAGAAATTGAAATGTTGACTGCGTCGCGTCAGCGATAACGTGAATTTAGCTGTGAGGCCACGGTTTTTTCGAAATATTGTAATCTCCGTCGCGTCAGCGACGGCTGAACCATCTCCCAATATGGCAAACACATTCTCCCAACTCTTTTATCACCTTGTCTTCAGCACGAAGGCCCGACAAAAACTGATCACTCAGGAAATCGAATCTCGCGTGTGGGCGTACATCGGCGGCGTCGCTCGTAAACATGAATTAGCCGCGTTGCAAGTGGGCGGAATCGAAGATCACATCCACGGTCTCGTAATGGCACGGCCGGTAATCGCTCCATATCAAATCCCACAATGGCTAAAGGGCGACTCATCCAAATGGATACATGGGGAATTTCCTGCAATGAGCAAATTTTATTGGCAAGACGGATACGGAATATTCTCGGTGAGCAGATCGCAAGTTCCCGATGTGATTCGATATCGAAAATCAACGCGAACATCACGCCCGACAGACGTTCGAGGAGGAATACGTGTCCCTATTAAAATTGCACGGGATCGAATATGACGAGCGGTTTATTTTCGATTGATGCAACCGCCGCGTCAGCGGCGAAATGAGTTTAGCCGTGGCCTTCAGGTCACGTTAATTCATGATATTCGATTTCGTCGCGTCAGCGACGATTGAACTATTCGCCATTTCAACCGTCGCTACGCGACGTATCCGATCTCGTTCGTACCGTGGCCTGAAGGCCACGGCTAAATTCATTTGCCCGCTACGCGGTCACTAATACGTTATGATCGCTCTCCCAGAAGACTGATCGCTTTTATCCTACACCTTACGAAGGCTGTACTTGCCATCTCCTCGAACCATCTTCATCCTAAATACAAATGTCTGATCAATACGATCTCATCGTTATAGGAGGCGGATCGGCGGGGCTCGTCGCCGCCGGCGGGGCCGCGATCCTTGGAGCAAAGGTCGCTCTCGTTGAGCGCGATCGCCTCGGCGGTGATTGTCTTTATTCGGGGTGTGTTCCATCGAAAACCTTTATTCGTTCGGCGAAGTTTGCACACGAGATGCGCAATGCGGATGGATACGGGTTTGAATCTTCGGAGGCGCGATTCCTCAACGATTCGTTCGCATCCGTTATCGAGCGCGTACAGCGCGTGATCGGCGTTGTCGAAAAGCGCGACGCACCCGAAGTGTTCGAAGAAATGGGCGTCGAGGTTATATTCGGAACCGCGAAATTCACAAGCCCGTACGAGATCGAAGTGGCCATGGAAGGAGGCAAATCAAAAACGCTAAAGGGAAAGCGGTTCTGCATCTCAACTGGTTCGCGGCCGTTTACGCCGCCGATCGACGGGCTCGAGCAGACTGGCTACATCACAAACGAAGATGTCTTTCATATAAAGGCTCTGCCGAAGCGGCTCGTCGTTCTCGGTGGCGGCGCTATCGGCGTTGAGCTTGGCCAGGCGTTCGCACGTTTCGGATCGGATGTGACGATCGTCGAGATGGGCGACAGGATATTGTCGAAAGAAGAAACCGATGTGTCGTCGTCGATGGAGCAGATATTGAAAGCGGAAGGCCTGACAATTCTGACCGGTACTAAAGCTATCCGCGCCGCAAAGACCGAGAGCGGTGCCAAGTCGATCACAGTCGAATCGTCGGGGAAAGAGAAAACGATTGAGGCTGACGAGATACTCGCCGCCGTCGGCCGCAAGCCGAACATCGACGATCTCGATCTGAAACGCGCAGGAGTCGAATTCGACGAGAAACAGGTCAAGACGAACGGCCTTCTCCAAACCTCGCAGAAACACATCTACGCCGCCGGCGACGTAACCGGTCACTTTCAGTTCACGCATATGGCCGATTACGAAGCTCGGATCGTCATACAGAACGCTTTCGTCCCTTGGCCTTTCAAAAAGAAGGTAGATTTTCGAGTCGTGCCCTGGGCGACGTTTTCCGATCCCGAGATCGGCCGCGTCGGGATGACCGAGGCGGAGGCGCGAAAGAAGTTTGGCGAGGATGTCGCGATCCACGTGGTCCCACTCGATGCGAATGACCGCGCTCAGGCGAGCGGTTCGACGGACGGTTTTGTAAAGGTCGTTTCCCACCGTGGTCGGATCGTCGGTGCGACAATTGTCGCGAGCCACGCCGGCGAACTCATTCATGAATATGTCTGGGCCGTAAAAAACCGGCTCAAGGTCGCGCATCTCAACGAGATCATCCGCGTCTATCCGACGCTGTCAAAGATCACGCAAGAGGTCGGAACCGAGGCGACGCTCAAGACGTTGAAATCGCCGTTCGTCCAGAGATGGTTCGCGAGATACCTACGTGTCTGGCGCCGGGCGGTCGGATCGTGATCCATACGGAAAAAGAAGAGGGCGTGCGTCCCGTAATCATCGTGATGGCAAAGGTACCTCGAACGGGTGCCGTGAAAACGCGTCTCCAGCCGTTCCTCACCGCTGAACAATGTGCGAGCCTTGCCGAAGCATTCTTGAAAGACACGGTGCGGATGGCTGCGAGTATCTGCGATGACGTGATAGTCGCCTTTGATCCACCGAACGGGCGTGACGAGATCGAACAAATTGTCGGCCCCGACGTGTCACTGATCCCACAGAATGGAACGGGGCTTGGCGAACGGCTCGACGGTGCGGTGCAGGAAATCGCGGATCTGAATTTTAGCCCCGTCCTCATTATCGGTACCGATAGCCCGACGCTGCCTTACGAGTTTCTCATCGATGCGATTGCGGCATTCGGCGAACCCGACACGGACCTTGTTCTCGGTGGCACAGAGGATGGCGGATATTATTTGATCGCGATGCGCGAGCAGATTCCTGGAATCTTCGATGAAATCCGTTGGAGTTCCGAGCACGTCTATCGAGACACGCTTGAGAGAGCTCAAACGCTCGGGCTAACACGTATAACCGAGCTTCCGCGTTGGTACGATGTCGATAATCCGCCGGACCTTGTCCGCATCCAAGAAGAGTTCGCAACCGACGAGTCACTCGCATCCCGGTGTCCGGACACCCACGCGTGGCTTGAAGAAAATCGCCTGAGTTTCGACGAGAGTTAATCGGGCGGTTTGGACGACCGCACAGGTTGATAGAGGTTGGCGAGACTGTCAGGGTGCACGCCGCACCAGAAAAGCACCTGAAGAAAAGACCATCGGGCAAACATCATGGGAAAGCTGCGTCCCTCGAACCTTCGAGACGATGTGACCACTTTCGCTTCTAATGTTTTGAATTCTCCCTCGCGTCTGAGGCGATGAAGTAGATCGAGGTCCTCGAAAAGCGGTAGCGGTTTGAAGCCGCCGACCTTTTCGTAAACTCCCCGGCGGACAAAGATGCCCGAGTCCCCATACGCAAGACCGAGCCGGCCAAGCTTCGGATAAAGCCAACTCATAAAGCGTGCCGGCCGAGATATGCCGTCGAAGACGATCGTAAAATTGCCTCCGACTACAGACGCATCGGTCAGAGCATTCATCATCTGATCAACCGCGTCGTCGTCGGGAATCGTATCGGCGTGAACGAACCAGAGCACGCCTCCGGCCGCAGCATCTGCTCCAGCTCTAAGCTGAGCTCCTCGTCCTTTTTTTGAATGCACGACCCGTGCGCCGTGCTTCATGGCGATATCTGCGGTTCCATCGGAACTTTCTCCGTCTGCGACAATGATCTCCGCATCCGGGCAACACCGCTGCAACGACTCGATCGTCGAGCGCAAGGAACGCTCCTCGTTGAACGTCGGGATTATTATCGATACCGTCGGAACCAAAATATCTCCTCGTTGTTCAATTATCTGATGACGGGGTTGAACCTGAGTGGAAAGGAAGGGCGAGGATCGACTTCAAACCGACGTCGACCGCGAGATCGTCCCCTGGAGCTCCGATAACGATCGAACTTTGCGGGACGTCGGTCCGTATCGTGCCGTGCAAACGATCCCAGATCGTAAGCCCGCTCGACCAATTCGAGTCTGTTTCAGAAACTTCGACTGAATGATGGATGCCGTGCAGCCGCGGCGTCATGATCAGCGAGCTTAACTTATTTTCGACTTGGAGCGGCAGCCTGAGATTGGAGTGGTGAAAAAGGATCGAGGGCAAAAGGAACGCCTGCCAGGCCTTGAAAGACGACGTTGAAACTCCGATGACGACGATCTGCGCCGATCTCCACACGATCGAGATCAACAACTCGCCAAAGTGAAATCGGAGAGCGGTCGACGCGTCGAGGTCGCGGTCGGCGTGATGGACGACGTGAAATCGCCAAAGAAAAGGGACCTTATGCGTCAGCACGTGCCAGATGTACAGCGTGTAATCGAGCAAGATAACCGCCGCCGCGGCTTCAACCCATTTCGGAAGCGGCACGAGCTTTAAGATACCGACCTGATGTTTCTCGACCCATCTCGTCAACCGATCCGTTATCGGCCTTTCAACCAGATAAAGAGAGCACGCAGCCAAGCCCGCGATGGCGAGATTTCTGCCGGTGCGTGTGGTTGTCGATTCGACAGGCTTTCGCAGCGGGCGTCGTCTCTCCATCACGACAAGCACCGCAAGTGCACCAATAGCCACGGGAACCGACAATGCCTTTATTAATTTTGCGACGCCCATTCTATGCTCCTGCAACCGCACCGCCGCACGACGAACCTGCACCGGCCGTGCAGCCGAAACAATGCTCGGCGGTCGTCACATGTCGATTCTCGAGCTCCGCCATTTCGAAATCGAAGATCGTCTGCGGCCTGCCGCTCTCGATCGGCAGATCGAGCATCTGATTGAAATCGCAATCGTATAGTTTTCCGTTCCAGTCGACGCTGATCAGATTCCGGCACATCAATCCGGCAACCGTCTCTGGATTGAAGGCCGCAACAAGCTTTCGCATGTAAGATTCGGCGTTGCCCGATCGGTGCAGCCATTCGTCGAATCGGGCGATCGGCATGTTCGTGATCGTGAATAGATTGTCGAACACGATCTCGTAACGAGCACTCAGCTCGTGTTTGAAATCGGCTTCGATCGCGGCTTGCGGCGGCGGGAGAAAAGCTCCGACGGGATTATAGACAAGATCCAGCGTCAGATGTGCCTGACGTCCATACCCGACATCATTCAGCCGTCGAAGTGCCGAGATCGACTTGTCGAATACGCCGCGACCGCGCTGCGCGTCGGTCTGCTGCGCGAGAAAATACGGGAGACTCGAAACAAGAGCCACCTCGTTGCGGGCAAAAAACTCCGGAAGATCTTCGTGACCCGATTCGTGCATCACCGTCAGGTTATGTCGAACCATGACCTTCGCCCCGATGCGCCGCGCCTCGGTTACGAGATATCGAAAATCGGGGATCAGCTCAGGTGCTCCGCCCGTGACGTCGAGCGTCGGGATCCGGTTTTTTTCTAATACCTGCAAACATGCGTCGACGACCTCGCGTCCCATGATCTCGGTCCGCGTCGGCGATGCGTCGACATGACAGTGCTTGCACGCCTGATTACACAATTTCCCGACGTTGATCTGCAGCGTGCTGATCTCGTTCGAGCGAAGGACGCCGGTGTCGAGGTGATCGGCGAACGATCTCCGAGACGGAGCCATACGTGTTGTGCTTTCGCGTGGTATCTGAATCGTAGCAGTCGTCATTTACATCGAGACCTTGTCGTGTGCGTTGTGCGACTGAATTCCATGGATCAGGCTGGCACCGCCGCGGATAGCAGATGCGAGATGCATCGCCTCGGTCATCTGCTCCATATTCGATCCGTTCTCGAGGCTCGAATTGGTGAACGCCTCGATGCAGTACGGGCATTGGACCGTGACGGCGACAGCAAGGCCGATCAACGCCTTTTCCCGACGCGAAAGCGCTCCTTCTTCCTGACAGGCCTGGTACCACGCCATGAATTTCTCGAACAAATGCGGCTGGTATTTTGCGATGTCGCCAAAGCGTTCAAGATCGTCTTCGTTGTAGTAGTGCATATCGTGTTTCAGCAACAGCCCGTGTCCGGATCGCACGACGCCGCACCCGAAAGATCGGTCACGGCGTAATCCATGCCCTTGGTCTCACGCGGATGACGCTTTGCGTTGCGGCGGCAGTCGAATTCAATTGCATCTTCCGCCGAAATCGGCTCACGCGGCTCGATGCCGATGATGTCATTCGCGTACGGCTCGCGCGTGTAGATCTCGAACGTCTTTTCGCAAACGGCCATTCGCGCTCCGCGTTCGAGGATGTGCCCGTCATCGTCGATCACCTTCTTCCACGGACCATTGTAGATGACGGCCTGATTCCCTTCCCTGCATTCGCCTTGCTTGCCCTTATAGGCGACGATCGTCACCGATCGAAACTCGATGCCCCCGACGACTCGCCACGGTTTTTCGTCGCGCTTGACGACCTGCATTCCGTAAAAGCCGGCTCGCTCAAACGCCTCGATGAACGCATCTTCTCTGAACGCACCCGATATACAGCCGGACCATAGCTCGGGATCGTTCTGCAGATGCTCGGGGACATCCTCGTCGGAAACGATGTCCGCGATCGCGACACGGCCGCCGCGTTTGAGCACGCGGAACATCTCGGCAAACATCTGCTCTTTGTCCTCCGGTTTTACCAGATTAAGAACGCAGTTCGAGAGGATCACGTCAAGGGATGCGTCGGCCACGAGCGGCCGCTCGCTTTTCGCTTTGACGATGAACGTCTCGTAATCGAAGAGGTCCGCCGTCGTTTGCAGCGGTATGCGCGACAGATATTCTTCGACAAGCGTTAGATCGAGCCTGAGGTCCTGGATCCGGCCATACCGAAATTCCACATTGGCATAACCGATGCGATCCGCCATCTCATCGCGATATTTGTTTGCAAGCGCGAGCATCTCGGTATTCGTATCGACGCCGATAACGCGTCCCGACGCTCCGACGATCTGCGACGCGATATAGCAGATCTTCCCGCCACCCGAGCCTAGATCAAGTACGGTATCCCCGGACCTGACAAACTGTGACGGATCGCCGCAGCCGTAGTCCCGCTCGATGATCTCGTCGGGCAGGATCTTTAGAAACTTAGGGTCGTACTCCACCGGACAGCAGAGCGCGTCTTCTTTAAGTTTTGCGGCGGCTCCGTACCGTTCGCGGACCGCGGTCTCGATCTCATGCATACGTCTATTATAGACGATGCTCGATCCGAATCTTTTTATTCCCCGGGACTTCTCTTCATAATAACCCGTCGAACGTATCGATCGTCAGATACTGGCTTTCATATGCAGATCCACGACTTTGTAATTCGCTTTGCGTCCAGCCTTCCTCTCCAACCTGATTTCTGTCATTTTTGTAATTCGACTATAAGTGTGGGCTCGTAAAGTTATTTGAGCTCGAGGATATGACGACTCCCACAAGTGACACTTCAACCACGCTCGGTTGGGATATAACTAACGGCTCTGCCGCTTGGTGTGCGCAGCCGTCTTGGAAGATTTAGACTGAATCCCTCGTCTGCGCCAAGTTTATAATGGCGGTAGACGCTCGGAGGGTCGCGTAGCGGCCGCATGCATTTAGCCGTGGCCTTCAGGCCACGGTTTTTCGACGACAGAGGTCCTGCCGCGTCAGCGGTAGTTGGAATCAATCGAAAACGTATTGCAGGTCGTACTCGATACCATGCAGTCTCAGAAGCGAGATATATTCCTCTTCGAAGGTCTCGTTATAGTGATGCTCTCGCTGGTTCTCGATATATCGAATGACGTCGGGAACTTGTGATTTGCTTACGGAGAATATGCCGTAGCCGTCCTGCCAGCTGAAATCGCTCAGGTTCGGGAATTCGTCGTGAATCCACTTGGAGGAGCCACCTTTTAGCCACATTGGAATCTTACACGGAGGAACGACCGGCTTCGCCATAACAAGTCCGTGAACATGATTCTCGATACCGCCAACTCTCAAAGAAGTTACGTCGTGTTTCCGCGCGATTCCGCCCATGTAGTCCCAAACACGTTCTTCGATCTCTTGGTGAATAAAGTTACGCCGTTCTTTTGTACTAAAGACAATGTGGTAGAAGAGCTGGGAGTACGTGTTTGCCATCGTCGCAGATTCCGTTCATCTGCCGCTGACGCGGCAGAATCACTGTGATACTTTGACCGTGGCCTAAAAGGCCACGGCTAAATGCGTGCGGCCGCTACGCGGCTGCGAAGCCATTCGCATTGAATTGCCGCTATTTTAAGCCCGGGGAAGCGTAGACGTCTTTAATTTTTCTTAATCGTTCGGAACACAGGGATGCGTGCACACCACTGATAAGGCGGACGACAATTATCGAAGATCGCTTTGTTTCAAGGGCACTTTCGGTTAATCCTACATAGAGCATGGAACACCTCGACGTTCTAATTGTTGGTGCGGGCCTCTCAGGTATAGGAGCTGCATGTCAGCTCAGCATGGCGTGTCCGCAGAAGAGCTTCGCGATACTCGAAGGACGGGATGCGATGGGCGGGACGTGGGACCTGTTTCGCTACCCGGGAGTTCGTTCAGATTCCGACATGTACACGCTCGGTTACAGATTTCGGCCGTGGCGTAACGCCAAGGCGATCGCCGACGGGCCGGCCATCCTCAACTACATCCGTGACACGGCCGGTGAATTCGGCGTCGATAAAAAGATCCGGTACGGGTACCGGGCAAAGACAGCGTCATGGTCATCCTACGACGCTCTCTGGACGGTCGAAACGCTGACGAGCACCGGAACAAAAACTCTCACCTGCAACTTTCTATATCTCTGCACTGGTTATTACGATTACGAGAATGGATACACGCCCGAATGGCCCGGGGTCGAACAATTTCGTGGACAGATCATTCATCCACAGAAGTGGCCCAAAGATTTGGACTATGAAAATAAACGAGTCATCGTGATAGGCAGCGGGGCGACCGCCGTCACGCTCGTACCCGCGATGGCCGAGACCGCGGAACATGTCACGATGCTTCAGCGTTCGCCGACGTACATCATGACGCTTCCGGCTGAGGATCGCATCGCGAACTTTCTCCGCCGCATCTTTCCTGAGCGCGCGTCGTATGCCGTGACGCGCTGGAAGAATGTCATGCTCCAGATGTTCTTCTACGTCCTCTCACGGAGGCGGCCCGCGACGATGAAGCGTCTGATCGCGAAAGGTGTGCGGACCGAACTCGGAGAGGGATATGACATCGCGCACTTTACTCCATCGTATGACCCGTGGGATCAGCGACTGTGTCTCGTGCCCGACTCAGATCTTTTTCGGGTGATTCGTGACGGGCGTGCATCTATGGTGACCGATCAGATTGTGACCTTCACCGAGACGGGGCTGCAGCTAAAATCGGGAAGGCATATCGAAGCGGATATTATCGTCACAGCGACGGGTCTCAACCTCAAACTTATGGCGGGACTTCAGCTGGTCGTCGACGATGAGCCGGTGGATATGTCGAAGACGATGGCTTACAAAGGAATGATGTACAGCGACGTTCCCAATCTCGCGTCGGCTTTTGGCTACACCAACGCATCGTGGACATTGAAGTGCGATCTTACCGCGGAGTACGTCTGCCGTATGCTGAACTACATGGACCGATATGGATTCGCACGGTGCACTCCGCGGCTGAACGATCCTTCGGTAAGACCCGAGCGCGTATTGGATTTCACCTCAGGTTACGTCGAGCGGGCGCTTCACACATTGCCGAGTCAGGGTTCGAAAACGCCGTGGCGTTTACATCAGAACTACATCAAGGATCTTTCAATGCTGCGATACGGCCGCGTCGCCGACGGCACCATGGAATTCGAGAAGCAAAAAAGACCGTCCGGATAGGGACAACTACTCGAACAAAACCGATCGTACGTCAGGTGAAATAGCCTTGCCTTTCAAACCGTGTCTGGACGCCCATCGTCACCGAGAAACTCTTGCATCCGAACGGCGATAGCTGCCGCTCGCTCCTTGAGATAGTCCGCACGCTCACCTGCAAAATTTTCATCGATCGTTATGGAAAAGATCTCGAGCCATCGCCGGAAATGGTCGGCGGTCAAGGCCAGTTTTTCGTGTAGCTCTTTGTGAACGAGTAGTGGGTTCCGACCGTGAATAGAATATGCAGGCGTCCCGAACAGCAGGCTCTCCCAAAAATCGCCGATGATCGGCAAATGATGTTCGAGATCGAGCTTTGCGACATCGGTGAATATGAATCCGATGACATCGTCAACCAGCACGCGTTCATAGAACACCTGCATTAGGCGGTCGATGTCATCCCTGGTTGCGATATCGTCCACAGTGTCTAGCTCCATGCGTTCGTAGATTTCCGGATCCGCAGGCGGATCACACCAATACAACAGGGATGAAGGGGATGAACGGAATACATGAAGAATCCCATCATCCCCTTCATCCCTGTTAATCAAACTACGCCTGCGCAGGTTCAGGCACCAATGCCGGTTCAGGTTTCTGCTTTCGGATCATCAGACTTATCGCAAACCAAACAAAAGCGACCGCGCCTATCGCAAACACGGTGTCGCCGAACAGACGCATCCACCTCAGGTTCTGCATAAGCGGGGTTTGCATGAACTCCGGACTTCGCGCATACCAGTAACCCTCGTTGACGGATTGGTAGGTTTGCAGAAGGCCGATCGGCAACAGGCTGAACATGATCTCCATGAGCATGCCGATATTGATCGCCCAAAACGCGAACCCGAGCAGCTTGGTGTTCCAGATCCGCTGCGGGTCCATCGCACGCATGCAAAAGAGCAGAAGGGCGAGGCCGAGTGTTCCGTACACACCATAAAGAGCTCCGTGTGCGTGGACGGCGGTCGTGTTCAATCCCTGCATGTAATAGAGAGCGATCGGCGGATTGATCATAAAGCCGAAGATGCCGGCTCCAACCAGATTCCAAAACGCCACCGCGACAAAAAAGTACACGACCCACTTGTATTGGGCGAGCCATGGCCGAACCTTTGAATGACGGATGTTCTCGAGCGCTTCGTAACCGACGAAAACAAGCGGCACGATCTCGAGGGCGCTGAACACTGAGCCAAAGGCGAGCGCGACCGTCGGTGTACCGGCGAAATAGAGATGATGCAGTGTGCCGATGATACCGCCGCTCAGGTAGATCGCGCCCGACAGCAAGGCAGCGTACGCCGCGTGTTCGGGACGAATGACCTTAAGTCGCGCAAAAAGATATGCGATGACGACGGTGGCAAACACTTCGAAGAATCCTTCGACCCACAGATGCACGACCCACCATCTCCAATACTCGACGACCGTCAAATGCGACCGCATTCCCCAGAACAATCCCGGGGCGTAAAACAGAGCTATACCGGCTGTTGTCAAAAGGTAGAGCATCACAAGCGAACGCCCGGGAGTTTCCTTTTTTCTGAGTGCGGGGATCGCGGAGCGGGCGATCAGAAAAAGCCATAGCAGCAGTCCGACGAACAACGCCGCCTGCCAGACGCGGCCAAGATCCACGTACTCATATCCCTGATGACCGAACCAGAACCACAGGTCGCCCGGCAGCATATGCATGACGCTCATCCACTGTCCGGCCATCGATCCAAGAACGACGACGAGCAGCGCACCGAATAGCAGGTCGACGCCGAGCTTTTGGCGCTTCGGCTCATACCCGCAAATGTATGGTGCTATAAAAAGTCCGGCCGCGAGCCACGCGGTCGCGATCCAGAAGATGCCTAGCTGTGTATGCCATGTGCGCGTAACGACATATGGGAGGTAATCCTGCAACGGGATCCCATAGAATCCGCCGCCTTCGACGCCGTAGTGCGCCGTTATTATTCCCATCACGATCTGCAACAGAAACAATAACGAAACCACGAAGAAATATTTGACCGTGGCCTTTTGCGATGGCGTGAGCTTGGCGTCGATCAGCGGATCTTCGTCGGGCGTGTCACGCTGGTCCGGTTCTTTGTGCCAGCCTGCATAGAACCAGACCATGGCGCCGATGCCGGCGATCAGCATGATAACGCTGACTCCGGTCCAGACGATCGCCGAGCTCGTCGGAACATTCCCGACGAGCGGTTCAGCGGGAAAATTGCTGGTGTATGAAATTGTATTGTTCGGGCGGTTCGCGGCCGATGCCCACGCTGTCCAGAAGAAGAATGAGTTGAGCTGTCGAAGCTTTACCGGATTCGATTGAGCATTCTTCTGAATCGCGTAGTCGGAGTTTCCGTCGGTGAAGATCTCGCTATAGTGTGCGAGATTGCTTTCGAAAGCACGTTTGCGGATCGGGTCGACCTCGATCGTGTTCGTTGCCTCGTCGTACGTATTGGTCCGCAGCAGATCTTGAAGACGCTGCTTTAGCATCGCCTGCTGCTCGCTCGGCAGTCCACCGCGTGAAAATTGTCCGCCCGACCAATCGTCGAGGATGAAAACGGCCTCACGATGAAGATAGTCAGCCGTCCAGTCAGGCGCGACATAACTGCCGTGTCCCCATATCGAGCCGACCTGCATCCCGCCCATCGCCTGCCATACGTTCTGCCCGTCGGAAATCGCTTCTTCAGGGATGACAATTTCACCGGTGGTCGTCACGACCTGCGTCGGTATCGGCGGAGCCTGACGGAAGATCTCAGTCCCGACCCAGCCGAGTATGGCGAACGAAAACACGAAGATCGACACCAACAAAATCCAGAGTTTTTTCATTTTGGTCCTCGGACAGCGTGAAAAAGCGGAGGCGCTTGTGTGCCCATTTATATACTGAGTTGGAATACACTAGTCCAAAGACTCTGCCGGCGTCTGTGTGTTACGTCACAAAGGGCGGGCTTTTTCGCATCTTCACATTTCGCCGATGACGCACTATCATTGTCGATAACGATCAAGCCTTCACTAAAAACGCAGCTTATAGAAATATGAAAGACGGCTCTGTCCGTGAAAATGCTCGCGGGTCGAAAGATGTTATAAAGATCAACCACCTCGTCGTCCGGTTTGCGAATGTCAACGGCACCGGTTCGGCGTCGGTGAATGCGCTGTTTACAAAAGCAGTGTTTCGCATGGGCGTGCCCGTTCGGGTCAGAACAGGGTGCGGTAGCGACTGGATTCTCACACGACTGCCGGTGTTATAATTGCGAGGGAGGAAAGTAGATATGTCAGTGATCGCAGAAGCCGAAGAACTAGCCCTTAGCCTCTCCGACTCGGACCGTGCCAAACTCGCCGAAAAGCTTATTGCCTCGTTGCCTTCACCGTTCGTTGAAGAAGATGAGGAATGGGTGGAAGCGGCCTTGCAACGCGACCGTGAGATGGACGAAAACCCCGACTCGGTCATGACCCATGAAGAATTTTTCGCTTCACTTAGAGACCATAACAAGTGATACGGGCCTCCTACAGTTCTGCGGCTAACCGTGATGTTAAGCGAGCACTGGATTATTACAAGCGAGAAGCGGGGGTCAGGGTCGCGGATGATTTTATTGCGCAGCTCAAGTCGAAGGTTGAAAAAGTACTTATAAGTCCCGAATCGTACCGAGTGGTCGAACGAGATTTCCGGTGTGCCAATCTTGATCGTTTCCCGTATCAAATTGTTTACAGAATTGCTAACGCATCGGTGATTAGGATCATTTCGGTTCGCCATCATAAGCAGCATCCTGATTTCGGACTGAACCGCTGACCCACTTTGATGATGAAGATCAACGACTTTGTAGTCCGCTTTGCGAATGTGAACGGCACCGGTTCGGCGTCGGCGAATGCGCTGTTTACAAAAGCAGTGTTTCGCATGGGCGTGCCGGTTACGCCGAAGAACATCTTTCCGTCGAACATCCAGGGGCTGCCGACGTGGTACGAGGTGCGTATTTCGGAAAGCGGGCATCTTGGCCGCCGAGAGGGCGTCGATCTGATGATCGCCGTCAATCCGCAATCGATGAAAAAAGATTACGCCGATGTTCGCGAAGGTGGATATTTTCTTTATGACTCGTCGAAACCTCTCGCGCCCGCATACGATCGGACCGACATTACACACATCGGCATCCCGCTTATGGCGCTCTGCAATGCCGAATTTACCGATGCACGCCAGCGCCAGCTTTTTAAGAACATTGTCTACATCGGAGCCCTCGTCGCGCTGTTCGGGATCGAGTTTGAAATGCTCGAGCAGCTTGTCGGCGAACAGTTCCGCGGCAAGGAGAAATTGATCGAGCCAAACATCCGAGCTCTCAACATCGGCATAAAATACGCGAGCGAGAATTTCGAATGTCCCTTAGATATACGCGTCGAACGGCGCGACCTGCTCGGCGATAAAGTTCTCTACAGCGGTAATTCAGCGTGCGCACTCGGTGCGATCTATGCCGGAGCGACCGTCGCCGCGTGGTATCCGATCACCCCTTCGACATCAGTTGTCGATGCGTTTGCCAAGTATGCCGCAAAGTATCGCGTCGACGCCGAGACGGGGATGAACAACTACGCGATCGTTCAGGCCGAGGACGAACTCGCGGCGATCGGAATGGTGATGGGCGCCTGCTGGAACGGCGCACGTGCGTTCACCGCGACGAGCGGTCCGGGCATCTCTCTGATGAACGAGTTCCTCGGATTAGGTTATTTTGCAGAGGTGCCGACCGTGCTGATCGACGTTCAGCGGACCGGTCCCTCGACCGGCATGCCGACGCGGACACAGCAATCGGATATCTTGCTTGCGGCGTACGCATCGCACGGCGATACGAAACACCCGCTGCTGTTCCCCGCATCACCGAAAGAATGTTTCGAGATGACGGCCGACGCCTTTGATCTGACCGAGCGTCTTCAGACCCCGGTCATAGTCATGACAGATCTTGATCTCGGGATGAACGATCACATCACCGAGCCTCTTGTTTGGGACGACGCCCGTAAATTCGACCGCGGCAAGGTCCTTACGGCCAGACATCTGGAACGCGTCGGCGGTGCGGAGCAGGCCGATATTGTCGAGGGAATGGAGAACGAGACGGACGGCGACGCGTTTGCCGGAAGCGCGATCGAACAGTTTCGCGGTAAATTTGGGCGCTATCTGGACATCGACGACGACGGAATTCCGTACCGCACGGTGCCCGGTGTTCATCCGACGCGCGGAGCGTACGTCACGCGCGGCTCATCGCGTGACGAGTACGCCGTCTACACCGAGGACGGCGACGTTTATCGCCGTAACATGGACCGCCTCGCCCGCAAATGGGACACGGCGAAGGAACTGGTGCCGCAGCCGGAATTTTATGGCGACGCGGGGACGGGGCGACACGGAGAAGGGGAGAAAGGGAGAAGGGGAGATGGGCCGACCTCTGACTCATCACTCATCACTCATCACTCATCACCAAAAAATGACGCCGTCATTTTTTTCGGCACCTCCACATACGCTGCGATCGAGGCATTGCAGCTATTAGCCGACGAAGGTGTCCATCTCGACGCAATGCGTGCCCGTGCATTCCCTTTTGGAAAGTCGTTTCGGGATTTCGTTGACTCACACGACCGCGTCTTCGTCATCGAACAAAACCGCGATGCGCAATTTCGCAGCCTGATGATGATCGAATTAGGAGCCGACGCATCGAAGCTCATTTCGGTTCTGAACTACGACGGCATGCCGATCACGGCGGATAACATCTTCAGACAGATTCATTCATTTTCTCAGAACCCCTGAGGCACCTTAGGGCGATGCGGACCGTCTGTTTAAGAATCCTACGATGTTTGGCGGAATGAATGAGAGAGAACCCGGGCCATGTTTATATTTTCAGTTTCGGAAAGATCGGATACCACGAACACGGCCCGCTTATCCTGAGCAAAGCTTGCGACCTGCAATCCATCTTCGATCTCGCTCGTGATCGGGCCAGGTACGCCGCCTCGCGATTCCGCGACGACATCAGTCTTGTCGAAAAAAACTGACACTATGTTGCGGCCGTTTCTAATAACGACGTGGGTAAATTCCTTCCCGCGGAATTCACAGTCATGGACACTTAACATCTCCACCGAATCGGAATATTGTTCTTTTAGCGGAGCTAGTATCTTCTCGCTATAGGCTGCCTTTTCCGGATAGTCCGTCTCCGACATGCGTTCCCACCTTGCGAGCTTCTCCAATGCGCAGTCCTTGTGGTTTCCGGAAGCAAAGTGCGCCAGCTCAGCCAATCCATTCGATACCGTGTCTTTCACGGTAATCCCGTCGACGCCGCTGCTGTTTAAGTAATACGAGCCAAATCCGAAAGCGATCAGTAGAGATGCAACAATCGGGATCAGAACTCGCCGGCCTGTCGAAAATTTTGCCCAGAAGCCGGCACCAAGTGCGTCTTCCCTCAGACGACTTTTCAATCCCTCGGCGAAAGAAGGATCGATCTGAAACTCGGCGGCGTTCACCGCGGCCGACGACACGCGTCTGCGCAGCGCACGGCGCGATGCAAAGTCTGTTCGGCACTCCGAACAGTGTTCGAGGTGATGATTTACCTGATGATGGGTTTCCACCAACAGCTCGTCACTAAGGTACGATTCTGAGATTTCTCGAAATTCCCGGCACTTCATTAATATCTACCTCTCTATCGGGCCGCGGCCTTCTCCTGATCTCCAAATCCATGTCTGCCAGCGTAATCCGCCAGTTCGATCCTCAACACGCGACGGCCGCGCGATAGCCGCGACATAACAGTTCCCATCGGAATATCCACTATCGACGAGATCTCCTTGTAAGAGAGTTCTTCGATATCGGCTAAAACCAATACGATCCGGTAAATTTCCGGGAGACGCCCGATCGCGGCAATGACCTCCTCGTCCGAGATCTCGCTGGGTATCTGCGGCTCAAAGGGAATCGTGTGCGCGATCTCATCATCCACGTCTTGGACCAGTTTCAAGTTCAGCATCTTTCTAAGCCGACGGACATTTTGCACGTACAGGATCCGCGTCAGCCATGCCTTGCAGTTCGTTCCCATCCGATACGAGTGAAAGGATCTCATCGCCTGAAACATGGTCTCCTGAACAAGATCTTCCGCCTCATCCCGGTTGCGCGCCAGCCACATAGCCGTCCGGAAAAGGTCAGGAAGAAACGGCATGGCTTCGGATTCAAAGTTCCGCCATTTGTCCTCCCTATTTTCGAGCCACTTTATTCCAAGCATTAGTTAACGAACTCAGATCCCCGATCTCTGATAATACGATTGGCTTCTCATTCTAATTTATTCCGAACAGCGAAATTTTTTTCCACAAGGGAATATTCTCGATCAAAACGCCCCTTTTCTATAAAGGGAGTCCGCAACTCTGTGGGTTGGACGAGTGATATTTTTGGAACAACAAGTTCCAGTGCATGGTGGAATTTCACCTCGTATTTTTCTGCCGGCTGTGCGGTTAGCCGGCATATAACGGTTATCTCGGTAAATTTTCTATTAAAGGAGGACTAGATGAAATCAAGAATAGTGGCAGGGGTGGTCGGCGGCATTATCGCCGGTGTGGTTTTTGGAATGATGATGACGATGATGTCGGCTCCGACACCCGACGGTGGCTCGATGCCGATGATGGGAATGGTTGCGATGGTCGTTGGCTCGACAAGTCTGGTCGTCGGCTGGCTCTATCATCTTTTCAATAGTGTCGTGATCGGCGCGATCTTTGGCGGAGTGCTGGGCGGCCGCGCTCACAGTTTTGGATCGGGTATCGGACTCGGGACGGCCTATGGATTTGTATGGTGGATACTTGGCGGTTTGATCCTCATGCCGATGATGCTAGGTATGCCGATGTTCGCACCTCTGATGATGGCTCCGATGCGCATGATCGCCATGGCGAGCCTGGTCGGCCACCTCATCTTTGGAGCGATCCTTGGCGGAGCGTATGTAATGCTGTTTCGTTCAAGTTCCGACGCGTCCCAGGCTGATTAATGTAGGTAGATCGCAGGCTAGATCGTCGGGCAGAACATCGGAGCCTTGCAACTCGCACCCGCACGCTTCCCATCAGCGGGCGGGCGGAGCTGCGCCCGGATTAACCGATCTGCAACTGACAATTCCACCCGCTAAAAGACGTTCGTGACGGAAAATTACCGGCGCAAATTGAAGGTCACTTTTGATAGATGCCTCGTTCTCGCTTAGTCTTATCAATGCACGTTATTCGAAAGTGCGAATTCGAAGGTGGTGATCGCCCGCTTTCCCGATCGACACGCCTTCATCTGCTCCGCCGCGATCGTTGAACGCTCCCTCAGCAAAGATCCGGAAGATCGATTTCAGAATATGTCTGAGATGCGCGATGCTCTTCGAAGCATCCTTTATTCGGAAGTTGGCGAGACGAGCGGGTTGGTAATCTCGAAACGAAAATTTTTATGGGGCGGCGGCCAGACCGGTGCATGCGTCTCTGATTTCCGCGAGAGATCGGAAAAAGGCTGTGATGATAGGAATTGCAGGTTCGATTCTATTGCTCTTGGTTCTCGCGGCGCTCTATTTCCTGTTTTGAGGAGTAATACAGATGAGTTCTCGTCGTATGAAAAAAGAACATTCACAAGCCAGTTTTCTTCTAAATGTTTCAACATATTTTGACCGCGCGGCTCTTCTGACACAGCATCCCGAAGATCTGTTGAAGCAGATCAAGACATGCAACAGCATGTATCACTTCCGTTTTCCTGTCCGCACCACGCGCGGCTTCGAGGTCATCGACGGATGGCGTGCGGAACACAGCCATCACAAATTGCCGACAAAGGGCGGCATACGTTTCTCGGAAGACGCGAACGAAGACGAGGTCGCAGCGCTGGCGGCATTGATGACCTATAAATGCGCGGTTGTCGATGTACCTTTCGGCGGCGCCAAGGGAGCGATCCGCATCGACCCGACAAAATATACGGTTAGCGAATTGGAAAATATCACCCGCCGGTACACGCACGAACTTGTGCGAAAGAATTTTATCGGCCCGGGTATTGATGTCCCGGCGCCGGACTACGGTACGGGTGCCCGCGAAATGGCGTGGATCGCTGACACGTATGCGGCGTTTCACCCGGGTGAGCTCGATGCACTCGGCTGCGTCACCGGGAAATCGGTTTCACAGGGCGGAATTCGCGGACGTCTGGAGGCGACCGGACGCGGTGTCTTTTTCGCTCTTCGCGAAGCCTGCGCACGTGCCGACGATATGAAAGATCTTGGTCTCACGACTGGCATCGAAGGCAAAAGGATCGTCGTCCAGGGACTCGGGAATGTCGGTTATCACGCGGCCCTTTTTTGCCAGACGGGCGGCGGCGTGATCGTCGGCATCGCAGAATACGAGGGCTCGATCCGCAACGCGAGCGGCATCGAGATCCAGGATCTCATGCGGCACCGGAAAGAAACCGGTTCGATCCTCGATTACCCCGGTTCGACAAATCTGAAGAATCGCGCCGATGGACTGGAGATCGATTGCGATATCCTTATTCCGGCCGCTCTTGAAAATCAAATAACGGCTGAGAACGCGCCGCGGATCAAGGCCCGCATCATCGCCGAAGGAGCCAACGGACCGACAACCGCCGAGGCCGAAGCGATCTTGCTGCAGAAGGGCGTTCTAATTCTCCCGGACATCTACGCCAATGCCGGCGGCGTGACCGTCTCGTTTTTCGAATGGCTGAAGAATCTCTCACACGTGCGGTTTGGACGAATCGGAAAGCGTTTTGACCAGGCTTCGTTTGGGGCCGTCGTAGCCGCCGTCGAAGATATAACCGGCAAGTCGATCTCGGATCTGCAGCGGAGCGTGATCGTCCGCGGCGCCGACGAGATAGACCTCGTAAATTCAGGGCTCGAGGAAACGATGAGTACCTCTTACAATGAGATCCGTGAAATATGGAAAGCGGGTCCGGAGATCACTGATCTCAGGACAGCAGCATTCGTGAGTGCGATAAATAAGATCGCCGTTTCTTACGGAGAACTGGGCATTTTTCCTTAACACTGATTCGGGACTAATTCGGATGGACAATATACTCAATTATTTTCGGCTCGGCAGCGAACGCGAAGAGGTCGAAAAGGTTATTGAGAATGTCGATAGCGGCGTTGAATTTAAGGGCACTAATCTCTGGATCCTCGTCTTTGCGATCTTCATAGCCTCGCTCGGCCTTAATGTTAACTCGACCGCCGTCGTGATTGGTGCGATGCTCGTCTCTCCGCTTATGGGGCCGATCATCGGGCTCGGAATGGGGATGGCGATCAACGATCTCGCCCTACTCCGGAAGGCTCTGTTCAGCTACGCATTCGCGGCGGTTGTCGGTCTGGCCACCTCGACAATTTTTTTCTCGCTTACGCCTCTTACCGATGCTTCGTCCGAGATCCTCTCCCGAACATCACCGAACATCTACGACGTCCTGATCGCGCTTTTCGGTGGATTTGCCGGCATCCTCGCCGTGACGAGCAAGAAGAAGGCAAATGTCATCCCAGGCGTTGCAATCGCCACGGCTCTGATGCCTCCGCTTTGCACCGCGGGATTCGGTCTCGCCAACTGGAACTTCACTTTTTTTGGCGGTGCGCTGTATCTGTTTGTCATCAACACCGTTTTCATAGCCCTCGCCACGCTGGTCACCGCCCGCTTTTTGAAATTCCCGTATAAGCACCTTCCCGAAGAACGAGACGAAGTGATGGCGAATCGGATAGTCTGGGGCGTCGTAATAATCACGCTCCTGCCTAGCATTTATTTCGGTTATGACATTGTTCAGCAAAATCGTTTTCGCCATCGGGCAAATCGGTTTGTCGACAACGAGGCGGTGTTTCCGAACGACTACCTTCTCAAGAAAAACATCGATCCGAAAAAGCATCAGATCACACTCACATATGGCGGTGAGTATATTGCCGAAACGGAGATCGAAGCTCTGAGGAGCAAGTTACCCCGTTACAATCTTGATTCTGCCAAGCTTGAGATACTTCAGGGCTTTGCATATCTGAACGACACCAAGGACTCAGACACGGCCAAGAATCAATCTGATCATCTGAACGCGGTTCTAAATGAAAAAGAAAAACTGATACGGGAGCTGCAGAGCCAGGTTGACGCGGCGCGTTCCGCTGAAAAGCAAGGACAACAAATCCTTTCAGAACTCAAGGTGCAATATCCCGAGATAGAGTCGGGCGTTATCCAACCCGCCGCAGATTTTGGAGAGGCCGAGCCGCGCAAGATCTGGATCGCGCTAATTCGATCGAATAAAGTTATCCGCGAAAAGGATCGCAAGACAATGGGAGACTGGTTAAAGGTAAGGATCAACACCGATGCCGTGAATATGTATTTCGACGAAACGCCCGTGAAACCGCCGGACGTTTCGCAAACGAAAAAATCTGACGAGTAGACAAGGACTTTATTGTGAACATTGAGATCATACTGGTTTTCGCCGTAGCTATCGGCGCCGTCATTCTATTCGCAACCGAAAAGCTTTCGGTTGACCTGGTAGCTTTGCTCATAATGGCTTCGTTGCTGAGCCTTGGCATCATCAAGTCGGACGAGGCGATCGCCGGGTTTAGTAATAAGGCAACCGTCACGGTCGCGGCGATGTTTGTCCTCAGCGCGGGACTCTTCAAAACCGGAGCCGTTAGCTATCTGGCCAAGCTGACAACGATTGTCTTTAAGAAGAACTACTGGCTGGGCTTGATCACGGTCATGGTCTCGGTCGCCTTTTTCTCGGCCTTTATCAACAACACTCCGGTCGTTGCGGTTTTCATTCCGATCCTTCTCGGTGTCGCGAGGGAAATAAAAGCAAGTGCCTCAAAGCTGCTGATGCCGATGTCATTTGCTTCGATGTTCGGCGGTGTCTGCACACTGATCGGAACGTCGACCAACATTCTCGTCAGTTCGATCGCTGAAGAAAGAGGACAGCCCGCGTTCTCGATGTTTGAGATCGCTCCGCTCGGGTTGATCATGTTTACGGCCGGCATGATCTACATGCTCGTGATCGGTATACGATTGATTCCCGACCGCCGCCATGAAGGAGACCTGATCGAATCGTTCGACCTGCAGGAATATATTACTGAAGTTGTTTTGCTGGAGAATGCGCCGTCGGTCGGTCACTCGATCAAAGACGCGCCCATCGTCAGAGAACTTGACCTCGCGATCATTGATATCCAGCGGGGAGACGAGATAATCTCGGTGCCGTCGCCCGACTTTGTCTTGCGGGAGGCTGACGTTCTGCGCGTCCGCTGTGACCTTGAAAAGTTTAATAAGCTTCAGGAGCGAACCGGCGTCTTATTCAAGTCGCAGTTTAAATGGCACGACTCTGACGTCGAAACAACCGACGCAAAGTTAGTAGAAGTCGTAGTCGTATTTAATTCCCGTCTGGTCGGAAAATCCCTCGCGGAACTACAGTTTCGCGAGACATTCGGAGCGATCGTTTTGGCCCTCCGGCACCGCGGCAAATTGATGCGGGACAAAATCGCCGATACCAAGTTGAGTGCCGGCGATACGCTGCTTTTAGAGGTCAAATCGGATCGCATCAATATGCTGAGTCAGGATCCGTCTTTTGTCATCATCTCAGACTCCGACCAGGTCGTGTATCGCAGAAGCAGGCTTATTCCCGCACTCGTGATCGTCGCCGGTGTGATCGTAACCGCAACGCTCGGGATAGCTCCGATCGTCGTCAGCTCAGTTATCGGAGCGATACTGCTCATACTGGTTGGCTGCATAAAAATGGAAGAGGTGTATCAGGCCATCGAATGGCGGATCATCTTTTTGCTAGCCGGTGTCTTGACTCTCGAAGCCGCCATGGAGAATAGCGGCGCGGCCCCCTTGATTTCATCGACAATTATTTCTGTCGTGAGCAGTTGGGGTGGGTTGATCGCACTGCTCTCGGCATTTTATTTGATGACTTTCGTTTTCACCGAAATGATGTCCAACAATGCGACCGCCGCGCTTTTGACACCGATCGCGATCGCCACGGCAAACACCCTTAATGTAAGTCCTCGCCCCTTTCTTGTTGCTGTAATGTTCGCCGCCTCGGCAAGTTTTATGACGCCCGTCGGCTATCAAACTAACACTTTGATCTACGGGCCAGGACGATACAGATTTGCGGACTTTCTGCGCGTGGGAACTCCACTTAACTTGATATTTTGGATACTCGCAACCATCTTCATTCCGTATTTTTGGAGTTTCTAGGAGAGGTGGCTCTATGAATTTTGACATCGAATCATTAAAGCAATTATTTGCCAAGGTCATCACCGATATAATGGAATGGCTGCCTAGTCTGCTCGGTGCCATCCTTTTGTTCTTTGTCGGTTGGATAGCGGCGGTTGCCATCAGATTTTTTCTCGGTTCTATTCTTCGGCGGCTCGGCGTCAACAAGGTTTCCGAAAAAACGGGCATCACCTCGATAATTCAATCGTGGGGATTTACATCGTCTCTTTCAACACTGATCGCGCGGTTCGCTTACTGGATCGTCCTGTTTCTCTTTCTGCTAGCCGCCACTGAATCGCTTGGATTAGGATTCGTCGCGGGCGCGTTCAAATCGGCGGTAGCTTTTATGCCGCGTCTGCTTGGTTCGCTGCTCATTATTTTATTGGGCTTATTATTTTCCGGCGTGATCGGCGACGCTTTGGGTGCTTACTCGGACAAAGCCGGTTTGAAGTCCGGATCGTTTGTCGGCACCTTGGTCAAATACATACTCTTCGTATTTGTATTCATCGTTGCGCTTCAACAGCTTGGGGTGGAAACAGTTTTGTTTTCCGGCGTAATAATGATATTTTTGGCGGCCCTTTTGTTATCGCTTGCTATTTCTTTTGGGATCGGGAATCGTGAACTCGCACGAAATATCAGCGCGGGTTTTCACGCACGTGAATCTTTTCTGGCCGGCGCAAAAATTCAGTGCGGAACTCACAAAGGTAAACTCGTCAGAATAGGCGTGTTCAAATTCATTATCGAGACCTCCGCTGGGCAAGTCTCTCTGCCTAATCACATCCTTACCGAAGAAGAGATATTTATTCTGCCGAACGAAAATGAAAGCGACGAAGAATGAATGATTCCGAGCACATTAAGCCGCAGAAATATGCCGACAGTCTAAGAATTGGAGCTAACAGCCGGGCTGATGACGAGCATGTGGCGAATTGCAACTTTTGTCGTGCAGAGGTCGAAAAGTACATCGCGCTCGACAAGCAGAAGTGGCAAAACAATGTGTTCGGCACGTTGCTGCACTTTACGACGGAGATTGCGCGAAGCACCGTCGCCATGGTTTTACCACCCCTAAAAAAGGCTTTTGAGCCGGAAACACGAAAAGAAGCGATTTCAGAGCCGCACGTTCCACAAGAGCCGCTGCGTCTTTTTCCACCTCAAACCTACAGTTGGATAAAAAATCCGCAGGGTAAATTTGTTGCTGTCGTTCTGTTTACCCTGATAGTTTTCCTATTACCCGCACCGTCCGGTCTTTCCGGCTCAGCCCACCGTGCGATGGTAGTGTTCATATTTACCGCCGGAATCCTTACCTTTCAACCCGTCTCACTGCCGTTAGCGGCATTGATGATACCGGTGACACAAATACTCTTTGGCGTGGCGAATGTGTCGCAGAGTTTTGAGCCGTTTTCAAGACCGGTCGTTTTCCTTATCCTCGCATCACTCTTTCTGGCACAGGCACTAAGCAAGCATCGCATCACAAGACGGCTGGCCCTGCAAACAATCATTTCTTCGGATGGGGACGTACGAAAACTCTTGTTTGGTTTGATGGGCATTGCCGCGCTGCTTTCCATGTGGGTTGAAAACACCGCGACGGCTGCCGTGCTGATTCCTGTCGCCTTGACGATTTCACGCGAAGTGAAGGATAAGGATGAGGCTCGTTCGCTGCTCGTCCTGCTTGTTCTGGGCATCGCATACAGCGCGAGTTTGGGCGGCATGGTAACGATCATGGGCTCAGCTTCAAATGCGGTCGCTTCGGGATTTCTCGAACAAATTCGCCCGTGGTCCTTTCTCGATTGGACAAAATACGGTCTGCCTCCGTTTCTGATCATATTTCCGGTTACCTTTTGGCTGCTCTTAAAAATGGTTCCTGTTTCCGTAAGCAGAATCGAGATCGGCCGAGTAGAAGAAAATCTTAAAGAGATGGGCAGGATGTCCGGCCGGGAGAAAGAAATAATTGCGACGATGGTTATCGCCGCTCTCTTTTGGATTTTTGGCGCGACAATCGAAAAATCTTTAAACCTTCCGCCAACGATGCTTTCGAGCGCAGTCGTCGCCGTCGTTGCCGTGCTTTATTTAGCGGTCAGACAAATCATCAACTGGGAAGACATCCAGGGCGTAAGCTGGGGTATATTTTTTATCATCGGCGCAGGGCTTTCACTGGGCGATACTCTAACAAGATCGGGCGCGACCGAATGGATAGCAGTATCGATAACTCCGCTTGTTACCTTTCCGCCGCTCTGGGTTTCGCTGCTGTTACTGGTGATCATTTCGGCGACGCTGACAAACGTTCTGAATAATACAACCATCGCGGCGGTGCTTGTGCCTGTGCTGATAAATATCGCGGTCAGCAATCCCGAATTTAACGCAGTCCAGTTGGTGATTCCTGTAACTCTGGCCACCACCTTCGGCTATTCACTGCCATCAGCGTCGGGCAGAATGGCATTGATCGGAGCCAGCGGTCTCATCTCCGGCGGCGAAATGCTAAAGTACGGATTAATGGCGACGATTGTCAGCTCCGCGATACTGGCGGCCATGTTTTATTGGTTTGCGGTAATGGGTTGGATTTAACAAAAGGAGCAATACGATGAAAGTTTTGGTCTGCGGTGCGGGAGAAAACGGCGCGAACGTCATTCTTCAGCTTCGCAAAAACAAATACATAGAAATCGTGACGCTTGATGCGCGTGAAAATCCTTTTGCTCTTGCCGAAGGCATCATCGAAAAAATTGATGTCGAAGAAACTCTGACGCCTCTCACGCTCGAATATGTAATTGATAAAGTACGTCCCGACTTAATCCTACTTACCACTGAATTAGAGGATATGGGGTTCGAAAACGTCTCCGGTATGGACATGCTTTCGTCGTCGTTACGCCAGGAGCTGACGTCGATTTCTCCAGTTCCGTTGATTCAGGTTCGCGTCCGAAGTTGAGGCTGAGGTCCCCGCCCAGCATCCACTTCTGCGTTGGCCAAGAGGCTTTCAATCTCCTAATTCAGTCTGATACTGTTCGTCCCATCTATCCGCGCGCCGCAGTCAACTCATCGCCCGTGGGGTCCGGGTCGCTGGCAATTCGTTCGAGGGCGTGGTCCACTTCGGTCACCAATTCCTCGTAAACCGCGTCCGAAATAAGACCGCTGCTGAGCATTCCCGTGAGAGCCGAGCGTTGGGCGTTCAGTCCTTCGCGGCGGGCGTCTTCGTGCTCCTCGCGCTGCAACTCTGGATGTTGCTTGAGCAATGCGTTCTGTTGTGCAAGAGCATCTTCAACCTGCCTTTGCAGCTCCGGTTCATATTGCCGCCATATCGTGAGCGAAAATAAATTATCCCGAAACATTTCTTCGACGCGGCGAAGGGCGGCCTGAGCGGCGATCAGGCGCCCGTGACGGCGTTCGTATTCGAGTTCAAGCTCGGGCGCTACCCCGATGCCGAGCCGCCTCAGCAAAAACTGCATCGTTGTTCCCTGCGCCAAAAGCGTAAACAGAACGACGCCGAACGTCATTACGCGCAGGAGATCCCGGTCGGCCAGCGCAAGGGGAAGGCTGAGGGCGAGGGCGAGACTTATGGCGCCGCGCAGGCCTCCCCAGAACAACACGTGCCGATACGCGAGCGGAAGCTTATCTGCCATCCGAAAGTTCGTTAACGCGGTAAGGCCATAGACGACCACGGCGCGGCTTAACAGAACAGCACCCAACGCAATGAGGATCGGGACAAGATTTGCGCCGATCTCACGGAGGTTTACGTCCAGGCCGATCAACAGGAAGACGAGCGAGTTCGCGACGAACGCCAGAAATTCCCAGAAGTTGAAGAGGACGATACGGGTCGTCGGCGACATCCCTTTCAAACCGATATTTCCGGTCACGATTCCTGCCGCGACAACCGCGAGCACACCCGAAACGTGAAATCTTTCGGCGACGAGATATGTGCCGAAAGCGAGGACCGTCGTCAGCATTGTCTCGATAAGATAGTCATCCACGCGGGCGATAACCTGCGCGATGATCCATCCCAGACCAACGCCTACGAGCAATCCGCCAGCCGAAACGCGAATAAAATCAACCGTGGCGGTAAGAAAGTCGAATGATGCACCAGTATCGCCCGTGGCCGAAGCAGCCGAGGCTACGGCCACGACGACGAGCAGTTTGAATACTACGATCGCCGTTCCGTCATTGAAGAGACTCTCGCTCTCAACGAGCGTAGTGAGCCGTTTGGGTGCTCCGAGGGCTTTGAACAGCGAAACAACTGCAACCGGATCGGTAGCAGCGATGAGTGCTCCGAAAACCAAACCACTCGACAATGAAATTCCGACACCCCACGAGACCAACACGCCGACGACAACTGTCGTGAACAGGACGCCCGGAATCGCGAGGCCGACGATCGGACGCCAGTTTTGGCGCAAGCTCTTAAACTCGAGATGAAAGGCTGCTTCAAAAACGAGCGGCGGGATAAAGATCGAAAGGATCAGCCCCGGTGTGAGCTCGATCTCGATCGGCTGCTGAAACGTGATCAGCAATCCGACGACGACAAGCGCCACGGTGTACGGGATCCTCAGACGCCTGACCGCAAGCGCGACGAGGGAAACGATCAGCAGCAGCTCGATGATGAGTGTCTCGGTCGCTAAGAATTGTTCCATATCAATTTGGCAGCGGACCTGGGATCATCGCCCACCGTTTGGCTCAGAATGACTAATCCGTTTTTTTTTAACTCGAATCGATCTGGTTGTTACATTATTATTGCACGATAGTTTTCGCCACCGTAAGCAGGAATCAGTTGGCCCTTAACGTTGTCGATTTGCTGGATCATCTTCTGGACAATCGGAGCAACCACGGTGCGTGCCATGGCCCGTGCGGACGATTCAGCCACAAACCCGGTTCGTTACACGTAAGCTCGTCCATTTTCGCGATCTACGCCCGTAATTATGGCATCTGCGTGGGTTATCGCCGCCGGGGATTTGCATTAATGATGAGGTTGTGTCATACTAATTACAGTCGGAACACGAAATTATCCGGTTCGAACGCGGTCACCGCGTGATATACACATCGCCTCTTGGCTTTTGCGCCGCAGAGTACCACGTTCAATTCTTTCAACGATCCCCGGCATCCGACAACCCAAAAAGAAATCGTCAACTCGGGCCTCCGGCGCAGGACGCCCTACAAATCAATAAGGAGTGTAAATGTTTTTAAGTATTAGAAAGTTCTCAAATGTTAAGTCGCATGACGAAGTTATCAAGAAGGTACGCGAGGAACTGTTTCCGACCCTACAAAAACTTCCTGGCTTCGTGAATTATTATGCGACCAAGTTTGAGGACGGCGACCTCGGGGCGATCAGCATGTTCAACAGCAAGGCTGAAGCTGATAAAGCGGCAGACACTGCCACGGGCTGGATCAAACAGAATCTGGCGACGCATCTGCCGAATGACCCGATGGTCCTTCGCGGCGAAGTACTTTTCAGTACCGCTGACAAGACTATTGGAGCTTCCGCATAGACTGCGTTGAGACTCTAGCCTTTGGGCGCGTGTGGCTTGCCATGCGCGCCCTTTTTTTTTCGAATTTTAAAGCAATCTCTGGAATGCCGATCGTGAGCGGAAAAGGCTACATTCTATTTCCTAATCTTCCGCATCGTTATCGTCGTGAGCGGTTTCTTATTCGACATTATTCGACTATACGCGACCCAAAAACCCGCGGCCCGATAACGAATCATCTTATAAATGCCACCGTCCTTTTTTGTCACCACCTTTACATCGGGGCCGAAGATGTCCTCAAATTTCGGAACGTCCGCATCCCCATTTGAATAGCTCAGAGCCACGGTGCGAACCTTTCCCTGTGCATCGAGTCCGATCTGTGCGGATTCACTCTTAGAGAACGAATAGTACATTCCGGTCTTGTCTGCCGTATCGGGCTTTCCCAGCTTGTCCTTTACTTCATCGCTCGTCATTCCAATCGAGATGCCTTTGAGTTCGGTTACAAACGGAGCCAACGGGGTCGGTTTCGGCATCGGCGTTGGTGTCGGCGTCGGCATGGGTGTCGGTGTCGGCATCGGTGTCGCCATCGGCATCGGGGTCGCCATCGGCGTCGGGGTCGCCATCGGCGTCGGGGTTGGCGTGGACATCGTATCCTGCCCGAATGCGGTCGTCCCGATCAAAAGGAATGCCGCTGTAAGTAATGCAGCTTTGGTCGTATAGGTTGAAATAATTTTCCCGATATCCTGTTTTTCTCTCATAGAATTCTCCTCTCACGTTTACCCCGGCCCTGTAGATTCGATTCGCGGAAGAGCCTACTGGTTCGCAACAATATTGTGAAGATAGGATACACCCTAATCCGCCATGTCGTGATGCGAAGCATTTCGTCGCCGCCGCAAAGCCATGCAATTCGAATGCACAGGCTTCTCCTAAAGTTTGAATGTTACAATGTCAGCGAACATGCCCAAACACGTCGGCATCGCATTCGTCACCGGACGCAAGCACTTTCAAAATGTCCTTCGTTCTTACGTCAACAACTGGCTGGAGCATGGCTTGATCGACGATAAGAGCGTCCGCTTACATCTTTTTGTCGTCTACGACGTTAGTTACTCCAACACCGAACCAAACGACTACAAGAACATCCCGGCGGAATTGAGGGAGATGGTCGAGTCGATCAACTTTTACGGTCGCGAGGCTTTAGACGATGAGCGCCGAACGTTGATCCGCGAAGGAGTAATCGATGACGCGGAAGGCGATCTTCTCTTTGGCGAAGGTTATGCGAAAAAGAGAAATGCGGCTCTTTATTTCGCGAGCAAGAACGGGATGGATCGTCTTCTATTCATCGACGATGACGAGTATCCGATAGCGGTCTTAAGAAACAGGGCGGACAATCTCATCTGGATGGGGCAAAGCATCCTTGGCCCCCATCTGAAATTCAGCGAGAACGCCGACATTACCCACGGTCATCATTGCGGATACATTTCGCCGATACCCCGTCTGGAGTTCAACCGCACCCTTACCGAAGGCGATTTCCGCGACTTTATCGATGCGACCAGTAACGACATCATCACGTGGGAGAAGGTCAAGGAAACTATCATCGGCAACAACGGCGTGACCTATGCCGATGGAGAAATTATCGACCGGCAAATCACGTCCGAGGTCCCGGAGACAACGGGAATGAAGTTTATTTCGGGTGCGAATCTATGTTTCAACCTGAACCGGCTACATAGCCTGCCCGTATTCTACAATCCGCCCGGAGCCCGCGGCGAAGACGCGTTCATGAGTACGACGCTCACCGATCACAAGGTCGTAAAAGTTCCCTGCTACACATTTCACGACGCGTTTCTCGAGTACAAGAATATTTTGAATGGAGTGCTGCCCGTCGAGCTTAGCGGCGTCGACGCTCATTCGCCTGCGGTTCGCCAGCGATTCATACGAGCGGCCGTCGGATGGATCCGTTATAAGCCGTTGCTGACGTTGATAACTCAACCGGAAAAGTACGATTCGATAATCGAAGAAATGACGCGAAAATTGGACTCCGCAATTCCGAAACTCTGCAGGTATTTCGATACCCCGCAGTTTAAAGCTGTTCAAACTGAAATGCAGCGATACCATCGAAACGTACGCCGGCACCATCGAACGTTCGAAGCCACTCGCACGGCATGGACAAAGGTCACGAAAGCGCTTCTTTAGATCCCGGTCCTCAATGCGCTTTTGCCGTTCCCCTTCCTGACCATCCCTTCGATGACATCGCAAAAACGGTCCAGCTCGCGTATTTTCGTAAAAATATTTGGCGTGATGCGGATCCCCGAAAACTCGTCGTGTACGGTGGGAATCGCGATTATCTTGTGTTTCGCCATCAGCTCTGCGGCGATCTTTACCGGATCGGCGCCCCGGATCTTAAAGTTTGCGATCGCGCAAAATTGAGCCGGATCAGATGATGAGTTGAAGCTGATCCCGTCCAGCCCCTTCAGCCGGTCCATCCAATAACGCGACAGATATCGGAGCCGCTCTTCTTTGCGCCTTGCTCCGATCGCTTCGTGAAACAATAACGCCTCTCCGATCGAGAATCGCGTTGCCGACGAGTGTGTCCCGATCTCTTCGAACTTCCGAATATCGTCCTTGCCCTTATCGACCGACGCCATCAACGGCCAGACGTTGGAGATCTTGTCCTTCCGGACAAACAGCAGGCCCGCCCCTTTCGGAGCATAGAGCCATTTATGAAGCGAGCTCCCGAGGAAGTCGCATTGCAGATCGTCGCGTTTGAAATCGAGTTGGGCAAGGGAATGTGCTCCGTCGACGATCGTCTCGATCCCGCGTGCTCGAGCCATGTCGCAGATCTTCCGAACGGGCATTATCTGACCCGTCAGATAGGTCATGTGCGAGATCAGAATGACCTTCGTTTTCGTCGTAATCGCGGCTTCAATCGCATCAACGATATCGTCCGTATTCTCGGGTGCGAGCGGGATCTTCACCAATTTTAGCGTCGGCCCTTCGCGTGCTTCCCGCTGTCTGAGAGCGGTCAGCATCCGCGGATAATCCTGCGTCGTGGTGAGCACTTCGTCACCTGACCTCAGATCGATACCGAACAATAATATCTGCAGCGATTCTGAAGCGTTGCGCGTGATGGCGATCTCATCCGGGTCGCAGCCAAACAACCGGGCGAGACCGGCGCGGATCGTTTCGGCCTGCGGAAGGAGCGTTTGCCACATCGTGTATGATGTCGCGTCTTCGTTGTACTTGTAACGGAAAAACGCCTCGGTGACCATGCGGGGGCTGGGGCTCGTCCAGCCGCTGTTGAGGTTGAGATTTGTCCGCGATATGGAGAACGCCGCGGCGATCACGTTCCAGTAGTCTTCATTCGTCGCGGCTTCGGCCGGCGAGAGATGATCCACGACGCGGCCGGCCTCCAACACGGTTTCGTACAGCGACGAAACGGTTTTGGACAACAGCGCCATCAGCCCGAGACCCTTTCCGGCGGACGCGAGAAGCTTGCCCCGGCTCAATTTTATTGCTGTATCCATTTCGCAGTGTGATGAAGTAATGCTGGGAACGGTTCCGCTTAATTGCTCACGCACCTAATCTCTTACGTGCGTCGCTGCCCAAACCAGGTATGCGTCGTGATTTCTGTCTCACGATTCAAACTTGATATTACGTTTCGCCTAGCCGTATTATCAACGGCGTTGATGTTAATCACTAGTTGGGCTGCTGATTGACCGTTACGATAAAACTCACTAATCTCCACTAAGATGAAGATTAGCCGGATTTGAGTCCTTATGAACATTAAAGTCATAGTTGAGCGTGGTGAAGACAATTACTACGTGGCACACGTGCCTTCCCTGAAAAGCTGCTGGTCGCAAGGTAAAACCAAAGAAGAAGCCCTTGAAAATATCCGCGAAGCGATAGATTTGTATCTAGAGCCTGAATCTACGAAATTGGAGAGAGATCAGGAACTGATTGAGTTAACGGTATGAAATTGCCTTTGCTTTCGGGCCGGCAAGTCTTGGCTGCGTTGTCGCGTTTGGGCTTTGTTGAGATTCATCGAAAGGGCAGCCATATAACCCATGCATAAAATTACAACCACACTTTTTGTCTTCCTCATTGCGGCCGTTTGCGGCGTCTCAACTTTTGCCCAGAGTCCCACGCTTGAAAACAAACAATCCTTGGTTTTACAGTTTCGGAAATTGACGGGCGCCGACAAAGTTAATTTGACTCTAAATGTTTCGACGGATATTCGTGACGATTTCAAATCGCTTTTGGCGGAGGAAAAAGACCTCACTGACACGCAAAAACAGGAACTCACAAAATCTATTGACGAGGCGAATGACCGAATCGACAAAATAGCAAAGAGTTTTTTTGCCGACGAGCAAGCGATGACGAAGCTGTCGGAGGAAATCATTTTCCAACTTTATGACAAGACGTTCACGGAGAATGAACTGAAAGAGCTGATCGCGTTTTACCGAACTCCAACCGGCCAGAAAGCCGCCGTGTTTCTTCCCAGTTTGTCGAAGCAAGTCGAGGAGTCATTCCGGCAAACTGTTATCGCACAATTGCAAGCATTGGTTACTTCGAAAATCGAAGCCGAACAGGCTCAGTTCCGACAAACGCTGAAAGATTTGAAGAATAAAAAACAGCCGTAACGCGGCGAAACGTCCCACAATACGGTAGACGGGAGTGCGAAACAGCTCCTTAATATCACATCTTTGGTGAACTCGGA
The DNA here is from genome assembly GCA_041745575.1 of Pyrinomonadaceae bacterium. Taxonomy (GTDB): domain Bacteria; phylum Acidobacteriota; class Blastocatellia; order Pyrinomonadales; family Pyrinomonadaceae; genus OLB17. The sequence continues at coordinate 69,576 of JBGTIQ010000069.1, forward strand.
GTTGCGTGTTGGCGGTTTCGCCGCAACGTTACCTCAATCGTTCGGTGGCAATGATCCGCAACGATAGTAGACCAGACCCCTCTGTGCCATAGTTCAGGACGGCCCTCAACTTTGAATTCAATTTACAGGAAATTTCCGGAGACCATTTATGAACAGGATCAAGTATTTTGGTTTGACCGCGGCAATCGCTCTCGTTTTCGCGGCCTGCGGCGGGACTGCAGAGGTGAAGAATGCAAACGCCCCTGACACGGCTGCAAAGACCGCGCCGGCCGCACCGACAAAGGATGCGCTCGTAACGCTCGAAAAGAGTGCATACGAGGCTTGGAAATCTAAGGACGCGAAGTTCTGGGAAACATTTCTTTCGGACAAGTTTGTCGGCTATGGTTCGTCTGGCAGGCTCGATAAGGCATCAGCCACAAAGGAATACACCGGCGCTGATTGCGAGATCAAGAGTTACGCTCTGTCCGAGGAGCAGATGAAGCCGCTCGGTAATGATGCGGCGTTGCTCACGTATAAGACGACCGTCGACGGCACATGCGGCGGCCAAAAGGTCCCGGCTAATAGTTGGGCGGCTGGCATATATGTTCGCGAAGGCGGTACCTGGAAAGGAGCCTTTCACGCCGAAGCTCCGATCGTCGATCCGAAGACGTCTGCTGCCAACCCGACTGACAATAAGGAATCTCCGAAAAAGGATGAGGCGAAAACCCCGGCTACGGATGCCGGCACCGATGCGTTGATGGCGGCCGAAAAAGTCGTCTGGGAAGCGTGGAAAGATCACGACGCCAAAAAGATTGAGGAGATCACGGCCAAGGATATTTCATTTATCAACATCTTCGGCACCTACTTCGCCACAAAAGCCGATGCAGTGAAGGACTGGACCAGTCCCGGATGCGAGGTCAAGAGCGTCAGCGTCACCGACGGCGTGGCTACGATGCTCTCGCCGACGGTAGGCATCCTGAGATTCAACGGTGGCGCCGATGGCACTTGCTTTGGCCAGAAGGTTGGACCTATTTGGGGCACGTCCGTCTATGTTAAGGACGGAGATGCGTGGAAATGGGTCTTCGGCATAAATTTACCCGCACCCCGCGAGGGAACCTAGCGGCTGCTGAAGTGCGGCGGGTGACTCACATGGAGAAATAACATGCCGACGTTGACGATGCTCGCTTCGATCATTGTTCTGCTTGCCGGGCTATATTTCATCGGTCTCGCTGCGGTCGCGTTTGTCGCACCCGCGCGGGCAAAGAGTTTCCTCTCCAGTTTCGCCGGCTCGGCGCGGGCTCACTACAGCGAGCTATTGATTCGCCTCGTGATTGGAGCGGCGTTCGTCATATTTGCGCCAGAGATGAAGTTCTCGGTTATCTTCTTAGTATTCGGTTGGGTCCTTATCGTGACGACGATCGTTCTCGTCGTGCTTCCCTGGAGATTGCATCATCGCTTTGCGTCGTGGTCGGTCCCGATGGCGACCCGCCGCATGCGACTATTTGCGCTTGGGTCGCTCGCTGGCGGAGTGTTTGTGCTCATGTCGGCAGTTCTTGGGGCTATATCTTGAAGGTAAGGTCGATTTAAAATTCTAGCCGGCGTTCATTCCCAATCAGATCACTTCCATTATTTCATCGAGCCGCTTTCGTTTGATGTCCGGCACCTTTGCGTCGTCCGCCGGATAACCGACCGGGATCAAAACAAATGGTACTTCGTTCTTTGGCCGTCCGAGAATTTCCTGTAGAAACTTCATCGGGCTCGGCGTGTGCGTCAGCGTGGCGAGCCCCATATTGTGAAGCGCGGCGAGCAACATCCCGACCGCGATCCCGACCGATTCCTGCGAATAATAGGTCGGTTCCGTTTCGCCGTCTTCGGCGACTGTCGTGATGCGAAATACAACTATCAAATACGGTGCGATCTCGAGAAAGGGTTTGTGCTCGTCCGTGCCGAGCACCGACAGCCTCCGCAGCCACTTCTCACTCATGCGGCCGTGATAGCTCTCGTATTCTTCTTTCTCCGCCGCGGCTCGGATCTTTCGCTTTACTTCCGCGTCCCTGACGACGACAAACCGCCACGGCTGCATATTCGCACCCGAAGGCGCCGTCCCCGCGGTCGCGATCGCGCGTTCGATCAACTCAAACGGCACATCTCGGTCGGAATAATCGCGGACCGTGCGGCGGCTATTCAGCAGCGCGAAGAACTCATCGGCCCGTGCTGCCTGCGCGCTATGCGCTACTTCGTGAAAGTTAAGAGGAGTGAAGTTCGGTTCGGGTAAGTTCATACGTCGGTATCTTTACAAGCATCAGGCATTCGATCTTATTATCTATCGATGCGATCGGCAATCGATGCGTTCGGCTAGACCTGCCACGCCCAATCGGCGCATAATAGCCCCACAATAAACCAACCAGAAAAGGAGTGTGAAAATGTCCACAGCACAACAGGCTCAACCCGAGCTTCCGCCCCACGCACAAGTTATCCAGATGGCTACAGGCCATTGGCTCTCGAAGATCATCTATACGGCCGTCAAACTCGATCTCTTTGATAGGCTCGCCGATGGGCCCAAGAGCGCCGACGAACTCTCAGGCTCGCTCGGCTTGCATACAGATTCTCTGCATCGCTTTATGCGGTCACTCGCCGGCTTCGGGCTGCTGACGGAAAAAGAGAACAAGCAATACGGCCTTACCGTACTCGGCGAGACTCTCAAGACCGGAGCTGAGGGTTCGGCTCGATCAACCATTCTCACTTTTTGCGGACCGACATTTCTCAACGCGTTCGATGAAATTACGCACTCGCTCGAAACCGGACAGACTGGATTCGAGAAGGCATTCGGAATGCCCATCTTCGATTACTTTGGCCAACATCCGGACGAGGCGTCGATGTTCAGCGAATCGATGGTCGGGTTTCATGGCGGCGAGACGCCTACCGTAGCGGCGGCGTACGATTTCTCCGGTGTGGGAACCGTCGTCGATGTCGGCGGTGCGACGGGCAACATGCTCTCCGCGATCCTGTCGCGTTACGAAGGTCCGCGCGGGATTCTTTATGACATGCCGCATGTCGTCGCCGATGCTCCTGCGTTGCTGGAACAGAGTGGTATCGCGGATCGCGTTACTATCGAGAGCGGCAGCTTTTTCGACAGCGTTCCCGAGGGCGGCGATGCATATATCCTTTCGCACATCATCCACGACTGGAACGAGGAACAGTGCATGACGATCCTGGCGAACGTCCGTCGTGCGATGAATCCCGACGGCAAGTTGCTGATCGTCGAGTTTGTGCTCCCCGAGGGTGACACTCCGCATCTCGGCAAACTCGTCGACATGATCATGCTCGTCGTCCCCGGCGGTCGGGAACGCACCCCGGCCGAGTACGATGAGTTGTTGTCGAAGGCTGGATTCAAGATGACCCGCGTGGTCCCGACCGATTCCCCGGTGAGTATTGTCGAGGCGGTGATCGCGTAGCGGCCTGCTTTGGACGGCGACGCCGGCAGTCAATACCCCTTATCGAGTTGATTCCGTGGTCGGGTCGCGTAGCGACCTCGTGAATTTAGCCGTGGGCTTCAGGCCACGGAACCGGAGAGAGAGAATTCCTTGCCGCGTCAGCGGCAACTGACACGGTCGTCGGCACACCGCGCTCCAAACCGAAATCGCACATACGAAGTAAGCAAACTAAAATAACGTCTTATGCCAAAAAATAAGTTGTCACGCGAACAGACGGATGAACTTCTCGGTGTATTAAAATCCCGGTTTGAGAAAAACATGAACCGGCACAAAGGTATGGAGTGGACGAAGGTGCAAGCACGGCTCGAAGCCAAGACGCAAAAACTTTGGTCGCTTAGCGAAATGGAACGCACCGGCGGAGAACCGGATGTCATCGGGCTCGACAAAAAAACAGGCGAGTACATTTTTTACGATTGCTCGACCGAAAGTCCAAAGGGGCGCAGAAGTGTGTGCTACGACCGCAAAGCTCTGGACGCGAGAAAAGAACACAAGCCCAAAAACAGCGCCATGGACATCGCGGATGAAATTGGCGTTGAGATCTTAACCGAAGACCAATATCGCGAGTTGCAGAAGCTTGGCGAGTTCGATCTGAAAACCTCGAGCTGGGTGGAAACACCCGCCGCGATCAGAAAACTCGGCGGTGCCCTCTTTTGCGATCGCCGCTACGATACGGTGTTTGTCTATCACAACGGTGCCGAATCGTACTATGCCGCCCGAGCGTTCCGCGGATCCTTGATGGTCTAGATCAAGCACTTCGCGTTCACTGAATGGAAAATACAGCTAACAATTCAACGCTTACCTGTCCCGACTGCGGATTTCAGAAGATCGAAGAGATGCCCGTCGACTCCTGCATTTTCTTTTGGAACTGCGAAAGCTGTAACACGCTTCACAAGCCGCTTTCGGGCGACTGTTGCGTATTTTGCTCGTACGGCTCGGTGAAGTGCCCTCCGAAGACCGCGGCCCAATCCTTCTGCTGAAGATGTGCCCGCGAATTACGCTAATGAACGCGAATGCAGAAATGTCTTTCTTTTCTTATTCGCGTCTTTTCGCGTCTTTCGCGGGCAAAAACTCTCTTCTTGTTTGGTAGCGTGGTCCAAACTCCCTTCCAGCGATCACTGATAGATCCCGACGTCGATCGGATCTTCGAGATCGCCGATCGTTGTCGCGTAAACTTCTTCGACCTGCGGCTTGAAATAAACTGGATCTTTGACGGTCGCAAAGTTGCTTCGGCTCGAGACGGGATCGAAGTGCATGTGATGAAGATCCGAAGTGCGGACTTCATAACCGTTCGATGAGAGCGCATGCCGCGCGACCCGAAACATCGAGCCATTAAAGCTCTCAGGCTCGGGATGCCAATACACGACCAACGCTCGTTTCATAAATCTAACGCGAAGCATTTCGCTCCGCGAAGTTTATGCCGTGTCGTGGGTGGATTATTCCAGGCAGTGTTGCGGGCTTTTCGTCGCGGGCCGCGTAGCGGACCCATGCGTTTAGCCGTGGCCTTAAGGCCACGGTGAGCAACCACAAGCGATCTTGCCGCGTCAGCGGCAATTGACGGTGCGGTCGCTACGCGACGCGGACAATTTAACGCTGAACCGTGGCCTGAAGGCCACGGCTAAATGCATGCGTCCGCTACGCGGTCGTCGACGTTTCAATCCGCTCCGTCTCAAACTCGCATCGGTTTACATTTTGAACATACCGAAAACAATCTTCCTTTTCTTCCTGAAACAAAATACAATTCCGGTAGAGGTTGACTAATCTCAAAGTAGGCTAAAATAACGGTGTTGGAATTTAAATGTCGGGAAATTATATATTGAGCGATTACGTCGAACTGGCCCTTGAAAGAGCGGAGTATGACAAGCTCGAGGATGGTTCGTTCTCGGGCCGGATTCCGGAATGTAAGGGTGTTGTTGCTTTTGCCAAGAGCTTACGCGGGTGCGAAAGCGAACTGCGCTCGACGCTGGAGGACTGGGTTTTGGTTGGCTTGAAATTAGGCCATGAATTGCCGGTACTAGCGAACATCAATCTCAACGAGTCTCCTACGTATGAGCCAGTGGAATCCGTGTAAGCGAAACGAGTTATCCGAAGACTCCGGAGGCTCGGGTTTGACGGGCCATATTCCGGATCGAAACATCAATTCCTGATTTACTAAGATCACCGCCTTACAGTCCCGTCGAATTCGGAGTACTCTGTTCCTCAATTGAGGATGATGTTACGCGAAGCGGCCGACATTCTCGGCCGTGAGATCACAAGCGACGACTGGAAGAACGCTAAATGAAATACGGGCCGCCGGACTTCACAAACGAGGAAGAGGCGGAAAGGCGAAGCCGAGATGGATGCAGCTCGATGAAATCATCGCGAATCGTCCTCGCTAAGAACGAAAGTACACATCGCTAACAGGCCGCGTAGCGGACCCATGCTTTTAGCCGTGGCCTTAAGGCCACGGTGAGCAACCACAAGCGATCTTGCCGCGTCAGCGGCAACTGAACCTCATGCGGTCGCGACGCGACGCGATCATTTTTGTCGCCGTAGCCGTGGCCTGAAGGCCACGGCTAAACGCACCAGCCCGCTACGCGTTCGGATCAAAACGGGAAGACCATGCTGTGTTGAGTCCGTCGCAGACGTGAGCGAAAAAGCTGCGAAGCACCTCGTTCCTAGACTGCGCACCGCTCACGGCGGATAATGGGTTCAAGATGAGCTGGAAATGGTACGGCGTAAAAACAGCCTTCAGAACTATCGCTGGTGGAAGTCCGACATCGAAGGATGCAGATTTCGACAACGATGCGACGCTCGTAGAAGAACGGATCGTTTTAGTACGAGCACGGACCTTCGACCACGCGATAGCAAAAGGCGAATCTGAAGCCAACAAATATGCGGCGGGAAAACACCGAAATAGTTACGGACAAACCGTTCGAACCCGTTACCTCGGGTCTATCGACGCGTTCGAGTTGTTTGATGAACCTGCGGCCGGGGCGGAAGTTTTTTCGACGACTGAAGTAATTTCGGCCGCGGTGTCGGATAACGATGTTGTCGATCAATACTTCGGTGCCCTGGAAACCGATGCAACTCGCCGGAGAAGAAAGTTTCTTAATTCCGAGCTCCCGCCCGTTAGAGAATAGACCGGTATGGACACGTTCCGAATCAAAAAATAAAGTAGAACTGAAAACATGACTTACGCACGATCTACTTTCCGTCACCCGGCACTTCCGAAGGACGAGCTCATCTACACCGCCGAGGAACGCCAGCATCTTGCTGGCAAATCGTGCGAAGCACGATAGAATGACAAGTGCCGGCAGGATGCCGGCGTTCCAACTATGACCTACGTACGATCTACATTCAGACACCCGGCGCTGCCGAAGAACGATCTCGGCTACACGGTCGATTATTACGAAGGCTCGCTTTCCACGCTCTGTGCTGGATGCGGGCACGATTCGATCAACGCTTCGATCGTCGAGGCGTGCTGGCAGCTGAACATCGAGCCGCATAAGGTGGCGAAGCTCTCGGGTATCGGCTGCTCTTCAAAATCGCCGGCGTATTTTCTGTCGAACTCGCACGGGTTCAATTCGGTGCACGGACGGATGCCGTCGGTCGCGACGGGTGCGAATCTCGCGAACCGTGATCTGATCTATTTCGGAGTCTCGGGCGATGGCGATACGGCGTCGATCGGGATGGGCCAGTTTGTTCACATCGTCCGGCGAAATCTTCGGATGGTGTACCTCGTGATGAACAACGGCTGCTACGGTTTGACCAAGGGACAGGATTCGGCGACGGCCGACGCGGGGTCGAAGAACAAGACGGGACACGAGAACTTATTCGCGGCGATCGATCTCGCGAGCCTCGCGATCGAGCTTGGGGCGACGTTTGTCGCACAGAGTTTTTCGGGCGATAAGGAACAGCTCACGCCGATCTTGAAAGCGGCGATGCGTCACAACGGATTCGCGATGCTGAACGTCATCTCGCCGTGCGTCACATTCAACAACAACACTGGCTCGACAAAATCTTACGACTACGTCCGCGAGCATGTTGCCGCGACCGCGACGATGGATTTCGTTCCGATGATGCGCGAGATAACGGCGAACTACGAGGCTGGCTCGATCAAGGAACTCGAGATGCACGACGGATCGATGATCCATCTGAATAAGCTCGCGAAGGATTGGGACCCGACCGATAGATTATCGGCGACCAACGCCGTCCGCGAAGCCAAGCGCCGCGGCGAGATCCTCACCGGTCTGTTGTATATCAATCGCGACTCCAACGATCTGCACGACATGCTTTCGACCACCGATCGTCCGCTGAATTCGCTGTCTAAGGATGAATTGTGCCCGGGCTCTGATGCGCTCGCCAAGTTAAATGCGTCGTTGAGATAATTTTTTGCCCGCGAAATACGCGAAAGGACGCGAATAAGAAAAAGCTTTCTGCCCGCGAATGGCGCTAATGAGCGCGAATAGGACTCATTAGCGTAATTCGCGGGCAATCTTCTTTTCGCGTATTTCGCGGGCTGATTCTTTGGCTGGGATGCCGGATTAGCCTAGAATCTTTTCAATCTATGAACTACGGCTTCATCATCGACAACCGGAAGTGTATCGGCTGCCACGCGTGCACCGTCGCGTGCAAGGCCGAGCACGAAGTGCCGATCGGCGTAAATCGCACCTGGGTAAAGTACATCGAGAAGGGATCGTTCCCCGACACGCGAAGATTGTTCAGCGTGATGCGGTGCAATCATTGCGCCGACGCGCCGTGTGTTGAAATCTGTCCCGTCGAATCGCTCTTTACACGCGCCGACGGCATCGTCGATTTTGACGACCGTCGATGCATCGGCTGCAAGGCGTGTACGCAGGCTTGCCCGTACGATGCGATCTACATGCATCCGGACGATCACACGTCGGCGAAATGCAATTACTGCACCCACCGCGTCGACATCGGTCTCGAACCGGCATGCGTCAACGTCTGTCCCGAGCATGCGATCATCTCGGGCGATATGGATAATCCGGAGACCGAGATCTCAAAGTTGCTCGCACGTGAAACGGTGTCCGTTCGCAAGGCCGAGAAAGGTACAAAACCGAAACTTTTCTATATCGACGGCGATAAGGCTTCGCTCGATCCGGGCGAAGCGAATCCCGGAACCGATTACATGTGGTCTTCGCAATCATCCGGCGTCGGGCATCAGGTAGGACGGACTGTTAGTCCGTCCGCTTCGACGAACTGGACCACGGTCGGGACCCCGAAGCCAGGTGGTCTTGTTCAAATTGAGCGTAGGCATAAGGAATCCGCAGAGCAAAAGAAGTCCAACGACGCTCGCCGGGTATACGACGCTCCGGACAAAGGCGTGCTATGGGGATGGGAAGTCGCAGCCTATATCTGGACGAAAGCGATCGCCGCCGGTGCGTTTATCATTCCCATCTTCGGTGAATTTTTTGTTAACGTTCCGTCGACGGCGAAGTGGATTGGCGCCCTCACCGCATTGGTATTTCTCGCCGCAACGGGGATTCTGCTGATCATGGATCTTGGGCGTCCCGACAGGTTTCTTTATGTTCTACTTCGCCCGCAATGGCGATCGTGGTTGACGCGTGGTGCTTACATCATCACGGTTTACGGCGGACTGCTGACGGCGTGGCTTGTTGCGTCGTCTCTCGGATTTTCGACGGCGTTGAAATTCATCGAGCCGTTGGCGATCGTGTTTGCATTGCTCTCGGCGGTTTACACGGCGTTCCTCTTTGGACAGGCAAAGGGCCGCGATTTCTGGCAGTCGCCGATGCTTGGGCTGCACATGATCATCCATTCGATCATGGCCGGGCTCGCAGTGTTTTTGATCGGGACGCTGTGGTTGCACGTTAGCGTCGACTCCATGATGGCGTTGACATTCGTGACATTTGCGACGCTTGTCGTGCATCTCGTGACGCTCGCGATCGAGTTGACTACTACGCATTCGACCGAAGACGCACATACGGTCGTGAAAATGATCACGAGCGGCCAGTTCAGTCGAGCGTTCTGGCTCGGGATGATATTGATCGGGAACGTGCTGCCGATATTTTTGCTTCTGACCGGAAGTATGTTCGCGTTTTCTCTCGCGGGCGTTTTGATCTTGGCCGGGTTGTACGTCGGCGAACGCATCTGGGTGAAAGCGCCGCAATTGATCCCGTTGAGTTAGAGCGTCCCGTTATCGACGCAGGTTAATAGCCCACTGATTCATCCTTCGGGAATGGGTTTCGTCGCGATAGCGACGTTTCGAATTTAGCCGTGGGCCTTAGCCCACGGTATTTTGACAACAAAGAAGTCGTCGCGTCAGCGACGCACGAATAAAATGGCAAATACATACTCCCAGTGTTTCTACCATTTCGTTTTCAGTACAAAGGAACGAGCGAGATTCATCTTTCCCGATATCGAAGATCGTGTTTGGTCCTACATCGGAGGTATCGCGAAGAATCACAAGATGTCAGCAGTTCAGATCGGCGGAATTGAAGATCATATTCATGCTCTCCTTATGGCAAAACCATCGTGGGCGCCGAGTAACATCGCCCAACTTATTAAGGGTGAGTCATCGAAATGGATCCATGAAGAATTTTCCGACTTGCGCAGATTTGGGTGGCAAGACGGATATGCCGTTTTCACGGTCAGCAAGTCAATCGTGCCGAAGGTCGTTGATTATATTCGCGATCAACGCGTGCATCATTCGACGAAGACATTCGAAGACGAATATCTCGAGCTACTTCAATTGCATGGCGTCGAATACGATGAACGATTTTTGTTTGGCTAACTCGAGCGTCGCTATCGCGACGCGGTCGTCGTGCCGTCGTAACCGTGGGCTAAGGCCCACGGCTAAATTCGAGCGTCGCTATCGCGACGAAGACTGGCTTCGTGCGTCCCTAACGCGACGCGGTTGTCGTGCCGTCGCCGTTTCCGTGGGCTAAGACCCACGGCTAAATTCGAGCGTCGCTATCGCGACGAAGAAGCGTCAACCTATCCGTTGGTTAAACGCACGGCTAAATTCGAACGTCGCGATAGCGACAAAAACAATTGTGATGAAACATAAACCATCATTCATCGAATCGATCGCCGAGAAGCTTCACCTGATCCCGGATCTTCACGGCGAAGAAATGGATGCTCTGCCGCCGATCGTCGGGCCAGGGAAGCTTACCGATTACCCACCGCCCGAGAAGTGGGACGACTGGACGGAGTACGAGGCGACGAGCGGACAGCGGCGCGAGAAGAAGAATTACATGATCGTTCCGACGACCTGCTTTAACTGCGAAGCGGGATGCGGGCTGCTCAGTTATATCGATAAGGAAACGATGCAGGTCCGCAAGTTCGAGGGCAATCCGTACCATCCCGGAAGCCGCGGGAAGAACTGCGCGAAGGGGCCGGCGACGATCAATCAGATAAACGATGCCGACCGCATTCTCTATCCGATGAAACGGAAAGGGCCGCGCGGCGGTGGCGAATGGGAACAGGTGACATGGGACGAAGTCCTCGATGACATCGCGGCGAAGATCAGAACCGCGTTAAAGGAAGATCGACGAAACGAAGTCGTCTATCACGTCGGGCGGCCGGGGCACGAAGGTTTCATGGACCGCATCCTGCAGGCGTGGGGAGTCGACGGACATAACAGTCATACGAATATTTGTTCGGCGGGAGCTCGTTTCGGTTATGCGATCTGGCAAGGTGCCGATCGGCCGTCGCCTGATCACGGCAACGCGCAGTTCATCCTGCTGATCTCGGCGCATCTCGAATCGGGACACTACTTCAATCCGCATGCACAGCGGATCATCGAAGGAATGATGAATGGTGCGAAGCTCGCGGTGATGGACACTCGCCTGTCGAACACAGCGTCGATGGCAGATTATTGGATGCCGACCTATCCCGGTAGCGAGGCCGCGGTGCTGCTCGCAATGGCGAAGATCATCATCGAGGAAAAGTTGTACAACGAGAAGTTTCTGCGCGATTGGGTGAACTGGCGGGAGTCGCTGGAGGAGATGCGGAAGATGTCAGAACCGCCTGCGGTAGCGGGCGGTTTGACGGAACAACGAGATCAACCGCCCGCTACCGCAGGCGGTTCCGACGAACTGAGCTTTGAAGATTTCATTTCCGAGCTCGCAAATTTATATTCCGAGTACACGCCGGAATTTGCCGAGCAGGAAAGCGGCGTCGCTGCGGCAACTATCGTTGACGTCGCCCGCCAGATAGGACGGGCGGGAACGCGGTTCTCATGTCACAACTGGCGCTCGGCAGGTGCGGGAAACCTCGGCGGATGGGCGGTCGCACGTTGTCTGCACTTCCTGAATGTTCTTACGGGCAGCGTCGGTACGGTTGGCGGCACATCGCCGTCCGCGTGGAACAAGTTCAAGCCAGCCGGTTTCTCGACACCGCCGGCGCAGAAATTCTGGAATGAGCTTCACTTCCCGCTCGAGTATCCTCTCTCGCATTACGAGATGAGCTTTCTGCTCCCGCATCTTTTAAAGGACGGCCGCGGAAAGATCGATACCTATTTCACACGCGTTTTCAATCCCGTGTGGACATACCCCGACGGATTCTCATGGATCGAAGCACTCTCAGACGAGAGTAAGATTGGGATGCACATCGCGCTCACGCCGACGTGGAATGAGACGGCGTACTTCGCCGATTACGTACTCCCGATGGGAATGGCCAGTGAGCGGCACGATCTGACAAGTTACGAAACTCATTCGGGAATGTGGGTCTCATTCCGTCAGCCCGTGTTGCGCGAGGCGGCGCGAAAGATGGGTCGCGAAACGCAGTTCACATACGAGACGAACCCTGGCGAGGTTTGGGAAGAGGACGAGTTTTGGTTCGAGCTTTCGTGGCGTATCGATAAGGACGGCGATCTCGGGATCAGGAAGCATTTCATCTCGCCGTATCGCGAAGGTGAAAAGATCACTATCGACGAATACTACCGATACATTTTTGAAAATACGAAAGGCCTGCCGGAGGTCGCCGCGAAAGAAGGTCTGACCGCGCTCGACTACATGCGAAAGTACGGGGCGTTCGAGGTCGAGAGCGCGGTCTACGAAAAGCACATGGACCTCGCGCAGGTAACCGACCTTGCAGACGACCAGATCGACGCGGCGCGCGGTGAGATCGTAAAGGAGGGCAAACTTGTTGCGATCATCGCGGACGGAAAACCCCGAGTCGGATTTAACACTCCATCAAAACGGCAGGAGCTTTTTTCGAAGACGACGGTCGACTGGGGCTGGCCGGAGTATGCATTTCCGACTTATGTGAAAAGTCACATTCATCCTGAAAGCCTTGGACCTAGTGAGATCGTGCTCGTGCCGACATTTCGCTTGCCGACGCTTATCCACACTCGAAGCGGTAATGCGAAATGGCTCGCGGAAATCTCGAATCGCAATCCGCTTTGGATGCACACATCGGACGGCGAGCGTTGGGGGATCAAGACCGGCGATCTTGTGCGGATCTCGACCGAGATCGGGTATTTCGTAAATCGGGCTTGGGTAACTGAGGGCATGCGACCCGGCGTCGTCGCGTGCTCGCATCACATCGGACGATGGCGGCGTGAGCAGGATGCGAAGAACAATCGCTGGTCGACAAATCAGGTGACGATCAAGGAAGAGGAGCCGGGCAAGTGGAAGATGTGGGTCGTCGAAGGCATCGGCGCATACAAGAGCGCTGACCCCGACACCGAGCGCATCTTTTGGACCGACGGCGGCGTCCATCAGAACATCACGTTTCCCGTTCATCCGGATCCAGTGTCGGGGATGCATTGCTGGCACCAGAAGGTTACGGTCGAGAAAGCACAGCCGGGCGACGCTCACGGCGATGTCTTTGTCGACACGAACAAATCTTTCGAGATCTACAAGCAGTGGCTCGCGATGACGCGCCCCGGACCCGGGCCCGATGGCTTGCGTAGGCCGCTGTGGCTGGCTCGTCCGTTAAGACCAGCGGAAGAGATGTTTTATGTGAAAGGCGCAGAGTAAAAAACGCTTCACCGCCGAGCCCGACTCTGCGCTAAACTGTCCGAACGGCACCGTCGATCATAGAATTTAGGAGCAGAACATGAAAAGAATTTATTTGTGTGTAGTTATTACGATAGCTGCTGCATTTGGCTGCACAGCTGCTTTTGCTCAGAATACTCAGGATATCGTTCCGGCCCAGATGGTCACAACCCCAACGCTGTCGCTGCCGAAAGAAGCTTACGAAAGCGGACTTGGCGGGATGGTTCGTGTAAAGATCGCCATCGACGAAAGCGGCAACGTAACTTCGGTCGAAGATGTTACCGGTCCCGGCCCTGTTTGCCGACAGGTAAAACGCGACGATGTTACGGCGATGCGTGAAGCTGCACGCGAAGCTGCGATGCAGGCTCGTTTCAATCCGGCCACGCGAAAGGGCAATGCGGTCGCCTCGTCGATGTGGCTTAACTTTGATTTCCCGGGCACTGACGCGAAGAAAGATCTCGCCGCCTCGAACGATATAGCTGCACCGACCAGGGACGGCATCGAGTACACGGTCAAACCGGATCTCAATTATTCCACGTCGGCAGTATCGAAAGACCAGATCAACGCCTCTACCACGTCACGCTCTCTGCGGTCGGGCTCGGAAATGCCAAGGCTCATCAACGGCGGTGTTTTGAACGGAAAGGCGACAGAGCTTCCGAAACCCCCTTACCCTGCGGCGGCACGTGCGGTTAGGGCATCAGGAGCCGTGTCAATCCAGGTTCTGATCGATGAGAACGGCGATGTCTTTTCGGCCAGGGCAGTATCCGGCCACCCGCTGTTGCGCTCCGCGTCGGCGATCGCGGCGTGCGAGTCGAGGTTCACCCCGACTCTCCTTGCCGGCATTCCCGTCAGGGTCGCGGGCATAATCACTTATAATTTCGTCCCTTAAAAACGATGGGCTTAAAAGAACAAATAATCGCCGACCTTACCGATGCAATGAAGGCGAAGGATGCCGCGCGTCTTTCGACACTGCGAATGGTCAAAGCAAACCTGATGAATCGCCAGATCGATAAGGGTAGCGAACTAACGGACGAAGAGGTCGGCAAGGCCCTGCAGACGCTCGTCAAACAGCGTCGTGATTCGATTGACCAGTACGAAAAAGCGGGCCGCGCCGACCTAGCCGAAAAAGAAGCTGCGGAGATATCACATATCGACGCTTACCTCCCACAGGCCGCGACGGCCGAGGAGATCTCCGCCGCAGTCATTGCGGCGGTCGCCGAAACCGGTGCCGCCTCGATGAAGGATATGGGGTCGGTAATGAAAGCCGCGATGGCCCATCTCACCGGCAAGTCGGCGGACGGTAAACTCGTCAGCGACGCCGTCAAGTCAAAGCTACAACAACTCTGATGTCGGCAGAAAAACGCAGGGCGACCGCGAACTGGTCGGATCGAAAGCGTTACGAACGCGGGCGTCGGGCGCTTGAGCGTCAGCGCGAATATCAACAACAAAAGGCGGACGCGCTGCGAAATAGTTCCGATGAACTTGTCCGGTCTAACTTTCTCCGGTGCCAGGCATTGAGACAGCGGCTCGATCGAATCAGCCCGATCGGCCAGGACGCGAAAGTTCTCGAGGTAGGCAGCGGTGCACACGGACTAATTTTCGGTTTCGGGGCGGGGTTTGGGTTCGGTGTCGATCCGCTCGCAACGGAATACAAGAAGCTATTTCCTTCTCTCCAGAACCGTGCCTCAACGATAGAAGCAATAGGCGAAGAGCTCCCGTTCGCTGACGGCTCTTTCGATGTCGTTATCAGCGACAATGTGATCGACCACGCAGAGCGTCCGTTATCGATCGTCGACGAGTTGATCCGCGTCGTGAAAATCGGAGGTCTCCTTTATTTCACCGTAAACGTTCATCACCCGATCTACGAGATGGCGTCGAAAGCACACGGGCTTTGGAACGCACTCGGCATAAAGCTTGAGCTCTCCGCATTTGCGGATCACACGGTGCACCTTACAGAAGAGAAGATCGCGGGAGCGTTCGAAGGCAAGCCTCTGAAAATCGTTGAAAAGAGATCGACGATCGCTGAAATACGATCCGAGCAGAGGCGGTCACGAGCATTCGACCCGGATTCGCTGCTCAAGAAGGCGTTTTTCAAGAATGCTATTTTTGAATTGATCGCGATGAAGACCTAGCCGAAGATATTCCTCACCTTCTCGATAAACGATTCGTCAGTAAACTCGGTGTCCTCGACTTCGGCAAGCTGTTCGAGCAGTTTGCGCTGCTCCTTCGTCAGCGTCTTCGGCGTGACAAGGGTGACGGCGACAAACAGATCGCCTTTGCCGCGGCCGCCGAGGGCCGGCAGCCCCTGCGATTTCAGCCGAAAAACGGTGCCAGTCTGCGTACCGGCCGGGATCTTGAGATCCTGGTCGCCATCCAACGTCCTCACTTTTACATCCGCACCGAGTGCGGCCTGGGCAAATGAGACTGGCACGGCCGAATAAAGATTCGCTCCCTGACGTTCGAATATGTCGTGTTCTTTGACGTGAAGGACGACGAAAAGATCGCCTGACGGTCCGCCATTGACGCCGGCTTCGCCTTCGCCGGTTACGCGGAGACGCGAGCCCGTTTCGACACCCGCAGGGATCTTTATCTCCAGCGACTTTTCTTTTTCTACACGTCCGGCTCCACTACAAACTTTGCATGGGTTTCGAATGATCTGGCCCTTGCCCTGGCAGTTCGAGCATGTCCGCATAACGCTAAAAAAGCCCTGCTGATAACGCGTCTGACCGCTCCCGCTGCATGTGATACACGTTTCGGCCGAGCTCCCCTTTTCAGCTCCGCGGCCCTCGCATTCCTCGCATTTCTCAAGACGCGGTATGCGAAGTTTTTCTTCCTTGCCGCTCGCCGCTTCCTCAAGGGTGATCTCCAGATCATATCGGAGATCGGAGCCTCGCTGGATGGTCGAACGCGTCCGCGTTCGTCCGCCGAACATGTCACCGAACCCGAATATATCGAAAATGTCCTCGATGTTGGAGAACCCCGGATCGAAGCCTCCGCCGCCCATCCCTGAGTGTCCGAAGCGGTCGTATTGCGCACGCTTTTGCGAGTCAGAAAGAACCGAGTATGCTTCGGCACACTCCTTGAATTTCTCTTCGGACGCGGCGTCTCCCGGGTTCTTGTCAGGGTGATGTTTTACCGCCAGTGTGCGGTAAGCCCTCTTTATTTCAACCTCGGTCGCGGTACGGGTTACGCCTAAAACTTCGTAATAATCTCGTTTTGCCATGAAATCGATCTGAAATCTCAAATTTGAAATTTGAAATCCAAAAGGCGTCAGCCCACATAAATGAACTGACGCCAAGAGTATTGTATCGAAACTGTCAAGCGGGACTCAAGTCGACTGTGGAATTCGGATTGCGGATTGCGGATTGCGCAGAGGCATTTGCCCACTCCGGCTCTAATGATTTTGCTACTCCGAAAAATCCAAAATCCAAAATCTAAAATCCAAAATCGTTATGCGGGTGTCATCATCGCCGCTGTGATGCGGCTCGCGGTCTCTTCAACGCGGACCAGAATGAGCCCGATCTCGGTTACATCCTCGCTGGAAAGAGATTCCTCCGCCTCGTTCAGGATTCCGTTGATCTCCTTTTGCTCGTCAGGCGGAAATGAGCGGCCGAATTCGGCCATCGCCTTGCGGGCGTTCTTGATCATGTTGTCCAGTCGATTTCGCTGCGTGATCAGCTCGCGTTCTTCTCGGTCATTGTCCACCGACGCCTCGGCTTCGCTGATCAGTCGCTGGATCTCCTCGGGTGCGAGTCCGGACGACGGCGTGATCTGCATCGCCTGTTCCAGTCCGGTCATCTTGTCCTGAGCCGAAACATTCACGATGCCGTTCGCATCGATCTCAAAAGAAACATCGATCTGCGGGACGCCGCGCGGCGCGGGCGGGATTCCAACCAGTTCGAATTTCGTCAAACTTCGGTTACCGCTCGCGATCTCACGTTCGCCCTGCAAAATATGGATCTCGACGGACTGCTGATTATCCACGACCGTGGTAAATGTCATCGTATTCTTCAGCGGTATCGTCGAGTTGCGCGAAATCAGTTTTACGAAGAGGCCGCCGCGAGTTTCCAGTCCGAGGCTGAGCGGCAGGACGTCGAGCAGAACGATGTCCTTGATGTCGCCCGTCAGCACGCCGCCCTGGATCGCCGCACCCATCGCGACAACTTCGTCCGGGTTGATCTCTGAAGAAGGCTCCTTGCCAAACACTTCGGTTACCGTTCTCGCGATGATTGGCGAACGGGTTTGCCCACCGACCAGGATCACCTTGTCGACATCAGAGGGCTGCAGCTTTGCATCCCACAGTGCTTTCTGACACGGCTCAACCGACATGTCGACGAGATCTTTTACGAGTTCCTCAAATTTCTCGCGAGTTAGATTTGCGTTGATGTGCTTTGGACCGGTCGGGTCCGCGGCGATGAATGGGAGGCTGATGTTCGTGTCTTTAAGGCTCGAAAGCTCGCATTTCGCGCGTTCGGCGGCTTCCTTCAAACGCTGGAGAGCCAGCTTATCTTCTTTCAAGTCGACACCATGCTCGGCCTTGAATCCGGCGAGTAGCCAGTCGATGATGCGTTGGTCGAAGTCCTCGCCCCCGAGGAACGTATTCCCCGACGTAGAGAGAACTTCAAAAACGCCGTCGTTGATCTCGAGGATCGAGATATCGAACGTACCGCCGCCAAGATCGTAGACCGCAACCTTCTCTGATTTTTTCTTGCCGAAACCATAAGCGAGAGCCGCGGCCGTCGGCTCGTTTATTATGCGCTCTACTTCGAGACCAGCGATCTTGCCCGCATCACGCGTAGCTTGTCGCTGCATGTCATCGAAATAGGCCGGGACGGTAATTATCGCCTCGGTAATTCGTTCGCCGAGAAATTCTTCGGCCGCCATCTTTAACCGTTGAAGAACGATCGCTGAAATTTCCGGCGGACTATAGACTCGATCAAGCACCTTGATGTGCGCGTCGCCGTTCGGCGCCTCGACGATGTCGAACGGGACAACTTCGCGCATCTTCTCGACTTCAGGAGCGTCAAATTTTCGACCGATAAGGCGCTTTACGGCATGAAGCGTATTCGCCGGATTTGTAACGGCTTGTCGCTTTGCGATCTGCCCGACGAGCCGCTCGTCTTTGTCGGTAAATCCGACGACGGACGGCGTTGTACGGCCGCCTTCCTTGTTCGAAATAATCTGTACCGTTCCGTTTTCGAGGACGGAAACACAGCAGTTGGTTGTGCCTAGATCGATTCCAATGACTTTACTCATAAATTTACTCGGTGGTGTGATTTGATCGGTGAGAAGGACGTTCGGAAAGGTAGGTTTATACGTGGTCGAAAGTTTCGAGGTCTTGACTTTCTCCCTGGCCGGCAACGGCTTCGTCTTCGGCAATGACGTCGTCAGTTTCTAAGTCGGCGGATTGAGGTGTGGTCGCTACTTTCACCATCGAATGGCGAATCACCCGATTACCGATCCGATAGCCGCGGAGCAGTTCGGTAGAGATAGTGTTTGGTTCGAACTCGGCGGATTCTTCGGTTGCGACGGCTTCGTGAAAATGCGGGTCGAAGATCTCGCCGACGGTGGCGATCGGTTGGATGCCCATCTCATCCAGAACATCGTTTATCTGTTGGCTGACGAGCACAACACCGTCAAGAAATTGCTGGATATCTGCCCGCTTTTCCTCCGGCATCGCCATTGCGAAATCTACGGCTCGATTCAGGTTGTCCAGGGCCGGCAACATCTGTGTCGCAAGGTTCCCGATCTGGTTCTGAAAGGTCTCGTTTCGCTCTCTCTCAGTGCGTAATTTGAAATTCTCGAAATCTTTCGCGCGTCGCTTGGAGCTTTGCACCAGTTCCTCGCACTCCGCCTGCACCTTGAAAATTCTTTCTTTCAGTTCGGCGATCTCTTTTACCGGCGAGGGCGGCTGCGTCTTTCGATCTTTTGTCTTAGCCGGGACAACAGCTTCGACGACCGCTGGCTCAACGATCTCGATCTGCAGATCCTCGTTCGGAAAGTCTGAGGGATTTCCGTCATCGAAACTCTCCTGGATTTCGATGATCGTCGTCTCGGCGGTGATGTGAAGGTCCTTCTCCTTCGCCTCTAGCTGCCGGATAAAATCATCGACCGAGACCGATTCTTCAGTTTCGGCGTCGTCGGCACTTTCGCCGATGTTTTCGATTTCCTTATTTGGATCCATTATTTGTGAATCGGCGGTTGCCGATCTCTTAGGAGTTAGTTATTGGTGACGTCGCGCGACATCACTTTTTCAAGAACTCGAGCCACGTAAGAGACGATCGAGATCATCCTTGCGTACTCGATGCGGGTCGGGCCAAGCACGCTCAGCGTGCCGACTGCGGCGCCGCCGCCCACTCGATACGGGGCTGAGATCAGCGTGCAGTTTTGCAGCGAAGGTGACCGGTTTTCGGTACCGATCATCACCTGCACGCCACCCGAATGCTCAGCATCGCGTGCGACGCATTCGGTCAGAATTTCAAGCAGGCGAGATTTTTCGCCGATCGTGGTGAGCAATTCCCGGAGACGTTCAAGATCGGCGAAATCCCTTTTGGTCAAGATGTTCGACGCTCCGTCTACGTAAACCTCGCCGAGTTTGTCTTCTTCGTCTTCGATACTCTCAGAACAAAGAATTACGGCCGTCTGCAACAGTCGATCGAACATCGTTTTCTCTTCGTGCATGAGCCGAAGAATCTCTGAACGGATCTCGGCCAGGCTTTTTCCCGAAAACTCCGCGTTCAGGTAGTTCGCCGTCCGGTCCAGTTCGTCTTTCGTGAAGGTGACCTTCAGCCGGATGATCCGGTTATGGACGATGTTCGGCGCCGAGACCACAACGACGAGGATCCGCTTTTCGGAAAGATTTACGAATTCGATATGCTGCAGGCGATCATTCGCCAAACTGGGCGAAACCACGATTCCCACATTATTAGAAAGAGCTGAAAGCAGTTGGGAGGTCCGTTCCATTAACCTGTCCGGCGTCTCCACAAGTTCGCTCTCGTTCAAACCAAATTCATCGCCTATGCGATGCAAGTCGTCGTTCGAGATGCTGAGGATGCCCAACAGATTATCAACGTAAAATCTGTAGCCTTTGTCGGTCGGGACCCGACCAGCCGATGTGTGTGGTTGTTCAAGAAGACCGAGGTCTTCAAGCTCACCCATCACGCTGCGAATGCGTGCCGAGCTTAGGCCCGAGGCATTGGCAAATCTTTCGGCGATCGTTTTTGATCCGACGGGTTCGCCCGTGACGAAATGTTCGTTGATTATTGCTGTCAGAATCGACTGTCCGCGAGAGTCAGGAAAACCGTAGCGCTTCTCGATCTTCAGGTTTGTTTCGCGGACCATTTTTTCACGGCGAGAATGAAGCAAATCGGGTGTGAGAGGCTTGCTTCCAAGTAATTTGATACCATTTTAAGAGTAATCCTGTCAATCATTTTAGCTAAACCGTGATTAACACTCGGAGCGAAACTCCGCTCATTCAAATAACGAAATTTTATGCGGAAGCGTTCGGCCGCCTGGACCCGGATCGTCCGATTCCCGCCATCGACGTCACGTATTACCCGTACGTATCGCTAAATCAGACGATCCGCGTACGGGAAGGTCGGGTTTTCGTGCGTATTGCCGAAATGTGCCGCGATATGCCGGCCGAGATTCACCGCGCCCTTGCTTATATTCTTGTCGCCAAACTTCTGCGCAAACGCGTACCAAAACAGGCGGATGAAGTTTACTCGAACTTCATCGACTCCGCCGAGATGCGTGAACGTGCGAATGATCGGAAGCGATCACACGGACGGAAAATCGTTACAACGCATAAGGGCGAAGTTTATGACCTTGACGAGATCTTTGAGAACCTGAATTTCTGGTACTTTGGCGGGCACCTCGCTAAGCCGGTCCTGACGTGGTCTGCAAAAAAGACATACCGAATACTGGCCCATCACGACGCGACGCACGAGACCATCGTCGTCAGCAAATCGCTCGACGCTCGTGACGTGCCTCGCTTTGTCGTCGAGTACATCGTCTTCCACGAAATGCTCCACATCAAGCACCCGACGGTTCATCATAACGGCCGGCGATATAACCACACGCCTGCGTTCCGAAACGATGAGCGAAAATTTCCGGACTTTCAGGCAGCGGAAGATTGGATCGAGCGAAGTGTAAGGACGTTGAAACGCCGGGCCAGAAAAAAGTAGAACTACTCTGCGGCAAGATGCTCAATGATCGAACCGAGCAAACCGAAATCGGACACAGTCCGTCGTTCGATGCCATTCTTGTTAAATCGCGTTTCGGTTATGAATTTCATCGCGAGCCGCTCGTTCTCGTTTTTTCGTTCCGCCAGGACATCGATAAACTTTCCAGGTGAATCGTTTTCGTTTACGACGGTCGTCGCCACTGAATCGGATGAGACGAACTGCTGAACGAGATCTAGATTCCCGCCCGATTGTTTCGTCTCGATGCACTTCAAAACAGTTTCCGTTTCACCAACTATCAGTCGATCGTCAACGAACGCAGCCGCGAGCTCGCCATCTTCAGACTTCCAAACGTCGGCTCCAAATTGTTTTTCAGCCGGGCGGGAGAAGCTGATTTCTTTGGCGATCGAAAGACGGATCTTCGACGGGTCCTTGATCACCGCGATCACTGCGGTATCTTCGCTATCGGCAGCAAGCTTGACGGTTACCAGATGACCATCGATCGCGCTCAGGAACAACTCCGGATCCTCGATCCCGTACGGTTCAAATAGGCTTCCGGCAAACGCGCCGATCAAGGCACCGCTCCTCTCATCCGTTTTCTTCCTCGCCGTTAGAACGATGCTTCGCCACGCGATCTGCGGATCTCGAAGCAAGTACCGTGTCGAGGACGTGGCCGATGCCGGAACAAAGTTTGCGAGTTGCGAGTCTCCCGCCTGCGCCGGCGTCAACGTTTCGTCAAATACTCGAGCGGACTCGTCATCCAGCGTAACGACGAGCTTATCCTCGATACCTTTCTCGGTGGCGGATGCGGTCCACGTAACTTCCTGGACGGAGTCCCGCAAGATCTGCGGCAGCACGCCCGCGACGAAACTTTTCACCTCATCCTCTTCGCTCGCGCCCATCGCGAATGAAACTCCGGCAAGGTTCGCGATCTGGCCTATGCCCTGGGTCGAGATATAACCAAATACGAGACGATCTTCATCCGTTATTTTCGGATTTCTTGCGATTGACTCCGCTTCGCCACGCTTTACAGCCAGGCACTGTTGAATTGCAGCTTCGTCGTTTCCAAAAAAAACAAGGCTGTCCTGTTGAAGCGCAAATGCCTTCCGCCCGTCCTGTGCCGTCCAAACGTAATACTTCCCGTCGCTGCGGGATGTCACGTCCAGACTGACCTCACCGCCGTAAACATCGTTCACGAACTCGCCGAGCTGATTTTCAATAAAGCTGGTCGTCTGCCAGCCCCACGCATTCGTCCCGGCGACCGCGACGAATCGCGGCCTGGACTTGAGGACGGAATTTTCTTCCGTTACAGACTGTTCGGAAATTTCAAAACCCGTGACGGCGATCGCGATCTTCACGCCGCTCAAGACATTGAGATTCGGCTTGAATTTCGCAGCGGCTTCGAATTTCGGATTGTCCGTGATCGCATGAAGTGTTTTTGCAAGATCATTTGATTCCATGTAGACGAGGGCGTCCCCGGGAATAACCGTGCGCGGATCGGTCGGCGTTGATCCGCATGAGAGAGAAGCGCCTATGACCGCCATGAATACGACGAAGAGGACGCGGAGACTCGGCGACGCGGTGACACGGAGAGAAGCCAATGGCCACGGTTGACCGCCGCGTCTCCGTGTCACCGTGTCACCGCGTCCTTCTATAAGCTGTGTTAACATCTTGCGATTATGACGGACAAAATATTTGCTGACGATATTTTACAGGGTAAAGTTGCGTTTGTAACCGGCGGTGGGACGGGCATCACAGGCGGTGTCGCTCGAGCGTTTGCGAGGCACGGGGCCAAGATAGCGATCATCAGCCGCAAAGAAGAAAACCTCATCGCCCAAAAACAATTTATCGAAGAGAGCGGCGGGCAGTGTTTCGCGACCGCTGCGGATGTTCGGGATTTCGATGCTGTTCAGGACGCGATAGCTAAGACCGTCGAGCATTACGGCGGGATTGACATCGTCGTCAACGGAGCCGCCGGCAATTTTCTTTGTGCCGCGGACCAATTATCTGCGAACGGGTTCGGGACCGTCGTCGATATCGACACTAAAGGAACTTTCAATGTTTGTCGTGCGGCGTTCGATCCATTGAAGGAATCGAAGGGCCAGATCCTTAATATCTCCGCGACGCTGCACTATCTCGCGACGCCGATGCAGATACACGTTTCGGCGGCAAAAGCGGGTGTCGATGCGATCACACGAAACCTGTCAGTCGAATGGGGACGTCACGGCATACGCGTAAATGGAATTGCACCGGGACCGATCGAGGATACGGAAGGTATGAAGCGCCTGCTGCCTGAAGCTCTGAAGGAAAAGATCACGAAAAAGATCCCGCTCGGCAGATTCGGTAGAATCGCGGACATTGAAAACGCAGCGCTTTTTATTTGTTCCGATGCCGCAAGCTACGTGAACGGCGTCACGCTTGTCGTTGACGGCGGCCAATGGCTTTTGGGAACAAGCTTCGGATGAGAGGTGAGAAGTGAGAAGTGAGAAGTAAGAAGGGAGAAGGGAGATGTGAGATGTGATCGCCAATAAAAACTCCCCTCCTGGATAGGAGGGGTGGCAGCCGCTTCGGCTGACGGGGTGGTGGACCAAACAAATTTGCTTCTTCTACTTCCCGTCCGGCTCGATCAGCGGTGTCACCTCGTCTATCACATCTTCCGGTTTCATAACCAGCTTGGGATTCAGGATCGCACGCAGGACCATCATCTTCGCCAGCACACGGATCTCGGGCCGGTCGAAGCGATTGGTCAAGGCTTTCGTCTTAGCAAAGTCAGCCTGCGCGAGAACCTGAATCGTTGAGTCGGCCAAACCCAATTCGCGGGTCAGACCGCGGACCATCTGCCCGCCAAAGGCACCGACCTGGACCTCACCGTCCTGGATCATTTCTTCAGCGACATCGATGAACTCACCGACCTTTATAAACGCTGCGAGCGTGTCGTTCGCCCGGCCGATGGTTTCTTCGAGCAACGGAAACGCTTTGTCGGAATCGGCGGTCGCATAGCCTGACGCGAGCATCCACGAGAGCAAAAAATCCTGATAATTTTTCGGTGAGGGATTGACCATCGCTTCGGCATCGCGCATTATCTGGGCGGCAAGTTCCTTGTCACCCATCTTCGAGACCTGAGCGGCGAGTAAACCGAGCCCCATCACTTTCTTTTCGCGGCCTGGCGTCTGTGCGATTATTTTTCGCGCCTCCGCAATGATCTTTTCGCGTTGTTCTTTCGGAAGCTGTTTTGTATTGAGGCTCTGCACGTCTTCGAACAGCTTGGTTTCAGATCTCTCGCGTTCTTCATTCTCGCGCATCTGCTGTTCGTAGTCGGAAGTGTTGATGTTCGAGTTCGAGTAACCTGATCCGGAGGTGTATGCGATGCGGTTCGCCGCATTTGAAATAACGGCATTGTTGTTTGATGTCGTAGCGCTTCGTCTAAACTTCGCACGGATTTGCGCGGCACGTCCCGGAGCGTACTTCTGAATGATCTCGATGTAGCTGGGATTGACTGAATCGTCATCGGCCTGACTCAGAATTGCCTGGGCGATAATTTCCGCGAGTTCGCGAAGTTCCGGAAGTGTGTAAGCAGATTTCTTCCCGCCACGGATTTTCGACTCGTCCAGGGTCTTTCCACCAAACTGAAGCAGATTCTCGGCAACATAAAGGTTGCTGCTTTGAACCTTCTCGGTCTTCAGGTGGCTAAGGATCGCCACCGCAAAGTCGGCTCCTTTTTCCGGATCTTTGGCGTGTATCTTTTTCAAAAGCTCTACGTGCTGGTAGTTAACTCCTTTCGTAAAAGATTTCGAAGCGTATTGAGCGGCCTTTGCCGCGTTCTTCTCGACGATCTGGGTGATTAGCTGCAATTCAAAATAGCTGTCGCTATTTCCCTCTTTTTTACGAAAGTCAGGGTTCGAGATCGCGAGGAGGCTGTCGCGGTAAAAATCGAAGGCGAGATCCGCATCGTGTTCGGCGATGCTCATCGCTATCTGCTGTCGGACGCCCATCGCCGTCGCAAATTTCCGCAAAATGCGTGACTCGTCGGTCGGCTCCACCATAAATGACATCGAACCGATGCGTCCTGGCTGGCCATCCTCACGCGTCAATCCCAGGGCGTTCATCTCGGCGTCATAGCGTGTTAGTAAGTCCCGAAAGTCTCCGATCACGCCTTGGTACATCGCACGGGCCTCGCGCTCATCGTGAAACCACATAAGCCCAGCGAGCTCCGCCGTAAAGCTGATCCGGTTCTCGAGCGAGCGCATTCCGTTGACGTCAGCGAGCGTCTCGCGCAAGAACGTGACCGCTTCTTTCTGAAGATTCTCTCTCGCCTCAGTCGTCTTTTTTTCAGAAACCGTTTGGGTGACGGCGACGGCCGAAAGAGTGAGTATGAGAGCAAGAACTTTTATAGTATTTCCCATTTTTGCGAGAGCCTCCGGGTCGGTCGATTTATGATAGATTGATTAGCGAGAATAGTAAACGAAATAGATAGATGCTGCTCGTCATCGACAATTACGACTCGTTCACCTACAACCTCGTCCAATATTTGGGCGAACTAGGAGCCGAGATGAAGGTCATACGGAACGACGAGGTGTCCGCCGAAGAGATCGAAAACGCGCTCCGACCGGAGAAAATATTGATCTCACCCGGACCGGGAACGCCGGACGGAGCCGGAGTTTCCCTCGCGGTCCTCGACCGACTTGCGGCGAAGATCCCGATCCTCGGTGTGTGTCTCGGTCATCAGGCTATCGGCCAACATTTTGGCGGAAAGGTAGTTCGTGCGCCTGAACCAGTTCATGGAAAACCGGTCGATGTCAGGCACGACGGTAAAACGATCTTTGAGGGTATCGAAGGCTCCTTCACTGCGGGGCGATATCACTCACTGGTCGTCGAGCGCGAGTCTCTGCCGGAATGTTTGGAGATCTCGGCCGAATCGCCTGACGGGCTGATCATGGCGATGCGGCACCGCTCGCTACCCGTTGAAGGCGTCCAGTTTCACCCGGAATCGATACTGACCGAACACGGAAGGACGATGCTAAAGAATTTTCTCCAGTCCTGAAATGCCATTACTAATTACAAAATTACAAAATTAATAAATTACATCCAAAAACAAATCGCCCGCGATTTGCTGTTCCTGAAAAGTAATTATTTAATTTCGTAATTTCGTAATTAGGTAATGTTCGAACGCTTATGCTCCTTTTGCCGGTCGGTTGGCTTTACGGGAAGATCGCGGATATCCGAAACGCTCTGTACGATCGCGGTGTCCTTGAGTCGCATTCACTCGGCGCGAAAACGATCAGCATCGGCAACATTACGACCGGTGGGACGGGGAAGACTCCTCTCGTGATACATGTCTCCGACATTCTCGCGGATGCCGGTGAAAAGGTGTGTATATTGACTCGCGGCTACGGTCGGGAAAGCTCGGGACGAGTGCTCGTTTCAGACGGCGAGCAGGTTCTCGTTGACGCGCGTACCGGCGGAGATGAACCAGTAGAGATCGCTGGAAGGCTGATTGGAAAAGCTATTGTTGTCTCGGACGCAGACCGAGTCTCCGCAGCAACGTGGGCGAAAGAAAAGTTCGGCATCACGGCATTCGTACTGGACGACGGATTTCAGCACCGACGCGCAAAACGGGATCTCGACATTGTGTGCATTGACGCGACGAATCCGTTCGGCAACGGCAGGATACTTCCCGCGGGCCGACTGCGAGAACCGTTGGAAAACCTTTCGCGCGCGGACGTTATCGTTTTAACACGCACGGATCTCGCTGACGACGTGTCGGATGCGATTTCAAGGATCGCCGAACTTTCTCAAACGGCGAACGTCTTTCGGTCCAGGTCAAAAGCCCTCGCACCGACCTGCCTTTCCAAATTTCTCGCCGCGAACAGTGGATCACCATTCGATCCGAATGTTCCGCTACTTGTCTTCTGCGGCTTGGGGAACCCTGATGCTTTTTTTGAATCAGTGTTACGAGGCGGCCATGCCGTGCGGCATACCGAGGCATTTGCGGACCATCATTACTACACTCAGGATGACATCGATGGACTCGAGAAACTCGCCCGCCAAAACGATGCCGGTGTGCTGCTGACGACGGAAAAGGACGCTGTGAAACTGAATGGACTGAATCTCTCGATCCCGTGTTTTGTGATGGAAATACAGATCGAGATCGACGAGGCGGATGCTTTTCGGAATCTCGTTATTTCTTCTTAGGCGTCTCTTTTTTATCTCCCCAATAGAACGCCCGGACGACAAGAAAATAGACCACCAGACACAAGAACAGCAGGACAAAAAAGAAGACTATGAGCCAGGCTAGCGGTGTCATGGCGTTTGTTCAGCGATCTCCTTTTTCTCTTTTGGCTCAAGCAGGCCCGTGAAAAGCCCCCGGCTCGAAGTATGTTCGAGAATGTGTTTGTACAGAACCGTCAATAGCGCGACGAGCGGGATCGCAATAAATACTCCGGGGATTCCGGCCACCTGCTCACCGGCCAGAACCGACAAAATTACTGCCAAGGGATGTAAGTGTATGCCGTCGCGAATAATACGCGGATAGACGACGTAGTCTTGCACGATCCGTAACACGCCGAGAAATGCGACTGTCCACATCGCCTGTTTGCCCGACTCAAAACCGCTGACCGTCGTCGCGACTATCGCGATAGTCAGCGGGCCGAGCAGTGGAATGAGTTCTAACAACGCCGCCAGGATTCCAAGCAGCAGAGCGTAGTCGTTTCCTATCAGATAAAAACCGATCGTACAGACCACCCCGATCCAGAGGCACGAGATAAGTTGCGCCCGTGTGTAGGCGGCGAGCGTATTGTTGACGTCGGCCATCACCGATTCGACCCGGGTTCGCCACTCTCCCACTGGAACCATGCGCAGTAATCCCAGCTTAAACAGCTGCGCGTCCTTCAAAAAAAAGAACGCGATGATCGGAACAAGAATGAGCCACGGAAGATATACGAGCGCATAGATCGCGCTCATACCGAGGATGGTGGTGACAAAGGTCCCGGCGGATTCCAGAAATACATTAATGCGCTCGTTTATCTGCGTCTGGACGCTCTCGGCGAGACGCATTCGATCAAACCCGCGATTCATGTCCCTGATCGCCGATTGCAGCGATGTTGTGTAATTCGGGATATTCTCGACGAACGCCCGTGCCTGACGCGAAATCCCCGGGGCGAGATAAAAGACCCCGATCGCGAGCACCGAAAAAACGATCAGGAATGACAATCCAATCGCCAGCGAACGCGGCATAAGGCGCGGATAGGTTCCGGCGAACGGCCTACGAATTAGTTCAACCAGCGGATTGATGAGGTACGCGAAAAAGATCGCAAGGACGATCATGAAAAACAGGAAGGTAAGCGAGCCGAGGACGACGCCCAGGAAATCTCTTACAGCGAGCAGAAGGAGCACGATGATCACGACGCGGACGATCGAACGGGCCGAGGGTGACGACGAAACCAGCGAGACGCGCTGGATGTGCTCGGACCTCTCACCCAAAATGTTCTCGTTCTCGATCTCGACTTTTTCTTTCTTATTTTTCTCGTCAGCCATTTCTCTTAGGGATCACCTCTTCGGAACCGTGTTCGAAAACATCGCGCCGCTATCCTGGCGGGAAAAGTTCTCCATACTGAATCGTTCTTTCAACTCATCAAAGACGCCCGTCATGAACGGAAAGTTACTCCCGATAATAACCGCTTTGCCTTCGTCCGACAGGCTGCGGCGATTCGCGTTGACAGCTTTCCCCGCGATAAGGTCCTTGTCGGCCGCGTCAAGCGGTTGTCCGTCCTTTCGACGGAAAACAATAATAAATTTGAAGTCCGCGGTGCGCATCGCATTCAAGTCCTGGTCGAAGCCACTAACCGGTGGTGCCGCGTTAATATTCGCAACTGGCTCTTTGCTGCTTTTCTCATTCTCGTTAGCTGACTCGAGTATCCGCTGATTCGGGCCGCACGATGAGACGAGAACCACGACGAGGAGCAGAAATATCGCGTTAGTTATTATTATCTTCATCCTCGAGATTTACATTCGAACCATTCTCTTCCGCGTCCAGAGCGCTCTTCTCATCCTCGGTTTCGGGCTGGTCTTCCACCGCCTCCGTTGGCGGATCGCCCTTGACGTCGCGGATCTTTAAGATGCGAGCCTCATCGTCCTCATAGACCATGTCAACCCAGCCGCTCACCAAAAGCTTGGCGATCATGTCTTCGTTCTCTTTAGCATCGGCGAATACATAATTCGCCCCGAACTTCTCACGGATCAAAGGCGCCGCCTCTTCGACTCTTCCGTTCGTGATCTCCTGAAGCAGTTTATACAGCTCGGGATTTGCCGAGTAAAGATAATTTGGGTCCAGCCCGTAAACGTAGGTGTGTTTTGTGTCGAGGAAGAACAACTTTGGAAAATCGTCCCAGTTACAATTGAAAAAGCGCTCGCCGGCCGGAATGTTTTCTCGCCCGTTCGAATCAACACCGGTCGCCCAAGCCATCGCGCGGCGATAACGATCGTCCTTATCGTTTCCCCCGATGGTTTCCGCTATACCTTCCTGATTGAATCCGAGCCAGTGAAATCCCTTGACGTTGACGATAAAAAATAGCGTCAGCAGAACACCGATCGTGGTCACGGCCGCGAGCTTTGCCGAATGGTGGCGATCCTGCTTGTCCGTCCTTTTGTCGGCGTCGAGATACGGATCGATGTCCCGCTTGAAGTGCTCGGGCAATTGCAGCGCTTGCGGAAGGCGAAATGCCTGGAGGCTAAAGGCTGCGAACAGGATCGCAAATGGGGGGAAGTATTCGGCAAAACGCTTCGAACTGAATTGTGCCGCCAATAGCATGGTGACGAATGCCAAAAAGAACGCGGCGCGTTCCGGCAGTTTCTGATTCCTGGGTCTAAAGAGAATATAGCCGACAAGCATGGCGAGCATCGCTACCGGAAAATGTGTGAGTAGCTCCATCCCGTTGTACGGATACCACTCGCCTCCGACGGCCACTGCAAAGTCACCTGCGACAACTAGCTTGGTCTTAAAATGTTCGTAGAAAAGCAAGAGGTTACTTGGAAAATACGGATTAATAACGTTCCCAAGTATGAGGCCGGCGGTCGTGTAAGCAAGTGGCCGCCATTCAAAGCGGCGTTCGTTCCACGCGATGATAAGGATCCAGATCGCCGAAGCGATCCAAAGCAAAGGGAACAGACTATACGTCCAAACGAATGCGAACATCAGCGGCAGCAGCCAGATGTATTTCCGCTCGAACAATAGATAGATCCCGATGACCGTAATGATTATCGTCAGCGGCGGCGCCTTTGCCATGTTCATTCTGTAATAGAACATGTTGGCGCATGTCAGTATCGCGGCGAGCCAGACAAGAAGGTAGTCGACGTCGTAACGATAGAGCAGCCAGTAAACCGAAAAAACCGCGAGGCTCGAGAATGTAACGGCGGCGATCTTGGCCGCCATGACGGGCTCAAAAACCCATAGGAACGGGATCTGAAGCAGATGAAAAAGAAAATGATGGTCGTTGTAATCCTGCGGGTTTAGAACTGTCAGCGGCAGCCATTGAAATGTCGGAAGCCACTTGCCCTGCGAAAAGTTTTCCCACAAGAGGCTGCTCCAGCGAATGTGATAATAACCGTCCCAATCGCCACAACAGATCGCGTCAGTGCGAAACTGCAGGAACGACATCACCATCACGATAGCAATGAATCCAAAGACGAGATAAACAAAACGCGTCGCTGCTTCGGTCTCGAGATGGTGACGCCAGGTGAGCTTTTTTGTCGTGATAGGTTCCGATGTTCCGGTCGGTGTTCCAGAAGGTAAGGTTTCTTCCATTATTGCCGCATTTCGAGCGCGTAATTAGATTCAGAAAGTATCACGAATCAAACGCAAATATCTAGAAGGTGGGGCAAGAGTTAGTGGAGTCGGTCAAGGCCGTGGGATAGAGATGGCCTTTCGCTCCGCTAGGGGCGATATGTTTGTCGACTTGGAGTCCCTGCCCCCTCCGCTCCTTTACGAGTGGCATGTCGGTTTCGCATTGCTGGAGCGAGATTCTTTTTGTCCTCCCCTTCTACAAACATTTCGCACCTAGCGGAGCGACGACGGTTCGGCATGCGCTAGAATCAAGCACATAGGAATCGGAAATTATTATTGGAGATGTACCCGAAAGGCAATCTTTTCATCCCCGCGTCACACGGGCGGCTCGAAGCTATATTAAAGGAGCCCGACGGCCCGCCAACGGGCGTTGCGCTGGTCTGTCATCCGCATCCGCTTGGCGGGGGCACGATGCACAATAAGGTCGTGTTTCGAGCCGCGGCGGGTTTGGTCGATGCCGGGCTGATAACTTTGCGATTCAATTTTCGCGGCGTTGGTTCCTCGACCGGCCAACATGAAGAAATCGTCGGCGGCCGCGAGGATGTTCGCGATGTATTGGATTTTTTGGCGATTGAATATCCGGTTCAACCGATCACCCTGGCGGGTTTCTCGTTCGGCTCGCGAACGGGAATGGAAGTCGGCTTGAACGACGATCGGGTCGTCCGGCTGATCAGCATCGGCACACCGGTCGATAAATATAGCGACTATGAATTTCTGGCCGCGGTGACGAAGCCGATCCTCTTTGTTCATGGTGATAAGGACCAATTTGGTTCCATTGAGAATGTCAGAAAGCTTGTCGAGCAGATACCGACCGCAGAACTTGTCGTATTCGAAAACTCCGGACATTTTTTTGATGAGCACCTGAATGAATTGCGCGAGACAATTAGGGATTGGGCGATGGGACAGATGGCAGGTCAGAACCGGGAGCGGTAGCGACTGGGTAGCCTGACGGCCGTCTGTGGTCATTGGACAAACGGGATACCCGGTCGCTACCGCTCCCGGTTCTGACTAGTGCCGCCGAAATCATTTATGGAACAAAACGAAACAAAGGTAACGCGCGATGCGGCGATTCGCCTGACGATGATGCCACGCGATACGAATGCACACGGAACTGTTTTTGGCGGCATAATCTTGAGCTATATCGACGTTGCCGGCGGGGTCGAATCGATCCGTCACACCCGACACAACCGGTTCGTTACAGTGGCCATGAAAGAAGTCATTTTTCACCAGCCGGTTTATATCGGGGACCTTGTGAGCTTTTACGCGCGGACTATCAACGTGGGCAATACGTCCATAACAATCCACGTCGATGTCGAAGCGGAACGCTTTGGTACGCCGGGAGAGGTTGTAAAGGTCACCGAGGCCGAGGTGATATTTGTGGCGATCGATGAAACCGGCAAAAAGGTCCACATAGGAAAATAATGCCGACTTGGAAACTCGAGGTTGAATACGAAGGCACGCGGTACCGCGGCTGGCAGATGCAGCACAACGCGAAGTCGGTCCAGGGCGAGATGCAGGACGCGGCACGGCAGCTGTTCACATCGAAACCGGAGATCTTCGGATCGGGCCGGACGGATGCCGGTGTCCACGCCGTGAAACAGATCGTGCATCTGAAAGTCGCCGAGCTTCAGGCGGACATCACCCCGCGAAAGATCCAGCACGGCTTTAACGACCTTCTTCCGGACGACATAAATATTCTCAAAGTTTCGAATGCGCCCGACGATTTTCACGCCCGTCATGACGCCGTCGCTCGGTACTACATCTATCAGATCTCAAGGCGCCGGACTGCAATGGCGAAGAATTTTGTCTGGTGGATAAAAGATGACCTTGACGCGAAGGCGATGAACCACGCCGCAGAGATGCTCGTCGGCAAACACGACTTTGCGTCGTTCTGTGAGACCGACGACAGCGGCAAGAAACAGTCGACGGTCGTGCAAGTCGCTCGTGCCGAGATATTTGAAGACGGGGATCTCATCTGCTTTCGAATCGGCGCGAGTCATTTTCTTTGGAAAATGGTGAGGCGGATCGTCGGGATGCTGGCCGAGGTGGGACGCGGAAATCTCACTTATGACGCCTTTGAACGGCTTTTAAAATTCAAGTCCGACGTTCCGGCTAAATTTACCGCGCCGCCGTCGGGGCTGTTCCTGGAGAAGGTGCTCTACAAGGGTGACAAGCCGCCGGTAGAGCCGCGCTCCGCAATTCGCGTCGAATAACCGCATGCTTGCTTTCGCGTTGCAGTTATGCCAAATTCAAACAAACAAGTTCTAAATATTCTTTCTACCATCGGAGATTTTCTTGATGCAGATAATTACCGCCGAAACTGCGAACGGCAAAGTTAGTATCGAAGCGGAAGACGGACGCAAACTGGTCCTTGCGATCGAGGATTCGGGCATCGACATCCTGCACCGATGCGGCGGCAATGCCCGCTGCACGACATGCAGGGTCGAAATATTGGGGGGCGATCCAGGACCGATCGAGGACCCCGAACGCGCGATCCTCGCGACGAAGAGCGATCTTGGCGATCACACACGGCTTTCGTGTCAGGTGCGGGTTATAGACCACTTGCATGTTCGCGTTATCAACCAGTCAAGCGTGACCGGCCTCGATCCAGGCCCACGCCCAGAAGATGGGTAGACGGAATTCCGGTAACACAATTTAGGAACAAGGAGAGCAAAAATGTTTGATAAATGGAGAAACGTGGATCTTGAAATTGCCGAGGCGCACTGCGATGGCCCGTGCGGCGTGTATGACCCGTCGCAGGCACGCATCGAAGCCGAATCGGTTTTGCAGCTTACGAAAAAGATCCTTGATCTGACGGCTCCGGACGGCGGAGATCAAAAAGCGAGCGCTGCTTACCAAAATACGCTGACACGTTTTATCGCGATCAAAGAAGACAGAGCGGAACTCGCGAAGCATCATCTGCTTGTACTTTGGACCGATTATTTCAAGCCGCAGCACCTCGAAAAATATCCGGATCTGCACGAGCTGTTTTGGAAGTCTGCAAAGCTTTGCTCGTCATGCAAACAAGAGGTATCGCTCGAGCATGCACAGGAACTGATGGACAACATCAAACGCGTCCATGAGATCTTTTGGGAAACTAAGGGCAAAGATGTGCCCTGGTTCACGGCCAGCTAAGCAAAGCGATCTATCGACATGCGGATGATGGCCAAGCGGTCATCATCCGCATTTTTTTTGTTTATGTTGAGAGAAGCGAACTGGAAAGATCGCCTTCTGTACGCCATCGGAAAGCGGCGGGCATTTCACGTTCAGGGCTCATCGATGTCACCGACGTTCAAGGATGGCGATGTCGTTATGATCGTGCGTCAGAGATATTTTGAACCGGGGGACATTGTTCTCGCGCAGCACCCCTACAAGCAAAGCGTTAATATGCTTAAACGCGTCACCGCGATCGATGAAAACGGAAGGTATTCCCTTGCGGGTGACAATCCTGACGAAAGTACGGACAGCCGGACATTCGGCACCGTTCCGCCGGATCAGATTCGTGGAAAGGTGATTTGCCGTTTGAAATAACCCAACCGGCCTGATACAAGTCGCTGATCGCGAAAACTGTCACCGACTTTTTCCTCAGTCCTCGTCCGACTCGATCTCCGTTGTCTTGTGTGGCGTGAAGTAATAGACGGCTCCGCCATCTGTTCCGGCGGCAATGCCGCTGCCATCGGCGCTGACGAACATCGGCCAGTTCATGTTCGGCGTCGGATAACTCCACATCAGCTCTCCGGTCGCGCCGTCATACAGTGAAAAACTTCCGGGATTCCCGTCGGGATACCCATCCGCCACCGAGACGAATTTTCCGGACGCATCCATGCTCGTGCTATTCGGATTGTGCTTAGTCGGCTGCTCCCAAACCTTGCTCATCGTTCCGTCGTCGTTCTTGATCGCGACCACAGCGCCGGCGGTTCCTACATTTCCGATCGCGGACAAAAATCCACCATCATCCGTTATCGCGACCCAGCCGACTCGACCGCCTGTGTCGAGTAAGTACGTCCCGGCATACGTTGGCGGACCGATCGTCATCGACGCATTACTAAATACGTAAACCTTGCTGGTGGGGCCGCCACCCGCGACTGCGAACCACTGCCCGTCGGGTGTCATCGCAATTGAATGGATCGTCGTGAGTGCCGCGGTATCGCTCCAGACGTACTGGTTTCCGAATGAGCCGTTGTTATTTTCGACCAGATAAAGATTGCCGTAATAATCTCCGGCTAAAATCCACGAGCCATCCGACGTGATCGCGACCGCCTGAGCGCTATTTGGTGAGGTAGAACCGGCTGGCGGAGTTGCCAACGTGAGTTCGGAGGGCTGGTCCGAAAATATGCCATTCTCTTGCGTAAAAAGGTAGACCTTATCCGCCGCGGCGACGAGCGTGCCGCCATCGGATGAGAGAGCCAGCGAGTTTACGCGTTCGCCGAGCATATAATCCAGGATATTATCCGGCCCTGTAGCCACGTCGTAGGCGCGAACGAATCCCTGGTACGTCGGCGTATTCGAGAACCAGCCTCCGGACGCGGCAACGTTCCCCTCTCCCGAGATCGTGACCGAGTACACGCCCTCGTAGCCCTCGAACATATCTGCCCATAATTGATTACCATCGCCGTCGAAACAATAGGTTCCGAACTGGTTCGATTCCAGCGCCGGTGCCGGCTCTGACATTGGCGGCGCGTACGCGTGATAAAAAGTTCCGGCCACAACGCATTGACCATCCGCGGAAATCGCGGTCGAGTTTACGTAGAACGGGGAATTAGTTTGTCTCTGCCATTTCAGGAAGGAAAAACCCTGAGCTTCGGCTGCAGTCATTTTTTTTCTCCTTTGGGTGATTTCCTAAAGCCCTTGTCTGTTTGATCTTTTATCTCGACAGTCCGACCTGCGCAACTATCGCCTGAAAGCGCTCTTCGCCACGAAGCGAGTCGAAGTGCGGCTCGACATTCAGATATTGGAGTTGCGGATCGCGCTCGCGAAACGCCTTTTCGAGCGATTCGAGCGCTGCGGCCTTGTCGCCGATTCCGGTGTACAGAACGGCGAGACCGACCGGCGAGACAAACTCGCTGCCAGATCCAAGCTGCCGGGCTATCTCACGCGCTTCATCCATCTGCCCGTTCCGGGCGAGTGCATAACCGTAATAGCAACGAGTCGCGGTGGTTTTATCGCCAAGTTCCTCAGCCCGCCGATAGTTGGCGATCGCCTCGGCGAACGAGCCGCGGCCGGCCTGCACAATTCCGAGCCATGCATGCGCTACCGGTGAGTTACGGTCCAGATCGAGCGCTTTACGAAGGGCGACACTTGCATCGTCAAATCGGCGAGCATTGTAATAGACGGCTCCGAGCGTGACCTGCGTATGTAGCCGCAGCGGATCAAGCTCCGCCGCGCGTTTGATCTCGGCGATCGCGTCGTCATGTCGACCGAGAATACTGAGATAGATCGCATAGGCCTCGTGGCCTTCGGCCAAATTCGGATTCAGTTCGTTGGTTCGGCGGTATTGGATCTCGGCTCTTGCCCAGTTCCAGCTGTCGCGTTCGATTTCGGCAAGCACAAGGTGTGCGAGAGCGATGCGGTCGTCTAGCTGAAGCGCTTTTTCGGCCGCGCTCCTTGCTTTCGGGTTCGCTTCGGCCGGATCGACAAACGCGTTTCCGCTAAGCACACGGTACGCGTAGGCGAGTTCGGCGTACGCATCGGGGTATCCCGGTTCCTCGTTGATCGCCTGCAGGTACAGGTCAATGGCTTTCTGCGTGCTCTCGGGCGTGTACTCGCGCAATGCAAATCGCGCCCGCAGTAATTGTTCGAATGCACGAGGCTTTACAAGATCGCGCCGTGTCAGTTCGGCCGGTCCGATCGTCGGTTCGAGAGACCTCAGATGTTCAGCTATTCCAAGTGAGACCTCTTCCTGGATCATTTGCGCTTCGGCGGCCCTTCCATTAAAGACCTGGCTCCAAAGCTGCCGGTTATCCTGAGCGTCGATGAGCTCAACCCGTACGGAAAGTTGGTCGGCTCGCTGAATAACCCGGCCGGTTATCACGGCGCGGACGCCCAGAGCCTCGGCCGCCTGCGTTGCGTCATCTTCACCCCGAAATCGGAAAGATGAATTACGGGCAATGACCTTGAGATTCGGCAAGAGTGTCAGTCGGTCGATAATGCTTTCACTAATGCCGTCTGAGAGATAATCGAGATTCGGATCTCCGCTGCCGTTTTGAAATGGCAGAACTGCGATGGAATTTAGCAACGTTCGCGCCGTCAGCTTGTAATACGCCGTGGCGCCAAGTACACCGGCGAGAACAACTATCGCCGACAGGATCAGCAGGCTTCTTCTCCGGCTGGTAGTAAATTCTTTGACGCTGACTGTGTCCGAAGTGCCCAGATCCGGTTTGGATGCTACACCGCTCTTTAACGTAGGAATGTGCTGCGACGAGATCCGGAGGGTGGGCAGTGTTTCGGATCCCGACACCTCGGAACGGCCCGAATCCCGACTCAGCACCTGATCGTGTCTGAAAGCCTTCAGGTCATTCAGCATCTCGTTGGCCGTCTGATAGCGCTCGTCCGCGTCCTTCTCAAGCGCCTTTCGCACGATCCGCTCCAACTCGTCGGGCACCACGGTAGCCGCTCCGACGAGCGGTTCAGGCTCAGACTTCAAGATTCCTGCCAGGACATCGGTGGTCGTCTCTCCGTCGAACGGACGAACCCCCGACAACATCTCGTACAGAATGACTCCGAGGCTCCAGATATCGGAACGGCCGTCTATTTTTTTTCCGCGCGCCTGTTCCGGCGAGAGGTACTGAGCGGTACCCATAACAATCCCCCGCTCCGTATTTATCTGAAACTGTGTCAACGCATCGGGGCCGGTTTTTTCAGCTTCGCTTTCATGGAGCTTGGCGAGTCCAAAATCCAGGACCTTCACCAGGCCATCCTCGCGGATCATAATGTTTTCGGGCTTGATGTCGCGATGTGCAATGCCGTGTGTGTGGGCCGCGTTGAGCGCGGCTCCGATCTGAATGGCGGTATCAATGGCGAGGTCGAGCTGAAAACGTTCGTGCCTCATTCGCTGGCGGAGCGTTTCGCCGTGAATGTACTCGGTCGAGATATATCTCAGTCCCTGCTCGTGACCTACCTCATAGATAGTCAGAATATTCGGATGATTGAGGGCTGATGCCGCTTTCGCTTCGCGAATGAAGCGGCGAATATTCTCGTCATCGCCCGCAAGATCGGCGGGCAGGATTTTCAGAGCGACGCGACGCTCCAGCTCGATGTCCTGAGCGAGAAACACCTCACCCATTCCTCCTGCGCCAAGCTTGGAGATTATGCGGTAGTGAGAAAATCCGGCATTCTCTGTGAGTGTAACCACTTGCGGGTTAGATTAGCATAGCTCCCGTACAAACCGATCAGCAAAAATCGACGCAAAATCCATTTGTTTGCGTAGAGTGAACTTCAGGCCGCGGGATGGTAGAATTGTCCTCAGCAGCCGTATGATCGAAGAACAAGTCTTAGTCGAAAAGTTCCTCAACCGGAAGTACCGCGAGCGTTTGAAAAAGCCAGATTGGCTGAAGATCAAGCTTGGTGATCCGCGTAATCAGAACGCAGTTCTTGAGCTGATCGACGGGCTGAACCTACACACCGTCTGTCAGGAAGCGAAGTGTCCGAATATTTTCGAATGTTGGACCGACAAGACGGCGACGTTCATGCTCGGGGGCGACACATGCACGCGCCACTGCGGATTTTGCGCCGTGAATAAGGGCAAGCCGATGGATCTCGATCCGCTCGAGCCGCGGCACGTCGCCGAGGCGGTCAAGCATCTCGATCTCAAGCACGCCGTCATCACATCGGTTAATCGTGACGATCTCGCGGACGGCGGTTCGATGCACTGGGCCGAGACGATCTTCCGGGTTCGCGAGATGAATCCCGAATGCAAGGTCGAGGTACTGATCCCGGATTTCAACGGCGATGAAGACGCTCTGAATAATGTTTTGCGCGCACGCCCCGATGTTCTGAACCACAACACCGAAACTATCGCGAGACTTTACAGACGCGTGCGTCCCGACGCGATCTATGAGCAGTCGATGGAGCTGCTGTCGCGGGCTGCGCATTGGCGGGACACGCAGCAGTCCTCGATGCTTACCAAGAGCGGTATCATGGCGGGCCTCGGCGAAACGTTCGAAGAAGTGGTCGATCTGATGCGCGATCTGCGTAAAGCGTCGTGCAACATCATGACGATCGGCCAGTATCTGCAGCCGTACGAAAAACGTCTGCCGGTCGAAAGGTACGTCACGCCGGAAGAGTTTACTGAGTGGAAAAAGATCGGCGAGGCGATGGGCTTCAAACACGTTGAATCTTCGCCGCTGACCCGAAGCTCTTATCATGCACGGCAGCAGACGGAGTCGGGCTCATGAACAGCATTTTATTAATACTCTTTCTATTTGCGACCAGCACGTTGATCATGGCTCAGACGGGACTATGTAAGCCGCAAGATGTCCTTTTTTCGAAGGGGAAATCATCGGTAGTTCTTCGGAGACAGCTTGAACCGTGTAGTGATCTGGTTTATCGCTTTAGGGCAAAGGCTGGACAACAAATGTCGGTTACACTTTTCCCTGAGATTAACGACGTGGCCAAGTATTTGCCGGAACACGGGTCGTTCGTTTTATCCGGAATCCATAAGAATGGGGTAACCGATTGGAATGGAGTGCTTCCCAATGACGACGTTTATGAAGTTTGGGTAAAGGCGACCTAGCGTAAGTAACAGCAGACAATCGAGAACACTTCCCTTTAGGCTAAACGTCAGTATTTTCGACTAATTAGTCCAGGATTTTCCGGGCGCTTCGAGTTACGCAGGCGTGCGCTATATTCGCACTGAATTTAGCAACGCCGTGTTAGACTACTCTCATGAAATTATCTCGCGACATTCAAAGCTTGAGCGTTTTCAAACGAGACACATCGAAGTTCCTAAAGCAGATGAGGAAGACGGGTCAGCCGATCGTGCTGACGGTCAACGGCAAGGCCGCAGCGGTCGTTCACGATCCGGACAGTTATCAGGACTATCTTCGCGAGAAGGATCGTCTGGAGACCATCGCCGGGATCCAGCGCGGATTGGCGGATGTCAAAGCCGGCAGAACCCGACCTGCCGAAGATGTTTTTCGTGACATCGAAGAAAGGTTTAGGATCCCACATGATGAATGAAACGCTACCGTGTCGAATTCTCCGACACAGCTGAATCTGAGCTGGTCGACTCGATAATTTGGGGCATTGCGCATTGGGGCGAAGGATCTACCTTTAGCTGGGCGAGGGAGTTACGCAAGAAAGTAACGATACTTCTTACCTCGACTCCGCTTGCTCATCCAGTTGCCCCTGAATCGAAATGGACTTCTGCTGAAGTCCGGCAACTATTTGTGGGTCGATATCGTGTCTTGTTTGAGATAAGGGCTAATATCGTTAATATTCTCCATATACGCGGCCCGTTTACCAGAGACCCGCAATAACATCTATGAACGAAACTGATAACAAAAATGCGATCGAGATCCTCAACCGGATCATGGAACTGGAACTGGCCGGCGTAGTCCGCTACACGCACTATGCGCTGATGGTGTTCGGTTACAACCGAATCCCGATCGTCTCGTGGCTGAAGAGCAACGGTGACGAGTCGCTGATGCACGCGAATAAGGCAGGGGAATTCGTGACGATGCTCGGCGGGCATCCATCGTTGAAGATCGGGCCGCTGCTCGAAACGCACAAACACGATATCGGCGACATCCTTCGCGAAAGCCTGGAGCAGGAACGGTCAACTCTCGAAGCCTATTACGAGCTTCTAAAGCTTACCGAGGGCAAATCCGTCGCGCTCGAAGAATATTCGCGCGAGATGATATTGCTCGAGGAAATGCATCTTGACGAAGTGAACAAGATGCTCCGTCGCCCCGGTGAGATCGCGCCCTTTAGCGAATAGGACGTGATGACGATCCTCGAAACCGAACGCCTCAGACTTCGGAAAATTACGGTCGCCGATGCGAAGTTCATCCACGGGCTGATGAACGAGCCTGCGTATCTGGAATACATCGGCGACAAAGGTGTCAGAACCGTCGCCGATGCCGAACGTTTCGTTACCAACGTCGCCATTAAGAGCTACGGCGACAACGGATTTGGCCACTACATCGTCGAACTTAAGAATGACGGGACGCCGATGGGTACGTGCGGTTACGTAAAACGCGCCGAGTTGGATGATCCGGACATTGGCTTTGCCTTTCTGCCAGAATTTCGCAAACAAGGTTACGCGCTGGAGTCGGCCACTGCGATGCTTGCGTATGGCATCGACATCCTTGGCCTTTCCAATATTTCTGCGATAGCTACACAGAATAATGAACGCTCGTCCAACCTGCTCAACAAGCTTGGCTTCCGGTTTGAACGGCTTGTTTCAATGCCGAACGGCGACGAGCTGCGGCTTTTCACATTTTCAACATGAACTACGGTCTCATTGCCGGTAACGGGCAGTTCCCTTTCCTGGTCGTCGAGGGCGCCAGAAAACAGGGCGCGAGCCTCTCCATCGTTGCCATTAAGGAAGAGACCGACAAGCGGATCGACGAAGTTGCCGACGACGTTCTGTGGGTCAGGATCGGCCAACTCGGAAAGATGATCTCGTATTTTAAAACCCGCGGCGTGACGAAGGCGATCATGGCCGGGCAGGTGAAACACGTTCAGATCTTTTCGGGGTCACTCCCGGATGCCCGGATGCTAAAGATGCTTTGGAACCTGCCAAAGCGCAATACCGATTCGTTGATAGGCGGAGTTGCAAATGAACTCGCAAGCGAAGGAATAGAACTGCTCGACTCAACGTATTTTTTGCAGGATGATCTCGCTCCGCACGGCGTCTTGACGAAACGCGAACCGACTGATATTGAGGTCGGCAATATCGCATACGGTTTGCATATCGCCGGCGAAATAGCGCGACTCGATCTAGGGCAGACGATCGTCGTCCGCGCAAAAGCATGTGTCGCCATCGAAGCAATGGAAGGAACGGACGCCACGATACGACGCGCGGGGGAGCTTGCAAAAGGAAAGCTGACCGTTGTCAAAGTTGCGAAGCCCGATCAGGATATGCGGTTCGATGTGCCGGTGGTTGGCGTACCGACGATCGAAACTATGAACGCAGCGGGTGCGACTTGCCTCTCGGTAACGGCCGGCAAAACGCTGATCTTCGACCGCGATGACATGATCGCCCTCGCGAACAAGAACAACATCTGTATCGTCGGGTCCTGACGAAACCATTTCTTTATTTCCCCGTAACACCAGAGCCTGACATCGACTAAAACCTTCCGGAGAGAAAATGAGAAGAGACTTTTTTGCTTTTATACTTTCACTTGCTCTGCTTGTATCGACCGGCTTCGGCCAGGTCGTTCGCATTTCACCGATCGAGCGAAAGATCGCTGCCGGCATCACCGCCGATCAGATGAGCAGCTATCTTCACTTCGTCGCATCGGATGCAATGGAAGGCCGCGACACGCCATCACGCGGCCTGGATACGACCGCCGAGTTCCTGAAGATGAACCTTTCCCGCTGGGGATTCAAGCCCGCGGGGGACAATGGCACATTCTTTCAAAAGATCGAGATCAGCTCCGAGTTGGTCGATCCGGTAAACAACCTGCTTCAGATCGATGGCAAGAATTTCAATCTGAACTCGGATTTCTTTCGAATGCCGGGGCATGATGGGTCGGCCAACGCCCTCATGGTGTTTGCGGGTCATGGTTGGGTCGTCAAATCGAAGAACATCAATGCCTACGAGGGCGTCGATGTGAAGGGCAAGGTAATCGTTCTGCTTGGACAGGGATTTCCCAACCGGAACACTCTTACGAATATGCCGGCGGGAGTTTCGCAGACGGATCTGACGGGTGCCAAGGGAACCGATTGGGCCGATCCGGTTACCTATGCAAGAGCACACGGCGCCGCGGGTATCATTCTGATCGGCTCACAGCAGTTCCAGGCCGGGTGGGGACAGATGCGTCAGTTCTTTTCGCGAGGCTCCATGCACCCGACAAAGCTCCGTGATAATGTCCCGGACGAGACGAGTAAGCTGCCCGTTACGGTAGTTTCTAACGCCGTCGCCGACGCGATCTTTGCCGGAGCGTCTGCGGGCAAAGATTCACCCCCGCCGTTCGCCATTAACAAGACTATTTCGATGACAACGATGAGTCGGAGAGACATTAAGTGGACCCAAAACGTCGTTGCGCTCTGGGAAGGCCGCGATCCTGTCCTGAAGAAAGAAATGGTCGCCGTCGGAGCTCATTACGATCATGTCGGCATGAATCCGAACGCACCGGGTGAGGACAAAATCTGGAACGGAGCTGACGATGATGGATCGGGAACTGTCGCCGTTCTTTCGATTGCCGAGGCACTTGCGAAATCGAAACTGCGTCCGCGACGATCGATCCTTTTCGTATGGCACGCCGGCGAAGAGAAGGGATTGTGGGGTTCGGAGTATTTTAATAAGTTTCCGACCGTCGATCTCAAGAACGTTGTCGCACAGCTCAACATCGACATGATAGGCCGCAGCAAAAAGCCCGGCGACACCAATCCGAAGAACAAGGAATTGACGGGTGCGAACGAGATCTACGTCATCGGTTCCGAGATGATGAGCTCCACGCTGGGGTCGGTCGTGAAAAAAACGAACGACGGTTTTTTAAAACTGACGTACGACTATCGTTACGACGATCCGGCCGATACGAACCGCTTCTTTTTCCGCTCGGACCATTTCCATTATGCAATGAGCGGCATCCCGATCGCATTCTGGTTCGACGGCGTGCATGAGGATTACCATGGGCCAGGCGATTCAGCCGACAAGATCGACTACGCGAAAATGGAGAGAGTCGCACGTACGATCTTTCTGACGATGTGGGAAGTTTCCGATCTTGCGATCCGGCCGAAGATAGATAAACAGTTGCCCCCCGAATTGACAAGAAGATGATAGTGGTGACGTGCGGCCTCGCGATTTATTCGCGGGGCTTTTTGACGTCCAAGACTCGGTGCACGTACTTGACCACCTCGCGCACTTTTAGCATTCCAGTCTATTTTTTTTCGGAAAGTACTTGACGGTAGGCTTCTGATCTTGTCACACCGAATTGTTTCGCGGCCAGTTTCAAGGCTGACTTGCGGTCAGCACCTTCCGCTTCGAGTTCGGCGACCCGCGCAGCGATCGAGATCGTCGTAGGTGCCGGAGCCTGAGCGTCCTGGGCCCGGTCAATCAGTAGAACGATCTCTCCTTTAACCGTAGCGGAAGAAAATCTGGCGTAAAGCTCGGACAATGTTCCGCGAGTAAATTCTTCGTGGAGCTTTGTTAATTCGCGAGCGACAACCGAATGACGATCGCCGAGTATCTCCAGTGCGTCCGACAGTGCGGCGGCGATACGGCGAGGTGATTCGTAGAAAATCAGCGTGGCGGGGACAGATGCCAACTCCTGAAGGCGTTTGCGACGATCTCCTTTCTTCGACGGCAGAAATCCCCCGAAAAACATCGTGTCGGTAGCCATTCCGGACGCGACGAACCCATT
Organism: Pyrinomonadaceae bacterium; assembly: GCA_041745575.1. Lineage (GTDB taxonomy): Bacteria > Acidobacteriota > Blastocatellia > Pyrinomonadales > Pyrinomonadaceae > OLB17. The sequence goes on from JBGTIQ010000069.1 coordinate 114,564, forward strand.
CACAAACGCGACTGCGCCAGGTATTGGAATAACATCAATGCCGGTCTCAATGGCCTTTCTAACCAAGCGAAAACCCGGATCGCATATGCCGGGGGTTCCGGCGTCGGACACAACCGCGACCGAAACCCCTTTTTGCAGGGCCTCGATCAACTCCTCGGCTCGTTCGGCCTCATTGTGTTCGTGATAGCTGACCAGCTTGTTTGAGATCCCGAAATGCGTCAGGAGTTTTTTTGTGTGACGGGTGTCTTCACACGCGATCACGCCCACCGACTTCAGCGTCTCGACCGCGCGGAACGTCAGATCCTGTAAATTTCCGATCGGTGTCGCAACGAGAAAAAGTGTGCCAGGCATAAGAGGTTTTCGTTCTCTAAACATACAGCTCGATTAACTCTGAAAACAAATGCCCCGGAAACAGAAAAGCCCCGGCGTACTAGGCCGGGGCTTTATCAAGAACTGCGTGGTTCTTATTATCGATTAGAACGGAAGCGGAAAGGGGATGCGATTTCTCCAGTCACCCGAGCCGTTCCGGTTTCGATTTCCATTTGCATAGTTCAAGCGATATGCGTCCGCCAGAACCCGAAGATCGTAGCTGATCTGGTTCCATTCGCCGACCGCGTTACGATTAGTCCGCGAATTGCGCAGAGCGTTATCGATCTGTGAACCGATGTCCAGAACACGTCGTGCTTCATCCCGACTGCCATTCATATTGCGGCCGTTGCCGTACGCCCTCGCAAGATCCTGAGTCGCGTTGGCAAATCGATCTGAAAGCTGCTCGAGATTGTCGTATCGATTATTGTTGCGGCCGTAACGATCGTTTCGTCGATCATCGATGCGATCGATACGACGCTCAAAGTTGCGAGCACGGTTTTTCAAATTCTCGATGGTTCCGCGAATGTTGCGGTTGTACCGGCTATTGCCATACCTATCGTTGTTTCGGCCATACCTGTCGTTATTCCGGCCATACCTGTCGTCATCACGGCCGTAGTTATCATCGTCGCGGTCACGATCACGGTACTGAGCCGACGTGATCGAGGGGAGGGCCAGAACTACCAGCGCTAACGCAATCATCGAAATTATTTTTGTAAGTTCTTTCATTTTTGTTTCTCCTAAATTATTACTCGCAAGGCCGACGCTGCTGGTTTCAGTTCTAACCCTTCCGCATATTCGCGTCGCCATGAGTGTTTAGTGCAATGAATGTGCCAATGTCAGGATTTGTCAAGAATTGGAGTCTAAGTGAAGGAATAGCACGTGTTAGGAGTTTTCGATTACAAAACAAGGCTCCGAGCACCTCATCTGGCTCCTGCCCATTTGGTTGAACGACCTGACGAGATTGTAGAAAGAAAAAGGCGACGACATATTTGCCGTCGCCCCTGATCTCCTATTGGTTCAAGCTAGTGCCGCAGGCCGAGAGCGTTAGCCGCACACACACGTCCGCCAGTCGCGACCTTGCCCTCAAGTGAGGTAGGCTTGTCCACCGTGCCGAGGATCCGTTCCCTGAGTTTTGCGACGGATAAATTCGGCTCATTTGCGAGGACCAATGCCGCAACACCCGAAACATACGGGGCCGCCATCGACGTGCCTGACGCCTCGCGATATGCGTCGCCGAGCCAGGTCGACAAGATCTCCCTACCCGGAGCGGCGATATGAACCGTCTTTATTCCAAAATTGGAGAACGATGCCATCGAATCGGTCCGGTCCAACGCCGCAACGCTGATCACGTTCGGCAGATCATAGTTCGAAGGATAGTGCGCGCGCTTGTCGTTATCGGTTCCATTGTTTCCGGCCGCCGCAACGAACAAAATTCCCTGCTCTCCCGCGGCGCGGATCGCATCTTCCAACGCTCGCGAATACTGTGTCGAGCCCCAGCTCGCATTGATCACGCGAACGTTGATACCTTTCTGTTTGCGGTCGATGGCATAGTTGATCGCCTCGATCGCGTTCTTGGTCGTCCCAAATCCGCCGCGGCCTAAAAACTTCAACGGCATGATGCTGACGTTCCAGTTAATTCCGGCGATGCCTTTACCGTTATCGCCTTCGGCACCTATGATCCCAGCGCAATGCGTGCCGTGCCCGTTGTCATCCATCGGATCGCCGGCGTTCGCGTCAGCGTCAAAACCGTGGACGTCATCAAAGCTCCCAAGCTCGTCGTCGTTGTATTCGGGTACCGAATCAGGCCGCGTCCACATGTTCGCAACGAGATCTTCGTGAGTGTAGTCAACACCGCTGTCCAGAACCGCAACGACCACCTTTTCGCTACCACGTGTTTTCGTCCACGCCAGTAACGCATCAATGTCCGCACGCTCGGTTCCGCCATTCTTACCGAGATTATTCAGCGCCCACTGTTCCGCAAACTTTGGGTCATTCGGTTGACCAGGCCCTGTGCGATAGTTCGCATTCCTCGATCCTCCCGAATTTTCGGGATCGAGCCTGATCTCATAGTTGGGTTCCGCGTAGTCGACGAATTCCGACATCGCGGCGTACTGCTTAGCCGTCGTGTCCGCATCCGCGTTGTCCAGATCATCGATCGAGACCCACCCCTTTACCGCCTCGTAGTTATCATCCATCAAATCGTTTTTACGAGCGGCGATTTGCTTTATCTGTGCCAGCGATACGCCAGGCTTGAAATGAACAAGCACTTCCGGCTCAGAACTGATACTGCGCTTAGCGGGGTCACTATAGGTCGAAACGATCCTCACGGTTTCGTTTGACGTAGTTTTTGCCGAACGAAGCGTAGTTTCCCAAAGCCGGATCTGCCCTAAAACCGCGGCGAGTGTGATCAGAACTACCGCGATGCCTACGTGTATCCAAATATTATTGCGATTCATTTCGTACTGCTCCTATCGCTTTGAGAGATTAATTATCTATCACGAAATTCTGCCCATCGAAATCGACAAGCCTGAGCTGATATTTGTCAGCTCGATATTCGTAAGTCTCACTTTCGACACTCAACCTGATCTCCCAACCGGTTGAGATCATCTGGGCTGACATTTCTCCGTCAATCGGTGCTCCCAGTGACATATCGGGAAAATCCTTCTCGGCGACCGAAATTTCTTCGACCACACTCTCGTCAACACCGAGCCGATTTACAAGATCGTGCTTTGCCGCTGCCGTCGCGTCGCTTTTCGTAAAATCCATTATTTGACCTTTGATTCCAAGATTTTGATGTTTTTACGAGCGTTAGTCAATAAATGTTCGACGCTGAAAAAAGTTTGCGTGCCGTCCGCAAACTTTCTATAATCAGGTTTACTATCACGGACCGTGACCGACACGTTGCCAACAAAATATCAGAATTAACTATCATTTAACTGGTTTCCATGAAAAAGCCGCCGAAAGGCGGCTTTGCTATTGAGGATTATACCGTCGGTAAGAAAAATTACGGGTGATCTCAACCAGTGCCGGGACGATGTATGTCGCACATGCCGCACCGAGGATCGCACCCGTAACAAACCTTGAAAGGTGCGTATTCTCCCAGAATCCGAACACCGTCAGGGTCCAGTCTATTGTGATCGGGATCAAAGACAGAAAAAGCCAAGCTCGCGGAATAGCTTCGATCTCATCGACGTGCCGCCAAAGCGGATAAACCAGGATTCCGACCAGCAGCCCGAAATACACCCCAAAACAACGCGAGCAGACGGCCATTTGGTGTCCCGTGATGTGTAGCGAACGCTCGGGGATCTGGTGGCAGACATAGCTAAAGAATGTGTAGATCGGAGATGAGGCAGCAGCAAACCCTTCGGACAGGATAAGCGGTGCGGTTATAATCGAGCCGACCCATACAAACACGACCGCTGCGGTTATCGTCCACACGCTGAATGCCTGAGTTCGGAATCGTTTCCGAGAATCCATGGGGATGTAGATGTCAGAGGGTTCGGTCATCTGGTCAGAACCGGGTGCGGTCGAGGGCCGTCAAAGCATATTTTCCGGCAAGATGTTATGCGGTTACGGTAAACCGCCCGCTAGGGCAGGTGGCTCCGACTTCGCCTTCGTAGTCCCAGCAAGCGCCTTCTCTGTTTCGAGAATGTGATGCGTCGTCTGGATGACGGTGTCAGGGTTGAGTGAGATAGAGTTTATTCCCTTTTGTACAAGAAACTCGGCAAACTCCGGATAATCAGACGGCGCTTGTCCGCAGATACCGATCTTCTTACCGGCGCGGATCGCCGCGTCGATCGCCATCGCGACCATTTTCTCGACGGCTCCGTTTCGCTCGTCGAACAGATGCGCAACCATCTCCGAATCGCGATCAAGCCCGAGCGCAAGCTGCGTCAGATCGTTCGACCCGATCGAGTAACCGTCGAATACCTTCAAAAATTCGTCGGCAAAAACGACGTTCGCCGGCAGCTCGCACATTGCGTATACCTCAAGGCCGTTCTCGCCCTGGACGAGCCCGTGTTCCGCCATCAGCGCGATGACCTTCTCACCTTCCTCGACCGTTCGGCAGAAAGGGATCATTGGTGTGATATTCGTCAGCCCCATGTCTTCGCGGGCCCGAAGCAACGCCAGACATTCAAGCTTGAAGCCCGCTTTGTAACGATCGTCGTAATATCTCGACGCTCCGCGGAAACCGATCATCGGATTCTCTTCCGTCGGCTCGAACTCGCGACCGCCGATCAGCATCGCGTACTCATTCGATTTGAAATCCGACATTCGCACGATCACCGGTTTGGGATAAAACGCGGCGGCGATGCGCCCGATACCCTCGGCAAGCGAGCGGACGAAAAACTCTTTCGGATCTTCCTCCAGGATTCGCCGCGAAATCGTCTCAATGTCTTCGCGACGTTTGAGGTTCGGATAATTTACCAACGCCATCGGATGAATCCCGATGTGATTGTTGATAATGAACTCGAGGCGGGCGAGGCCGACTCCGTCATTCGGCAGACGGGATACGGAAAACGCGTGATCCGGATCACCAACGTTCATCATGACTTGCGTTCGCGGTCGTTCCGTGTCGGTGATCTTGTGTTTCTTAATCTTGAAATCGACTTTGCCGTAATAAATATTTCCGACATCGCCCTCGGCGCACGAGACCGTTATGTCCGATCCATTTTTTACTTTTTCGGTTGCGTCGCCGGTGCCGACAATGCATGGAATACCGAGCTCGCGGCTGATGATCGCGCTGTGGCATGTGCGGCCTCCACGTTCGGTTACGATCGCCGATGCGCGCTTCATTATCGGCTCCCAGGCCGGGTCGGTCATCGTCGTGACGAGGATTTCGCCTTCCTTAAAGCTCGTTAACTTCGACGCATCGATCATCACATGCGCCATTCCGTGCCCGATCCTTTCGCCCACTGCTACGCCGGACGTGAGCGGAGCTCCGTGGCCGCCGGTAAGCTCGTATGTTTCGATAAAATTGTTCTGGGATTTTTGAGCGTGAACGGTTTCGGGCCTTGCTTGCAGAATGAACAATTCGCCCGAGATCCCATCTTTCGCCCATTCAATGTCCATCGGTTGATGACGGCCGGCGAGCTTTGAATAATGATCCTCGATCGCGCATGCCCACTGCGCAAGCTGCAAAACTTCGAACCCGGCAAGGCAGAATCGGTTTCGCTGCGTGGCGACAACATCCCGAACTTGTGTTCCGGTTCCGTCGTCGGCAAAGACCATCTTTACTTCCTTGACCCCGAGTTTTCTCGTGATGATCGGCCGGAAGCCCTGCTTTAATGTCGGCTTGAAAATGATCCACTCGTCCGGCGTCGCCATTCCCTGTACGACAGCTTCACCCAAACCCCACGCGCCGTTGATGACGACCGCCTCTCGAAAACCGCTCTCGGTGTCGAGCGTAAACATGACACCGCTCGCCGCGATGTCCGACCGGACCATCGGCTGAATGCCGATCGAAAGAGCAACATCGAAATGATCGAAGCCCTTCGCCGTCCGGTACGAGATCGCCCGGTCGGTCCAAAGCGATGCATAGCATTCGTGACACGCTTCGATCAATCTTTGGTCGCCGCGCACATTCAGAATCGTGTCCTGCTGTCCGGCAAAAGAGGCGTCGGGAAGATCTTCAGCCGTCGCCGACGAGCGGACCGCCACCTCGAAGTTTTTCTTTCCGATGCGATCGCCGAGACGTTTATGCGACTCGAGGATCGCGGTTTCGACGTCTTTTGGAAACGGTGTATCGAGCATCATCGCCCGGGCCTCGCCTCCGACACGAGCGAGCTCTTCAAGATTGTTTGTATCGAGGCCCTTTAGCAATTTTTTCAGTCGCCCGCGTAACCCGTCAGTCTCAAGCAGCAAGTGGTAGGCGTGGCTGGTGGTGGAAAAACCATCGACGGCGCGAACTCCCTGGCCGGTCAATTCCCGAAACAACTCACCGAGGCTCGCGCATTTTCCGCCGACGAGAGCGACGTCACCGGCTCCTACCTGGCTGAAATCGAGGACGTGAGGGTTGGAAGTTGTCATACGGGTGTCTTCGTTATTGTCCTTTGTAATTCGTTTCGACCTCAAATCGATGCGGGACGCCAAATGACGAGACTAAGGACTAAGGACTAAGGACTAAGGACTAAGGACTAAGGACTAAGGACTAAGGACTAAGGACCAAGGACTAAAATCTGATCACCGCATCAGGCCCGCCTTCAACGTGAACAGTGTCTACAAATCGAATGCTCTTGCTGTCGGTCGTCATGACGACTGAGTGCGTGCGTTTGCCCGCGCCGAAAAACCGGACTCCGCGAAGCAGAGCTCCATCCGTTACACCGGTCGCCGCAAAGATGATCTTCTTACCCGGGGCAAGATCGTTCGTGTCGTAGATCTTGTCCGGATCGGTAATTCCCATATCTTTTAGGCGTTGCATCACCGTTTCCGCCGGCGGCACTTTTGTCCGGTCGATCCCAAGACGCTCGGGATCGAACACAAGCCTGGCCTGTATCTCACCGTTCAGACATTTCATCGCGGCGGCGGTTATCACGCCTTCGGGCGCACCGCCGATCCCCATCAGCGCATGTATATTAGTCCCGGCCACCGCTGCGGATATTCCAGCGGAAAGATCGCCGTCCGAGATCAGACGGATGCGTGCACCGGCCGCACGGACCTCGTCTACGAGTTTCTTGTGTCGCGGCCGCTCGAGACAGATGACGGTAAGGTCCTCGACATCGCGGCCAAGCCGTCGGGCAATATTTTTGAGATTCTCCTCGACCGGGGCGTCGATATCTACCGCTCCTCGCGACGACGGCCCGACAACGATCTTGTCCATATAGATGTCGGGCGCATTCAACAAGCCTCCGCGTTCAGCCGCAGCGAGAACGGCGATCGCGTTGTTCGCACCAAGTGCGCAGAGGTTCGTTCCCTCTAGCGGGTCGACGGCTATATCGACTTCGGGAAACTCGGCCCGGGCTTCGTCAGAGAAAGCTCCGCCACCCAATTCCTCACCGATGTAAAGCATCGGAGCCTCGTCACGCTCGCCTTCACCGATAACAATGCGGCCGCGCATTGGCACGGTGTCCATCACTTCGCGCATCGCCTCGACCGCTACGTGGTCCGAATGTTTACGGTCGCCCTGGCCCATTGTTTTCGCGGATTCGATAGCCGCGGCTTCGGTAACACGCAGAAAATCCAGAGCCAATTCGCGTTCAGCTTTGATCGTTTTCATCCTATTTGTCCTGAGAATTTACGCCTTTTTTTGTTCGAAATATGAAGGCATTCTACCACTTGTGGAACCTCATTTGACAAGTTTAGCTCTCAGGTATTACGGTTTTAGTTTGATTTTTGCTGCGTTTGGAGCACCTGCATTAGCAGGCTTTTATTTTGAGAGATCCCAAACGCCCTACATCCTGATAGAAGGCTGATAGAAGGCGGCCGCTTAAAGCCGAACTCTGAAATCTATGACTTACATTGTTGCCGAGCCATGCGTCGAATGTAAATATACCGATTGCGCGGCCGTTTGCCCGGTTGAGGCTTTTCACGAACTGCCTGACAAGCTTCTCATTAATCCCGACACATGTATCGATTGCGATGCATGCCTGCCGGAGTGCCCCGTCGAGGCGATATTTTCGGATATGTCGATACCCGAGGAGTATCTGACTTGGCTGGAGATAAACAAAGAGGCGGAGAACTACCCGATCATAAGCACGAAGCAGCCGGCGCTGTTCGGGTCGGATTGTAAGGGACAACCTGAGTAAAAGAGTGCAATTGTAGTTTGAATTAAGGCGGCTGCTTAGAGCCGCCTTCTTCATTTCAGATTCTGACAACAATAGGATCGTTCTTTTATTGGGAACACTTGAGGTGAGTTTCGGACGCGTCTGCGTTACCGTGACTCGCGTTTCGGATACGCCATTCTTAGCGGAGCAGTGCGGGAAAAACGTCTCCTCAATAATTCATGACACGCATGCTGGTTAGGTAACACGTTTTTCCATAGTTTGCGATCGGCTAGCGGATGCCGCGCCGCAGGCACATTCTGGCAATATTGAAGATTCCGAACTAAACTGACTATCTAGGTTTGATCTGCGAGGGGAAGAGCAAGATGACGGAAGCAATCGATCCGAAAACAATCGACCGGGCACCGGTTAGATGTGAAGAGTGCGATCGGGAAATGGACCACTACAATACGTTCGTGGCCCCGTCGAACGAGCGCCGAAATGTTTGCTGGGAGTGCATGTCGCGGCAGGAAAAAGGATTTTTCACTCATCGTGATTTTCGCCGCGGCGCCCGTAGCGGTTATATCCCGAGGTAACAAGAGGCAGAAACACGACCGGTAGGAAGTGTGCATGTTCTAGTGTATCCACACTCCCTACCGGTCGTGTTTCTGCCTGTGCGATTATGCCGATAAGAAAAATCACCGAATATCCGGCCGACGTGCTGGGTCAGGCTGGAAAACCCGTAACAGAATTTGACGATGACCTGGCCGAACTCTGCGCCGATATGTTCGACACGATGTACGACGCCGAGGGTGTCGGCCTCGCGGCGCCGCAGATCGGGCTTAGTCTGCGTCTCTTCGTCATGGATTGTCACGGCATTAAGCTGATCGCAGCGAATCCGGAGATCATTTTGGTTGATGGTGAACAGTCAGGTCAGGAAGGGTGTCTGTCAGTCGGAAAGGTTCCCGCGGTCGTCGTCCGTCCGATGAAAGCCACTCTGCGGGCGCAGGACGAGAACGGAGTATGGTTCGAGCGCGAAGCCGAAGACTATGCCGCTCGCGCGTTCATGCACGAGACCGATCATTGCGACGGTAAACTTTTCATCGATCACCTGCCGAAGTTGAGACGTGACATGGTCGTGAAACGATTTAAAAAAGAGAAGAGTTGGAAATGAGAATCTAAAGCTCCCCTCCTGGATAGGAGGGGTGGCAGCCGCTTCGGCTGACGGGGTGGTGGAGTAAAACAAATCTGATTTTTTTCCACCGCCCCGCGGCTAAATGCTTACTGCATCTATCCCGGAAGGGATTTTTTGACAAAAATACTTCGATAAACCGGCAATGACTTGTCCTCAACCGACCTTTCCCTCTCAGTCTTGATCGGAAATGGGTTTTCCGCGGTCGCTACTTCTTCGAGTCGCTCATCCGCCCGAAACAATTCGAACATCTCGTTCGCCAGGAACTCTATGTCGGTCTGCACAAGAATACGTCCGGCAACCGATAGTTTGTCGGCAACCGTCTGAACCAACTCGGCGTTCACCATCCGTCGCTTCGCGTGTTTCTTCTTAAACCACGGATCGGGAAACTGGATAGTCACTGTCTGAAGAATTCCATCGGGAATATCCGCGATCAAACGGCCAAGCCAAAGCATCGCATTGCAGAATTCGTAATGCAGATTCGTCAAGCCTTCGCCGGCGGCGATGCGATTGGCTTCATCGACCAGCGGATGTCGGATCTCAACCCCGAGATAATTCCACCGCGGTTCAGCCTCCGCCATTCGCAAGAGAAATCGCCCGCGAGCACAGCCGAGATCCAGCAACAGCGGCCGGTCGGCCTCGGCAAATACCGACTCGATATCGACCGGATCCGGGGATTGGCGATAAAAAGGAGCGAGCGGATTTACGTGCTGGTGAACTCGTACTCTGGGCATCAGAATGACGGGGCGTTGGCGAGCAATAGGATCGTCAAGATCGACGTCAGAATATACAAACCGACTGCAGCAAGACCAAGGAGTCTTGTCATGCGGACGGCAGCGCGCGGATCGATGTATTCGTCGCGAGGTATCTGGAAATACGCGTAGACGGCTCCGAGGATCAAGCCACCGATATGTCCGAAGTTGTCGATCACATTGAACAGCACGAGACCGAAGACAAGGATAAAACCGATGTTGATCAACAAGCTCTTTCTAAACTCGGGCGATATGAACTTCCCGCGTTTGAACGCATAGACAGCGAGGTAGCTCAATAGTCCGACGATTCCGCCCGACGCTCCGACGGATATCGCGTCGGGATTGAATATTAAGCTCAGCAGTCCGCCGCCCAGAGCCGAAAGGATGAAGACTATCGCAAGATGTGCCCTGTTCGTGAGCATCTCCATCAGACGACCGAACATATAAAGCGCGTAAGAATTCATTCCGACATGCAAGATCCCCGAATGAACGGTCGCACCGGTCAGGATTCGCCAGTATTCATGACCTTTCAAAAAAGCTTGCTTGTCGAATCCGGCATAAGTGGCGGAGAAACGATCGTACGCAAAAAATTCCGGATCGTTACTTGTCAGGTATTGGGCGACGAAGACGGCTGCGATACAGCCCAGCAGTGTGACGGTATAAACGGGAAACGGTCCGGTGGGCGGAGCTTCGGCTTCCGCTCTGTCGCCCGCAGGCTGAAGTTCATCTTCGTTAACATGCTGAAGGTCCATATCCGGATTATCGACGACTACATCGCGAGGCCGCCATCAGCCTGAATCACCTGACCGGTTATGTACGCGGCGGAGGGAGATAGCATGAAGCATGCGATCTCGGCGACCTCTTGAACATTTCCAAGACGGCCGAGCGGCACCATCGAAAGATATTTTTCGCGGTAGTCGGCATTCATCTCCGAAGCCATGTCGGTCTCGATCAATCCAAGTGCGAGGGCGTTGACAGTGATCTTCTTGCTCGCGACTTCTTTCGCAAGCGACTTTGTAAGTCCTATCATTCCAGCCTTTGATGCGGAATAATTCGACTGCCCGAGCATTCCGACGACGCCGCTGATCGATGAAATGTTGAGTATCGATCCGCCGTTCTCATTGCGGAGCATCGGTCGCAGGACAGCTTTCGAAAAATTCCATGCGCCTTTCAAGTTCGTGTCGATGACCGCATCCCAATCCTCTTCCTTCATCCGCAGGATCAGTTGGTCACGCGTGATGCCCGCGTTGTTGATCAGATAATCGACCGTTCCAAAAACTTCTTTTACTTGTCCGACAAACTCGGCCGCCGCCGCAGTATCGGCGACATCGCATTGCGCGGCGTGGGCCTTAACACCCAATGCTTCGATCTCAGCTTTCAATGTCTCGGCTTCGTCCGCGCTCTTCGAATAATTAAACGCGATATTGCACCCGCGCTTCGCAAGCTCGAACGCAATACCTTTTCCGATGCCACGGGTCGCACCCGTAACGATCGCCGATCTTCCTTCGAATTCTTTTTCGCTCATATCTTGTTAACCAAGCGCATTCCGCTGGATCACAAAAAGATCGTTGATCCCTTTTTCCGCCAGCTCAAGCATCTCGTTCATCTGTTCGCGCGTGAACGGCTCACGTTCGGCCGTGCCCTGGATCTCGATAAACTTTCCGGCCCCGGTACAGACGATGTTCATGTCAACTTCGGCGGTCGAGTCTTCCGCGTAAGCTAGATCAAGTACCGACGTTCCTTCGAGGATGCCGACACTAACAGCGGCGACCTCGCTCAAAAGCGGCGATGTCTTAACGACCGCGTTCTTCACAAGCTTTCGACACGCGAGTGCAAGCGCGACGTAAGCTCCGGTGATCGATGCGCACCGTGTTCCGCCGTCTGCCTGAATGACATCACAGTCGATGAAGATCTGTCGCTCGCCAAGCAGCTTTGTATCGACGACCGCCCGCAGGCTTCGGCCGATAAGGCGCTGGATCTCCTGAGTGCGTCCCGCCGGCCGCTGGGTCTCACGTTGCGTTCGTGTGTTTGTCGCGCGCGGCAGCATCGCATATTCAGCCGTTACCCAGCCGAGCCCCTTGTGCCGCAAGAACATCGGCACGCGTTCTTCGACCGAGGCCGTACATATGACTTTCGTTCCGCCTACTTCGACCAGGGCCGAACCCTCGGCGTACGGCGAAATGTTCGGCGTGATTTTTGTGTTGCGAATTTGATCGACGGCACGGCCGTCTGGTCTCTGGTAGTTCATATCTTTGGAGTGAATAGTGAATAGTGAGGAACTCTCCCTGCACTTCACTTTTCACTTTTCACTTTTCACTTTTCACTTTTCACTTTTCACTTTTCACTTTTCACTATTGACGAGCTTGTCTCCCCCGTAAACTTCGATGGCTTCCAACTTCGCTGGCGTCGTCCCGAGGAATCTTTCGGCGACCTTTGCAAATCGTTCGGCGGCGTCTGTCACATAAAAGTGGTCGAGGTCATCGCAAAGTTGTCGGACGCCGGTAACGGCATTCGGATTCGCGAGATCTTTGTCCGCCAGTAATCGTTCGACCTCTTCAGCCGTCGCTTCACCCGAATCAATAAGTTTAACATTCGCGCCGACGATTCCCTGGATCACATCGCGCAGGATCGGATAGTGTGTGCAGCCGAGCACAAGAGCATGAGGATCGAACGAGCGAACGCCGCTCAGGTATTTTTCCGCGATCGAATACGTTTCAGCTTCGGCCGTCCAACCTTCTTCCGCGAGCGGCACGAACAGAGGGCATGCAGTTTGAAATACCGTAGCTGAGTCCGAAGCCCGTTTGATCGCGTCACTGTACGCATTACTCGAAACTGTGGCCTCGGTCGCGATCACCGCTATCCGCGGTTCTGATTCCGTGACAGTTCTCGCTACCGCCTGGCGGCCCCCGGGGCCGATAACGCCAACTACATCCAAGCCGATGCGTTCACGGATCTTGGGCAGAGCGAGGGCCGACGCGGTGTTACAGGCAACGACAAGCAGCTTGATCCCAAGCGATGCAAGAAACTCGGAATTCTCGGTGGCGTAGCGCTCGACTGTCGCGAGCGACTTTGTGCCGTAGGGAACGCGGGCCGTGTCTCCGAGATAAATGAAATGCTCGTTCGGAAGACGGTCGTGCAATGCCCGATAAACGGTCAAGCCTCCTACGCCCGAGTCGAAAATGCCTATTGGAAGTTCGTTTATCGCTGACATGATCGCGTTCAGAAATCATAAGGCTACCTAAACCTTCTGTATTGAGCAAATCGGCAGCTGTTCGCGTCCAAATTCCCCCCCGCGAACTCTTTTCTTCAAATCCCAGTATGTTCGCGACCGCACATACGACCAAGAAAATTTGGCGTAAGGTAAAAAAAGACTACCTGATGAGTAGCCGCCGGGAATGATTAGTTATGCGAAGGTCCAATCCCAGGCGCACTAATGCCGGCTTTCACATGAAATTTGCGTAAAGAGGGAGTTTAGTTTTTTCCGAACTCTAATTCATTAAGAATTGTGAATAACCATCTCCTACGTGACTGGATTTAGACATTGCCCATACCTGGAGGAGGATACTGCCATGACGATAGCGTCTATTCTTCGATGTTCGGGCGGGAAAGATTTAGTAAAAATACTGTCTCCCCTCCGCGTCGGGTTCGATTCAACCCGGAACAGGAATTTCCAACCGTCTCTTTTCTTTCAGCGATCCACTCATCAGCGATCCGTGATCCGTTTCGGCTGAGAAAACGCTTCTGTTTGCTTTTAGCTAAGTAAGCAAGATAACGGAGCGTTGGCCGTGCCTCTATGAAGTGTTTCTACACTTCGGATGGCTTGATCGCAGAAGTTTCTATGCATGATCTCGGCCGGTAGAAAAGATTCCGGCGCGAAGGTCGATATTTGGTTGATCGAACTGGGAGAAGAATTATGAAGAGTAAGGGACTTAAGTTTTTGGCGATTTTAGGTATAGCGTTTTTCACGTTACTATTCGCGGCCGGTGATACCGATGCACAAAGCTACAGCGGTCGCGCAACAGGTATAAAATCCACGGTGATTACGGGCTTGGCTCCGGGCGTCACGACGGCAGTCACCGACACGGGTCCGCTGCCTAGCGCAGGCGGTTCCATCACACTCGCAAGTGCATCGGCAAACGTTACGAATATTCTGACGGCCGGGGCGTCAACCGTGACAACATCCGGCAGCGGCACATCCAGCCAGTCAACGGCTAGTGTTGCGACGCTGGATGTGAATGCGGCCGGTATTCCGAACGAGCTTCGCGTGCGGGCGGATGCTGTGGCGTCTAGCACGATGTGCACTTGCTCGAACATCACGTGCACCGGCAGCTCGACGATAACCAACCTCCGGATAGGTCAGGCAGGAGGCGGAACTGTCATCACAGTGACCGGCGCTCCGAATCAGACCGTGGTTGCGACCTCTGGAATTTTCACGCTTACAGTCGTTATCAATGAGCAGATGAGCTCGCCATCCAGCATTACCGTCAACGCACTACATATAACGGTCTACAACTCGACGACTGATACGACCATCGATGTCGTCGTATCCTCGGCGCATTCGGACATCGTGTGCACGCCAACACCGTCTTTCAGTCGGTACAGCGGGCGAGCGACGGGAGTTCGACTTGCGACTAGTTCATTGGTAGGGCCCACTAACCTCGCAACGCTCGTCTCGGACACGGGTTTCCTTCCGACATCCGGTGGAATTATTGGCGTCACAATAGCGAGCGTTAATATTGCCGGAACTCTAACGACGGGTGTCGTTACATCCAATACATCCGGCGGCACGCCGGGCGGGAATATCAACACAAGCCAGTCGAACTCGACCGTAAATAATCTAAATGCGACGCTCGTCGGCAACGTGACAATAAGCGCAACGCTCGTTCAATCTAACACTCAGTGTCAGTGCGGCGTCACGCCACCGATTAGTTGCACCGGCGATTCGGTCGTCACGAATCTGAACGTGGTCGCTGCTGGAATACCGGTCTCGATCATGGTCAGCGGTATGCCGAACCAGGTGGTCGTGCTGCCTGCCGGCCTTGGAACGATAATTATTAATGAGCAGATAAGCGCCGGCCCCGGCGATCTTACGGTGAATGCTCTTCACGTAATGCTCACGCCTGTCGGACTGGCAAGCACGGACTTAATTGTCGCATCGTCCCACTCTGACATACAGTGTTCGCTCTCGCCCACCGCTGGCGGAGCATCAATTTCGGGCCGGGTTCTAAATTCAGATGGACGGCCCATATCGGGAGCTCGCGTGCAGCTCACAGGTCAGAGCGGATCGACATGGATCGCGATAACGAATCCGTTCGGTATTTACAGCCTCGAGGACATCCCCGTTGGTGGAACTTATCTTGTCGACGTAAGTCACAAGCGATTTATCTTTAACTCGCGTGTGATCAACGTCAAGGATAATGTTACCGACGTGGATTTTACGGCTGAGCCGGGGAAATAGTCTCCGACTGAAGACTCGGAGAGGGCGGCTATAGGGGACGCCCTCTCCGAGTTTTTTTAGTTAATATTTTCTTCCCTGGGCACTGAGACCGAGATTCGGGGATCTCAGATTTGAAGTGGGAAATTTGAAATTTGAAATCTAAGACCGAGACCTAGTCCAAAATCCGAAATCCAAAATCCAAAATCCAAAATCCAAAATTGAAAGTGGTGGAGGCGGCGGGAATCGAACCCGCATCCAAAGGTTGCGACCAGTGAAATCTACACGTTTAGCCCGTTTGCTCGGTTCTCATTTTCGACAAGTAAGCAATCGGGCGAACCTTGTCGAAAACCAGCCTGACTAACTTTAAGGCGTGTCCGCAGGCGGTGGACGTGCCCTAGCCTGAACTGGGTTATGCCTTATCCGGTCGCATCAGACAGACTTCCGGTAAGACATCGCTGTAGCTAAAGTTAATTAGGCAGCGAGAGCTAATTCTTGATTAGCATTTGTGTTTTGCAAGTTTTGTTAACGAGCTCACCTACAAAAAGCCCGACGTGCATCCAAAGATCTATACAAGCCCCTGTCGAAGCCTGTCGCCCCCATGTCGATTTCAAATCTCAAATTTGAAATTTGAAAACGAAAGGTAAGTGTACGCTACTGAGATAAAAATAGGAAGAATCAGGTTGCGGGCGGTTTTTCGTTCCCACTCAGTCTGTTCGAGGATTTTCGCATACCTTCATGACGAGGCCTGAGTGGAAGCCGGCTTAGCTGAATGGCCAGTGATCAAAAGCAACCGTTGCGTGACCAAACCACTTGGTCGCCGGTCGATCTTTCTCTGAAACAATCGAAGCGCTTATGGCCACGAAAACAAAGGAAAGGGCCGCCCGATTTCGGCGCGGCCTTTCAATCACCAATGTAAACCCCTCTCTGCCAACCTTACCGGTTTCTTGTTCTTCGGGCGGCGGGAGCCGGACTCGCGGGCGGCATTGGCTTCAACCTCCAGAAACTCGGATCACTGGCGACCCACTCCTTCGAAACGTAGCTGAGCTGCGGAGTAAAGGCGTAGATGTCCGTCGCGGAAAAGATAATCGAATCGCTTTCGATCTTTTCTATCTTCTCGCGGCGGTCGTCACCGAGCGCGTCCATATACTGCTTTCCGTGCGGGATCGTGCCGATGCCGTCCAGCGATGCCCACGGGATGATCACGAGATATGTGCCCGCCGGAGCACCGCCGGCAATCTGAAAGACCGCCATCGTCTCGTCAACTTTTGCCTTTTCGTGCGCCGCACGCGTCATTCGTCGCGAATCCTCCCACTCTCGCGAATGCCCAGGTTTTACACGAACCGTCTGCACGCGCATATATCGCATCTTTCTTATATCAGTGTTGATGTTGTAACTCATATCTTCGCGCAGGACGGCGATCATATCGCGTTGTGACGCGTGATAGTCTTCTCCCGGCGGACGGATCTTGTCGAAATCTGCCTTATAGGTGACGTTCGACAGCGTATCCAAATAGCTCCCCGATTTTTCCAGGTCCGCGAATGAATCGAATCCCCAGAAGTACATCACTTCGTTCTCGTTGCCCGCAACCGGGACCATCGCAAGACGATGATGTGGCGAGTTAGCTTTGGAATAGATCTGTACTACGTTGTTCGCCTCTCTCGAATGATCGGGCATCATCCCCGGCTTGATCTCCTCGCGGACGATCAAGAGCACCTTAGGCGGTCCCGTCTGAGCCGCCGCTTGGAACGAGCCGGCAAGAAGCACACACAGCGCTAACGAAAAAAATAAACGCATTCTCATATTAACTTTCCTCCTGTTTGTTCTGCGTAAAACAATAACTGGGTCAGATGATCTTGGATATTGGATCACACATTCCCGAAAATGGCGGAGCATCAACGTTTGGCGAATCACCGAATACAACGAAACTCCACGACCTGACGCCTTGCCGAAAAAAAGGAAGACGAACAAATCCCGTTCCCTATCTCATCCCGCCAGCAACCGGCAACCCTTATTAACTGCGATGGTCGATAGTACACCAGTTTCGAAGTTTCGGACTGAATATATTGCCGTGGAAAATGTATCGCAACTGGGAGCACCGACTTCGATCCCGTCGAGCATCTGCTATCCCACCTCTTTGCCCTGATAACAAAGTTGGGCTGAGGAAAAAGCTCGAGAATTTTATACCGGAAAACAATACCCAGGAAAAGAGTTCCACCGTTGGAAGCCGCTCCTCTGTCAGATGGCGCCACTGCGCCCCTCTTACTGCTTGCGGGCTTTGACCTGGCGAGGAGCCCGTCTCGAATCCAATTTTATCCTCGTGTACGCAAAAATAGGCGTGTACGCCTGTGCCGCGAAACCGTCCGAGTTAACCGTCCAATGATAAAGCTGGGCATCAATGTTGAGGGAGAATTGCAGTTTTCCTGATGTTCCGTCGAACGGTTTGAAGCGGCAGACAACCGGCATCCAGTTTGTCGTGTGCCACGTATCGAGGACGATATCGTCAGCAAGCTCACACTCGGCCCACAGCGCGATCACATTGACCTTCGACAGCTCGCTTGGAGCCCATTCCGCTGTCAGTCCACCAAGGTTTGGATCCGCATTGCAGGATCGGAGATCTACTTCAAGCAGCTTTGCAGGGGCGTCCAGAAGCTCGATGTGATCTTTGTTTGCGATCTTGCTCGTAATATTGAGGGCAAGACCGTTCAGGTAGTTTGTCGAAACCGGCACGCCACGGGGTGTCGTAACTTCCTCCGAAAGATATGCGGGTGCAGCCTTGAGCGCCACTTTTTGAGGTAATAGAACGCCGCCCTTCGCAAGGAATCGCTCTCGCGCATCGACCATGGTGGGGACGATGTTCTCGTCAAAAGCCTGGTTACCTATCGTCTCGCTAACGATCAGGTCGAACTTGTGTTTTAGATTTACGTCTTGTGAAAGGCCGTTCACGATCTTGATTCGATCGGCGACCCCGTTTTCCGCGGCATGAGCCATGATGAGGGGGATCAGCATCGGATTCGCTTCGATCGCGGTGACGCTTTTCGCCCCGAGCCTCGCCGCTGCGATGGCCCAGACTCCGCTTCCCGATCCGATGTCTAGAACCCGTGTGTCGCTCGTAACAAACCGCTCCAGAGCCTCGTAAAATAGCTTGTTCCGGGCTTCGTCGCGCAACATGAGTTGGTGGTAGCGCACCATCTCCTGCATATGCTGATAAAACAATGCGTCCTTCTCAGCCGTAGCGCTCTTTTTCATATTGTTATCAGGTCTCAAGCACCCGCCGACGTCTCACTGGTGTGTGCGATCAAGGTAGGGTATTTACCGCTCCAGCAAGCGGTACATGATGATGCGGATTCGATCCCGATGGCCTCAAGCATCCCCTCAAGCGAAAGATAGCCGAGTGAATCGACGTCGATGTATTCGCGGACCTCTTCGTTAGTCATCCGCGACGCGATCAGGTCCTGACGGTGCGGCGTATCGACGCCGTAGTAGCACGAGTGCGTTGTCGGTGGACAGGAGATACGCATGTGCACCTCGCTCGCTCCACATTCGCGGACCATCTGTACGATCTTTTTCGAAGTTGTGCCGCGGACGATCGAATCGTCGACAAGAATAATGCGTCGGCCCTGGATGAGATCTTTGATCGGATTGAGCTTGAGCCGGACACCGAATGAACGGATCGATTGTGACGGCTCGATGAATGTGCGTCCGACGTAATGGTTGCGGATGATCGCCTGACGGAACGGAATTTCAGATTGACTGGAATAACCGATCGCCGCGGCAACGCCGGAATCGGGAACAGGCACGACGATGTCCGCGTCGCACGGATGCTCGATGGCAAGCCGCTTGCCCATCTTATGCCGCGACTCATTTACCGAACGGCCGTAAACGGTCGAGTCGGGCCGCGAGAAATACACGTGCTCAAACGTGCAGACCGCGGTCGGTTTTTCCTCGAAAGGTTTTTTCGAAGTGATACCCGCTTCATCGATGACGATCATCTCGCCGGGTTCGACCTCGCGAACGTATTCAGCGTCGATAAGATCGAACGCGCAGGTTTCGCTGGCAACGCACCATGCCCCCTTCACTTTACCCAGGACCAGCGGCCGAAACCCGCGTGCATCTCGAACGGCGACGAGCGATTTGGGCGTTAAAAACAAAAGTGAGAAGGCACCTTCGGTTTTTTTCAGGACTTTTTCGATAGCCTCGACGACTGTCGTGGCCGGTGTTCGGGCGATGCTGTGGAGAATGGTTTCCGTATCGGAGGTCGACGAAAAAATCGCGCCTTCTTTTTCAAGTTCGCGGCGGCGAACTTCGGCGAAGGGAAGATTGCCGTTGTGGCAGATCGCGATATCGCCGTGTTGACAGGTCACCGAAAACGGCTGAACTTCCTTGATCGTGTTCTTACCCGCTGTCGAATATCGCGTATGGCCGATCGCGCTCGAGCCGTTAAGCCTGCTGAGAACATCTACGTTCAAAACATCCGCGACCAGGCCTTGCGATCGAAACTGGTGAAGGTCCGCGCCATCGCTCGAAACGATACCGCAGGCTTCCTGTCCCCGATGCTGCAGTGCAAACAGTCCGAGCTGCGTGAGGGTCGAGGCTTCCGCGTGACCAAAAATGCCGAAAATCCCGCATTCCTCTTTGAATTTGTCGAGTGTGAGATCCATCACGTGAAGTTAAGAAGGCGGCCATCTGACCGCCGAAACCATATTCTAACGCCGACGAGATTCAACTGCCAGTTACGAGTTGGATTTAATCGAGTGGAGAAGCTGGAGAAAACAAGCTAAAGCTTGCACTCTAAACGATTCCTCGCGCCCGTTCGAGATCCTCACCGGTGTTAACGTTGAGGAAAAACGTTTCCGATACGGTGAGATGGGAGTATTCAGTGAACTCTACAATGCGTGGATTGAGTTGCGCCACGATCTCGTGCATCGGCCGGGGCATTCGCGATCGCCTGAGAATCTCTTCGACTACGGGCTGCGCGGCCGCGACCTGGAAGAACGCGCACAGCGGCTGCAGTCTTCCGTCGTGCTGCTCGGGTACGATCGCGCCGAACTCGTCCGTGATCTTTCGCGCAAGCAGCTGAATCAGCTCCGGCGACACAAATGGGTAATCGCACGCTAGGACAAAGATCCATGCTGTCTTCGCGTAGCAAAGCCCCGCATGAATGCCGCCGAGCGGGCCGCGGCCCTCGTGCAGATCGAAGATAAACGGAATGTCTGTCGTGATCGCCTCTGTCGCGAACTGGGTTGAGTTTCCGGCGACCATCGTGATCCTTTCAGCCGTCGACAATCCGCTTCGAATATTTGCGATCGAACGCTCTGCGAGCGTCTCGCCACCCAGCTCGACGAACGCCTTGTCCGTTCCAAGTCGGGACGATCGTCCACCGATCAGAATGAAGGCGTCAATCGGCGGCATGCTGTTCTGAATGATCGTATTCAAAATCACCGGCGAATTCGTCGCGCGGCTGGATCGAAATTACGATCGACTTCGACGTCGGCGTGTCGCTTCGATCCGCTTTGCTGCCGAGCGGTACGAGCGGATTCGCCTCCGGAAAATATGCCGCCGCACATCCGCGTGGGATCGGATACGGAACGACGATGAAACGATCTGCGTGACGCTCGCCGTCGTCGAAATGGCTCGTCAGATCGACGACCTGCCCCGCCTTCACTTCGAGCTCTGCTATGTCACTGACATTCACAAAAATAACTCGACGCTCGCCACCGATCCCGCGGTAGCGGTCGTCGAAACCGTAGATCGTCGTATTGAATTGATTGTGCGAACGAATCGTCGTCAGAAGAAGTTGTCCGGGTGGCAATGTCGTCGTCTCCAATGCGCTTGTTTTGAATTGAGCTTTCCCCGCCGGCGTATCGAAAAGGCCCTCGCGCGGCGGATTCTTTAGATAGAACCCGCCCGGGTCGCGAATGCGCTCGTTGTATTTTTCGAAGCCGTCGATAACTCGCGAGATCGCATCTCGGATATTGTCGTAGTTCGCGGCCATCGCGTCCCAATCGATCGTCGATCGCGTGCCGAGTGTCGCCTTGGCGAGCTGAGCGACGATCCACGGCTCGCTTCTCAAATGTTCCGACGCTGGATCGAAAATTCCTTTCGACATTTGAACGTTGAGCATCGTGCTTTCCGTCGAGACAAACTGCTCACCAGCGGATTGCATGTCGATCTCCGATCGACCGAGACACGGCAGGATCAATGATTGCTCGCCGACGGCGACGGCCGTTCGGTTCAGCTTCGTGATCACCTGCACGGTCAGCCGACATCGCCTCAGGGCGTCAAAAACGACCTCGGTGTCCGGCGACGCACTCGCAAAGTTTCCGCCCATCGCAAAGAAGATCTTCGCCTGCGAGTCACGCATCGCCGCGATACTTTCCACTGTATTGAAACCATCGCGGCGCGGAATGGTGAAGCCGAATTCTCTTTCGAGGCTCGAAAAAAAATTCTCATTAACCTTTTCCCAGATCCCCATCGTCCGGTCGCCCTGTACGTTCGAGTGCCCGCGAACCGGACATAAACCGGCGCCCGGCTTTCCGATCTGCCCACGCAGCAGATGCAGGTTGACGACATCCTGGATGGTCGCAACTGACGACTTGTGCTGCGTCAACCCCATCGCCCAGCACGTGATGACGCGATTCGCATTGACGAACATCTCTGCCGCTTCGGTGATCTGCTCGCAAGTGAGCCCGCTTCCGGCGAGAATCGTTTCCCACTTCGTATCATCGAGTTTCGCCACGAACTCTTCATACCCCGTCGTTCTCTCCGCGATAAATACCCGATCGAATACGGTCCTGGGAGACAAGCGTTCGCGCTCGAGCATGACCTTCATCATGCCCTTCAAAACAGCCATGTCTCCGCCGATCCGAACCGGAAGGTGAAGGTCGGCCAACTGCGTCGACTTGTTCGTCAGCATTGTCAGCGGAAACTTCAGAGGGTTCTGATAATGCTGCGGGTTCGGGTTCACAAAATTCAGCAGGCCCGCTTCGGGCAGCGGATTGATCGCGATCATCTTCGCACCCGCACGTTTCGCATCCTGGAGCGACGACATCATCCGCGGCGCGTTCGTTCCGGGATTCTGGCCGATGACGATCACCAGATCGGTTTCATTAAAATCGGAAAGCCGCACGGTTGCTTTGCCGAGACCGATCGATTCGCTCAGTGCCACGCCTGAAGATTCGTGGCACATGTTCGAGCAATCGGGCAGGTTGTTTGTCCCGAACTGACGGACAAACAGTTGGTAGAGAAACGCGGCCTCATTGGATGTGCGGCCGGATGTATAGAAGATCGCCTCGTCAGGCGACGCGAGGGAATTTAGTTCACCGGCGATTATCCCGAACGCGTCGTCCCACGAGATCGGCTCGTAATGCGTCGAGCCTTTTCGCAAAACGACAGGCTCGGTCAACCGCCCTTGTGAGTTCAGCCAGTAGTCGTCCCTTTCAGATAGCTCCGCGATCGAATGCTGCGCAAAAAACTCCGGTGTAATTCTCTTTGTCGTTCCTTCATCTGCGAGGGCCTTGGCCCCGCTTTCACAGAATTCGGCGATCGTCCGTTCGTTATCCGGATCGGGCCACGCGCACGACTGGCAATCGATGCCACCTTTCTGATTGAGCTTGAGCAGAGCACGCGTTCCGCGTACGACGCCCATCTTTCCAAAGGCGTTCTTCAGGGTTTCCGTGATCGCCGTCAAACCAGCAGCGGTATCGCTGGGCTTTCTGACTTTAAGATCGGTTTCGGGATTTTTGTCCGGCATTCGTTTTCTTGGTAAAAACACGGAAGACCGTCGTTTCTAACATGTGACGTTGGGATTCGGATATGCATCCGCCCGATCGGGGTCATCCGGGCGATCGATACATTCAAAATCCTTTTCGACGAGTATCTTCAGCGACCCATCGCTCCCGATCGGTTGTTCAGACTCGATCCCAACCTCGTCGCTCGACGTCCAGTTCTTCGCGATCGCGACCGGCACGACGAGCGATATCTCGTTTCCGCGAAACCGTGCAGACATCGATTCAGCGACCGGCGATGTGACGAGCGAATATCTGAGGTAGCCTGAACCTCCGGCCTCAAATCGGATCTCTTCTGAGATCTGTCCCGCCTTGGCGAACTGCTCGACCTCGGTGCGCAGCAGCCGGAGTCGGATCGAATTACTTCTTATTCTGAGCTTCATGTTAGAAAACAGTCTCCAGGTACCAATTCTGAAAACTCGCAACTGTCTACTGGAAACTGGAATTCATACTAGCCGTTTCGAGCACGAATACACATTGAACGATCCATCACGGACAAAACCTACGAGAGTCATCCCAAATTCGTTCGCCAACTCCACTGCGAGACTCGACGGTGCACCGACTGCGACAAGGATCGAGATTCCCGCCATCAGCGCTTTCTGAACCAGCTCGAAACTTGCACGTCCGCTGACGAGCAATATTTTCTCCGACAGCGGCAATTCGCCCGCAAGAAACTTTGCACCGATGACCTTATCGAGCGCGTTATGACGCCCGACATCTTCGCGTACTATCTCGAGTTCACCCTCGAGGTTGAAAAGTGCGGACGCGTGCAGGCCTCCCGTTTGGTCGAACACGTTCTGCGAGGATCGAAGTTTCTCCGGGAGTGTATGAATTAGCCCCCCGTCGAACTTCGGCTCGTCGGGAGAAATTAATTTCAGCGCACCCGTCTTTAATGCCTCGATCGAACTTTTGCCGCAGACGCCGCAGCTCGAGGTCGTGTAGAAGTGGCGTTCGAGACGTTTGAGATCGACGTCGACGCCATCGATCAAATCGACGCGGATGGTATTGGAATTTAGTGCCGATGCACGGTCAATTACATCTTCGTGCTTTCCGATCTTCAGGCCGCAATGACGGATCTGTTTTACCTGTTCAGGCTTTTGAAGAATTCCTTCCGTAAAAAGAAATCCGGCGGCAAGCTCGCCGTCATCGCCCGGCGTCCGCATTGTGATCGATATCGCGCGATGCCCGATGCTGGAAAAGCCAAGGCGAATCTCAAGCGGCTCTTCGACGGCAAGTACGTCAGGCGAGTCTTCAGTCGCTGATCCGATGACGACGCGGCGGACCGATGCTGACGATAGGGCCGGTGATGGTTTCACACGTGAAGTTTAGCAAAGAAGAGAATCTAAACGCAGAGACCGCGGAGATCGCAGGGGCCGGACTTAAGAAAATTGCCCACGAAAAGCGCGAAAGGCGCGAAAAAAGAAGTTTTCCTTTCGCGTCCATTCGCGTCTTTCGCGGGCAGCCTTTTCAGTTTGCCTCCGCGGTCTCCGCGATCTCTGCGTTTAAATGCTTATTCCGCCGGGAGGACACGCCCGCGGCATTCGCCAAACCCGATTCGCCGAAAGCCTTCGCGTTCGCAAAAGCCTTTCATGATCACCTCGTCGCCGTCTTCGAGAAAGCGCCGCTGCTCGCCGGACGGTAACTCAAGCGGCTCGGTCCCGCGCCATGTAAGTTCGAGCATGGATCCGCGTTCGTGTTTTTCTTTGCCGCTGACGGTGCCGGTTGCCATCAGATCGCCCGTCTGCAAGTTGCAGCCGTTTGAGGCGTGATGCGTCAACATCTGACCGATCGTCCAGTAGAGATCTCTCGTGTTCGAACGCGAAAGCATGTGCGGCTCGATATTTTCACTCCGCATTTTCTCCGTCTGGATGTAAACCTCGAGATTAATATCGATGCCGCCAAAATTTTTATTATGCTCGTCACTGAGGTATTCGAGGGGCTGCGGATCAACGGCGTCGCGCTCGAATGCTTTGGTCCTGAAGGGCGCGAGAGCTTCCATCGTCACAACAAAAGGTGAAATGGTCGTCGCAAAGCTCTTTGCGAGAAACGGTCCGAGCGGCTGGTATTCCCACGCCTGCATGTCGCGGGCCGACCAGTCGTTGACGAGGCACACGCCGAAGATATGCTTCTCGGCATCGGCGATCGCGATCGATTCACCCAACTCATTTCCCTGCCCTACAAAAAACCCAAGTTCCATCTCGTAATCGAGATTCTTGCACGGGATGAAAACCGGCGGCTTTTCGGCATCGCTTCGATTCTGGCCGTGCGGACGCGTAATTTCAGTTCCGCTAATAACGATACTCGACGCGCGTCCGTGATATCCGATCGGTATGTATTTGTAGTTCGGAAGCAGAGGGTTGTCGGGGCGGAACATCGACCCGACATTCGTCGCATGAAAGATCGAGCAGTAGAAATCGGTATAGTCTCCGCTCTTAAAAGCATGCTCGAACCTGACGTCAGCGACCGAAAGAAGGTGATCGGCGGTTGCGACCCGGGCCTCGTTCTTTTCCGAAAGAAGAAAGACCGCTTGCCGCCGCAGATCCGACAAAATTTGAGGATCGAATGCTCCGATCGCATTCAAACTCCACAGGCGATAGGACGCAAATTGCGCGATCGCCTCGTTCAGCATCAGCCCGTCGTCGATGCATCCGTAAATATCGAGGATCTTATCGCCAATGACGAATCCGATTCCGAGACCGGGCTGTGTGTCGCCGATCTCGTAAGCGCACAGTGGCAAATTCTGTATCGGAAAATCAGTGTCGGGCGAGTTGGCGGATTCGACCCAGCTCTTCAGGTCCGGGTCGTGGGTTTCGTTGATCTCGTAGGACATAATTGATAATTGATAGTTGATAATTGATAGTTGCGGGCAAATTCCTCGGCGCGCGTCTAAACTCGTTTATCGTCGAACTATCAATTATCAACTATCAATTACCAATTGCCTAAAGAATCCCCAACTCTTGTAGATCCGCGACCGGCTCGTCGAACGAGCACGAGCCGAAGGAGTGCATCCCCCTCGATCTTAACCGTTCGAGGTGGCTGAGCGTGAGGAGATGCGAGCCGCGCCACGACAGACCGCCGTCGGTGAACTCGAATACCTCCTCGAACTCTTCTTCCATGATCTCTTCGAGAAGGCTGACGCGAAAGCTCTCGCGGGCGAAGGCGGTCATCATCAGCACGTTGAGGAATCCGTGCATCGTCGCCTGCGGTGCGTCCGACGCATACGTCAGCGGTTTGAAACACCGGATCGGATGGTGCAGCCCGGCGGTCGCCTTGAACGGAACATTTGCGGCCATGCAAGTGCGCGCAAACCTGATGATGTCGCGGGTCGCCGGAAACTCTTCACGCGTTACGCCGCCGGTGCGGATCTTCGCCCGAAGTTTTTTTATACCAAGCATCGCGATCAGATCGACAAATGTGCGTCCCACCGGTGCGATCTCGAAATAAGGGGTGATCGCTTTTGGAAGCAATGCGGCAGTGTTCTCGATCTTCGAAACGGTTGCCGCCTTTACTTCCAAAACATCACAGACGACGCGTTCGGAATGCTTGCGGTTGAACTCATTCATCGAACGGACAGTCTGCGATATGTCCTCACCGGCAAGCACGCTCAAACGCCATGCCGCCTCGCGCCCCCGCGGAAGAAACTCGCCAGCGCTTTCGTAAAATTCGTCGAGTCGCGCAACCGGCAAAATAAATCGCCCGAGCATCCAGCCATAATTGCTGTGACGATATGTCGCGTAATTCAACACAGCTTCAGACATCGAAAGCTGCGACGGCGGAAATAGCCCTGCGTAATCTATAATTTCTTTTAGCAGAATTCGGACGGACTCTTTTGGTGGGCTATCGACGACGCGGGCGTTCATTATTTGATCTATCTGACTTTGTGCAACGAGAAAATCATAATGTTTATGAGGACGTTTTACAAATGATATTCGTGGCACAAAAAAGGACTTGCATTTCGGAAAATACTTCGGTTATCTTGATGGCGTTCCGGCTCAATTTTACATGCGCGTTTTAGGTATCGACCCGGGGAGCGAAACTCTCGGATGGGGTGTTGTCGAAGGAAGCGGCCTAAAATACGCAGCCGTCGATTTCGGCGTCGTCAAATCAAATCCGCGACAGGCGTTCTCGAAACGGCTCGCGAACATCTATGACGGCGTTTCTGCGGTTATCGAAGATTTTCAGCCGGATGTTGTTTCGATCGAAGAAGCATTCTATGCCGTCAACGTTAAGGTTGCGTTGAAGCTAGGCCAAGTGCGGGGTGTTTTGCTTTTGCTCGCCGAGCAGCGAGGCCTCGCGATCGCCGAGTATGCACCGCGGCTCATCAAGCAAACGGTGGTCGGGTACGGCAACGCAGAAAAGCACCAGGTGCAGGAAATGGTCAAAGTGCTGCTAAGAATGAAGTCGGTACCCACGCCGCATGACGCGGCTGACGCCCTGGCGATGGCGATCTGCCACTTTCATCACGCCGGCATGCGCGACAAGATCGACAGGTCAGTAAAGAAAATCCCATAACTCAACACTAAAAATATGAAACTCCCACTCCTTCCAATGTCTCTCGCCTTGGTATTACTGTGCTGTGTTTCAACCGAGGCTCAAAAGCGTAAATCGACAAGGGTCGCAAAGCCTTCGCCGGTGCGCGAGATAGGAAACACGGCGGTCGTGATCGATGAAACCTTGTCCGTCCTTCGTCTCGAGCCGAGCCTGTATGCCCGTCCCATTCAGCGAATGCGTCGCGGCCGACGAGTGCAGATCCTCGGATCGACGGCGGCGGACGGCGTTAAGTTCTATAAGGTTTCGGCTCCGCCGGCGAAATTCGGGTGGCTGCAGGCGGACGCTGTTTTCGACAAATCTCGCACGAGTGATGAAGAGCGTTTCGCTCGGCTCGTCCAGGCGACCGACGGTTTCGACCAGATTGAGCTTGCCGCGGCTTTTCTCGAGCTGCATCCCGCGTCGAAGTTTCGCCCTCCGATACTTCTGCTTTACGGCGACCTTCTTGAGAACGCGGCGGCAAAGCTTTCGCGGGATGCGAGTTCGCGTCTGAGCCGTCGCGAGATGGCCGCGTCCGGTGCTCCCGTCCATAGCTACTATCTGAATTTCAGCATGCTCGATCGTTATCGACGCCTTGGCGTGACTTTCTTATTCAATGCCGCCACGCGAACGTTTCATTACAACGGCGCGAGTTGGAGCGAGATCATGCGCCGATTTCCCGCTTCGGCAGAAACCGCCGAGGCACAGAAGCGCATGGATTCGTTGAAATTGAAATTGGAACGACAGGCGGCGAGCTAAAAGTTCAAAGCACACGCGATCTCGGCGGCGACACGGGCATTGTTCTCCAGGAGAGCGACATTCGCGGCGAGTGTTTTGCCGCCGCTTTTTTGAGACAGCTCAGTGAGTAAGAACGGCGTCAGATCCTTTCCGAACACGCCGCGCACGGCGGCGGTCGATAGTGCGGCGTCGATCAGCGTTTCAACTTCGCCTGAAGGAATCTCGAACTCGGCCGGAACCGGAACCGTGACAAGCAGCGCGGAGTTGAGCCCGAGCTCTCGTCTGGCGTCGGCGATCCGGGACACGTCTTCGGCGTTTTCTACGCGGTCGTCCACGTCAAAGGCGCTGCTCGTGGAATAAAAAACCGGCATCTTGTCGCACTTCCACCCGAGGACCGCGACGCCGTTAGTCTCCAGCCACTCGCGTGTCGCGCCGAGGTCGAGAATAGCCTTTGCACCGGAACAAACCACGATGATCGGAGTTCTCGCAAGCTCAGGCAGATCCGCGGAGATGTCTGACGCATGGCCACGATGAACGCCGCCGATGCCGCCTGTCGCGAAGACATTTATTCCCGCCTTGTGTGCGATAAGTGTCGTCGTGGCAACGGTTGTTGCACCCATCATTTTGCGTCCGGCGGCGATCGCAAGATCGCGGGTCGAAACTTTTCTGACGTTCGTCTCGGTGGCGAGCCGCTCCAATTGCAGATCGCTGAGACCGGCGCAGATCTCACCATCAAAAAGTGCGATCATCGCAGGAATCGCACCCGAGTCGCGAACGATCTGCTCGAGCCGCATTGCCGTGTCAAGATTTCGTGGATGTGGAAGACCGTGCGAAATGACGGTGGATTCAAGGGCGACGATGGGCCGTTCGAAGTGGAGCGCACCAGCGAGCTCTTCGTTAAAGGTTATCTTCATTTAACGAGTTTTCCGATTCTATTTAGTCGCGGGTTCGTGATGCAGCCAAAGAAATTCCCGTTCGAGGCCCCGCGATCGCAAGACCAGTAGACGAACATCGCCCGTCCAATGACAAGCTCGCGTGGAACAAATCCCCAACCCCGGCTATCATCGCTTTCATCGCGGCTGTCGCCCATGCAAAAAAAACTATTTTCCGGAACCTGCATGGGCTTTCCTTCGACACCAAAATTGAGATGGCGTGTTGAGAGCTTGCGTCCTTTCTGGAGCGCCTCGGTCGTCTCCTCGCTGTAATAAACGTCCCATTTATCTTCAGGCGTTCGTGGCTCAAATTCACGCACTTCAAGTGCAGAGTCCTTTACCTCCGTGTCGCCCATGACGCGGTGCTCGGGCAGAAGTTCGCCGTTAATGTAGACCTGATTGTTTCTAAACTCTACCGTCTCACCAGGCAGGCCGATGACGCGCTTTACGTAATTGATCTGATACTTAACCAGACCACGGTCCTTGTCCGTCTCCGGCTTGACACTATTACCCGGGTACTTGAATACGATGATATCGCCACGCTGGATCTCTCGCATCGGAAGGAACGGCAGCGGATTACCGCCGGGGCTAAAAATAAATTTGTTAACCAAAAGGTAGTCGCCGATCAGGATCGTGTTCTGCATCGAGCCGGTCGGGACCGTGACGGCCTGCAGGATAAACGTCATCCCGAAGATCGCCATAACCAAGGTCACGGCAAAGGATTCTAAGTACTCCCGGAAGATGGACTTAGGCGGGCCTTTGGGTTTCTGCTCAGGGGCAGGTTCGGTTTTTTTCTCTGTTTCGGCTTTTACCTCTGGTTCGTCTTTGCTCATATTTTCGTGCTTTACAATACGTACTTATCCGCCTTTACGTTTCGATGCCTCCGTGTCTGAAAGCTGCAGCGATTTCAGTGCTTCGCTTGCGGCCATCATCTCGGCGGACTTGATCGAGCTTCCGCGACCTTCGGCCCTGCCGGTGTTCCACGCAGCCTCGACGTAAAAAGTTCGTTCATGTGGCTGGCCCTCGGTCTTCAGCAACGAGTAAACCGGGCCCGAAAGCTGCTCTGCCTGGAGCTTTTCCTGAAGCAGCGTTTTGTAATCTGCCGAACCGTCCGGGGTGACCCCTCGGAACTCGGCGGCAAGGATGCTGGCGACGAAAGATCGCGTTGCGATATAGCCGCTGTCAAAGAAGACGGCCGCAATGACAGCCTCGAGCGTGTCGGCCAGTATCGCTCGTTTCTGTCGTCCGCCGGTCTTTTCCTCACCACGGCCGAGACGAATATACTCACCGATGTTCAGCGCCTCGCCGGCCCTCGCAAGCGTTACAGTGCTGACGAGGCGGTGTTTCATCAACGTCAGCTCACCCTCGGAAGCGTCTGGATACTTTCGAAAGAGCTGTTCGGCAACCGCCAGTCCGAGGACCGAGTCGCCTAAAAACTCGAACGATTCGTTCTCGGCCGAGCGGATCTCATCCTCGCTCCGGCCGAACAGGTTCTCGTGGGCCCACGAGCGATGCGTCAGAGCTCGCTCGAGAAGAGCCGGGTCCTTGAATGTATATCCGATGAGTTTCTCGAAGTTTGAGAGCTTCATTGCCGAAAACTCAGTTTAAAGAAGAACGTTGAAAAAAAGAAAGCCGGATGTGGGTTTTCACCCTAACATCCGGCTGAGTTTTGGATTTTGTAGTCTGGAGACTACCTACGAGTTCCTTTCCTTGCAACGGTCTTCGCAGCCGATGTCTTCGTGACTGTAGTCGACATCGGCTTGGCTGCAGGCTTCGCTGCCGTCGTCGATGTCGGAGCCGTTGAGGCAGGCGCCGCGGTGGCCGGAGCGACCGTACCTGTTGTAGTCGGCGGTTCCGAGTCTGAAACCGGCGTCACGGGCGTCGTCGGGTTCGGGAAGGGCTTGGCAAGCGTTGTCGAAACAAAGGCGTCTAGGCCAGTTTCCTTCTCAAAGCGTCGCTTGTAGAGTCCCTGCATGACTTTGTACAAGTTGTCTTTGTACGCTTTAGCCGCCGGCGTGTCGCTCTTGGCGACGCTATGCGCCCGGCTGTAAGCATCCAGAGCACGCTCGGTATAGCCGTTGAACAAGGCGATCTTCGCCTTAACTTGCACGTCGAGATCGGCTTTGACCTTCTCGTCCGTTGCGTCTTTGATCCCCTGGATCAACTTCGCGATCTCTTCGCCTATCGGAGCACCTTCTTCGATGTAGTAGTCACCGATCGTCCCATAGACACGGGGATCGTTTTTATAAGAACCCATCTGCGACAGCTCGTAGTAAAGCGGCAATGCTGTCTTCTTGTCCTTTTTACCGTAGTAATTATTGTAAGCAAGTGCGTAGGTCAACTCCCCGATCGCAGCGTCCTTGGTAAAGGTGTATTGGAAAACACCGATTACCGGCACTCCCTTGTCATCCTTCTTCGTGAATGCCCATCCGCTTTTAATTTTCCCAAGGGCAGTAGTTGCAAAACGAATTGCGTCGTCGGAGTACTTGTAGTTATTTTCCTTCGTCGACTTGTAGCTGGACGAAAGCGCCATCGGCATCAAAAGGTTGATGTTGTCAGGGTCAGCAGCCGTGAAGTCTTTTCCAGCTTTCCCGATCTCTGCCGGATCGTCAGCTTTGACCGCCGCATCGTAACGAGCAACCAATTTGGCCCGCTTGGTGGCTTCCTCGAGCCGGACTACGTGAGGTTTCACGAAATCGATCTGATCCTTGAACGCTTCGGTACAAGTGCCGAACTTCTCAAGATACTCCTTCCCAGTAGAAAGCGCAGTTTCCATTTCGGGAATAGATTTCTTTGAATAAACTCCCAGAAACTTTGTGTAGATAGCGTTGTGACCATCTATGTCGGTACAGTTCGTATTCGCGTCCTGTCCAAAACCGGCTACAGCTCCGACAGCGAGGATCGTCGCCGATAAAACTCCGGTACCTAAAAATCTAAAAATCGTTTTCATTACTTTTGCCTATCCTCCAGCTACTGCAAAATCCAAAATCTATCTAACTGCCGACACCCACCTTTCGGTCAGGGTTTCGCGTGAAATCAGATGTAACGCTATAAGAAAAAGTTGCAAATATTTCCGGCGAAACCCGGCCTCGATTTCTGATACGAAGGCAATCTAAACTCGAGCATTGGGAAGTCTAAATAATCCCGCAGAGTTCGCTTTTGTGTCAAGCGAAAACCGCTCTATGGGCAATGGGAAAAGCCGAAACATCTGCCATAAGGAAAATGCTTCGGCTTTTTGGGACGAAATACCGGAAAAGGCCAGTAAATTTATTTGTTCTTTACGATCCGGGGACGTTCCTTTTTCTCGGCGCCGCTCTTGTCGAATTCGATCACGATCGGTGAAAACGCCGGTTTGCTTTGCGACGTCTTCTGAACAATTTTCTTCTGGTCGGTGATCCTCGGCTGCGAGCCTACAATGATCGGCGGCGGCGCGTCCTGGTCGTTCTCAGCAATATCAGAATCTTCGCCTTCGTCAGCCTCTGCAGTCGCCACGTTTTCCGTCACCGGTTTTACTTTCAACTGGCGGGCGTACAGCAAGTCGCGATTGCGCTTGATCTGTCCGGCGAGAGCCTGATAGACCTTGCCGGCGATCGCGGCAGCATATTTTCCACGCTCACTTTGTCCTCGAGTAATAACAACGACCGAGTACTTTGGATCTTCGACCGGCGCAACGGACGCGAACAATCCGACCCACGATCCTTTGCCGATACACGAACCCGTCTTGCCCGCGACACCCATCGACGCATCCACGCCGCGGTGAGCGGTACCGAATTCAGCAGCACCGATCATGCCCGGGAGTACGCCCTCAACGCTACGCTGGGGCAAATTAACACTCTCGCGCATATGCGGGCTGAACGCCGTCCGCTCGACTCGCGGGCGAGCGATCTGCGGCACAACTTTTTTTCCGCCGTTCGAAAGCGCGGATACCATAACTGCAAGCTGAAGCGGTGTGACCTCAAAATCATCGCCATGCGAATAGATCCGGGCGTTATTGTTTCCGTAAGGCAATTTTCCCGGAGTTTCTCCCTCTGCGTTGATCCCAGTCTTTTCACCGAGCCCGAGACTTTTTGCGTACTGGATCATCTTGCCCGATCCCATATTGATGCCGACACGCTGGAAATAAGTGTTATTGGATTTCGCCAGCGCATAGTCGAGATCCATCTGCGTCGAGCTGTTTGTGATATGCCCGTCACCGTCAATAATGTTCTCGTTAAGTCCGCCCACACCCGTCACCAGCTTGATAGTCGAGCAAGGCTTAAAGCTATCGCGAATCGCCCAATCCTGGTTGACGATCGTAACGATCTTTCCCGTCTTGGCTTCCATCACAACCACGGTCCCGGCATGGCCGGCAAGGGCGTTGACCGCTGCACGACGAACATTTACGTCCTCACCGGATGAGTCGTCTTTAGCAATATTGTCGACAGTCGTAGTTCGAAGTCCGCGTTCGAATGCGAGCCGTCTCTCCCGTGCTTCGCGGGCGGCCTGCTCGCGGCGACGCTGCTCCGCCAATGCGGCCTGGCGGCGCCGCTCGGCTTCGCGGCGGCGCTCGGCAACTGCGCGACGAGTCTCTGCCCTGCCTTTCGGGTTCTTCTTATCTCGGAGATCACGTTCCTTCTCGCGACGAAGTTCGCTGGCGGTGAGTTTTTCTTTACGCGGATCGGTCTTCTTTGCGTCGCGTCGTTTGTCCCGCGAATTTGCGACGGCCTTCTCCTTTTTCGGATCGACCTTTCCCTTCTTCTTCGCTAATTCTTCTTTCTTTGTGTCCTTGCGGCCGGCCGACTTCTTGTCTTTGCGGGCATCTTTGGCCTGGGCGACTGACTTCTTAGCAACGGGTTTGCTCGTTGAGGCTGATTTTCTGGATTGAGCGTGAAGGTTGACTGTGAAGAGGAGAGCGATCAGAAGGGCGGGAAAAAAAAGCGATGTGAGACGCTTTTCGGGACACATTAACTTCATGGTTTACCTCAGCTAGTCTAATTTTCTGTTGTGGTTTCGGGGAAGAACTCTCGAACTTGTTTGGAACCCTTTGTGTTGATTGTTCGAAGAGTTTGCGATAAAGCTAAGCCAGACTATAACATTCAAAACACTGCGTGGCAAGAAATATTAAGCACATGTTTAAGTTTTCCGCTCAATGAACTTTTTCAAAACATTCCGCGGCCGTTTGCTCCTCATCCTGGCCTTTTTGCTCGTCGCGACGCTCGGCGTTCAGTACTACCTGAATCTACTCACTCAGCGGCAAAACAATGAGCTGCGGGACGCCCAGGCAAAAGCTCTTGTCGCCGGTATTACCCTCGGTTCGAACAGCATAAGCTCTAGTGCGTACATGGACGAGCTGATAAAACGTCAGGGCCAAACCTATTTTGACGAAGCCGCGGCCGCAAGGGTAAAGGACGTAATAATAATCGATAACAAATGGCAAGTACGGGACAGCCTTAACCCCGACTTTCAACCCACAGCGGGGCCAAACGGCGAGAATGTTTACAAGAGCCTGGCCGATCTGCCCGGTCTCCCTCCGCTAAAAGAAGGGGCCCGGCTTGGCAACGACATCCAGCACTTTCCGAACGCCAGACCGGAGAGTGACGACGATGATGAAGCTCGCGCGATTCCCATCGAGACGACGACCGAGGGTCGGTGGTACATCATGGTTCTGCTCCGAAATGACCGAGGTGCGGCCGCACGACGGGCCGCGTTGCCCTTGATCGTTACCCTTTTTGTCCTTTCACTCTCTACGCTTGTAACCTTTGTTCTCGTGTGGAGGTTCACCCGGCCTATAGCTAACTTGTCGAACGCGGCCCGCGAAGTAGCTGACGGAAACCTCTGCGTTCGTGTGCCCGACAACGGGCGAACGGATGAGATGGGACAGCTCGCCCAAAGGTTCAACGAAATGACCGCCGAGCTGGAGAAGAGCAAGGAGTTGGAAGAGCAACTCCGACAAGCCGAAAAAAGCGCCGTGATCGGACGGCTTGGCTCGGCGATCGCACATGAGATAAGAAATCCACTCAATTACATAAATCTCACGCTCGATCATCTACGTTCGAAATTTCAGCCCGAGAGCGAAGATCGGGTTGCGGCATTTACAAAATTGATTGGGCAAGTCAAATCTGAGGTCGCCCGCATCAATCAACAGATCTCCGATTTCCTGAACTACTCGCGGCCCGCGAATATAAATTTGAAGGTGGTTGACCCGCGAAAGGTCGTGGAAGATTCGCTTCGCCTTGTCGAGGCACAGGCGAGTGAGAATGATATTCGAATAGCCGTCGTCGAACACGAGAACGTGCCGAAGATCCTGGCGGACCCCGAGTTCCTGCGTTCGGTCTTTAATAACCTTTTTATCAACGCCGTCCAGGCGATGGGCAACGAAGGCGGAAACTTGAATGTAAAAATTTCTCCGGACGAAGGCTTTGTCAGATTCGATATTACGGATACGGGCGGCGGCATTGCCGAGGATAATCTTTCAAAGATCTTCGAGCCGTATTTTTCGACAAAGGAAACCGGAACGGGTTTAGGTTTAGCGATCGTGCAGAAGATAGTTGAGGTCCACAGCGGGACCATCGAAGTGGAATCAAAGGAAGGCGAAGGAACCAGGTTTACGGTAAGATTACCGAAGAGTGATGGGAGATAAGTGATTGGTGATAGGGAAGGATGTCTTTCTTATCACCTATCACCTATCACCTATCACCTATCACTCATCACCCAAGAGTTATGGCAAGAAAATCGATACTCGTCGTTGACGACGAAAAGAACCAAAGGGAAATTCTCGAGACAATACTCTCGGGGGAAGGCTATGACGTAACAACCGCTAGCTCAGGCGAGGCGGCGATGAAGTTTGTCGAGGCACGTCGATTTGATCTCGTGCTTACGGATCTGAAAATGACGGGGATGAGCGGACTCGACCTTTTGAAAGAGCTCACGAATTACGACAAGTCGATCATCGTCATTCTGCTCACCGCACACGGCTCCGTCGATTCGGCCGTCGACGCTCTCAGGCTCGGCGCATTCGACTATCTTCAAAAACCGTACGACAGCGAGAAGCTGCTCGATACTGTCTCACGCGCACTGAACAAACTGTCGGCGCTCGATACCGAGATCGTGTCCGTCTCGCCGGAGATGGACAAGGTCAAAAAACTGATACTGAAGATCGCGAAGTCGAACTCGACGGTCCTCATCCGCGGCGAAAGCGGGACCGGAAAAGAGTTGATCGCGCGTTCGATCCATAAGAACTCGCTTCGCACTAACGAAGTCTTTCAGGCAGTGAACTGCGCGGCGATAAACGAGAACCTTCTCGAGTCGGAACTATTCGGTCACGAAAAAGGTTCATTCACCGGAGCCGTCGCCGAGAAAAAAGGACTGTTCGAGATCGCAAACAACGGAACGCTTTTTCTGGATGAGATCGGTGAGCTGGATATTGCCCTGCAGGCAAAGCTGCTGCGCGCGCTTCAGGAAAGAGAGATCCGCCGCGTCGGCGGTATTAAGGAGATCGAGGTCGATGTTCGCGTTCTCGCCGCCACCAATCGCGACTTGCTGAAGATGGCCGAGGAAAAGCGTTTTCGCGAAGATCTCTACTATCGCCTCAACGTCCTCTCGATCGACATTCCGCCCCTCCGCGAACGACGTTCCGATGTTCCGGTTCTGATGGACTACTTCGTCAAGAAACATTCCCGCGGGACTGACCGGAAGATCAACATCGACTCGGACGCGAAAAAGCTTCTACTTGACTACCACTATCCGGGTAACGTTCGGCAGCTCGAATCCGCGCTCGAGCGTGCGATCCTGCTTTGTGAAAACGACACGGTCACGCTCGATGATCTGCCGCCTGAGATGACACAGACGCGAGCGATGGGAGCATCGGCCGGCGGAAGCGATTCGCAATTCAAACTCCCGCCCGAGGGAGTCAACTTCGAAGACGTCGAACGCAGCCTGATCATGCAAGCGATGGATCGAACGGATAACAACATCACGAAGTCGGCGAAGCTACTTGGCCTGACGTTTCGAACGCTGCAATATCGATTGGAGAAGTTTGGAATAAAAAAAGACGCAGATGGAACTGGTGAAGAAGAAGAGACATAAACTCTGGCCGGCAAACAACTCCCCTCCTGGATAGGAGGGGTGGACGCCGCTTCGGCGGACGGGGTGGTGGACCGATAAGAATCTGATTCTCTTCCTATCCACCACCCCACCTCGCAAAGCCTCGGCACCCCTCCTATCCAGGAGGGGAGTTTTCTATCGTAACTTCGCGGCTAAGACAATGGTAGGGATATTCTGATGGAATGGTTCTCGACAATTAGTTTGGCATTAGGCTCGGCCTGGACGAGTGGAATAAATCTCTACGCCACCGTCACCGTCCTCGGCCTACTGCAAAAGTTCGGAGCGGCAAAGCTTCCCGGCGGATTGGACGTGCTCGATAACTGGGTGATCATCGGCGTCGCCGGTTTTCTTTATCTCGTAGAATTTTTCGCCGACAAAATTCCCTATCTCGACAGCGTCTGGGATGTGGTTCACACGTTCATACGCGTCCCGGCCGGCGTTATAGTCGCATATGCCGCGACATCGAATCTCGATCCGGGCATCTACATCCCGGCGGCGCTGCTGGGCGGCGGACTCGCATTCTCCTCGCACGGAACAAAAGCAGCCATCCGCGCCGGAGCAAACTTCTCACCCGAACCCGTCTCGAACTGGATCCTTTCCACCGTTGAAGATGTGATCGCGTTCGTCGGAACACTGCTGGCGGTCTTCGCACCCGTGATCATCGCGATAATACTCGTCGTCTTTGTTGTCTTTTTTCTATGGTTCTTTCCGAAAGTCGTGCGGGGGCTGCGTCGAATGTTCCGCACCGCTGCCGCGTTCTTTCGGGGTGAAAAGATGAACGGGAAAACAAGTAGAATAGGTTGAGACCTACCTTTCGCCTTACTATAATATCGGGGTCCTTATTGATTTCGTTTCTATGAACAAATGGTTACTCGATCATCTCGTCTGTCCGCGTGATAAGACGGCGCTACAGGTGTCGGGCGACGCTCTCATCTGCTCCGCGGGCCATCGCTATCCCGTCATCGCCGATATTCCGGTCATGCTTGTTGACGAGGTCGAGGAAACTCACGGGTACATCGGTAAGACGCTCGAGAATGTAGCAGCCGGGGGCGATATTGATACCATGAACGCCTCTGGCGAGATCGATAAATTCGTGCAGGGCGAGATTCCGTATACCTCGGGCAATCTATATTTTTCGATCCAGCATAAGCTGAATAGATATCCGATACCCGAAACCCGGCTTCGCGACGGCAGCGGCGAGCGGCTGCTCGACATTGGGTGCAACTGGGGACGTTGGTCCATCGCAGCTGCAAAGAAGGGTTATAAACCGGTCGGCATCGATCCGAGCCTCGCTGCTGTCCTTGCCGCCAGGCGCGTTGCGAAACAGCTAGATGCCGAAGCGGATTTTGTCGTTGGCGACGCACGGCTCCTGCCGTTTGCCGACAATGCCTTCGACACAGGTTTTTCATACGGCGTGTTCCAACATTTCAGTAAAGAGAACGTACGGATTTCGCTTGATGAGGTCACGCGAGTATTGAAAAAAGGCGGCAGAACGCTGATTCAGATGCCGAACAAGTACGGGATCCGGCAATACCAGCAGCACCGCCGGCGCGGATTTACGGAAGGCCAAGGTTTTGAAGTGCGTTATTGGACACCGACGGAACTAATGGAGACGTTCGAGACAAAGTTCGGGCCAACAAAGATGACAACGGACTGTTATTTCGGCCTCGGAATTCAGGCAAGCGATGTCGATTTGCTGCCCTTTTACTACAAAATGATGGTACATTCCTCGGAGCTGCTGCGAAAGATCAGCAATGTTTTCACACCGTTGACAAAGGTTGCTGACAGTGTTTATCTCGAATCCGTCAATCAAAATAAAACATAAAACATCCCATCTACGAAATGAGCGTAATCCTAGGTATCAATACGTATCATGCGGGCTCGTCCGCCTCAGTTGTCATCGACGGTGTACCGGTCGTCGCGCTGCCGGAAGAAAGACTGAATCGTATCAAGTATTACGCCGGCTTTCCAAAACTCTCGATTGCAAAATGTCTGGACATTGCCGGCTTGAAGTTCTCCGACGTTGACGCGGTCGCTGTCGGACGCGATTCGTCGGCCAACCTGCATAAGAAACTCGAATTTGCCCTACGCCATCCGACAAAACTTTTAAATCTGGCCCGGATGCGGACGAAGAGCAAGACGTTCGACGACATGAAATCGCTGATCGCGTCCGAGTGCGATGTCGATCCGGCCACGCTCAAGTTCCAGTCGTACAACGTCGAGCATCATCTCGCGCACACGGCGAGCGCCTACTTCATTTCCGAATGGGAAAAATGCGCCGGCATTACGATCGACGGGTCGGGAGATTTCGTTTCGTGCATGCTCTCCGATTGTGAAGGTGATGAGATCCGCCCGCTAAAAAAGATCTTTGTTCCGCACTCGCTCGGCACCCTATACACGGCAGTCTGTCAGTTCATCGGCTATCCAAAATATGGCGACGAAGGAAAAGTGATGGGACTTGCTCCGCTGGGCACGGACAAATATCACGACTTTTTCGAAGGTATGCTAAAGCAGACAGCGGACGGATTCGAGCTGAACCCGGATTACTTTATGCCATTCGGTGCGAACCAGGGGATGGAGATAAACGATGCCGGCGAGATGGTGGTCCATCGACTTTATTCGGATCTGTTCATAAAGGAACTCGGAGAACCGCGGGAAAAATATTCCGAGATTACGCAGCGTGATGAGGACGTATCGTTCGGGCTTCAGCGAATTTTCGAGCGGTATTACATGCACATGCTTGAGGTTCTGCATAAGTTGGTACCGACGGAACGCATTGCGATGGCCGGGGGCTGTGCGTTGAACAGCGTGGCGAACGGAAAGCTTTTGCTCGAGACGCCGTTTCGCGAGACTTGCATTCAGCCGGCAGCCGGCGACGATGGGCTAGCCCTCGGTTCCGCTCTCTATGTCAGCAATTCGATCCTGAAAGAAGGCCAGCGTTGGGTAATGAAAAATGCGTATCTCGGAAACGAATTCTCCGACGCCGTGATCAAGGCCGAGTTGGAAAGGTACAAGGTCTCGCATCGCCAATTGAGTCGCGAAGAGCTCCTTGAAACGACGAGCGAAGAGATAAAGAACGGAAACGTCGTCGGCTGGTTTCAAGGTCGTATGGAATGGGGCCCGCGAGCTCTCGGAAATCGTTCGATCCTCGCCCATCCGGGCTTTCCGAACATGAAGGACATTCTCAATGCCCGGATCAAACATCGCGAATGGTTCCGCCCGTTTGCGCCGTCCGTCCTGCAGGAACGTCAGAGCGATCTCTTCGAGCAGGATCATCCGTCACCGTTTATGCTTCACGTCTACAAGATCCGCCTCGAGTGGCGTGAGCGGCTCTCGGCCGTAAATCATGTGGACGACACCGGCCGCCTCCAGACCGTTACGAGAGACGAAAATCCGCTCTATTACGATCTGATAAAGATATTTGACGCGAAAACCGGAATTCCCGTAATTTTGAACACAAGCTTTAATGAGAACGAGCCCATCGTCTGCCAACCGTCAGAAGCTATTGAATGTTTTCTCAGAACCAAGATGGATGTCTTGGTGATCGGATCGTTCTTTTGCAAGAAAGACGATTGACTATCTCCGCTCCAAAGCATTAGCAGGTGAGTTTTTTGCCTATGGCCTGGACTGTTGAACCTGTACCCGAGCTTCACGGCTACACCGTCGAATGGGCGGAGGACGAAAACTACTTTCTTTCGCGCCGGAACGTTCTCTATCAATCACGCGATCTCAAGCCGCCCTTCAAAAGAGTAGCGACGATCAATGCTCCCGGGTGGAAGGGCATCATCTCAAACATTCGTCTCGCACAGCGGCTGCTTCGCTTTATGGTGACGAATGTTATTCCGCTCAACAACGGAGACATTTTCGTCACATTCGACAAATCGGTGGGCATCGTGCGAAACGGTCATTTCCGTCACCTGGAGGGGCTGGCGAGACCTTGCCGCGTACTGCGGTCAGCGTGCGCCTTGGACGACAACGGCGACATCTACTTCGGCGAATATCTGGCGAACGATGAGCGTGGGCCGATGCGTATCTATAAATTCAAGCCGGGATCGAGCGAGCTTGAAGTCCCGTACTTCTTCCCGGCGAATTCGATCAGGCACATCCATGGAATCTATTTTGACGAGACGACGAGTTCGCTAGTGTGCCTCACCGGCGACAAGGAAAGCGAATCCAGGATCCTGCGAACTAACGACGGATTCGCCTCGATCGAAACTATCGGCGAGGGTGATGAGACGTGGCGAGCGGTGAGCATCTTATTCGATTCGAAATCGATGTTCTACGGGATGGATGCCGAGTTTCGATCGAATCGCATTTACCGACTCGATCGAGAAACCGGCGAAAGACAAAGCCTCGGTGAAGTAAACGGAACGGTATTTTATTCAAAGCAGATGGGTGACGAACTGTTCTTCGCGACCACCGCCGAGAACGCCCCGAGCCAAAAGGAAAACGTCGCGGCCCTCTGGAACATCTCGACGGATGGAGTGTGCAGTAAAGTCATGAAATTCCACAAAGACTCCTGGCACGGGACGCTATTTATGTTCGGAACTATCCACTTCCCTTACGGCGAACCGAGAGCAGCAGATCATCTCTACTTCTCGCTCGTCGGCGTGAAAGAAGACGATCAAACCTTCAGGATCAAGAAGTCTGGCTAGTTGTTGAAGGTCCGGTGAGCGAAAAAATAAACGTGAAGGTTATCGCCGGGCCTCGGGTCGTGCCGGTCAAATCCTAATTCTTCGAAAGGCTCTAAAATATCCTTCAGTTCCCGACCGTCGCCGAGGTGGATTTCCATAAGGACGTACCGGCATTTCTTCAGCATCTGGTACTCCTCATCGAACTCCGCCGTCTCGACATCCATTTTGCAGATATCGACTATCTCCCCGTCAAAGTAAGTTTCGTAAAGCTTATCGAGCGTAATTCCCTGTATGTCGTAAAATTCGCTTTCGGGATTTCCGCGGTTATTAAAGATGCTGTCGGAAACGCTGGCTTCTCCGGGAGCAACACGCAGCGTCTTATTTTCACCGCACAATCCCGCATTCAACGGGACGGCCTCGCAAGTCATCTTTCGGATGAGGTTGAACGGAAGCCTCTGAATGTATTGCGATTGAACTCGACACTCACGACCTTCTTTAACGGAATGCCGTCCGCGTGGAGCAGGAGCGGAAATCCGCCGTTGCTGGCTCCTAGATCCAGAACGTTTATCGGCCCCTCGAGTTTCATCATTGGGAAAATCTTCGATACACGGGCAGGGCAATAACCTCACGGGCTCCGCGGCCATCGCCGCGCGCATGGTCAGTTAGAAAATCAATTCCCTTGTAACGGTAAACGTGAAGTTGTTCACGCGGGAACAGCACTTTTGTGAAGGCGAGCCAGAGGCGATTGTCGAATGTCCAGACTTCCTTAAGTCCCTCGATCTTGTTTCGAATATTCATGGGGTCACGTCAGATTAATGGAATCGAGTTTAGCATACGGCCCGAACGCTCGCCCACAGCGCGAAGGATCGGGCGACCAACCCCGTGTGCTAAAATTCAGGCATGAAGTTTCTTCATATCTCCGACGTGCATCTGGGCTGCACACGGTATCAGCTGCCCGAGAGCCCGCGCGATTTTTTCGATGCGTGGATCGATATACTTCGGAAATATGCGATCGGCGAGAGCGTCGATTTCGTGATCATGTGCGGGGACTTTTTTCATAAGCGAAATGTGCCGCCCGAAACAATGAACTACGCCGTCGCGGGTCTGAATCTTCTGAAGGAAGCCGGTATCCCGATCGTGACGATCGAAGGAAATCACGATCAGAAACATACCGACAGCGAATACAGTTGGCTCCGGTCGCTGGCGAATTGGGACCTTCTTCACCTACTCGAGCCGACGAATGAAGACGGACGAATAGTATATGAGCCGTGGGACGATGGCCGCGGCGGATTCCTCGACATCGGGCGAGCGCGCATTTTCGGCTCGCATTGGTACGGCGCATCCGCGAACTGGGCGATACCGATGCTGACCGAAGCTATCAAAGAGAATAGGCGCGAAGGTGCATTTCACATTCTGATGCTCCACACAGATGTTGAGGGACATCAGACTCATCCGCTACCGGCGCTTTCGATCGCCGCGTTGTCCGAACTGAAATCAGTTACGGACTACGTCGGCCTCGGCCACACACACATGCATTACGAGATCGACAACTGGGCATTCAATCCCGGATCGATCGAGGTAACGAACATCTCGGAATATCGCGAGACGCGTGGTGTTTTTCTGGTGGATGTTGATCACGAAACCAACGAGGTTGCCGCCAAGCATATTCAGGATTATCGACAACGCCCGTTTCAAAGAATGTCGTTTGATGTCGACGGTTATGCAGATACACGAGACCTGACGCGTGACCTCCTTGAAAAGGTGTCGCGTGAAGCACGGATCGCAGAGGATATCGCGCCTATTATCGAGATCACGCTTCGCGGTCAGCTCGGATTTCCGAACTCGCTTATCGAATCTAAAAAGATCCGCGCCGATGCGCAAAAGATGACCGGAGCCCTTCACATTCGTTTGAAGAACATCGCCGTGCCGGTCGAGTATGCCGTCGCCGCTGATCTGCCCGAAGACGCCGGACGTGAACAACTCGAGCGTCGCGTGATCGAAGATCTGGTCATGCGGGACAACCGGTTCAAGACAAAGGTAAACAATATTTGCGATGCGGTCATCGGCGCGAAACAACTCGCACTCGGAGGTGAGGATCCGGCACACATCGCCGAATTTATTTCTCAAATATTGTCAGAACCGCCTACGGTAGCGGGCGGTTGAAGTTGGAGTTAGTCAGGAAGTTTTTGCCGAACCACCCAAAACCGCAGGTGGTTCTGACCATTTATTATGTCGGAAGCGTCGGACAAGGTTCTCGATATCAAACAGCTTCCGTTGTTTCCGCTGCCGCTTGTTCTTCTTCCAAACGAAATCCTGCCGCTGCACATTTTCGAACCGCGTTATCAGCAGATGCTGACGGATATTGAGCTCCGCAGAAACCTGTTCGGGGTTACATTTTTTGAGCCGGACGCAGAGCTTTCGGACCAGCCTGCCGTTGGGAGTGTCGGATGCGCTGCCGAGGTGCGAGAAGCGAATATGCTTCCGGATGGCCGTTCGAACATAATCACATCTGGTGTTATCAGATATCGTTTGCTGGAGTACGTTGACTTCGTTAAGCCATATCTCAGCGGTGCGATCGAGTTTTTTGAAGACGAGGAAGAACCTTCCGATCTGATCCAACCCGTCGCAGACGAGGTTTTCGATCTTTTCGAGCGAATCGCCAAAGCCGCTTTCAAGTTGAGTGGAAATCGCGGCAGCTTTCCCGAGATCCCGCAAACCGACCCCGAATCACTTTCATTTTTGGTGACCGCCGCGTTTAATCTCGACAACG
Organism: Pyrinomonadaceae bacterium; assembly: GCA_041745575.1. GTDB lineage: Bacteria > Acidobacteriota > Blastocatellia > Pyrinomonadales > Pyrinomonadaceae > OLB17. The sequence goes on from JBGTIQ010000069.1 coordinate 159,481, forward strand.
AAATCAAATATAAAATGCTCGAGATGACTTCGACCAGCGTGCGCCTGACAAAGCTTCGGAGCATTTTGCTTCAGGCCGTCGACAAAATGGAGGACAACGCTGAAATAGTAAAGACCGCTCAAGCGAACGGCCATTCGAAAAAGAAAATTGATTTGTAAAAATTTAGATCGCGGGCAAAGGCTGGCTCAATGCCTGTCGAAAGAAATCGATTACGCGTTGGTCGTAGCTTTCGGAAAGCTCGATCGAGGCGTTGATGATGCTATAGCCCGACGGACTGAGATCGGTCTTCGATTCGACCGAAGAGTCTCCCGGAAAACATTTGCTCAGCTTCGAAGTTGATTCCTGAAAGCTTGGGGCGTCCAGCCCACCGAGCAAGAGAACTTTTCGTCCAGCCAGCGTTTTCGCCATATCGCACGAAGATTCCCGCTTAAAACATCCTTCAAAAAAATAGGGACGCGTCCCGAGCTTTGCGAACTCAGAAGTTATCACGCTCCCGAACGGAAACCGGCTCTCGACTGTCGACGCAAGCATGCTGTCGGAGTTCTGCGGCACGGAATCAAGTGCCAATGCTTTCACGCTGTTGTCGTTAGTCGCGGCCGCGATCGCGGCAAAAGACCCCATCTCAAGACCGTAGATTCCGATCTCTTTACCCACCAACGGAAACTGTTCGGGGGTTTTCAGAGTTCGCAGATATTCGATAGCTGCTGTTGCGTCGTCGGCCTCACATCCGCCGAACGAAGTGTATGTGATAGCCGGATTTTGTCCGTGCCCCCGTTGATCGGGCATCAGGACCGTAAAGTTTGTCGCCTCGTTAAGCTTTACGCCGAGGTTCAATACGTGCGATCGATTGGCTCCATATTTGTGAAGGAGTATTACGGCCGGTGCATCCTGCGCACCGCGCAGAAGCCAGCCACGTGCTGAGGTGCCGTCTTTGTTTCCCCAGTTTTCGTCGGTTACCTGCGCGCCTCGGGCGCTCAGCATGGCGTAAACCTCGGGTGTGACCAGGTAGGCCGCGCTGACCGGATGTGCCGTCTCATGGACGAGCCAAACTGAGGCGCCTGCGACCGCGATAACCAGCAGAACGACGACCGGAAGCAGCAAACGGGAAAAGCTCTTGAGAAGGCGGATACTCTTTGCCATATAAACGATTTTTGAAGTGAAGCAACTACGGAAAGGTGTAGGGATTCTTAAATGAAGCCCACGGAGAAAGGCTTCTGATATGCCAGTCAAAATGTTACCATATCCGGCGTCGATGGGGAAAAGTTTTTTCAAGATGTTAAACGTAAGATTTCCAACATTTATCGTCATATTTATCGCGATTTCACTTAACGTTTTTGCCCAGGCGCCAGCAGTACGCGGCACTTCCGGAGGCGAGAATACATCAGGGAACTTTTTTCCTCTGTCCCAGTTGAAGGAAGGCATGCACGGCAAAGCTCGCACCGTCTTTCGCGGAAGCGAGCCCGAGGAATTTAATGTCGAGATCCTTGGCGTGATTCCCGGAGCCATCGGCCCGAAGCAGGATCTGATCGTCGGACGGCTGAGCGGCGGTGGTGCAGATCGGACCAGTGTCTTTGCCGGAATGTCCGGTTCGCCGGTTTACATCGACGGGAAACTGGTCGGGGCGATCTCGTACAGCTTCCCTTTTTCTAAAGAGCCGATCTGCGGAATTACGCCCATCGAGCAGATGATCGCGATCTTCGAGAAAAAGGAAGGTCCGAAGATGACGGCTGCGGAGCCGAAGGCGATCTCGTTCTCGGAGTTGGCTTCGACGAGCTGGACGGTTAATTTCCCGAAGAATCCCGCGGCGTCCAGCGGTTTGCTTGCCGGAGTTTCGAATAATTCTCTTTTGATGGCCGTCGCCGGGCAGTCATTCCAACCTATCGCGACCCCGATGACGTTCACCGGATTTTCGCAGCAGACTCTGAACCTGTTTACGCCGCAACTGCTTGAAGCGGGACTTATACCTGTATCCGCGGTCGGAGGCTCGGCTCCTATCTCTTCGATGAAGAAGGCTGATGCGACAACGCTGGTCGGTGGCGATTCGGTTTCGATGCAGCTGACGCGGGGCGATTACAGCCTTGCCGCGGCCGGAACCGTAACGTGGCGCGATGGCGATAAGATCTACGCGTTCGGACACCCGTTCCTCAGTCTCGGCACCTCAGACCTGCCGATGGCCGAGTCGCACGTCGTGACCGTGATTCCAAGCGTCAATAATTCGTTCAAACTGGCTGTGCCGGACTCGATGGTCGGAACGATGACGCAAGACAGGGCGACCGGTGTATTAGGAAAACTTGGCCAAGCTCCGAAAATGATTCCCGTGCGGATCAATGTCACATCAAGTCGAGGGCAAACCGACGTCATCAATTTTGAGGTAGCAAAAGACGATTTCTTGACGCCGCTCCTCTTGAACATCGCGATCTATAACACGGCGGTGGCGCAGGAACGGTCCCTTGGTGACGCGACGGTGCAGATCGCCGGCGAGATCAGTATTAAAGGACAGCAATCGATCAAACTCGATCGTAGATTTGCGGGCGGACAAGCTCCGCAGTTTGCCGCGGCTTCGGTTGCCGCACCGGTGGCTGCGTTGATGAAGAGCCGATTCGACGATCTGGAAATTAGCGGGATAACGCTAAACCTTACATCGTCCGACGGGAGCAAAACCGCTGTTCTGGATAGAATGTCGATCGACCGCATGCAGGTGAAAGCCGGCGAGACTGTCGAGGTGCAGGCATTCGCCCGAACAAACTCTGGAAAGATCTTCGTGCAGAGAATTCCGGTGACCATCCCCGTCGATACGCCCGCAGGTGTTTTCTCAATCACGGTTGCTGACGGAAAAGAGATCCAGGAGAGCTCCGCGATGCAGCACTTTGTTCCCCGGGACCTGAAAGAGTTAGTTGCAACGATCAATAGGATGAAGCAGGCGGACCGCTTGTATCTTCAAACGTTCCGGACAACTAACGGCGTCGTCATCGGCTCGAGCGAAATGCCGAATCTTCCGCCGTCGGTTCTCGCGACCCTCAATAACGATCGAACGGCAGGCGGGATCAAGCCCGCCGTACAGACGATAGTTAACGAACTGGCGATCGCGCCAGCCGAGTTTCTGATCACCGGCCAGCAGACACTGACCATCGAAGTCATAAAGTAGCTGTGAGCTGTGAGCTGTGAGTCTGCATCGACGGCCCGCCTCTGTAGTTCCATAGTTCGTAGCTCATAGCTCATAGCTCATAGCTCATAGCTCACAGCTCATAGTTCACAGTTCACAGTTCTCTTCCGATGGACTCATTCGCAAAAATCCTTGCCGCCGCAAACTTCGCCGCCAAAAAACACAAAGATCAAAAGCGCAAAGGCAGCGACGGTGAGCCGTACATAAATCATCCCATCGAGGTCGCAAGCCTTCTCACGAATGTTGGACAGGTCGACGACACCGACATGATCGTTGCGGCTTTGTTGCACGATACGGTCGAAGACTGTGACGTGACCTTTGAAGAGATCGCAGAAAAGTTCGGAACCGCGGTTGCCGATTACGTTCGCGAGCTAACGGACGACAAATCGCTGCCAAAGGCGGAGCGAAAGCGTCTGCAGATCGAACACGCACCGCATCTTTCAATCGGCGCAAAACAGATAAAACTTGCGGACAAGATGAGCAACATCCGCGATGTCACCGCAAATCCGCCCGATGGGTGGGATCTTCAACGACGACGAGAATATGTTGAGTGGGGTGAAAAAGTTGTGGCGGGTTTGCGGGGAGCGAATGCGGAGTTAGAGCGAAGGTTTGATGAGGTTGTGGCCAAAGCAAATGCGTCGTTCAACCAGTCAGAACCGCCTGCGGTAGCGGGCGGTTGAACATGAGTGACGCGATTGTAGATTATCATCTTTAACCGCCCGCTACCGCAGGCGGTTCTGACTCACCGTCAACCCATACTTCCCCATCCGCATACACTTCCTTTTTCCAGATCGGCACGGTTCGTTTTAACTCCCGGATCAGCCATTCGCAAGCCGCGAACGCCGCTTTGCGATGCGGAGCTGCGACGGAGATGACAACGCTCGTCTCGCCGATCTCAAGTTTTCCTAGCCGGTGAACGATCCCGACGTTCGATATCTCAAAATCGTTCTTCGCTTGTTCGATAAGTTTCTGCATCTCCTTCAAAGCCATCGGCTCATAAGCTTCGTAAAAGAGGTGCAGAGTCTCACGGCCGCTCGTAAATTTGCGAACGTATCCGTCGAGCGTCACCGTCGCACCGCACTCCGGCGGAACAACGCGACGTGCGACGCTCGTGATATCGATGGGATCCGTTGTGAGTTCGCCGAAATCCATGAAAGATCAGCCGCCCGAGACCGCCGTGAAGATCGCAAGCTCGTCGCCGTCTGAGATGGATGCATCTTGCTCTGCGTATTCTTGATTAACCGAAAAAAGAAGTTTGTGACCTTCGAGGTTGGGATGGTGTTTGATGACCAAGTCTGTGACAACAGCAACTTTCGAACTGTCGGCAACTTCGACGTAAGTTTCGCGTTTCCCCGCGGCGGCGGCAGTCGCTCCAAAAAATAAAACCCGGACACTCATTTGTTACTTGATCGAACCTTGAATAGGACTCGACGCCGATGCGTAAAGACGCTTCGGCATGCGGCCCGAAAGATATGCGAGCCGTCCGGCCTGTAAAGCGAGCTTCATTGCCGTCGCCATCCGCGCGGAGTCGCCGGCTTCGGCGATCGCGGTGTTCATTAGAATTGCGTCAGCGCCAAGCTCCATCGCGACGGCCGCGTCGGACGGTACGCCGACGCCCGCATCGACAATTATCGTCGCGTCTGGCAGCTGCTCGCGCATGATTCGCAAGTTCGAAGGATTCTGCACGCCCATTCCCGATCCGATCGGTGCGGCGAGCGGCATGACCGCCGCACATCCCGCGTCGAGCAACTTCTTCGCCATGATCAGATCGTCGGTAAAGTATGGCAGCACGATGAATCCTTCCTTAACCAAAACGCGTGCGGCTTCAAGCGTTTGCTCGTTGTCGGGCAATAGCGTCACCTGATCGCCGATGACCTCCAGCTTTACCCAATCGGTCTCGAGAGCCTCGCGTGCGAGGCGTGCAGTCCTGATCGCGTGCTCGGCGTCGTAACATCCGGCCGTGTTGGGAAGGATGTGCATTTTCGGATCGAGATGATCGAGAAACGATTCGGTTTTTCCGTCGAGCGGAACCCGATTGACTGCGACCGTCACCATTTCCGAGCCCGACGCCGCATGCGCCGCCTTCATTTCGTCGAATGAACGATATTTCCCCGTCCCGATGATAAGGCGGGAGTTGAATGACCTCCCTGCTAACTGAAAAGAATCTGCCATGGATTACCTTCGATTTTCACGCAAACGCGCACAGAACGCAAAGGCCAACTCGGGCAACCCCGCCATCGGCACTTCTTCGAACAAACTGAAAAGTGAAAACTGAAAACTGAAAACGAAAACACACGCCGTTTTCAGTTTTCAGTTTTCAGTTTTTCCGGAGGGTCCACGTTAACCCCCTCCAACGAAATGAACGATCTCAAGCCGGTCGGCGTCCTTCACTACGAGGGTCTCCCAATCTTTCTTCCTCACAACTTCGCGGTTTAGCTCAACAGCGATCCGCTGCGATGGCAACGACAAGAGCTCGAGTAGGCGGTCCAGGGTGACCTCGCTCTCAAGCTCTTTGATCTCGCCATTAATAGTGATCTTCATCCAATCCAATTCTCTCAAATCGGACGAAGCATTCAAATCGTATTCTCGCTTCTCACTTACCCGTGCGTGATCGCACGCCGCAGTTCAACTTCCTCTCCGTCGCTAACTGCCCGCGCGAGCAAGGCAGCGCGCCCCGAATTAAAGTTCGGAAGCTGCAGGTTCACGGTTGCGAGACCGTTTTCATCGGTTGACGCATGAAAGATAAGCGGCCGAAAGCTCGACCCGAGGATCTTTACCATCACCTGGGCAGTCCCGACTACCTTTCTATCCGTTCCGCGACAGACCATAAAAGTCACGCCCTTTCGCTCGCCGCCCTTGAACTTAGCTTCGCCGAGCAGTTCGATGCTCAATTTATTATTGGCCGGGCGGTCGAGCATGTCGCTGACGATCGCGACAGCCTCATCCGGCAGCATCACATCCCCGGCTGGCTGGGTGCTGGTCGGCCGCGCGATCGGATCAATCACCGAATGCGCGATCGCTGCGTCGATGAGTCCATCGAACCTCGGTTTCGGTATCGGTAGAAAGAGTTCTTCGAATTCATCCACGATGTGGCCGTGCGATTTCGCATTTCCGTTCGGATGGACAGGTTCGACAAATACAGGCTTGCCGGCCTCGGCCACCGCGACAGACTCACGTAGTGTCATCTGCCTTAGGTCTTCGAGCCGTCCGGCCTGGATCGCGGCGCAAATGAGCTTATGCTGGCGGTGCAGGCGTGACGCAAGGATATCTGCATCAAAATCACCATCCAGCAGATCGTCGTAAGGCAATCGCTTGCTTGCGAGAATAGTCCCTCCGTCATAAACGAGGGACAAAATGATGGGTTTCGCCAGACCTTTGTCTTCGGTCTGAACGTGATAGGTAACCCCTTCAAATTCTATGTCTGTATTATAGCCAGTGATCACGGTGTATGCGGCCAAGTAGAGTAAGCCAGGAGGGAGGCGAGAGGAATTGATCGCCACTAAAAAGTTACCACAGCCCCGCAATTTTGGTCAACGATTTATGTAGACAAAACCTAGCCTGACTTCCGCAAAATCATTCGATTTTCACTGCGTCGCGAGCAATAAGCATCGCCTTGACACACCTATGCGCTTTGCTTACGATTGAGTTTGTTCCGATTTTCCTAGTTTTCGTGCCGGATTATGTCGAGGGCCTGTTTGGGTTCAGGATGACTTGCGAGGTTCTATGGCTGAACACAATCTGATGGAATACGCACCAATCGGGATCATGTTCCTGGTGGCGATCGGTTTTGCGATTAGCCAGCTTTTAGTCACGCAACTGATCGGCCCTCGAAAACGGACGGCGACCAAGTTGATGCCCTACGAGTGCGGGAAGGACCCGATCGGCTCGGCTCGCGACCGCTATTCCATTAAGTTCTACACTGTCGCGGTTATTTTCCTGCTGTTCGATATTGAGGTCCTGTTTATCATCCCGTTCGCGGTTGCGTTCAAGAGCTTACTGGCCGCGGAGCAAATCAGTGGGATCGCATTTGGGACAATCGCCTTCCTCGAGATCATGGTTTTCCTGGGGACACTTGTCGTTGGTTACATATACGTTTGGAAGAAGGGAACGTTTGATTGGGGCCTCCAAGCCCGGGCTGAGGTGCGAGAAGAAGCAAAGCTGATGGCAAAGAGACGCCGCGAACAGACGCAGCCGGCAAAGATAGCGGCTTGAAGATTTAGGAAATGGGGTTTTCGGGGCAATCCGAAATCCAAATTCCAAAATCCAAAATCAAATCATGGGTTTAGAGAACACATTATTCGAATCGCTGCCGGACGTAGTCACTGTAAAGCTCGACGCCGTCGTAAACTGGGCGCGGAAGAGCAGCCTTTGGCCGGCAACATTTGGTCTTGCCTGCTGTGCGATCGAGATGATGAATACCGTCTCGGCACGCAACGATCTTTCAAGATTTGGAGCGGAGACGTTCCGCGCCTCACCCCGACAGGCGGACGTAATGATCGTTTCGGGGCGTGTGTCGCGAAAGATGGCACCCGTTCTAAGGCGAATTTACGATCAGATGCCCGAGCCGAAATGGGTTATCTCGATGGGTGCGTGCGCGACTTCGGGCGGCGTTTTTGATAACTACGCGATCGTCCAGGGTGTCGACAAGATCGTTCCGGTCGACATATATGTGCCGGGCTGTCCCCCGAGGCCTGAAATGCTCGTACATGCGATCATGATGCTCCAGGACAAGATAATGAAGGAATCGGTCAAAGACCGCCGCGACACATTCGAACCGGAGTCGCGCGTCTCGATCGTTCCGGGAACGCTGCCGGTGACCGAGGGCACGGCGCTCGAAAGGGAAACCGAGATCGAAGTTGCTCAGAATCAGGTTTCGCGACCGTACACGATCCCCTCACGACACGAGAAAAGGCGATCGTCCTAGAAAAGCAGTTCACCGCCGAGACGCGGAGACGCAGAGATTTAATAAGCATTTTTCTTTCTTCTCTCTGCGGCTCCGCGTCTCGGCGGTAAATTTATAGTTATGCTTCTGGAATTTGTCGAAAAACTAAGATCGAAGAACGCGGTTTGGGTCACGGACGTTATCGAAGGCCACGGCGAGGTCACAGTAATTGTTCCGCGCGAGTCGATAGTCGACGCCTGCGAGTTTCTAAAGCTTGAACATAGCTTTGATATGCTCGCCGATCTCTGCGGCTGCGACCGAGGGCCGGAGGAAGATCCGCGATTCGAGGTCAACTATCATCTCTTTTCGACGAAGCACCACAACCGTCTGCGATTAAAGGTTCTCTTGAGCGAGGACGATCCGCATGTCACGACGGTCACGACGCTCTGGAAAACAGCCGACTGGCACGAACGTGAAACGTTCGATCTGCTGGGCGTGATTTTCGACGGTCATCAGGATCTCCGGCGCATCTTGCTTCCCAGCGACTTCGACGGACACGCGTTGAGAAAAGATTATCCGCTGCGCGGCTACGAGCCGTACAGCATGAACTAGTTCCGATTTTGGATTTTGGATTTTAGATTTTGGATTGCGCTGAGGATGATCCAAAATCCAAAATCCAAAATCCAAAATCTAAAATCCAAAATGGAAAGATGACTACTGCAGTAGAAAATATTCCCGGCCTTGAGGTTCTCGATCAATCGCTCGAGTCCGAAATGACGCTGTCGATGGGTCCGCAGCATCCGTCGACGCACGGCGTTCTGCGGCTTGATCTGCGTCTCGACGGCGAGCTCGTCATCAAAGCAATTCCGGACATCGGCTATCTGCACACGGGAATGGAGAAGCTGTTCGAGTACAAGAAGTACCAGCAGGGCATCGTCATCACCGACCGGATGGATTATCTGAATCCGCTCGGAAACAATCTCGCATATGTGATGGCGGCCGAGAAGCTGCTCGATCTCGAGATTCCCGAGCGTGCGAAGGTTATTCGCGTGCTGATGTGCGAGTTGCAGCGAATCGCGTCGCACATGGTCTGGCTTGGGACGAGTGCTCTGGACCTCGGTGCAATGAGCATATTCTTTTTCTGCTTTAAGGAGCGGGAAAAGATTCTAAACCTTATCGAAGCCGCCTCGGGCGGACGCATGACGCCCAGCTATTTCCGAATCGGCGGCTTGATGATGGACCTGCCCGCGGGATTTGAACGGCGGTGCAAACAGTTTTCAGCTGATTTCCCCGACGCACTCAATACGTTTGAAACGCTTGCGACCGGAAACCCGATCTGGCAAAGCCGTACGCAGGGTGTCGGCGGTATTTCGCGTGAGGACGCGATCGACTGGGGATTGACGGGGCCGTGTCTTCGCGGCAGCGGCGTTGATCTCGACCTGCGTCGCGACAATCCTTATACGGGCTACGAAACTTACGATTTCGATGTGCCGATCGAGACGGACGGCGACGTGTGGGCGCGATTCCGCGTTCGTATGCGAGAGCTTTACGAGTCGCATAAGATCGTCCGACAGGCTCTCGATCGATTAAAGCCCGGACCGATCAAAGCCGACGCGCCGAAGGTCGTGCTACCCGATCGCGACGATATGCGAAAGCACATGGACTCGCTGATCCATCATTTTCTGATCGTCGCCGAAGGGTTCAACATTCCGGCGGGCGAAGTTTATATGCCGATCGAAGCTTCGAAGGGCGAACTTGGCGTCTACATGAAATCGAACGGCGGCCCGAAACCGGATCGCGTTCATTTCCGCGGGCCGAGCTTTGTGAATTTGTCGGCGCTTCCCGTGATGTGCGAGGGCGAAATGATCGCCGATGTCGTCGCGATCATCGGCAGTTTGGATATTGTGCTTGGTGAAATCGATAGGTAGGAAAAATTAATTTAGGAGGACCTCCCACATGCCTCAGGAAACGAATATGGCTGAACTCTTGCGCCTTATGCAGAACATGATCATTAAGGTTGATGATCTCAGTGGTAAGGTCGATCTTCTTGCCACGGATATGAAAGATGTAAAGACGAATTTGACGCGAGTCGAAGGGAAGGTGGATGTACTCGCTGGTCAGTTTCAGGACGTCGCGGGCCAGGCAATGAAAGATACGCAAAGAATCAGAAGCTTAGAAGGCCGCGTCGACACTCTCGAAGGCAAAGCTAATTAAAATGGCTGCAGCGACACCAACAACTTACACCGACAAGGTCGTCAAGACAGACGAGGTGGCGGAGTTCTCTCCGGAGATCATCGACGAGATGAACATGCATCTCGCGAAGTATCCGGCTGAACGGACTCGTTCGGCTTTGATACCGCTGTTGATGCTTGTGCAGCGCGAGCGCGGATGGATCGACAACCCGGGTGTAAATTTTCTGGCAAAGTTTCTCGCAATCGAAGTGACCGACGTCTGGGAGACGGCGACGTTCTATTCGATGTTCAATTTGCGTCCGATCGGACGTCATCACATCCAGATCTGCAAAACGCTTTCGTGCCGGATCATGGGGGAACCCGATATCACCGGTCACATCTGCTCGAAGCTCGGTATTCATCCGGGCGGGACGACGAAGGATGGGAAGTTTACGGTCTCGATGGTCGAGTGTCTTGGAAGCTGCGGTACGGCGCCGATGATGCAGATCGGTTTTGATTATCACGAGGATCTGACAAAGAAGAAGGTGGACGACATTTTGGACTCGTGCCAATAGTTTAGAGTCCCGCCTTTAGACGGCGTTTTCGATGGAAGAATTCGATAAAGAAAAAGTAGACGATGCAACCTTGGCGTTGTTATGGATGACGATGCACCGGGATAAATTTGGAGCCCGTGCGTGGAAGAGTTTCGATTGGGACACCATGCACCGACTCCACGATAAAGGCCTTATCGGTAATCCAAAAGGCAAAGCCAAATCGGTCGCTTTAACCGAAGAAGGCGAAGAACGTGCGAAACAGCTTTTCGAGCAGATGTTCGTATCGTCAAAATAGGTAAGAAAATGTTTTATAAAGTTGTCTTGCAGAAGTCTGACGAAGGTTACAGCGTTTCGTGTCCAGTTTTGCCCGGCTGCTGGTCACAGGGCGAAACGGAGGGCGAAGCTTTGAATAACATCAAGTACGCAATCGAAGAGTACCTTGGCGTCCTCGACGAGCAGCTGATAGGCGCAGACGTGCGTGAAGTCGAGGTTGCGGCTTAAATGCCGAAGCTTCCGGGCGTAAATCATCTCGCAGCCGTTAAGGCTCTGGAAAAGGCAGGTTTTCGTGTAGCTCGACAAGGTAAGCATATAGTGATGACGAACGGTGAAAGGATCATCACGATTCCCAGACATAATCCTGTTAACGCTCTGACGATGGGTGGGATTGTGAAAGACGCGGGTTTAGCAATCGAAGAGTTCAAGAGGCTTCTTTAAATGACCAACGGAGAGATCATCAGCGGTGTTTACGACGCATTTGCGAAGGGCGATGTGCCTACGGTTCTTGACGCGATGGACTCGAACATCGAGTGGAATGAAGCCGAAGGATTCATGTACGGCGGAACTTACACCGGTGCAGACGCGATTGTTGAAAATGTTTTCATGAAGCTTGCGACCGAATGGGAAGGCTTCACGGTCGTACCAGACAAGGTCGTCGACGGTGGTGACGGCAATGTTGTCTCGCTCGGTACGTATTCGGGGAAATATCTTAAGACGGGCAAAAGCATGTCGGTGCCGTTCGCACATGCATGGGAGTTCCGCGATGAAAAGATCATCAGCTTTCGACAATATCTCGACACGCTCGTAGTGGCGCGAGACATCGGCCTATAAATTAGCAAGTATGGAAATCAGAGCGATAGGCTGCGAGCCACTTCAACTCAAGCGAATGCACCTCGAAAATGGGCACACGCTAAAGGTGTATCGCGAAACGGGGGGTTACGAGAGCTTGAAGAAAGCGCTCAGGATGTCGCCCGCCGACATTATTGAAGAAGTTAAAAGGAGCGCCCTTCGCGGACGCGGCGGTGCGGGATTCCCGACCGGAATGAAATGGTCGTTTGTCCCGAAAGATTCGCCGAAAGAGAAATACATCGTCTGCAACGCCGACGAATCCGAGCCCGGATCGTTCAAAGATCGCTACCTGATGGAGCGCGATCCGCATTCGATGTTCGAAGGAATGATCATCGCGGCGTACGCACTCGGCTCGTCGACCGGTTACATATATACGCGAGGCGAGTACAAGTACTTGATCGACATCATGGACACCGCACTCGCTGAATGTCGCGAAGCGGGAATCCTCGGCAAGAATATTTTCGGCTCCGATTTCTCGTGCGACATTCACACACACACCGGTGCAGGAGCGTACATCTGCGGTGAGGAAACGGCATTGCTTTCAAGTTTGGAAGGTTATCGCGGCCATCCGCGGATGAAGCCGCCGTTCCCTGCTGTCGAAGGGCTTTACGCGTCACCCACGATCGTCAACAACGTCGAGACTTTCACATCCGTTCCGCAAATCATCGAGATGGGCGGTATCGCATGGCGCGATCTCGGCACTGAAAAATCCGGCGGTACCAAACTCTGGTCGATCAGCGGCCATGTAAAAAAACCCGGCGTGTATGAGCTCCCGATGGGCTATTCCGATATGGAGAGCTTCATCATGGAGGATTGCGGCGGAATGCTTCGCGACAACAACCTCAAGGCGGTCATCCCGGGTGGCTCGAGCGTTTACATTATGAATGCCGGTCAGATCCTCGGGAAAAACGTGACGCTCGATTACGAGGGTTTAGTCGAAGCCGGTTCGATGCTGGGCACGGGCGGGATGATGGTCATGGACGAAACGGTCGACATCATGGAGACGACCAAGAACCTGACCGAATTTTACAAACACGAATCATGCGGATGGTGCACACCATGCCGCGAAGGAACCGATTGGCTGGTAAAGATATTCGACCGCATCGCATCGGGCGGCGGAAGGCCTGAGGATGCGCAGTTGATGCTCGATATCTGCGACAACATCGAAGGCAAATCGTTCTGCCCGCTGGGCGACGCCGCGGCGTGGCCGATACAAAGCGCGATCAAACAGTTTCCGGACGATTTTAGGAAGTGGCTGCACGCGAAGACGGACATCTACGCGAGCAATGTTTAGAAGTAGGACAGGCTGTTAGCCTGTCATCGGCGGACTAACAGTCCGCCGTACAAAGGAGAAAAATTATGGGAAGAGGCGATAAAAGAAGTCGAAAAGGCAAAATTTTTGCGGGTAGTTTTGGAAAGACGCGTCAGAAGCAAAAGAAAAAGCACGTCGCTCCCGAAGCAGTGACGACTGAGGCGGCTCCGAAGAAAACGACGAGAAAGAAGAAAGCTGAATAGCGGATGCCGAACGAACCGATCAAAATTACGATAAACGGAACCGAGGTCGATACCGAAAAGGGCGCGACCTTGATCGACGTCTGTCGCGAGAACGCGCACAGCATTCCGGCGTTTTGTTATTACAAGGACCTCGCCGTTCAGGCGTCGTGTCGTATGTGTCTAGTGCGGATCGACAAAATGCCAAAGCTCCAGACATCCTGCACGATCACTTGTACCGACGGAATGGTCGTCACGACCGAGAGTCCGGAGATCGAAAAGGCACAGCGCGCGATGGGCGAGTTTCTGCTCGTCAATCATCCGCTCGACTGTCCGGTCTGCGACCGCGGTGGCGAATGTGAGCTGCAGGAAGTGATATTCGATTGGGGCGATGTCGAAGAACGGTTTACCGAGCCGAAAAACGTCGCTCCGGAAAAGTATCTTTCGCCGATCGTCGCAAACGATCCGCAGCGATGCATTCTTTGCAAACGCTGCACACGCGTCTGCGACGAATGGATGGGCGAGGATGCGATCGAGGCCGCGAACCGAGGTTCGAGTACCGTGATCGGAACGTACGGTGGCTGGCTTGATTGTTCGCAGTGCGGGAACTGCATCGAGGTTTGTCCGACGGGAACGCTGCTCGACGGTGTGTATCGACACGAGACTCGTCCGTGGGAACTCGAGCAGACGATCTCGACCGACACATACAGTTCGGACGGAATGCAGCTTTCGATCGGTTCGCGTAGCGGACTCGTTCATCGCATCGTCGCCCGTGACCGGTACGTTAACGGATTGAACGGTGAGTTTCTCGACGTAAAAGCGCGATTTGCACACGAGTTCATTAATCATCCGGATCGTTTGAAGACGCCGATGATCCGCTACACGAAAGGCGGCAAACTGATCCCGGCGACATGGGACGAAGCTATCCGATACGCGACCGAAAAGTTCGCCGAGCATGGAAACTCGGTTGGCGTTATCGCAAGTCCGCGTCTGACGAATGAGTCGGTTTTCACACTGAAACGTTTCGCCAGCGAGATCGCGAAAACGGAGAATTTTGCAGTTTCAGATCGATACGATCTGTCTCCGTTCTTCGACAACATGAGCGTGCCGCTCGCGACGCACAAGGAGATTCGATACGCCGGCACGATCCTGATGATCGGCGGCGAGCCCGAAGAAGAACAAACCTATACAGCAAAGCAGATCCGCCAGGCCGTTCGAAACGGCGGTGCGAAATTTATCGCCGTGAACGACACTCCGATTCGTCTGGCGGCGCAGGCGAGCCAGTTCCTCCACATTAATAAGAATTCTTACGACGCGTTCGCGCTGGCGTTTGCGGATTCATCGACAGGTGATCTCGCAAGCAAACTAGGTGTCGAGCTTTCTGCCCTCGAGGAGATGACGCGGACGATCGGCGAGACCGAGGGTGACCTCATCATCATTGTTGGCGGTGATCTGTCGACTGAAGCTCAGGCAGTGATCGCGTCCTCAGCCGCGAACTACTCGTCCGAAAATCGTCGAGTATTGCTTCTGCCATTGGCACCGTACAACAATTCGGTGGGTGCGAACGACATGGCCGCCGGAAAGAAGTCGTTGCTCGATGTGATCAACGGCTCGAAGGCTTTGCTCATCGGAGGAAGTATCGACGACGCCGGCTTACTCAAGAACAAAGAGTTCGTCGTTGTTCAGGAATTGTTCGAAACTGAAACGACGCAGTACGCCGACGTCGTCTTCCCTGCCGCTTCGTTCGCGGAAATGGACGGGACGTATACGAACAACACCGGATTCGTACAGCGTGTGCGAAAGGCGATCGATCCGGTTCATCAGTCGAAACCCGATTGGATGATCACGAGCATGCTTGCAAAAGAAATGGGTGTCGATTTCGGCTACAACCTGTCGACCACGGCGGTCTTTAAGGCAATCTCGGGCAGCGTTCCGGCTTATGCCGGCATTCGATATCCGGACTTGAAGGACGAGTCGCGGCCCGTTCAGATGAAACACGAGATCAGACACGCAACGACAGACGCGTTAGACGGTTTGAAAACGCGGGTCGAATCGCTCCCCGACGGCGGTGAGAAGAATAATGTTACGCCGAAGGTGGGACACAAGCTGCATCGTCTGACGACGTTGACAAGCAAGACGGCGCAATTTCATCTGCTCGCGCACGGAAATCCGAAACCTGAGAATTTGCTTCTCGCTCCGCTCGCTCAGTTCGAGCTCGACGGCACAAAGAAAGGTGCCTTGGCGGACGCCGCGGTAGTCGGAGCCAGCGACCGTGTTAATCCGGGTGGAAGATAGTAGGACGGACTGTTAGTCCGTCCCGTGTTCGAAAGAGTTCTCCGGGCCGTGGCCCGGAGCGACGGACTAACAGTCCGTCGTACTTGATTATGGAATCGGTTCTTAAAACGGCATTTCCGTTCATTGTTTACAGTGTTGCGATACTGCTCGCGTTCCAGGGCGTGCTGATGATCGTCGCGTACACGGTGCTCGCGGAACGCAAAGTACTCGGCTGGATCCAGGGCCGCATCGGTCCGAACCGCGTAGGGCCGTGGGGCGTTCTGCAACCGTTCGCCGATCTCCTGAAGTTCATCTTTAAGGAAGATCTTGTCCCCGATAAATCGACGAAGTTCGTCTATTTTCTGGCACCGCTCGTCGCGTTGACGTGTGCGTTGCTGCCGATCGTCGTATATCCGTTCGGGCCGGCGATCACGACCGTCGACTGGAGTTTTCTCCCGTACGATCTGGGCGTTGGCATCACGGAACTTCCGATGACGATCGCACGGATCGACGTCGGTGTACTCTTTGTTCTGGGAATTACATCGGTCGGTGTTTACGGAATTGCGCTGGCCGGATGGTCATCGAACAGCAAGTACAGTTTGATGGGCGGTCTGCGTTCGTCGGCACAGATGATCTCGTACGAGCTCGCGATGGGAGCGTCGGTGATCGGCGCAGTGATGCTCGCTGGAACACTTGATCTGAACGGCATCATCGTCGCCCAGATCCGTTCGCCATTCAAATGGTTCATCATCCCGCAGTTCATCGGGTTTGTCGTTTTCCTGATCGCGGCGTTCGCTGAGACCAATCGCGTGCCGTTCGATCTTCCCGAAGCCGAGACTGAACTCGTCGCCGGATTCCACACCGAGTACAGCGCTTTGAAATTCGCGCTGTTTTTCATGGCCGAGTACGTCAACATGTTCACCGTCTCGGTAATGTGCACGGTGTTGTTTCTCGGCGGATGGTATGTGCCCGGGCTTGGAAAACTTCTCGAACCGGGATCGATCCCGTACGCGCTCGTCAGCCATGTTGCGTTCATCGGAAAGATCTGTGCGTTCCTGTTCTTCTATATATGGGTTCGCGGTACGCTGCCGCGTTTTCGTTTCGATCAATTAATGAACTTCGGCTGGAAGTTTTTGCTGCCGCTTGCTCTGGCGAACGTCATCTTGACGGTAGTGATCGTGTACTTTTTGAATCGGTGAAATGTGATGGGTGATAGGTGATGGGGATCACCCCGTTCTGCCTATCACCTATCACTCATCACCCATCACAACAATGGTTTCTCAAGTTTTCTTTTTCCTTTTCGCCGGATTCGCCATCGCATGTGCGGTCTCGATGGTCTATCACAAAAATCCGCTGTACAGCGCGATCTCGCTGGTCGGTGTGTTCATCGCGTTGTCGTGCATATACGTCATGCTTGCGGCGCCGTTCATCGCAGCTGTGCAGATATTGATCTACGCGGGTGCGATCATGGTGCTGGTCGTTTTCGTCATCATGCTTTTGAATCTGGACGAAGAAAAACCGCTCAACCGTCTGCGATACCTCTATGCCGTCGGCGGTGGGCTTGGGCTGATATTGCTCGTACAGACATTCTTCATTTTTTACGCAGTGATGAAGGCCCCGCAGCATGCGGTGAATACGGACGAGACCGTCGGAAAGACGATGAGCATCGGCCAGGGAATGTACACGGAATATCTGCTGCCGGTTGAGATCGTCGGCGTGCTTCTGCTGATGGCGATCATCGGCGGTGTCGTTCTGGCCCGACGCCTGGCCCAGCCGCAGCTTGAACTGGTCGTGGACGAAGAGTTGGACGAGCGCGGATTGGAAGAAGAGAAGGACGATTATCGGGTAAGTATTTGAAAGTTTCTGGTTTCTAGTTCCTTGTTTCTAGTTGCTTCGCAGCTGAATCCGCAAACAACTAGGAACTAGAAACAAGGAACTAGAAACTTAGAGAAAGATGGAACCAAGTTTAGCTAGCTACCTGGCCCTGTCAGGAATTTTATTTACGATCGGCACGGTCGGCGTTATCTTCAAGCGCAACGCGCTTGGGATGTTCATGTGCATCGAGCTGATGCTTAACGCCGTCAACCTGACGTTCGTCGCATTCTCGCGTTATTACGCGGATGTGACCGGACAGCTTTTCGTTTTTATGGTTATGTCGGTCGCCGCCGCGGAAGCCGCCGTCGGCCTTGGCATCATCATCGCGTTCTTCCGCAACCGGCAATCGATCGATGTCGATGACGCGAGTATTTTGAGGAATTAAAGGAGAGAGTTTATGTTTAGAGCTATTTCACTGATCATTTGTTGTATCTCCGTTATGACCTCTGTCGGTTGCGCCCAAACCAAGCCCCCGAATGCAACTCCAACGAAGCCTGTAGCCGATGAAAAACCAAAATCAGATTACCCAAGTTTGAAAACTCAGGCCGAGGAAGTTGGCAAAGTCACCATTGATGGCAATTTCGAAAAACTGGTTGATTTGACGTATCCGGTGATCGTCCAAAAATTCGGTGGAAAAGAAAAAATGGCGGCCTTCTTATCGAAGGATTCTCAGCAAATGAAGGCAGATGGGATTTCACTCCTTGCTATGGAAGTTGGACAGGCATTGCAAATTGAAAAGGTTGATAGACAAATGTTTGCACTGTTGCCAATCAAGATGACGATGAAGACTCCAGACGGGAAATTCTTGGGCGAGAGTGCATTAGTCGGAATATCCGACGATGACGGCAAGAGCTGGAAATTTATTAGCAGTATCGATCAAACACGATTTAATAGTGTTTTCCCGAAAGCCGGAGAAAAAATCAAGATGCCAGAAGAAAAACCGCCGACAAAGATCGACTAGTCGAAATGATCGAAAATAACCTTCTAAGCATTATCATTTTCGCCCCGCTCCTCGGAGCGGTGATCAACTGGCTGATCGGCGGGTATCTGAAGGACAAGCCGTATAGCGAAACCTTTAGCGGCGTCGTCGCCTGCGGGTCGATAGCGATATCGACGATCGTCGCATTCATGATCGCTTTTGGTATCGGCACATCGCATACCGGAGCTCTATTCGCCGATGCACCCATCCTTGATCAGATCTGGACGTGGATCGAAGTCGGCGGATTCCGTGCGGACTTCGCCCTCGGCATGGATCGTCTAAGCGGCGTCTACGCATGCTTTGTAACCTTCGTCGGACTTCTCATACACATCTTCGCCACCGGGTACATGCATGGCGACAAGGGCTTCTACCGCTTTTTCGCATACCTGAACCTGTTCATGTTCTCGATGCTGACGCTCGTACTGGCGGACAACTTCCTGTTGATGTTCGTCGGCTGGGAAGGCGTCGGTCTGTGCTCGTATCTGCTGATCGGTTATTACATCAAGCGTAACGAAGCACGCGAGGCGGCAAAGAAGGCGTTCGTCATGAACCGCATCGGCGACTGGGGCGTGCTGATGGGGATCTTCCTGATCTTCACGCTGACAGGTTCGATCTCGTTCTTTGATAAGACGGTCGACGGCCAACAGGTCCACAGTGTTTTCACTTTCGTCCTCCAGAATATGTCTGCCGAGCCCTTCACGTGGGGAGCGATCTTCGCCGGCGGGCTGACTTCGATCGGCGTTCTGCTATTTATCGGTGCAACGGGAAAATCTGCGCAGATACCGCTTTTGACATGGCTCCCCGATGCGATGGCCGGCCCGACTCCGGTCTCCGCGCTTATCCACGCTGCAACAATGGTCACCGCCGGTGTTTATCTCGTCGTTCGCTCGAACGCGATCTACCAGCTATCGCCGACTGCGATGTGGATCATAGCCGTTATCGGTGCAGCGACGGCGATCTTTGCCGCATCGATCGCGATCGCACAGAACGACATTAAGAAGGTGCTCGCGTACTCGACGGTTTCGCAGCTCGGGTTCATGTTTCTCGCCGCGGGCGTCGGTGCATTTACCGTCGCGATCTTTCACGTCATGACGCATGCATTTTTCAAAGCCCTGCTCTTTCTAGGCTCAGGCTCGGTCATTCACGGAATGCACCACGAGCAGGACATGCGCCGGATGGGGAATTTGAAAAAGTACATGCCCGTCACGTGGATCACGATGATGATGGGTTGGCTGGCGATCTGCGGAATCCCGATCTGGGCCGGTTTCTTTTCAAAGGATGAGATCCTTTACAAAACGTTCGCGGCTGACCGCTATTTCCCGGCAGGAGCCTTTCCCGGAAACGAAGTGTTGTGGGGTGTGGCGGTATTCACGGCGATCCTGACGGCGGTCTATATGACCCGCATGATGGTGATGACGTTCTGGGGCAAGGAACGTTTTCACGAGGACCTTCATGTCGCCGAGGTCCATCACGCGGAACTCGATGAAACGCATACCGGCCACGATGATGACGGTGAAGAGCATCATCATGCATTGCCGGCGGATTTCAAGCCGCATGAATCGCCCTGGGTAATGACCGTTCCGCTGATAATTTTGGCCTTCCTTTCAACGGTCGGCGGTTTGATCGGCGTTCCGTACGCGATGAGCTCGCTTGTCGGAGTAAAGGATGCGAATGCTTTCGAACACGTACTCGAGCCGGTGATCGCGGAAACCCACATGCCGACCGCTATCGCCGCCCGCGAGGCCGCGAAATCCCACGAGCCCGAAGTCGTCAACAAAGAGCGTCTGCTTGCCCTGCTGTCTGTCGTCCTTGCCGTTCTTGGCATGGCGATCGGGTGGTTCGCTTTCCGAAGCAGGCCGCTGCGAAAGATGCCGAAGATCCTCGAACAGAAATGGCGTATAGATGAACTCTACAACGGCTACATAGTCGATCCGCTGACGATCCTCTCGCGCGAAGGTTTGTGGAAAGGTTTCGATCTCGGATTTATCGACGGCATCGTCAACGGCATCGGATATTTTGTGACCGAGGTCGGTAAGGGATTACGACAAGTGCAGGTCGGATTTGTCCGCAGCTACGCGGCGATCATCCTGCTCGGAGCTCTCGCGGTGCTCGGATATTTTATTTATTACGGTTTGAAATTGGTTGGTTAGTGGAACGCCGGCATCTTGCCGGCAGCCGCCGATTGCGGCAAATGTTTGAACGCTATGCGTTCATTGCCGGCAGGATGCCGGCGATCCAAATATGGATTTTATTTCTGAAAATCTTTTGACGATCCTGATCCTGTTTCCGGTGTTCGGCGCCGTCGTAACGCTTGCGCACCAGATCTTCTGGAAGCAGGAGAGCCAGCTTAAGTGGGTGACGCTCGGATTTACGATCGTAAATTTCTTGCTGTCGCTGATACTTGTCGTCAACACGGGCACCGCCTCGGCGAACGGCTTCTTTTTTGAAAAGAACATTCCTTGGATCAAAGCGATCAACACGAATTTTCATTTCGGAGTGGACGGCCTTAGCCTTTGGCTGGTGATCCTCACGACCTTCATCATGCCGATCGCAGTGCTCTCGACGTGGCATGCGGTAGAGAAACGCCGGACGGCGTTCTACGTCTTTCTTTTGCTGCTTGAATCGGCGATGATCGGCGTTTTCGTCTCGCTCGATCTGCTCGTGTTTTATCTCTTTTTCGAAGCGTCGCTCGTGCCGATGTTCTTCCTGATCGGAATCTGGGGCGGCGAGAACCGCATCTACGCCGCGGTCAAGTTTTTTATTTTCACGGCGCTCGGCAGTTTATTGATGCTGGTCGCGATCATTGCGCTTTATTACGCGTACGCCAACATTCCCGGCGGATTGGCCGCCGGCACATTTGATTACGTCGTGATCCTGCACGCGATGAAGGTTGGTACGCTGACCATCTCGCCTGCGACCGGAACGCTCCTGTTTCTTGCATTCGCGCTCGCGTTCGCGATCAAGGTCCCGCTGTTCCCATTTCACACGTGGCTGCCCGACGCACATACCGAAGCGCCGACCGCCGGTTCCGTCATCCTCGCCGCTGTGCTCCTGAAAATGGGGACTTACGGCCTGATGCGATTCAACTTTACGTTGTTCCCGGAGGCGAGCCGCGATTTCGCTCCGTTGTTTATCGTGCTCGCGATAATCGGCATCATTTACGGAGCACTTGTTGCGATGGTACAGCCCGACATTAAGCGACTCGTCGCATACTCATCGGTCGCCCATATGGGTTTCGTTATTCTCGGGATGTTCTCGTTCACCGAATGGGGAATGCAGGGTGCCCTGTATCAGATGCTGAATCACGGCGTGTCGACCGGAGCACTGTTCCTGCTCGTCGGCTTTCTCTACGAACGCCGGCACACACGTCAGATATCCGACTTCGGCGGTCTCGCGAATGTCATGCCGATCTACGCGACGATCTTCGTGATCACCTCGATGTCGTCGGTCGGGCTACCGTTCCTCAATGGATTCGTCGGCGAGTTTCTGATCATGGTCGGTATGTGGAAGTCAGACGTTTTAACCGTGACGGCGACTGTGAACTGGAATTACATTGCGACGATGCTCGCGGGCACCGGTGTGATCTTCGCCGCGGTGTATCTGCTCTGGATGATCCAGCGCGTGTTCTTCGGAAAGATCACTAATGAAAAGAACCGAACGCTGAAAGACTTAAGCTGGCGTGAGATCGGTTTGATAGCCCCGCTTGTCGCTTTGATGGTCTTCATGGGCGTCTATCCGAAACCTTTTCTCGCGACTTCGGAAAGCTCGATAAAAGCGATCCAGGAGCGAGTTGTTCATCAGGCCGGCGGGACGATTGCAGCCGCCGAGAACGTAGGCGACACAGATGCAAAGCCGGTCGCTCCGCCCGATCATTAGGCTACGGGTCTTCGATCCATGTCGCGGTCAGAGACCGCGAGCTTAACGAGAACCTTTCATGAGTCGCACTCGGGCGGTTCGAAACTTTTTATGACTGAATTAGTTACTCCGAACGTAAACATTACCATCATCCTGCCTGAGCTGATCGTGGCCTTCGCCGGGATCGTCACAATGGTTTACGACAGTTTTTTCCCGAAAGACAGAATTACGACTGGTGTCATCTCGCTCGTCGGCCTCGCTGCGTCGGCCGTTTTGCTCGCCATGCTGTGGACGACTCCGCAGCCGGCAGTTTCCTGGAACGGGATGATCGCTCACGACAATTTACGGCTCGGTTTTTCGTTCGTGTTTCTTCTGGTTTCGGCGATGACAGTTCTGATTTCGACCGTATGGGTCGAGCGCGAAAATGTCCCTGTGGGCGAGTATCACGCTCTCCTGATGTTCGCGACATTCGGAATGATGTTGATGGCGTCCGGCAACGATCTGGTCGTGATCTTTCTCGGACTCGAAACTTTATCGATCGCGACATACGTAATGTGCGGACTTCGCCGCGGCGATCTGAAATCGAACGAGTCCGCGATGAAGTATTTCATTCTCGGCTCGTTCGCATCGGCGTTCCTGCTCTACGGAATGGCACTCGTTTACGGAGCGACCGGCTCGACCAATATCACTGAGATCGCCGAACGCGTTGGGAACGCGAACTTCCCTGCACTGCTGCTCGTCGGCGGAGCGATGATGATCATCGGATTTGGATTCAAGGTCGCAACCGCGCCGTTCCATATATGGACGCCGGACGTTTACGAAGGAGCTCCGACGCCGGTCACCGGATTTATGGCCGCGGGTCCCAAGGCTGCCGCGTTCGCTTCTTTCGTTCGTGTTTTCGTCCTTGGATTTCCACTCGTGGTGGGAGTGCAGGCCTCGGGATATTTACACGATTCGTGGATGACCGCTCTGACGGTAATGGCGATCCTGTCGATGACCGTCGGCAACATTGTCGCGATCATGCAAAGCAACGTGAAACGGATGCTTGCTTATTCGTCGATCGCACACGCAGGCTACGCGATGGTTGGCTTTATCGGTGCAGGAGCGGCAAGTTCAACGATCGCACGTGACGAAGCAGTCGCGTCCGTCGCGTTCTACATGTTGACGTACGCGATCACCAATCTCGGAGCCTTCGCGATAGTTACGCTCCTCGGCCAGAAAAATGACCGACGCACCGAGTTCGAAGATTACAACGGCATCGGTTTCAAATCACCGGTGCTTTCATTCTCGTTATCGCTGTTCATGCTTAGCCTGCTCGGATTGCCCTTGACTGCCGGATTCATGGGGAAAGTGCTCGTCTTCCGACCGGCTCTCGACGCCGGCGGTGCAATGCTTACCGTACTCGTCGTTGTTGCGGTCGTGAATACTGCGATCTCCGCCTACTATTATCTGCGGCTCATCGTCGTCATGTTCTTCCGCGAACGGACGTCGGACTGGCTCGAACCGAAGATTCCAATCGGCCTCGCCGCGGCGTTGCTCATCGCCGTCATCGGTGTATTGTATTTCGGAATTTTTGCGAATGGTGTGATCGAGAAATTCTCGCAGCCGCCGCCGATATCTCCAATAGCGTCGAGGTAACCATCCGATGTTTAAAGAGGTGGACATCAGCGCCTGGGAGAGAAAGGAGACTTACGAGTTTTTTCGCGATTACGAAGATCCGTTTTTTAATATCACCGCCAATTTGGACGTCACCGGTCTCGTAACGTTCTGCAAACAAAACGGCCTCGCCTTTTCCCTTGGCGCTCTCTTTCTTTCACTTCAGACCGCAAATGAGATCCGTGAGTTCCGACTTCGGATACTCGGCGAGAAAGTGGTCGAATTCGATCGCGTCGAGGCGACGCAAACGATTCTTAACGACGACGAGACATTTTCGTTTTGTTATTACCCCTTGCAAGAAGATATCTTCGAATTCGACCGCGTGGGAAAGATCGCCCGGGAGAAATATAAAGCTTTGAAAACTTTCGACGTCGAAACAGAGCGTGTCGACCTGATCTATTATTCCGCCATTCCCTGGATATCTTTCACGAGCTTCAAGCACGCCAGCCGCCAGAACAATCGGCAGACAGTTCCGCGAATGGTGTTTGGCAAGATGTTTGACGACGGCTTGACGAGAAAGATACCGTTTTCAGTTGAGGTTCACCACGCGTTGGTCGACGGTATTCACGTCGGTAAATTCTTCAACTCTTTCCAGGCGAGACTCGACTCAGTTTGACGCCGGCGTCACGGCTTTCTTGGATGAACGAAAACCCCGAAATTTTTAGTGAGCCGATGGCTGCCATCTACTCGGAAAAGATCCGGGTGCTGCCGACGCGCTCGTGCTCGCTGGAGATACCGGAGCGCGAGAACGATGTCCGGATCCTCCATACACTGCTCGGTATCGAGATCAAGATCGGTCGCCGACGATTTGCCTGTCCGGATCTGGCGACGGCCCGATATATGCGCATCTTTGCCCGGATCGGATGCCGGGAGTTTGCGATCCCGTACGATATTACGCGGATCTCGACACTCGCCGATGAACTTGAAACGGCATGGCAACGCTCCCTTTTACTGCTTGAGACTAACTCGGCCGGTGTGAACGACCAGAAACTGAAGCGAAATCGGAACCGATTGCTCAAATCGATACGGGCGCAGATAGCCGAGATCGGGCCGGGCGACAGGATGCCGGAATTCAAGCGGTCGACCAAGCAAAGAGAGACTTGATATAATCATCCCAGTTTTGGAGATCGCTGTTTCGATTTCCTAAGCTCGTTAGTTACGATTTAGCCACTTATGTTAGACGCTTTGGCCACAACAGCAACCGTTTCGGAGGACCTGCCCTTTCCGTACAACCGGCGGGCGTTCTGCCGCTACGAGCCGATTGAGAAACGGATCAGGCACGCACGTGTCCTGATCGTGAATTGTCTGCTGCGCTACGAGTCGGATCTTTCCCCCCTTGCTCTGGAGGAGTGGAAGGAAACGATCGACAGCAAATTGCGATTCGAGCGCCGGGTCTCTTCGATGGCGTGCAACAACATCGCCCAGAACGTCATTCGGCTGGTCCAGAATCCGAAGACCCTGACCGTTCATTTGTCAGAGGTGGCCCAGGCCGCAAAAGATTTCAGTCCCGATGCGATCGTATTAAGCGGGACATTCGCCGATTTCGATTATTACAACCAGGCTCATCTTGAATCGTTCCGTAGTTTTGTAAACGAGACGAAAATCCCGATTCTCGCGATCTGTGGTGCGCATCAACTGGTCGGATGGTCTTTTGGAGCTGAGCTCAAGACCCTTGACGATCTTGACCCAGCCGAAAAACGCAGCGAGCGAGTGCTGGAGTATCAGTACAGATTTGTAAAGATCGTTGATAAGAACGATCCGATCTTCGACGGGAATGAGGATCAGTCTTCGGGGATTTGGCAGGACTACACCAAGGAAGACGACATCTTACGCGTGTGGCAAAATCACGGTGTCCAGGTGGACGGCGTGCCCGAAGGCTTCAAGCTGCTTGCGACGTCGTATCTGTGCAGGAACCAGATGATGGTCAAGCACTCGGACGGTCAGATGATCTATTGCGTTCAGTTCCACCTCGAGAAGTCGTTTGAGGATTGGTCGAAAAACCCGACACGCTGGGAACATCCGAACGAATCGCGCGACGGACGAATTTTGTTTGAGAATTTTCTCGAGCTTGCACTTCGGCACACACCGACTGAGTAAGAAAATCCGTCGAATCCGAAATGAACAATGCAGTGGACCTTACGACCCCACTGCATTTTTTATTGCGTTTATCATAATACTAAGTTGGGTCAGACACCTGATATGCGTCCGACACAACATGCTGAATTGCCTTTGAATAAGTCAGTCTTACTTTTCCGCCACTCCCAGGACGAAATTGCTCACTGCGACTAGCCCGTTCGCCACGCTGCTCGAGTTGTACTGAATCGTTGAATTACCACCACCGGACAAATTGTAGTTGGGGGGTAAATACGCAGCGTTCGCGGCCGGATCTGCCCCATCCTCAATGCGGCTGTTCGCATACGGCGCAACGACGATGTTTCCTTCAAGTACACCGGTGCCGCCGCCACTCCGGGTAATTCCGCCGGTGCCGGTGACGATTATCAATCCTTTGAAATTGAAGTTGCCGTGTAGCGTAAGCGTACCGGTAACGACAAGTATCCCGCCTCCAGCACCCGTGAACACGCAATTGCCGTCACAGAATGTGATGCCGACACCTGTCGCGTTATCGCCAAAAGTCGTCGGATTGGTCCCACTAGGGAAAAACCTTCCCCTCGAATTGCCACCTGGATCAGGAGACGATTCTGCGGTATTAGCGAGTTGATGGACAGTTATGTCAGTCTGTAGTGGACTAGACAGCCAATCTGGAATCTCGTTTGTAACATTGGACGGAACGCCGATCACGGTTCCGTTGAACGGATGAGGCGGTCGCCCATCGACCGACTCCTGCACCTGGTCCAAATTAGTGCCATTAGTTGTTCCGATCGGGGGAATAATGTCGGTTGAAACCGTGTCGTCACCGGAGTAGGTCGTAACGTTAGACGAACCCGGAGCAAAGCAAGTCTGCCCGATCGGGCATGGAGCCCCGACAAGCGTCAATGTCGCCGGTGCGGTCAAGCCGTTGAAAAAATTCTTTTGTATGATCGCTTCAAGCTTCTTAACGGCCCCTCGTGGCCCATAACCTGTTGACTGGATGACCAGCCGGACAGGTTCTGGTGAAGTCATTGTTCCCGCGATCACGTTCTCTCCGACATAGTATGTACCTGAAACGAGGGACGCGTGTAGCCTCGCTTCGTAGCCAACGCGTTGCGGCGTGTCATTTGGACAACTGACCATATTCGGCAACGTCCAGCTCGTTCCACCGCTGCTGCACGTGACAGTCGGCTGACTCGCCCAGCTGCCAAAATTAAGAGACATGAGACTGCCTTGAAGAGTGTAGGTCTGCGAGTCGAATATGATCCGCGGCGGCGTCGTATAGGGCGCGGTGTTTGTCTCGATCCAACCACGCATAACCCGCTGCGAGCGATGCGGATGCGTCATGGTCGCGACGATCTCAAACCGGTTAAAGCCGTTGACCTGGCCTCCGGTACCGTTTATCTCGACCTTGAATTTTCCGAAGTTAACATTCTGATTGCCGGTCGTGGAGACGTCCTGATTGTTAATTATGGTGGGGATATACGTGATCCGCATAAAGTTTCCGGTCGCCGGGGTACCGTAGGTCCTGTGCGGATAAGGCATATCGGCGCATAGTGAGTCCGGGTCGCTGGGATCCACGCGATCGCAATTACTCAGGATGCCGCGAGTCCAATAAGTTACGGCTGAACCGGTATTATCAGGATCGAATACCGACAGCGAGTATGCATAGCCGTTGGCGGCGGCGTAGGTGCTGCCCGGTTCCAGGAGCTTTACGCGGTCGGCATAAGTGCCGGACTCATAACCCAGCCATCGCGACAGGCGCGGCGTGCATTCCGGGTTGTTGGGCGTTAGGTTGCACGCGGGTGATGTTAGATTTGAAACGGGCGTGCTCGCCTTTACGTAATCGATCTTATTGATCTTATCGGTGGCAGGTTTCGAGGGGTCGATGCGGTTCGCGTCGCGCACGACGACGTTGCCTCGAAGGACGTTCACGGCTGATTGAATACCGCTCTCGGCCGCGTTATATGCTTGCTGTTCCGCGGTCGCGTCGGTCATGTTCGCCGTGTTCATTGACGATTCGAGCAACAGGCCGGTCGACGCAACGAGGAGTAGAAACGACATTAGCAGCGCCATCACTAACGCGGCTCCGCGCTCATTCTTACGATCTTTCTTAGGTTTGGTTGTAGCGTTTTCCATACTAAAGCTCCGAAACTCAACGCAATCAATATTGCTGAAGCATATAATTCGAATTACGAAGGTTAACTTCGGTCGAAAAGCTGACCGCAAGGGGACCCGGTTGACCCTGAACACGATCCATCTGCACTGTCACTGTTATTACGATCCTGCCTGTTGTAGCGCTCGGAACGCTTCTCTCGACACCCGCCGAACCGCTTATTGCGTAATCGAAATACTTGAACTCGACATTACTGATCTTATTAACGACAACAGATGTAGTCGGATCGGCATATCTATCGTATCTCACGATCGACTTAGTTAGCGGGTCGAAATAGTACGTTACGTCCTCGCCCGGATCATTGGTCTGGCTCTGCTGGCCGTAAGGCGTTACATTCGTGAAATTCGTCCGCATGTGTATCTGATTCCGATTGGAATCTTCAAGGATGACGCCATTTGTCGCCTTTCCGTCGCTGCCCGCGAGTCCGAAGCCAGAGTTTGATATCTCACGTGACATCACGTTGAGAGCGGCATAGGAGGCGGTGAGCGCGTCTGTCGTTTGACTCTCTCTTGTCCTCACCGACATCGCTTTCGCAAACAATGTCATTGCGATTCCCATCAGCACAAGCAGAACTGTCATTGAAATCAGCAATTCGATCAATGAAAAACCGGCCGGCGAATTTTTTTTCTTCACACTCATAGTCAGCACCCCTAGTTTCCACGGGTTCGACGAAGGACCGTACGCGGCGGCACGGTTACCCGCCAATCTGGTACGCGCCCTGTCATCCGGACGGTAATCGTTATTTCCTTAAAGTTGCACGGAATGACAACTCCCTGCGGTGTGAGACATTGGTAGGAGTCTCCCTGTATACCGTCCACCATCGGCTCATTATCAACTTGATTTTCCACTTGAAATACTGAGCCGGTGTTCGTTGTGACCGTCTTGGTGCGGGTACCGCCACTAAGCTCGGGGTCAGTAAACGCGGGCGTGAATTTCTTACTTCGAAGGAGCTCAACCTCCTGCTGCATTACGCTCAGCGCCTGCCCGCGCGTCTTATTGCCGTAGTTGTAAACAATGGCATAGGTGACTGCGTGAAATACTCCGAGCAGGGCGATCATGATAATTATGAGCGCGATCACAACCTCGATAAGGCTGAAACCTTTTTCACACTCAGTTGAGTCGGTTCCCGCAACCGGGGTGGCGGTTCGCTTCGCCTGACAACTAAACAGCATCCACATAATTTTCTAGTCCTTCAGCTACGGAGTCGGAGTCGGTGTGGCAGCTGGGCCCACACACTTACTTCCGTTGCCCAGATACATGGGTGAATAACATATGCAAGTTGGTGGATTGCCCCGCGGTCGCTCATTGTAAGCGCACGCACGTATAGGCGTTGGGGTCGGGGTGGGTGTTCCCGGCGGGGGGGGCGGAGTCGCCGATGGCAAAGGAGTAGGAGTAGGCGATGTGAACGGTGGAAAAGGCGTGGGCGTTGGTACAGTCCCAGTCCATATCGTCAGATCATCATCCACGCCGCTTGTAGACGGATACTCCGCGACCGTTGGAGGGTCAAATGTCGGTAATGTCGCATCGCCCGTCATCATTGCAACGGTGCCCGTGGCGGAAATGAATATTGCGTTGGCATTCTGGGCATTCACGGTCGTCGCTGTACACGTACCATTGCAAAAATATAGAAGAGGGACCGAAGCCGTTGGAATCGAGGATGGGTCACAGTCGCTTCGTAGGAAAGCCCTCCCTCGCTCGTCGAACCTGATTGTTACGGGGAGGGTAACGCCGTTGCCTATAACCGTCACATTGGAGCTATTCGCAAAATTCACGACGCGCGTTTCGACGGGAAGGTCAAGCCGACCATTCTGGTCGCGGTCGATCGATGTGCTGAAAGAGGTGGAGTTATTTATCGTAACACTCGACATGTTCGAGCATTGGGTGGCGCGACGCTTCACTGAATCAAACCGAGCGCGTTCAAGGCTCACTTTGAATTCGCGAGCTATATTCTGTCTTCCCAGGTTGGCTGCCGACGAACCAAAGCTTAGAAAAGAAAACGCTACAATTATCCCTACGACAACCACAACGATTAGTAATTCGATCAGGGAGAAACCTGCCGCTTCGCACAATGGATTCGTTTTCTTCATGACGTTTTGAGCTCTAGACGGGAGACTGGCGAATGGGACAAATACTGAAGGATGACAAGCCAGTTAGTTTGTACCACGGTAGTTTGTACATCGTCAAGTATTTTACAACAATGTTGATCAATGCGAGAGGTAAAGCTGCGCATATGCCTCTCAACAAAAGTAAATTATGAAAATTAGCGTTATTCCAAAAAAAGGCGGGAAAGTGGGGACGGAAAACGGTTAGTCAAAACACTGGATCGGGACATTCTCCATCGTGTTCTCAATGAGCATATCGACGACGGCATTGAAATCGCCGCCGGTCTCTTCGAAGACCCGCAGCTGGTCATCCGCTGAAGTCCCACGCTCGAGGATGGTATGGATGTGTTCGATCTCTTTGCGCGAGCCGAGATCATCGACGACATCGTCGACAAAATCCAGTAGCTCTCGGATGAGATCTTTTACGGGAACCTCTTTCTGTTTGCCGAGATCAAGAAGTTTTCCGTCGAGGCCGTAGCGAATTGCTCGCCATTTGTTCTCCTGGATGAGACGTCGATGGTACAAACGAAAGCCAAGGTTTTTCTCTATCAAAACGGTTAGCTTCGCAACGATCGCCTGGAACAGAGCTGCCACCGCGATCGTGTCGTCGACGCGTGTCGGAATATCGCAGATACGAAATTCGAGGGTCGGAAACAGATGATGCGGACGGATGTCCCACCAAATTTTCGAGCCGTCCTGGATGCAGTTCATCTTGACCAGCAGGTCGAGATATGTCTGGTACTGTTGGAACGATTCGAAGTGATCTGGAATTTCCGTGCGCGGGAACTTTTTGAAGACCTCACATCGATATGACTTCAGTCCGGTGTTAAAGCCGAGCCAGAAGGGTGAGGACGTGGTCATCGCCAGAACATGCGGCAAAAAGTATCGGGCGGCGTTCATGATATGTATCCGCCGATCGTTGTCCGGCACGCCGACATGTACGTGAACACCAAAGATCAGCAGAGACCGGGCGACCATCTGCAGCTCGTCCACGAGGAGTTTATAACGATCTCCGTCATAGATCTCCTGCTCGGACCATTTTGAAAATGGATGTGTCGACGCGGCCACGATGACCATACCTTTCTTTCGTGCGAGGGCTGAGATAATACAACGTAGTTTCGAAATGTCCTCGCGCGCTTCCTGTATGTTTGCACAGACACCGGTACCGACTTCGATCATCGACTGGATCATTTCCGGCTTGATCTTTTCGCCCAGAAGAAGTTTACCCTCGTCCAAGATCTCCGAAACGTGCGACTTTAATTCTCGGGTGTTCGGATCGACGATCTGAAATTCTTCCTCGATCCCGAGCGTAAATTGATCAAACATACTTTTAGGTATCTGCTTTCCGGCAACTCTAACACGGATATGAATCGATCCTTAAGGGATGCGTAATTCTAACCTATTTTCCAACTGATAAGTAGGTTCGGCGGCAACCCAGACCCTGACATTACAAGTGATTTACTTTGCATTTTTCAATATGGCAAGTTACCATGAAACCTCGTTAACACTTAGCCTAATATCTGCAATTTACGTTAGAATAAGCTTTATTTTTAATCCTTTATTTCAGGCTTTCTTTTATGGGTTTTTCGACAACTGCAATTCACGCTGGAAACGAGCCTGATATTGCGACCGGTGCCGTGAGCGTGCCGATATACCAAACCTCAACGTACGCTCAGGAGTCACTCGGAAAGCATAAGGGTTTCGAATACGCCCGAACGCAGAACCCAACTCGCCTTGCGCTTGAGAAAAATATTGCTGCACTTGAAAACGCAGAGTTCGGTTATGCGTTCGCTTCCGGAATGTCTGCGATCGACACGACCCTCAAACTTGTAAAGGGCGGCGATCACGTAATTCTCGGAGACAATACTTACGGCGGTACCTATCGGCTGTTCAGTCGAATCCTTGTAGATTATGGAATCGAATTTGATCTCGCGGACACGTCCGATGTGGCAGAGCTTGAGCGGGCGTTCAAGTCCAACACAAAAATGGTATTCGTCGAAACGCCCACGAATCCGGTAATGACGGTAACGGACCTCCGGGCTGTTTCGGAACTTGCCCACACGCGGGGAGCGAAAGTCGTTTGCGACAACACCTTTTTGTCTCCGTACTTCCAACGCCCCCTCGATCTGGGTTGTGATATCGTCGTACATTCCACCACAAAGTACCTGAACGGACATTCAGACAGTGTCGGTGGATTTGTCGCCTTGAACGATGAGGCCGACGCAGAGTGGATCAAGTTCGTTCAAAACGGGGTCGGCGCCATCTTGTCGCCCTTCGATTCGTTTCTCGTGCTTCGCGGGACAAAAACCTTGGCGGTAAGAATGGAAGCACACGACAGGAACGGACGCGTCGTTGCAAATTTTCTGGCCGAACACCCGAAGGTGCAGAAGGTATATTATCCGGGCCTTGTTTCACATCCCCAGCATGAGTTGGCCAAGAGGCAACAAACCGGTTTCGGCGGAATGGTTTCTTTCGAAACGGGCTCGCTCGAGAATGCAAAAAGGGTTTTGGAAGGGGTTAAGCTTTGCACGCTCGGTGAAAGCCTTGGCGGCGTTGAGTCGCTGATCTCGCATCCCGCGACCATGACGCATGCCTCCGTGCCGGTCGAAACGCGAGACAAGCTGGGAATTACCGACGGACTCGTGCGGATCTCAGTCGGTATCGAGGATGTCGAAGATATTATTGAAGATCTGGATCAAGCTCTTGCTTAGTTTCGGGTTCCTAGTTTCTACTTTCAGATCGGGAGCCGATCTTAGAAACGGGAAACGGGAAGTCAGAAACTAGAAACCTATGTTAACTGTTGAGATACACGCTACTTCCCACGTCGGACGAGTTCGTCGCGGCAACGAAGATAACTATCTTCTCCTTAATATTTCGCGCTCGCGTGCGTGGACGAGCGAACAGACCGATGGTGAATTCGTCATCGAAAGCCAGAAGTTCGACATTGATGACAATGGGATCGTACTCGCCGTTTCCGACGGGATGGGCGGAGCACTTGCAGGCGAAGTTGCGAGCAAGATGGCCGTTGAGAGTGTTAGCGAAAAACTTCTGGATGACGAGGATTCCGATGCGACGCTGACCCCCGAAAGTTATCATTATAATTTGATCTCAAAGCTCTACAACGCAACTGTGTACGCCAACTATCTCGTACATCAGCAGGGACGAACGGATCCGCAGTTTCAGGGCATGGGCGCGACGTTCACCGGAGTTGGGGTGACGCCTGACGGTGTCGATATTATTCAGGTGGGCGATAGCCGGGCCTATCTTGTCCGAAACGGAAAGATCTATCAGATAACGAAAGATCAGTCGCTGGTGCAGCAGCTTATCGACGCTCAACAGATCTCGGCCGAGGAAGCGGAAACGCATACGTTAAAAAATGTGATCCTTCAGGCCCTCGGCGCTCAGAACGAAATTTATCCGGTGTCCGCCCGGTTGACGCCAAGCCAGAACGACGTTCTTTTGTTATGCAGCGATGGACTTTCCAATAAGGTTACGGCTGCGAACATGCAGATGCATATCGTCGAAAATCTGGATAAGCTTGAGCAGGCTTGTGCAGAGTTGGTGAGGGAAGCCAATGAGAACGGCGGCGAGGACAATATCACGGTAATCCTTGCGAAGCTGAGCGGCGATTCTCTGTCGGCGGCTGAAGAGGCTGAAGTAAAACTCGAATTGATCGACCTAGGTAATATTCACGACACGGCCGATCAGGATAGCGATACCGCTGAGATCATCTAGTCGCCGCGCCACTCCGGAAGCTCATTCAAGACCGGCCGCACATATATAGACGAACCTTTCACGCTGACCACCTGCACCTTTTCGCCTTCGGTCAAGGCGGTCTCACCATCGATCGGAAAAGCAGTCCATGTCGAACCGTAGACTTTGACGGCGCCTTCCTTCAACGCACCTTTACTCGGGGTCGTCACCGTACCAATCTGACCCGGGAGCGAGTCGACGCCCATTTTGACCGTATCCTCGTCTCGCCGTGAAACATAATTAGAGAAGATCGTTTTCGACATCGCCGTTAATGCGGTCGAGACGATCGCGAACGCCAGGAATTGAATCAAAAAGCCGCCACCCAGCAATCCGACAAATGCAGCGGCGATCGCTCCGATCCCGAACCAGAACAAAACGAAGCCAAGGGTAAACACCTCGGCGATGATCAAAGCGACGCCGAGCACGAGCCAAAATATCCAAGCAAATTGTTCCATTCTGCGTTCAGCAACCTATTTTTTCGAATGATACCACACGGGATGTCTCATCGCGTTTCCGTCGGCGATTATGATAATCTCAAGTTCGTGCTGGGGTGGCGGAATTGGTAGACGCCCAGGACTTAAAATCCTGTGCCCTTAGGGGCGTACGGGTTCGATTCCCGTCCCCAGTACCACACCTGATACTGCGACCCCGAGTGCCCCGCCTCGGGGTTTTGCTTTATCTGGCACGGCCATTGCGGACACTCTAGCGGAGAAACGATATGCGAACAAAATTCCTCTCGAGTGTGCTTCTTATTCTTTCGGTAATGTCTGCTGGGGCATTCGCACAGGGCCGCGGGCCCATCGCGGAAGCGCAAAGAATTACCGGTGACCGGTTCGGTTATGTCACGCGAACGCCTAACGGCGCGAACATCTACAGTGTGCGGCGTCCGCCGACTGCAATGTTATCGGCGATCGACCGAGGCCTGTCGAACTTGTTCACGGTCGCCCGCAAGAACGGATACTCGCGTCGGTTGAACTACGCCGATTACACCATTTTTATCGCAAATGCCGATCGAACGAAGAACAGCGAAGGCCGGTACTCGCCGGATATCGCGGTCGGAGCCGCTCAGTACGCAGGTACTGATTACGATCAGGGCGGTTATATATTCGCTGCCGGAATGGTCATCTCGTTCAGCCCCATGACGTTTGTGATCGCCGAGCACACTCGCGAGTTCAATCGGGTTTCCGATGTCGTCAGATATGAGGGCGAGCATCTCGTCCTTTATCACAACGACCGTCGGCGTTATTCACAGACGGCGGATCACAGCGAGGGCGGCGGTCATCCAATATTGCAATAGCCACCTGCCCGATATCGTGCGCACAGTAAACGATATTGTAAGAAAAGCCGGAGCGGTTCACGGACGCCCAGCCGCCGAGAGACCTGAATTTCTGGTGCTTTCGTTTATCGGCCTTCTTTTTCCTAAGGTGGCACAGTCGTTGCTTCTATAGACCGCGGATGTCGTTTGAAAACTTGCGAGGATCGAGGTAGGGCAGGTGCTTTACCGGCAATGCCTTGATCTTCGTAGTTTCTACTCGACATGTTGAATTGAAACAAATCTGAATAAGTTTGGTCGTTGGCGAGATATCCGCGGCCATTTTGAGAAAGCCCGGCATGAAGGGGAGAGCATGCCGGGCTTTTTCTTTTTGCCCGTTTGCCGACTGTCCTCTGCCCATATAAAATTACTGTTTTGAACAGCTACAAATTTATCTTTCTATATCAACAGTGAGGAATAAGAATGACTGGAAGAAGTAAAGTTACGGTCGTCGGCGCGGGCAATGTCGGCGCGACGGCGGCACATTGGATCGCGAGCAAGGAACTCGCCGATGTTGTATTGGTCGACATCGTTGAAGGCACACCACAGGGTAAATCGCTCGATCTCGCGCAAGCCGCACCGATCGACGGCTTTGACGTAAAGCTTATTGGTTCAAATTCGTATGAGGCGACGGCTGATTCGGATGTCGTCATCATCACGGCGGGTTTGCCGCGAAAGCCAGGCATGAGCCGAGACGATCTTTTGAAAACGAATTCCGACATCGTCGGCCAGGTCACGGATCAAGTCGCTAAGTATTCGCCGAACTCGATCATCATCGTCGTCTCGAACCCGCTAGACGCTATGACGCAAGTGGCGTTTCGCCGATCGGGCTTTGGCAAAAACCGCGTTATTGGAATGGCCGGCGTTCTTGATTCGGCGCGGATGCGTTGTTTCCTTGCCGAGGCGCTGAACGTCTCCGTAGAGAACGTAACCGCATTTGTTCTTGGCGGTCATGGCGACACCATGGTCCCACTTCCGCGATACTCGACGTGCGCGGGGATTCCGGTGACCGAGTTACTCCCCAAAGATCAGCTCGACGCGATCCTCGCGCGAACTGCAAATGGCGGTGCAGAGATCGTCGGGTTACTTAAGACTGGTTCCGCATACTATGCACCAAGCCTCGGTGCTGTAGAGATGACCGAAGCGATCTTGAAAGACAAAAAGAAAATCTTACCTTGCGCTGTTTTCCTTGAAGGTGAGTACGGCATTAATAATCTGTTCGTCGGCGTCCCGGTCAAGCTCGGCAAAAACGGGGTCGAGCAGATCATCGAGATCAGCCTTACGAACGAGGAACGCACGGCGCTGCACAAAAGCGCGGCTGCGGTGCAGGAGCTTGTAGATATTCTGGAAATCTGATATTTTCTTTTTCGATGAAAAACTGCGTCGGGGGAAAGCGTTTATTCGCTTTCCCCTTTTTCTTTTTACCTCGGTCATTTTGACTGACCGGTCATTCACGTTGAGATAAAAACCATGAAAAACAATTCCCACAAATTCGCTAAGTCCAATTATTTCTTCAGGTTCTCTTTTGGCACAAACCTTGATAAAGGAACTGCGGCGACAAGTGTCGTCAACGTTTTGTTTTTGTTAAAGGAGCTTGTAATGAAACCGCTTATCGATCATTTTTCTATCTTTAGAAAAACGATCTCCCTGGTCCTACTCGCTGCATTCGTATTTACGAACGTCGTTGCCGTCCAAACTTTGGGCGCCGGCGCGAATGATGCGGAATCAGCGTCAGCGACATTTACCACTGATCTTACGCAGCTTGGCCGTGAAGGAAGACTGCGTCAGAGTCCAAATTTCGAGACTGAGATCAATCGAGTTCTCGAAGTGTTGGAGAAAGGTGGAAGCCGCCAGCCGGTAATCGTCGACGAGAACGGAAGTATCCAGGATGAGATCGGAGAGCAGATCGCTCTTCGCCTTGCGAAGGGTTCAGTGCCTACAGGACTAAAGGACCTTGCGTTGGTGAAACTCGAAACGACGGCCCTCTATTCCAGCGTCGCCGACTCGGTAAAGCTGAACTCTGCGATCGACAACATCTTGGAAACGGTCATCGCGTCAAATGGCGGTACTGTTCTTTTCCTCGACGATCTGACAGCCTTCGTAAACGCGGGAAATCAGAAGTCCGCGTTTGTAACGGCGCTCAAAGAGGGAAAACTGAAGCTCATCGGCAGCAGTTCACGAGCTGCGTATGAAGAGAAGATCGCTGTGAACAGTGAACTGGCGGACCTCTTCGAGGTCATCGCGGTCGAGAACTCAAAGTCGGCTTCACAAAAATCAGATACGCGCAGTGAGACCTTTGTAGGAGACAACGTCGCCCCGGATATTCGCCAGATGATGGCTGAGGATCCAAGCGGAACTCGACGCATCGACGTTATCCTGCAGGCGCGTGATGCCGACAACGCTTCGCTTCGGGCACTGCTCGATAGCGGTTCGGCACGCATAATCCGCCGCATCGGATCTTCCGACGCAATGGTTGTTAACTTGACCCTCTCAGCGGTTCAGGGTCTCTCGGCCAGCGGGCTTATCAACTATATCTCGCCCGACCGGAAGACGGGCGCCAATGGACATATCGAGACGACGACGGGAGCGGCCCAGATGCGAAGCCAGGCAGGTGATCTTCTTAGGGGTCCGTACACACTTAACGGTTCCGGAGTCGGGATCGCATTTCTCGATTCGGGCATCTTCGCGAATCACTCCGCATTCAAGGATAACTACGGCGCTTCAAGGGTCGTGGCGAATGTCAATTTCTCCTCTTCGACCACTACTAACGACAAGTATGGCCACGGCACTCATGTCATGGCACTCGCGGCCGGCAACGAGAGCCGGCGTAACGGCGCATATCGCGGGATCGCTCCGGATGCAGACATTATCAGCGTCAAGGTATTGGGCGACAATGGCTCTGGTCAGATCTCATGGCTCTTGGCAGGTCTCGACTGGGTAAAACAGAATCGCACGACCTACAACATCAAGGTTGTGAATTTGAGTCTTGGCACAACGGCCATCGATTCGTATCGGAATGATCCGATCTGCGTGAAGGTACAGGAATTGGTGAGTTTAGGGATTACGGTGGTCGCGGCCGCCGGTAATCTCGGAAAATCAAACGCCGGCCAGGAAATCTACGGCCGCATTCACTCACCCGGCAACAGCCCCTATGCCATCACCGTCGGTGCCAGTAATACGTTCGGCACAGACAGCCGCAGCGACGATGTTATCGCGAGCTTTAGTTCGCGCGGTCCGACAAGGAGCTTCTATACTTCGTCGACGACAGGTGAAAAGATTTACGATAACCTGATCAAGCCCGACGTGGTCGCACCCGGCAACAAATTGATCGCGTCTAAATCTCTTAGCAATCTGATCGCGTCAAGAAACCCGGCTCTGATCGTCAACGATCCAACCGCCACGAGCTACAACTCGCAAATGTATTCCAGCGGAACGTCGATGTCGACACCGGTCGCAGCGGGTGCGGCAGCGTTGCTTCTCGAGGTGAACAAAAAGCTGACACCGAGCATGGTCAAGATGCTGCTTCAGTATACGGCGCAGCCGATCGCCGGAGCCGATTCGTTCGAGCAGGGTGCCGGGCAGTTGAATATCGAAGGCGCGGTACGCGTCGCGAAATCGCTGCGGACGGATCTTGATTTCAAGACCGCAACACTCGGAACTTCGATGGTGCCGCTTACATGGTTGGCTCCTACCTCTTCTTCGACGATCAGCGGCAGTTCGTTCTCATGGGCACGACTGATAGTTGCAAATCAGGTGTTCATAAAGGGCCAGAATCTGATCACTAAATATCAGATGGTCTACAGACCCGACAAGGTCTTCAGCAGCGGAGTGACGATGACAAACGGCAGCTTCGGGCTAAACACCGAGACTGTCTTTACGAGCGGCCTCTCGCTCAGCTCCAACATGACTCTTAGCGATGGCGGCGCGGAAGGCTCCGGCTCATTGTTGCTGTCATTCGGCGTGCTTATCGGTGACGGCGTTCTCATAGGAGACGGCGTACTGATCGGCGACGGTGTTCTCATCGGCGACGGTGTCCTCATCGGCGACGGTGTGTTAATTGGTGACGGAGTACTTATCGGAGACGGAGTACTCATTGGTGACGGTGTTCTTATAGCGGATTCTGTTATTGCCTTGAGCGACGACGTTGTCGCGAGTGGCGACGGTACTGCCTATATGGACCCTGGATTTTAAGTGTTCCAAACAGCTACAGGAGGATAATCAAATGCTAAATCTAAGAACACGAAAAACATATGCACCAATCGCAGCCGTCACCCAGCCGATGCTTTCGATAGCTCCGGATCTTTCCGGGATCGGCAGATTGAAGGATGAGAACAAAAACGAAGTGCTGGCTTTTCTGGCCCTTCGACCGGTGCACACCGTGGCTATGACCAGCTTTATTCTCGACAACGGGATACAGAGTGAGTTGAATCGCGGTGAGTTTTACGAATATCGAAATCGACAGGGAGAGCTTGAAGGCGTCGCCCTGATAGGACATACGACGCTTGTGGAAGCGCGTACCGATGACGCCCTCAAGGCACTTGCTTTCCCAGCGAGGACGTCGACGACACCGATCAAAATGATCATGTCGAGCGGAACCGCAGCCCAATCGTTCTGGAATTACCTGACCGGTTCTCAGTCAACGCCTAGGCTTTGTCTGACCGAGCTTTTGTTCGAAATAGGCTTCCCGTTTCCAGTTCAATCCTGCGATTACGAATTACGGATCGCACGACCGGAAGAACTTGAGACCGTGGCCGCAGCTCAAGCCGAAGTGGCCGAGATCGAATGCGGTATCAACCCTCTGGCTAAGGATCGCGAAGGCTTTCTGAAGCGAGTGATGCGGCGTATCGAACAAGGACGCGTCTTCGTCGTATTCGACGGCGATCGTCTGGTCTTCAAGGCAGACATCGTCGCACAGACTGACGCGGTCGCGTACCTCGAGGGTGTGTATGTTGGTCGGGAGTTTCGCGGGCAACGGACAGGTTCGAAATGTCTTTCAAAGCTTTGCCTGGAACTTCTCGGCCGGGTCCAAAACGTTTGCTTGCTGAGCAACGTTGAATTCGAGGGAGCTCACCGAAGCTTCCTGAAAGCTGGAATGCGGCAAACTGACGCTTGCACCACGCTTTTTGTGTGAGAAAAAGGATAGACTTTTGCTAAGCTGAAGTTCATAATAAAGGCCGGGTCGGAGAGTTTCCGATCCGGCCTTCCTTTCTTCACATCCCCCACCAAAATTAATCCGATACGCGGACAGAGCCCCTTTCTGAAGCGCGCTCGATACCCTTTGATTAGAATCGGGCAGTCAAATGAACTACCACAAATTAACAATCGGTTATATGGTGACGGTTTTAATGGTCGGGCTTGGGTGTCTGGTCATGTCGATCGTTAACCTGCCCTTTCAGAAATTTGACTTGTATTTTCTTGTGGTTGCGGGCTCGACGATCGGTCTCGGCTCTTGGGCGACTGTCAAGATACCGCGCGTAAAGACCCACATCGCCGTCGCTGATCTTTTTATCTTCCTGACCTTGCTATTATACGGGGGCGAAATCGCCGTCGTGCTTGCGGCGGTCGAGGCCATGTTCACATCGTGGCGGTTCTGCACTAAGAAAATAACGATTCTGTTCAATGTCGCGGCGATGGCTTTTTCGACGTTTGTCGTCGTCTTCGTCCTCACGGCCAGCGGCTTATATGTCAACGGCGAGGTCCAGCCCCACACCATCAGTCTTCAGAGCTTTGTTATCGTGCTTTCGATAATTGCGGTAACGCAGTTTCTTGTAAATACCACGATCGCGTCAATCCATGATTCGCTTGCCAACGCCCTGCCGTGGTGGGAAACGTGGAAGAGCAAATACATCTGGACGTTCTTTACTTATTTCGTCGGCGCGGTCGGCGCGGGCACACTTGTAATGCTTGCTCATTACGTCGGCTTTGGCCTGATAGTCGCCACTTTTCCGATGATCCTGTTCGTCTTTCTGGCGTACCGGATGTATCTGAAGAATGTCGAGATGTCTATCGCCCAGGCCGAACAGGCCGAGAAGTACGCCAAGATCCTTGAGGAGCGTTCGAATGCACTTCGCGAATCGGAAGAACGCTTTCGAAGCGCCTTCGCATATGCTCCGATCGGTATCGGCCTCGTTTCGCGGCATGGAAAATGGCTCAAGGTAAATCATGCACTTTGCGAGATCCTTGGATATGAGTCCGACGAGCTGCTGAACATGGAATTTCAGGGAATGATGTTCCCGGAGGATCTCGGAGCGACGCTTATTAAGATCCATGAATTGATGGCTGGACGTCTCGCGAGCTGT
Organism: Pyrinomonadaceae bacterium; assembly: GCA_041745575.1. Lineage (GTDB taxonomy): Bacteria > Acidobacteriota > Blastocatellia > Pyrinomonadales > Pyrinomonadaceae > OLB17. Next base: position 201,236 of record JBGTIQ010000069.1, read on the forward strand.
CAGATGGAGCAACGCTACGTTCACAAGACGGGTCGGACCGTCTGGACACAGTGGAGCGTTTCAGCCTCGGGCGACGTCCGTTCGGATGGGTCGAATCTAATCTTTCAGCTGCAGGATATTACCGACAAAAAGATCGCCGAACAAAAACTTCAGCATGAAGCGACGCATGACATGCTCACGGGCCTGCCAAATCGAGCACTCTTCATGCGCCGACTGGAAGAAGCTCTTGATCGCAACCGCAAGGATCCCAAATATCAAGTCAGCGTTCTTTTCATCGACCTCGACCGCTTCAAGTACGTGAACGACAGTCTGGGTCATCTGATCGGCGACCAGCTGTTGATCGGTATCGCCAGCCGGCTTCGCGAGTGTATGCGGCCGCCCGACATAGTCGCTCGCCTCGGGGGCGACGAATTTATGATACTTGTCGAGGGCAGGTATTTCAGCGAAAAGATTACCCAGATATCTCACCGCATTCAACGTCAGTTCGATCTGCCGTTCGATCTTTACGGCCAGGAAGTTTACAGCTCGGCGAGTATCGGGATCCTGCGTGCGTCCGAGAATCACATGACCTCTGAAGACGTAATGCGTGACGCGGACACGGCGATGTACCAGGCGAAACGATCGGGACGGTCGCAGCATGCCGTCTTCGACGAAAACATGCACACCGCGGCTAAGGAAATTCTTCTACTTGAAACGGACCTCCGCAAGGCGATCGAGAAATACGAGTTTGAGGTTGAGTACCAGCCGATATTTTCACTAAAGTCGGGCGAATTGGAGGGCGTCGAAGCTCTGGCACGTTGGCACCATCCGCAGCTCGGCGAAATACATCCTTCTAAATTTATTCCCCTCGCCGAAGAAACGGGTCTTATCGACCCGCTGGGCGAAATTATCCTGGACAAAGCGTGTACGGACATCGGGCGGGTGTACCGCGAGATCGAGACGGACTCGCTAAAGCTGAGTGTCAACTTATCCTGCCGCCAGTTTGCTCAGCCTTTCCTCGTAAACCAGGTTAAGAACATCCTCAGCCGGACGGAGTTTCCGCCCTCCAGGCTTAAGCTCGAGATCACCGAAACCGTTTTTTTCGAGTATCAGGAACGAGCGATCGAAATGCTGAATCAACTCCGAGATCTCGGCATCGATATCGACATTGATGATTTTGGAACCGGCTATTCGAACCTCGGATATCTTGTACGGCTTCCGATATCGACCCTCAAGATAGACCGCTCGTTCGTCAATATTATTGATGATAATGGTGCTAACACGGAGCTCGTGCGGACAATCATCGCGATGGCGAAAAATCTGGATTTGAAAGTGGTTGCTGAGGGAATAGAAACCCAGGCACAGCTCGACGCACTCAAGGCTCTGTCTTGCGAAAGCGGTCAGGGCTATCTGCTCGCAAGGCCAATGTCGGCGGACGAACTGGTATCTTTCCTTCGCGGTGAGGCTGATGTGCCAATACCGCCGCCGGTCGATATCACCGTCTTACCTACGCTCCAATAATTTGAGCTCCTTTGTTTTTGTAGTTGCTCGAACGACTTCAAATGCTCGGTGGCGGAAGGCGCGTGTCGATGGGTGAGTTAAGATCGTCCAAGACAGCGTGAAGCTCCTGTGTTTGCATTCCTGGCACGAACGATGCTTTCGTCTAACGATTACAACATTGATATGGAACTCAAAGTAGGTGACAAATTTTCGACCAGTCGGCTAGTGACTGACGATCTGATCCGAAAGTTCGCCGATGTCTCGGGCGATCACAATCCGATACACCTTGACGAAAAAGTGGCGAAGAACACACGCTTCGGGCGCCGAATTGCCCACGGCATGCTCAGTGGTGCATTTATTTCAGCCGTTCTCGGTTACGAATTTTCCGAGCGAAGCATCGTCTATCTTTCGCAGACTCTCAAATTCGTCGCACCGGTCTTTATCGACGATACAGTGACGGCGACGGCGACGGTAACGAACATCCGACAGGATAAACCCGTAGTCACCCTCGAAACTATTTGCACTAATCAAAACGGCGATGTGCTTGTGAAAGGCGAGGCTGTGGTAATGATCCTTCAGTAATAGTGAAGCAACGTAAGAGTTTCTAGTTTCTTGTCTCCTGTCTCTTATCTCTTGTCCCTCGTCCCTCGTCCCTCGTCCCTCGGCCTCACTTCTTCAGCCAGCCGAAGAGAGCCTCGACGGTTATGTCCCGATTCGTTTCGTAGATCGCACGCGTCAGCGGGATCGACATCGGGCAAACCTGGATGCAGTTCTGCGCGTTGCCACAGTTTGTTATGCCGTCTTCGCCCATCAAGCCGTTCAAGCGATCTTCGGTATTAGTTTTCCCAACCGGATGCATGTTAAAAAGTTTCGCCTGTGCGATCGCCTGCGGCCCGATGTAATTGTCGTCGTCATATTGGGGACAAGCCTCGAGACAACAGCCGCACGTCATGCAGCGCGAATACGCATAGCGTTCTTGCGCCGTCTCGTTCGAGATCGCGGGGCCGGGGCCAAGATCGTACGTCCCGTCAAGGTCGATCCAAGCATGGACTTGCTTGAGGTGATCGAACATCTTCGTGCGGTCGACTTTCAGATCTCGAACATTCGGAAACTTTGACATCGGCGCAAGCGTCACGGTTTCACAAACCGATTCAATTAGCAGATCGTCGATCAACGCCGAGCACGATTGCCGGACGCGTCCATCGATTACCATCGTACAGATCCCGCATACCTGTTCGAGACAGCTCATGTCCCAGACCGGTGGTGTAGTCTTTTTGCCTTCGACCGTGACCGGATTCTTGCGGATGTCCATGAGCGCCGAGATGACGTTCAGGTTGCGGCGATATACAAGCTCGAAAGTTTCCCAGTATGCGTCCGCACCTTCCTTCTCCCGGCGCTGGATCTTGAACTTGATCGACTTCGGAGGATTCTCCAGCCGTTTTTTTTCGATAAGCGCGTTTTTGGACATCTCTTTCTATAACGACGTTACCTGATCGCGAGCCGTTCATTGAGTTCATCAAGCCCGAATTCCCATAAATACCCATTGTCAGTCTTTGTATTAGCGATCACTCCGCCCGTCGCGAGGTACCTTCCATCCTCGCTGAACTGCATCGGCATCTTCGAATTGCTCAGTGTCTGCAAATGCTCGCCGGTGGTCGACCAGAGCTTGATTTCCTCTTCAACTCCTCCGACCGTTGCGATCATTTTATGGTCCGAACTCCACTTGATCGAGATCGGCGAATTCTGTTTATTTGCTCGCGGAATGGTCGCCAGCAGCCGTCCAGTTTCAGCCTCCCACACCTGGAACAATACCGATTTGTTTTTTCGTGGAACAGTCACCAACAGCTGCCCGTCGTTGCTGAAGACTGTTCCGTTTGGCATCGAATTTTGAAACTGGTAGAGCGTTCGGCCGGTCTTCGGATCCACAGCACGGAGATCACCCTTGCTGAACGGATTGACGAACATTTTGCTTCCGGATGTGTTCCAACCGGCGATGACACCGCGCTCTTGTTTTGAACCGATGCTCGAAACCATCTCACCGCTCTCGGTGCTCCAGACCTTAGTCATTCCCTTGTAATCCGATGTGGCGACCAGCGTTCCGTCGGGGCTGAACTTGTTGTAAAAAACGCGCTCGCCCGCATCAAACTTAGATACCAGAGATCCTGTCTCGACGTTCCAGAGCGTCGGCTTCTTGTTTCCGTTAGCGATCAGAAGATATCTGCCGTCGTTACTAAACTGGGCGTTGGAGGCTGAGCCGAGGAGCATGTACCCGGCAGGTGTTCCCGCCACTGCTCCGAGCAGCGCGAGCGCGAGCTTTGCAGATTCCCAGCCCGAATTGAAATTCTCGTGTTGGAGATCGAACCTCAACGCCCCGGTTTCGAAATCGAAGATCGAAAACTCCTTGTCATTCTTGTTGACGAGAATATTCTTCCAGTTTCGGGTGACCGGAACCCGGCCCATCTCGAGCACCGCTACGGGAAAGATGCCGTTTACTTCGTTAATGATTCCCGAACCGCCAAAAGCCTTATTTATGTTGCTAAGCTTTCCCATGCCGCGAATCTCGCGGACGGTCTTTCCGCTCTCAACGTCGATTATCTGCATGGAGAGATCGCTCGTGTTCTGCGCAACGGCGAATTCTCCGTCAGGACTAAATGAAAATGCCCTGAACCCTTTGCCGTCGATCTTCGTCTTCAGATCGCCCGTTTCGGTTTCATAAATAACAACATCGACGGACTTTCCGCTGACCGCCAGATACTTTCCTCCCGGACTAAACAGCATCAATCCGGTTCTCCCTTTCCAGACCGATATATCCCGAAATTCGGGAAGAGTGCGTTTGACGCGAGCGACATCTTTCGATGTCGCGTGAACTACTGGTGCCGACAGTAAGATCGCCGTCAGAAAAAAAGTAATGCTTTTCGAAACAGTGCGTTTGATTCTGTGAGAAGACGTCCAGTGCATTTGATTAATCCTTGCCATCCTTAAAAGACCCCTGTTCAATTTTATCCTTATCCTTCGTCAGGAGTTCCTCGCGCCCTTCCGGTTTCAACTCGCTCCCCGGCTCCGGCACCTTCGCCGCGTTCGACTTCCCTTTCGAGTAATCGCGTTTTCGTGGTTCGATGATCGATACATCGACCGCCTCGTACGAAAATACCGGCGCCTCTTCGGCGTACTCGGCGATCGTCGTCTTGAGCCAATTGTCGTCGTCGCGTTCGGGGAACTCTGGCTTGTAATGCGCACCACGGGATTCGTTCCGATTGAGCGCTCCGAGCGTGATGACACGTGCGAGCTGCATCATGTTCCATAATTGTCTTGCATGGGGAACCGCCTGCGTCGCCCAGAGATTCGAATCGTTGATCGAGATCTTTCCGAATCTCTCCTGCAGCTCGAGTAACTTGTCGTCGGTCGTCTTCAGCCTGTCGTTGTAGCGCACGACCGTTACATTATCGGTCATCAACTTGCCCATCTCTTCGTGCAGTTTGTACTGGTTCTCGCCACCTTCGTTTGAGATTATCTGTTGGTTGATCTCCGCCTGACGCTTGAGCTCCGCGTCGTGGATCCCATTTGTTTCCGAGCTTCCGCGTTCGACGTTCTTCGCATAATCCATCGCCGAAGGGGCCGCAACAAAACCGCCGTAAACGCACGATACAAGTGAGTTAGCACCCAAGCGATTCGCTCCGTGGATTGAGTAATCACACTCTCCGGCCGCGAACAGCCCGGGAATATTGGTTCGTTGCTCCGCGTCCACCCAAAGTCCGCCCATCGAATAATGCACACCCGGGAAAATACGCATCGGCACATATCGCGGATCGTCGCCGACGAACATTTCGTAGATCTCGAGTATCGCACCGAGCTTTCGTGTCAGGGTTTCCGCCGGGATGTGCGTCAGGTCGAGATAGACCTGGTTCTCGCCGCCGATACCGTGACCTTCGAGACAGACCTGAAAGATCTCGCGCGTCGCGATGTCGCGCGGGACAAGATTTCCGTACGCGGGATATTTTTCTTCGAGGAAGTACCAGCGCTCATTATCCGGAATATCGCGCGGGTTCCGCGTGTCGCCATCGGCCTTTGGCACCCAAACCCGGCCGCCTTCGCCTCGTGCCGACTCACTCATCAGACGAAGTTTATCTTCGCCCGGGATAGATGTCGGATGGACCTGTATGAATTCGCCATTCGCATATCGCGCTCCCTGCTGGTAGCAGGCCGATACAGCACTCCCTGTACACGTCATCGAGTTTGTCGATTTACCAAATATCAAACCCGGCCCGCCCGTCGCCATGATCACGGCGTCAGCCTGGAAAGCCTTCAGCTCAAGCGTCTGCAAATTCATCGCGATCAGTCCGCGGCAAACCTGATGATCGTCGAGCACGAGCGATAGCATCTCCCATCCTTCGTATTTCGTGATGCGTTTCTCGACTTCCCATCGCCGCACTTGTTCGTCAAGCGCATAAAGAAGCTGCTGTCCCGTGGATGCTCCGGCGAATGCAGTTCGATGATGCAACGTTCCGCCGAATCGTCGAAAATCCATCAAACCTTCTTTGGTTCGTGAGAAGGGTACACCCATCCGATCGAACAAGTAGATGATCTGCGGGGCCATGTCACACATCTGTTTTACCGGGCGCTGATTCGCTAAAAAGTCACCGCCGTAAACGGTGTCGTCGAGATGTTTCGCCGGCGAATCCCCCTCGCCTTTCGTGTTCACCGCGCCATTGATCCCGCCCTGCGCACACACCGAGTGCGAACGCTTGACCGGCACGACGGAGATCAGATCAACCTCGTGCCCTGCTTCGGCGATCTTCATCGCTGCGGCGAGGCCCGCAAGTCCGCCGCCGACGATCGCTATATTTAATCCGTTAGGCATATACAGTTTGCTTTAACGCGGAGACCGCGGAGGACGCGGAGAAACGTTTTTTAGCTCCGCGGTCTCCGCGATCTCCGCGTTAAGGACAGTACTCACTACTCCTAAAACTTCCTTGGCGCACTCGGTTCGATGATCTTCTTCCGCTCGGCCGCCTCGCAGAACGCCTCCGGAAACAAACCGCACGGCTCGACAAACGCGACCGCCGCGTTGATCCCGACACCCGACAAAAATACCGCAAGTCCGATCGACGCATAGAGCCCGACACGCTGCGCCTTCTCGCCGATCACAATTCCCCAGTCGACGGCGAAGAGCCAAAAGCCGTACGCGAGATGCCACGCCGTCGCGATGACGCCGAGAATATACAAGCTCAGAATCGACACATTCTTAAACTCGGCTGCAACGATATCGAATGCTCGTCCGCCGTTGCCGGCGACCGGGTTGCCAAACGACTCAAGACCGGGAATCAAACCAAAACGAAGATTCAAGATATGAAACAAAAGAAAAAAGAAAAGAAAAATACCGGTCACCCGCTGAAAAATATAAAACCAGTTGCGGCCGTATGAATAATTGATCGCATTCGCCCGCGCTTCGGCCGAGATCAGAACGCCATAGATGGAATGAAAGAGAAGCGGAATAAAAATGCCGAAGATCTCGAGGAAGATCAGATATGGCATATCGTGGATGTCCTGCACATGCTTGTTGAAGCTCCGTGCACCGTTCATCGCGGCCGAATTCGTGTACATGTGCACAAAAAAGAAAACGCCGAGCGGCACGACGCCTGTCACCTGGTGCACCTTTCTCAACAAGAAAGTGTTACTGAACCTTATTGCCATTCTTCTTTGTTCAGAGTGCTCGATCTATCGCATATCCGCAGGATGCTTGCGTGATTTGATCACGAACTCTGAACCAACTTACACGATTTCTGAAATTCTAAAACCTAACCGGCTAATCGACAATTCTTACGTTCTGCTTTTTATGATACTGACAAAGTCTTATAAGATAAAATGAATTCGACTACGCGGATTAGTGAGCGGGGCTTATGAATGCGGAGTGCGGAACGCGGAGCGCGGATTTCGTGTAATGGCGTCTCGCACTTTCTAGAAATTGACCCGGAGTTTTGTCGGTAGAACGAATTCCGCGTTCCGCGTTCCGAAATCCCCATTTGAGACATGCATATAGAAACTCTAAAAGTGTTCTGCGACCTCGTCGACCTTCAAAGCTTCTCGCTAGCCGCCGAGCGTAATTTCATTACCCAATCGGCTGTCAGTCAGCAGATCCGCGCGCTCGAAGACAAATTCAAGCGCCGCCTGCTCGAGCGCGTCCGCGGCCGCCGTGACGTAAAACTGACCTCAGCCGGTGAGGTTTTTTATCGCGAAGCAAAATCTGTATTGACGGCCTACGATCAACTTCAGGAAAACCTGCGCGGCCTCGTCGGAAAGATTGGCGGGACAGTGAAGGTAGCAACCGTGTACAGCGTCGGACTTCATGAGCTTCCGGCAAAGGTCGGTGAATTCATGTCGAAATTTCCGGCTGCTAAGATCGATCTCGAATACTCGCGAACGACCCGTGTCGTCCGCGATGTCCTGAACGGATCCGCGGAGCTTGGCGTGCTGGCTTTCCCGGAAGCAAAACGCGGCCTCACCCTTACGCAGATGCCGGCCAATCGTCTCGTACTTGTCTGCCCGCCCGATCACAAATTCGCAAAGAAAAAACAGGTACGTGCAAAGGACCTGAACGGTCTCGACATGGTGCTCTTCGAGCGTGACACGCCGACCCGCAAAGCGACCGACAAGATCTTGAAAGCGAAGGGTGTCGAAGTTAAAAAGGTTGCGGAGTTCGACAATATCGAAACGATAAAGCGCGCCGTCCAGGTCGGGTTCGGTCTCGCGATCGTCCCCCTGCCGTCGATCGTCGACGAGCAGCGAACGGGACAGCTTGCGGTGGTGAAACTCGCCGAGAAGGATTGGGTTCGGCCGGTGGGTGTCATCTACCGGACCGATCGGAACTTGTCGCTCGCCGCAAAGAAGTTTATTCAGATCCTGGAGTCGCCCAATTCGGGTATGTCTTGATTTTCTGCACCGGTTTGCCAATAATAGGCGTCATCGATTCCCAGATCACCAAACTCTTTCTGACAGGAGGCAACTGTGACAAAGGCGCTCTTGATCCTTTCTTTCGTAACGTGCTCTCTTTTTGCAGTTACATACATCGCGATGCCGCCAGCCGGCGCAGAGGCGAGCGACGCTCCGTCGCCTTTGCCGGATCGCTTTGAGAACTACGACATTCGAACTGATACGACACCTGACGGCCTCGAGAAACTCAGCAGGCTGCGCGGAGCGGAACGCCGCGTCGAACCGATACGGTCCAGCGCCGGGTCTCGATTCAGAGTCGAGTTTAACGACGATCTTGGCATCGCAGAGGTGATCGAATCGAGGTTTGCCGATAACGCGTCGCTCGCGTCGACGGCCGGACGCAAGCGCTCCGCCGTGCTGCGGAATTTTGTTTCGAACAACCGTGACGTTTTCGGAGTCGGATCCGCCGGCCAACTTGTCATGACGGCCGACTATACGAATCCCGACGGCAATCTTTCTTTCGCGCGTTTCGAACAGCATGTCGCGGGCGTTCCGGTATTCGGAGCAGAGGTAAAGGCGGGATTCTCACGCAAGGGTGAAATGTTCCGCGTCGTCAACAGCCTCACTCCGGCGCTCGATGAAAATTCTCTTAATAGAAATTTCGGAACGGCTGAGTCAGCCGTCGTAAATGCGGCGGCAAACATCGAAATGGCCGCATCCGCCGACGATCTTGTTCGGCCAGAAAATGGGAAATCAGACGCCATGATTTTCACGGGCTCCGTTTTCACCGACCCGGTTCTGGCAGAGCGTTTCTACTTTCCTGTCGGCAACGGGCTTGTGCGTCCGGCTTGGCGTGTGTTGATTCGAACTAATGGGCCAGCATACTACGTCGTCGTGGATGCAGCGGACGGCACGCTGCTCTGGAGAAAGAACCTGACCGAACATCAGGCCAGCCCCGCGACATATAACGTCTACGGAAACATCTTCACGAGTTTAATGAAAACCGCCGACAGCCCAAGCGCATTTTCTCCCGGCTGTCTCGCACCGATCGCGTGTGCTCAGCCGCCTGCCATCCCTCGAATGAACTTCACTTTGATCGGGAACGAAGGCGTTTACGCATTCAACAACCTTGGTTGGATACCCGACACCGGACTCCCCGTTCGCACGCCTGCCAATCCGAATATTACGGACGGTAACAATGTCGAGGCCGGCATCGACCGGATGGCTCCGAACGGAGTTGACGATAACGGCTGGGCGCTTGGAGATCCAACGCGCGTTTTCAGCTATGCGTACAATCCGTCCCCCGGCAATCCGCCACCGGGCGAGGAACCGGTTCCCCAGGGTCCTCAGCCATATCCACCGACAGCGTTCCAACAGGGTGTGATCGCTCATGGCTTCTACACGGTGAACCGATGGCACGACGAAATGTACCGCTTCGGATTTACTGAACAGGCGGGTAATTTTCAGCACTTCAATTTCGGTCGTGGCGGGTCCGAGGGCGACCGTATCTCCTTCGAGATCCAGGACGGCTCGGGAACGAACGGTGCGAATTTCGCTACGACGGCGGACGGAGTGCGCCCGTGGATGCAGATGTTCATCTGGACGGGCTCGACGCCGGACCGCGACGGAGCGCTAGATACACAAGTTGTCACTCACGAGCTGACGCACGGCGTTTCGAATCGACTCCACGGAAATGCAACGGGACTCGGCTCGAATATGGCGCGCGGTATGGGCGAAGGCTGGTCGGACTTTTTTTCCGTCGCACTCCTTTCCGAGCCTGGTGACGATCAGTTCGGAACTTACACCGTCGGCGGATATGTGACATACATGCTCATCGGGACCGGCGGATTCGACGCGAACTACTATTATGGCATCCGCCGTTTCCCGATCGCAGTGTGGGCGTCGCGCGGACCGAACGGCCTGCCACACAATCCGTTGACCTTTCGGTATATCAATTCCGGCTGTAGCGCTCTCGTCGGAACAACCTCTACCAATCCGAACAGTGCATACCCGCGGGGACCGATTGGATCTGCGACCTGCGATCAAGTTCATAACATGGGTGAGGTCTGGGCGGTTACGCTCTGGGAAGCTCGGGCACAGCTCATCGGGCGGCATGGCGCGATCGAAGGAAATAGGCGAGCTATTCAATACATCACCGATGGAATGAAGCTGTCGCCGCTTCAGCCGACCATCATACAGGCGCGCGACGCAATAATCACCGCCGCCACAATTTCGGATGCGGCGGATGCGGGTCCCGTGTGGAGAGGATTCGCCATCCGTGGGATGGGTTTCTCCGCATCGATTCAGAATACTGGATCGGGCTCGAACAACACGGCGGTTACCGAGGCATTCGATCTTCCCCCACAGTTTCGTCGCCCGCCGCACGCGGACTTCGACGGCGATGGAAAATCTGATGTTTCAGTGTTCCGCCCATCCGATAGCAACTGGTATTTGAATCGCTCACTGTCCGGATTCACGGCCCTGACATGGGGACTCGCCACCGACAAGCCGATCGTCGATGATTTCGACGGCGATGGAAAAGCCGACTTCACGGTCTTTCGGGTGACCGCCGACGGTTCGTTGCCCGACTACTACACTCTGCTGAGCGCGACATCGACGATCTTATACGCCTCGTGGGGGATTCCTGGCGACATTCCGCTAACCGAAGATTTTGATGGCGACAATAAGGCGGATCACACGATCTTCCGACCGTCGACCGGCCAGTTCTGGGTACGCCAAAGTACGGACGGTTCGGCTCTGACTTCTACATCAGTTGTTGGCGGCGTTCCTCTGGCCGGCGATTTTGACGGTGATGGAAAAGGAGATTTCGCTACGTATACTGACGGCTTCTGGCGAATACTGCGCTCGGAAACGGGCTATACGCCGGGGTTCCTTATCGACTGGGGCACTACCGGCGACCGACCTGTCCCCGCAGACTATGATGGCGACGGCAAGGACGACCTCGCCGTTTACCGGCCGTCCGACGGAACCTGGTATATCTTCGGCAGCGCTACCGGAAATCGCCTTGTGACTTTCGGCATCTCGACCGACATTCCGGTGCCCGCGGATTATGACGGCGACAGCCGCACCGACATCGCGGTGTATAGAAACGGCGTCTGGTACATCAACGGCTCAACAAGTGGAGTTGTGATTACGAGCTTCGGTTTGGCTGGCGACACGCCGCTGCCGGCGACGTTTGTTCCTTAACGAGACTAGTCGGGATTTATGAATGTTAAAGGCGAGGTCGGTGAGATTCCGTTCAGCGCATTTCGGAGCAGCGGAACGAGGCCTTCGGCTTCCATGTACTCGCGGCCGAGAAGACGGCGAAATCGTTTTTCTTTTGTCTCGCCCGTCAGCTCTTTCAGCATTCCACGAAAGAATGCGTTGACGATCTCGGGTGCAAATTGCTTTCCGGAATTTCGCTGCAGGTCGTCGAAGACTTCGCTTGCCGGGCGGCGGCGCTTGTACGGACGATCGGTCGTCATCGCGTCAAATGAATCGGCAAGATTGACAACCTTCGCGATGTACGGAATGTTGCGGTCGTAGAGTCCGTCCGGGTAGCCGCGTCCATCGAGACGCTCGTGATGATATTTTGCGGCGAGCGGGACGTCGGCGTAAGGATGATGGATCGGCAGCAGGATCTCATACCCGACCGACGGATGCCGGTTCAGCTCGGCTGATTCCTTCGCGTTGATGCGATACGGCGCGTTGATGATCTTTCGCTCGACCGTCAGTTTGCCGACATCGTGCAGATACCCCGCGACAGCCGCTCCCTCGACCTCTTCCTCGCCCCAGCCAAGCTCCTCGCCGATGATCTCCGAATATTTTCCGACACGCACCGAATGCCCTTCGGTATAGCGGTCCTTGCAATCGATCGCTGCGGCGAATGCCCTGACCGTATCTTTGTACGTCGTCTTCAATCCGTCATAGAGTTTTCGGTTCTCATCCGTCTGACGCTCGAGATCGGCGAGCATGTTCCGTTGTGCTATCGCCACGCCAATGTGGCGGCCCATCGCCGAAATAATATCGCGATCGTAGCTGGAATAAGGTTCACCCGTCGCTTTTTCGCCGAGCAGAAGAAGACCGACCATCTCATCGCGCATGACAAGCGGCACGAGCAGCTCGACGCGCGTCCGGCTGAGGCTGTTGTCGTAGACCTGCACGAACGGCAGGACCTGCGCTTGCGAAACTTCGATCGGACAAAGCCCATTGGCAAGAAACTGGCGCTCATCCTCGTGGGTCAGTGTCATCGCTAGCGGAAACTCATCGCCAAGCCCGCGTACGGCCGTCATCTGCATCGTATGCTCGAACCGCGAATAGCGTGCGACGCCACCGCGCATTATCGCGATCGACCCGAGCATGAGATGCAGGCTGGTTCGCATCGTCTCGTGAAAATCCTTTTGATTGGCGACTTCCTGGCCTAGCTCCGCAAGCGCGCCGAACGTATGGATGAGCTTGCTCTTAGTCTCGGTCATCTGGCGGAAGTTGGTGGATTTGAATTCTTGAATCTTCACGTCTCGTTAATCGTCAATCGTTAATCGTTAATCGTAATCGGAACCGCTAAAGCGTTCGCTTTACGTAGTTCGAGATTCCTGTAATCATTCGCCCGATGTCATCGAGTGTTTTGCAAAGTCGCTCATAGTCCGCACCGCTGAGGAACCCCAGCCGGAAAGCGATCAAAAGTTCCGTTTCGACCTCGCTTGCCGATCCTTGAGCATGCGACAGAAACTGTAAGTACTCCTTGCCGAATCGGCGAGCGGCACCTTCTGCGATGTTAGCAGGGATCGACACTGACGCTCTGCGAATTTGCGATGTAAGGCCGAACTTCTCTTCCTTAGGAAATTTGTCCGTCAGTTTGTAGATCTCGACGACGAAATCGACGGACCTCTGCCATACGTCAAGTTTGTTGTGGGAGCGCATACAAACCTCGTCATAATAATTTAGTTATCAAAACTTCGCATCACGATCATCAATTAACGATTAACGATTAACGATTCACGCCTTAAAGAACCGTCACATGCCGAGTCAGCCCAAGCATGTCGAACAGCTCGGCGGTTTCCTGCTTTACGTCCGAAAACACTACCTTCGCACCCGTGCCGCGGGCCGAATCGATGACGCCGAGGAGGATTGAAACACCGATGCTGTTGACGATCTCAGTCTGCGAAAAGTTGACGATCAACTCTGTACAGCCTTCGTCCAGCCGTCGCCGGCACTCGCGTTCGATCTGCTCACCCGACAATTTGTTGAGGTAGTCGCCGGCGAACACAACTGCACGTTTATCGTCCGAACCCGCGGTTTCAGTTTCTGTGATCATTTAATCTGTCTTAACGAGGATGATGATGAGCGACTTGCTTGATGTAAGGTTTTAGCACAAACGGTAGGTATAAGACAATAAAATTGTTAAAGTTTGGGATTTGGTCTTGGGTCTTGGGTCTTTGGTTTTTGGTCTTTGCTTTTTTGTTTTTGGTTTTTGGTTTTTGGTTTTTGGTCTTTGGTTTCGATCTCGGTAATGCGCATATAACCGAAGACCAAAGACCAAAGACCAAAGACCAAAAACCGAAAACCAAAGTCATCAACCAGAAGCCGCGATCTTCTTCGTCATTACGATCCGCGTGCCGTCATCAACATCTTCGATCGTCACTTCATCCATCAGCTTTCTCATCAATTTCAGTCCCCAGCCCCGGCGTCCTTCATCCGGTTCGTCGGGCGCCAGACGCGACACAAGACGCAGACCACGGTTCGAAATCGTCAGCACGACCCTGTCGTCTTCAACACGGAACCGCTGATAGATCTTCCGGTCCGGGCTGAGACTGTGTTCCGAAGCGTTGATACAAGCCTCGATAAGCGCCGTCTTGATCTGGTTGATCGACCTCGAATCGAGATGGTGACGTCGAGCAATCTCCTCGACCGCGTTAGCTGCAATAAGTTCTGCGTCGTCATCCATCGGGATGACGATCTCGTATTCATTCGGCGCAAGCTGCTCAGATCTCGAACCCTGAACATTCAGAATCCGGCGCAGCAGATCTGCCTGACGACGGCTCGAACCATATGCGTTCCTTCGTTTCAAGACCGCGAGAGCCTCGACCGAAAATCCTTCCGGAGCGATGAGCCAGATCCGGAACCGGGGAAAACCGCACATCAACGCCGCCGCCTCAAGCCTGTCGCACCAAAATTCCGCAAGCTCGCGTTCGGCTTCGAGTTTCGAATCGATCTCGGCGGCGATCCAGACGACCTCGTTATTGGCGTCTTCGTCCCTCGCTTCGAAACCGAGTGCGATCGCCGCGCGCTCCGACTCGGATATCTGGTTGAGCGGTTCATAGAACGATGCGGCGGAAGTCGTAAAAAAGATTCGCGGCAGCGTGACGGTGGACGCGGCTCCGGCCGCCTCGAGAACTTCTGCGTCGGCTGCGGCCTTGAATTCGTCCCGAAACTCGCCGTAGTCGAGCAGGAGCGTCGCGACCTCTCGCCCGTCAAACGCACCGAGGAGCTCGCGCACCCCGATCGATGAATTCGTGCGGTAATATCTGGCCATGATCTCCGGCGCTCGTTTTATGTACTCGGTGAGAGAGTTGCCAAAGGCGCTCGCCCTGCTTGCCGTCGTCATCAATCGGACGCGGGCCGCGATGTAATCCGTTAATGCTAGATTCTCCGGCACGGATTCAACGCTACTGGCTGTGACGCGGATCAGCTCGCCGGCATTTAAGCGATCAAGCAGGATTTCCGTTTCGGCTTCGCCGAGCTTAAGACGACGACGCCAAAGCTTACGATCCAATTTCCCGCTCGGGCTCTTCTGAATGTTATCGAGAAGCCGCAAGACGTTTTCCGCGATTTCGGCCGTCCCGCACGCCGCCGAAAATAGATCATGAAAGCGGCGGGCGATCCGTCCACCATATATCGAGTCCGCGTATGCTTTCTCGACATCCGCAAAGCTAGAGAGGTCGGCTCCCACATCGGAGACGTCGCGGATAAGCAGCCTCGTCAGCGATCCATTTCCGGAAAGCTGTGCCGCGATCAGATCACGAGACTGTTCGGTGACAGACGTGCCATTTTCTCGCGCAAACATCTCAACAAGCGCGCCGGCTTCTTCAAACCGGAAGTTTTCTAGCCCGAGGCGATCGCAATCCATCCGCCCGTGAAGAAAACGCCGATGCCCCGAAACAACGAATCTGATACCTGCATTCGTAAATACTTCTCTTAGCTCGACGAAAACCGCCGCACCATCTTCGATATTCATCAACTGCTGTGCATCGTCGATCATCACGAAAGCATGGTCGCCATGCGCCGCAGCCCGGAGCGGGGCGCTTAGACACGTACGCAGAAATGCCCGCCCATCCGCTGAGCTTCGGGCCGTCGCGATCAATTGGTCGATCCATATACCACTGACCGAAAGCGACAGCTCCGCCAATTCGTCCAGCCCTGCAGCCGAGCGGACGATCGACGGATCATGACGACGGAACGCAACCAATTGTCGAATGAATTCGTGGAGGAAATCTTCAGCGATCTCGCGTTGGTTAGCGTAGCTCTGGCGAACCTCGAAATAGAACGGGATCGTTTCGCGCTGTTCATGAAACAGACGGTCGTACGTCTGTCGCAGCAGCTCGGAAGCTCCGGCGCCAGGTGTCGCAAGCACCAGCAACCCGTCGCTGCCTGCCGCGGACGCCGCATGCGCGATGAGGCGCCCGATCTCATCTTCGCGACCTGCAAAGTCCACCGCGGGCCGCCCGCCGATAATTTTTTCGTAGTTTGATCCGGCCATCTAGTGAACGTTCTCGCTGAACGACTTGCCGAAGCCATCGTAGATACGGACATTATTTCGGCCATGGTTCTTTGCCTCGTACAAAGCGTGGTCGGCAGCCCCAATGAGATCGTCCGGTGTGTCTATCTCGCTCGAGCACGACGCGATGCCAATGCTGACAGTGACCTTTCGTTTCGGAAACTCGGTATGTTCGATCCGCTGCCTGAGACGCTCTGCGATGGCCGCTGCTTCCGTAGATGTCGTCTGCGGCAGCAGGATCGCGAATTCCTCGCCTCCGTATCTGGCCGCGACATCCGCTCCGCGCAGGATATCTTGCAATACACTCGCGACGATCTTTAGCGCCGTGTCGCCGGCCGGATGCCCGAACGCGTCGTTGTAGGATTTGAATTCGTCAACGTCGAGCATCATAAGGCTCATCGGAAACCGGTGACGCTTTGAACGCTGGATTTCTTCGATAAGGCGCTTTTCCAGATACCGTCGATTCAAAAGCCCGGTCAGCGGATCGGTCACCGACAGTTGCTCAAATTCACCGGCCTTGTCCTTGAGGACTGCACGATCGATCGCCACAGCGAGCTGCGGAGCGATCGCCTGCAGGAGCTCCAGATCACGCTCATCGAACGGCTCGCCGGTGATCTTGTCGGTGAAGTTCATGACACCGATGCGCCGCTCGCCGATAAGTATCGGATAGCTGATGAACGACGGGGTCTTGTACCGCCACGTCGAAGGTGCGGCCTTAACTCCGATCCGCGTAATGTCCTCGACGACAACCGGACTGCCGTCCTCCAATACGAGGTCCGAGACGCGCTCGCCGATCCCCGGTTCGGTAAGTAGATTGATCCGCGCCCCGACCGAAGCTTTTGCGAGCAGGCCATGGGTCTCGTCGTCGCGAAGCAGAAGTGAGGCACGTTCGGACTGGACCAATTCCGCCGACACCTGCGTCACGTGGGTCCAAAAATCGTCGGCGTCGATCCGTTTGAGACTCTCGTTGAATCTGCTCACGGCGCGGCCCAACCATTCGCGATTTGAAACCTCGCGTCTGAGTCTGAGGATCTCGAGCTGCGTCCCGATTCGACGACAGAAAAGAGCGACGTCGCGTGATCGCGACTCGTCAATTTGTCCTTCAACACCGACCGCTCCGCGAATTTCACCCCCGACTACGGACGTAAATAGATTGAGTGTTCGGCTCGGTCGTTTATCGCCATCAATTATCCTTTCCAGTAGCTCAAGTGGGCGTTCCTGGTTTGACGCGTCGACGAGGCGCTGATTGTCCGCCGCGATCCCGATCTTTATCGGCACTTCGTGCAACGTGCCTGTCGCCGCCACCGGAAGAAACTTATTCTCTTTACGCTCGAGCCAGACGAGCGACTTGAGTCCGAAGCCGGTTCGCATGAATTCGAGAGCCGAGCGGCAGGCATCTTCGAATTGCATTTTCGACAGTCGTCCGTACAGTCCACGCAAGACCGCGGCTTCGGCCCCACGATTTTTTAGTCGCGGGTGTTCGACGGGCTTCACTTTGGCGACAGTCTCCGACTTAAACTCTTCGACCAGCTTCGTTATCTGTTCGGTTGGCGATTCACGATCAGGTTCGTCCGCTTTCTCAGGTTCCACCAGTGTCTCCGAGCCTGTCGGTTTTTCCAGATCGAGAATGTCTTCTGCGGCCGCGGCACGAAACTTTGACAACTCGCCAGCCGCTTTGTCGATATTCGAGGCCGAACCCGCGATCAGCACATTTTCAAAAAACTCGTTCGGTGGAAACTCCGTCCAGTCTCCGGCAATCGCTCTGTCAGTCGCCTGCCGATACTGCTCGGCTTCTGTAAATGTTCTTCCGATGATCGCGACGAAGCTCTTGCCGCGGTCGGTGACCGGGACTGCCTTGCATGTCAGGCCGGCGTAGCACCGGTACTCGAACGCCTCGCCGGACCGCGTATTTCGAAACGCAACGCCACAGTATTCTGCACATTTGGGCTGGAAGTCAGGCGAAGCTGTCAGCGCCGCGCAAAGAGAGTTGTTGTTCGAGACCGAAACTTCGTGAGAGTTCTCGTCAAGAACAACTACCGCAACGCCGTTTTCCTCGGCGATCCGGTCCAGCTTTTTCTGTTTTTTAGCAGCCTTTGGGCTCATCAAATCGAATACGGCTCGACCATTCAAGCCTCAATTTCGCCTAGTCTCCGATCGTTCCTGGTTTTGCGTCTGTGCATTAATAGACGCAATCTCCGGGCGATTTCACGAAAAAAACATGGGATATGACGATTATGTCACACACGGGCTAGTAGGCTAGAGCCCGGAGGCGGTCCAAGCGCTCAATTTGCGGTAAGGCATGTGTTCTCCGTAAATCGAAGGATGAATCCCCTGATTCTTTTTCGATGACTCCGTCACTCGATGAGTCGTGCAACAGATCGATGCAGTTTTGTCTTGTTCAATTGCAGGCCCTTCCCTGCCCAAACGCAAACTCTCCGTAATTACTCGCCTTATCGGGTCTGGCACGTTGATTGTTGATGAGATATAGAGCAGCAATAAATTTCAGGTATTTCAATTTTTTGGAGGTAAATTTTCATGATCAACGAATACGAAGGTAAGAAACCAGTGGCGAGCGATTCAAGTTTTGATTCGACTACGGCGTCGAACAGCGATGTCATCTCGACGCTCAACGGTTTAATTGAGACTTGCAAAGACGGACAGAACGGATTTAAGGAAGCAGCCGAAGGCGTCGAGCGTTCGGACCTGAAATCGCTCTTTTACGAATTCTCGCAGCAGCGGTCGCAGTTTGCGGGTGAGTTGCAATCACTAGTTCAGGGGCTCGGCGGCGATCCGGAAAACTCGGGCAGCATGACAGCGGCGATTCATCGTGGCTGGATCAACATTAAGTCGGCCGTAACCGGCAAAGACGAAGGTGCGATCCTCAGCGAATGCGAACGCGGCGAGGACTCGGCAAAGAGCTCGTACAAGGACGCACTTGAAGAAGCGCTTCCGGCGAACATCGCGGAAACGGTTCAGAAGCAATACACGGCGGTCCAGGCGGCCCACGATCGTATCAAGGCACTGCGCGACGCCGCGAACAACGAAACGACTGATAAGTCGAAACCGGCATCAACAAGCTACTAATTCCTTTTATATCAGCTTGTTGTAAAAAGAGGCTCGCGAAATTCGCGAGCCTCTTTTTTGTCAGAACCGAGAGCGGTAGCGACCGGGTTACCCCTCATTGACACAATCCTGGCGGGATACCCGGTCGCTACCGCTCTCGGTTCTGACCTGGATCGCCGGCACCGATCGCGCCCACGCCGGCGTTGTGTTCGATGTGCGGATGCTCGGGGTTGATGCGGATGCATGCGGCAAAATGGTTTGGCTTGATCTCGGCAAGCGCCGGGACGATGCGTTTACAATCGTCGATCGCGAATGGACAGCGGGTGTGAAAATGACATCCCGGCGGCGGGTTGATCGGCGAAGGAACATCGCCCGTAAGAATGATGCGCTCGCGGGTCGCTTCGATCTCCGGGTCGGGCACGGGCACCGCAGAGATCAGAGCTTTCGAGTACGGCATCAACGGTTCGGCGTAGATGTCCTTGCCATCAGCCAGCTCGACGATCTTTCCGAGATACATCACGGCGACCCGATCTGACAGATGCCGGACGGCACGAAGGTCATGAGAGATGAAAAGATACGTCAGGCCCTTTTCAGCCTGCAGACGCTCCATCAGGTTCATGATCTGCGCCTGGATCGAAACGTCGAGCGCCGAGATCGGTTCATCGGCGACGATAAATTCCGGATCGACCGCGAGGGCGCGTGCGATGCCGATACGCTGCCTTTGTCCGCCGGAAAATTCGTGCGGATAGCGTTTGATAAATCGCCGACTGAGGCCGACCGTTTCCATCAGATCTTCGACCTTCGCATTCACCGACTTCCCGTTCGCCAACCCGAATGTTCGGATCGGCTCGCCGATGATATTTCCAACCGTCATCCGCGGATTCAATGAAGCGTACGGATCCTGAAAGATCATCTGCAGATGTTTGCGCTGCTCGCGCATCGCCGATTTCGGGAGATGGGCCAGATCTTTTCCGTTGAAGAGAACCCGCCCGCCGGTCGGTTCGGTGAGCCGCAGGATCGCTTTCCCGAGCGTCGATTTACCACAGCCGGATTCGCCGACGAGGCCAAGTGTCTCGCCCCTTCTAATATCAAATGTCACGCCGTCGACGGCCTTGACGATTTTCGCCTCGCGGAAAAGACCTCCGCCGATGCGGTAGTAGACCTCAAGGTCGTCGAGTGTGATTATTGTGTTGCCGTTAGTTTCCATCCAATTAATTCTTCATAAGCCGCCACATCACATTCTCAGGTCCGGAAGGTCGCTTGCGGCCGCCCTGAAATCCGGTCGCCTTCTTTCAATTGCCTCCAGCTTTAGCTGGAGGGCATCTTGATAGAGAGAGTTCGGCTTTAGCCCAATACCGGTAATTTCAATCTTCAGCAGAATTTGGCTGAAGCCCGTTCCTTCTTAGCTATCAACCTCCACCTGAAGGTGGAGGCAATTCATAAATCTAATACACGATGCGATCATCCGTCATTCGCCCCTCCGACCGGATTCGATCCAGAATCCGCCTGAACGGCGTTCGATTCCGCATATACCTCTTCCGCAAAATGACACAGCGAATGGTGACCTTCATTTACCTGCACGAACGGCGGAAAATCGGTCCGGCAGATCTCCTCGACGCGATAGCAGCGTTCGGCAAACGGACAGCCCGGCGGAAGATGTGCGACGTCCGGCGGCAGCCCGGGGATCTGATAAAGTTCTTTTCCCTGCTCGTGTGCCGGATCGGGCACGCTCTTAAGAAGTCCTTTCGTATACGGATTTGCCGGTGTCGCGAACAACTCGCGTGTCGGTGCCTGTTCGAAAACCTTTCCGGCGTACATGACGATGATCTTGTCCGTCATCCCGGCGACGACGCCGAGGTCGTGCGTGATGAGAATTACGCTCGTCCCCATCCGTTTTTTGAGATCTTTTATCAGCTCGAGTATCTGCGCCTGGATCGTCACGTCGAGAGCCGTCGTCGGCTCGTCGGCGATCAAAAGTTCGGGATCGCATGAGAGAGCCATGGCGATCATCACACGCTGACGCATGCCGCCGGAGAATTCGTGTGGATAATTGTCGATCCGCTCGTGAGCTTCGGGAATGCCCACGGTTTGGAGCATGTTGATCGCGTGTTCGTACGCCTGCTTTTTCGTGTGGCCGAGATGCAGTCGCGTGACCTCCATCAACTGCGTCGAGATCTTGAGGAACGGGTTGAGCGATGTCATCGGGTCCTGAAAGATCATCGCCATGCGCTTGCCGCGGATCTTGCGCACGTCATCGATCGGCAGTGCGCGAACATCGGTTCCGTCGAATATGATGTCACCCGCGACGATCTTTCCGGGCGGCTCCGGTATCAGACGCATGACCGAAAGATTTGTCACTGACTTACCCGATCCGGACTCGCCGACGATGCCGAGCGTTTCGCCTTTCTTGAGCTCAAACGAAATTCCGTCGACAGCCTTAACGATGCCATCTTCGGTGTGAAAATAGGTCCGCAGATCGGTGACCGATAAAATTGTGCCGTTACTGTTCATACGTACAACAAACTTTAGTTTGTTGAGCCACCGTCCTATTTTCAGCAAACTAAAGTTTGCCGTCCTTAAAACTTTCGCGTCTGCGGATCGAGTGCGTCGCGCAGTCCGTCACCTAAAAAATTCAACGAGAACAATGTTAATGCCATCGTCACGCCCGGGAAAATAAGCTGCCACGGAAATATCGAGATGTTTTTGATTCCGTCAGCCGCGAGGCTTCCCCAACTCGCGTAAGGCGCCTGTACTCCCATTCCGAGGAATGACAGGAACGCCTCACTCAACATGATACTCGGCACCGTAAGAGTGGCGTACACGATGACCGGCCCGAGCGCGTTCGGGACCAGATGGCGAAAAATTATTCCGAATGTCGAGACGCCTAGAGCCTTGGCGGCCAGAACGAATTCTTCGTTCTTCAGCGAAAGGATCTGCCCCCGGACGACCCTGGCCATCGTCAGCCATGAAATAAGGCCGAGGGAAAAGAACAAAAGAAAGATCTGTGAAAGCCCTTGATTTCCCGCCCCACCAAATGTTTCGGATAGCGAGGCAATAAAGGCCGGCGTGTTGGGTCCGCCAAAGATGGACAACAGAACGATCACGATCAGGATATACGGTATCGCGTAGATCATATCCACGATCCGCATCATGATGTTGTCGATCCGCCCACCGAGATAGCCGGCGATCGCTCCATATGAGACGCCGACGAGCAGCGACACGAGCGTCGAGATGAGGCCGACCATAAGCGAGATACGCCCACCCTGCAGCACACGCGCGAAAAGATCGCGACCGGCTTCGTCCGTTCCCATCGGATGCTTCAGTGACGGCGGGAACGAGCGGACAAGATCCCCTTCATCCACCTGTGACGGAACATAATCCGCGGTGATCCCGGTCGTCAATCTGATCACTATCGGGCCGATAGCGACCAGAAGGATCATAAGTGCGAGTACGATCATGCCGAAAACGGCGAGCCGGTTTTTCAGCAGCCGTCGCCACGCGTCACGCCAAAGCGATGTACCCTTTATTTGTTCTGTCTTCTCCACCATTTCCACTATTCGTAACGTATTCTCGGATCGAGCACTCCGTACGCGATATCCACCAACAGGTTAAAGATCATGATCAATATCGAAAGAAACGCGACGATGCCGAGGATGAGAGGCTCGTCACGGTTCAAAACTGCCTGGATAAAAATATTGCCAAGTCCGGGTATCGCGAAGACCTTTTCCACGACAACCGTTCCCGCGAGTAGTGAGGCGAGAGCCGGTCCCGTAAACGATACGACCGGAACTATACCGCCGCGGAGAGCGTGCTTGAGCAGTACGGTCATCTCGTTCAGTCCCTTTGCACGAGCCGTGCGAATATAATCGGACCGCATGACCTCGAGCATTCCGGCCCGCGTCAGACGCGCAATGTACGCCATGTAAATCGCCGACAGCGTCAGGACAGGAAGAACGAGGCTCGAAGGGCCGCCCCAGCGCGCCGGCGGCAGCCAATAAAGACCAAGAGCGAAGACGAGTACAAGTATCGGCCCGAGTACGAAGTTCGGCACCGAGAGCCCGAGCATCGCGGTCGCCATCGAACCGTAATCGAACATCGAGTTTTGCTTTAGCGCCGCGACGATGCCCGCAAACAGTCCAACGATTAGCGCCACTAGATAAGCAAGAAAACCGATCGTCGCCGAGTAAGGAAGGTGACGCCAGATAATATCATTGACGGACTCGCCCTGATACTTTAGTGACGATCCAAAATCGCCTTGCACCACGTTACCCATCATTATCAGATACTGCTGATACCACGGCTTGTCGAGTCCGTACTTTCGCCTGATATTCGCTTCGATCGCGGGTGGCAGCGTTTTCTCGCTTGAATAAAAATTACCCGGAGCCGCACGGATCAACACCCATGTCATGGTCACGACGAGCAACGCCATCGGGATAATTATCAGCAATCGTCTAAGTATGAAACTGAGCATTCCCTATTTCGCGGCCCGAGCAAGTTCTTCGGCCTTTTTCTCCTCAGTAGATCGTATCTGCGTCTCCATCAAGCGAGCAATGTGTTGATCGACCCACGGATCGCTCTCTTTCATAATATTGTCGACCTTTCGATCCCACTTCGCCGGGTCCTCTTCGAGATAGACGAACTTCCACGCATGGAGTGTTCCGGGATTCGGATACATTCCTTTGACGTACGGCTTCTTGATCCAGTTCGTCGCCTGTGTTTGCAGAGGAATCACCGGCTGATCCTGGATCATCATGAACTCGGCCCGGGCCAGTATCTCGAATCGCTTCATCTCATCCAGTTCGGCGTTCGCATCGTCCAGGAGCTTGTCGTATTTAGGATCAAACCAACCCGTCGAGCTGTCGTTCTTTGCACCGTAGAAAAGATACAGAAAAGAGAACGGATCCATGTAATCGCCGACCCATCCGGCTCGTGCGACACCGCTGAACTCTAGTTTCTTGCGGTACGTCAGGAATGTCTTCCATTCCATGTTTTTTAGGGGGATCGTAACTCCTAAATTCTGCTTCCACTGGGCCTGGATGAACTCGGCCGTCGCCTTATTACTTTCCGACGTGTTATACAGAAGTTCGACCTGAGCGGTTGGAAAATTGGGAACCGAGAACCGGTTTCCGGACTCCTGTACGGGGAACCCGGCTTCGGTCAGAAGCTTTCGCGCTGCTACCGGATCAAAAATGCGAGCTTTCCATTGGTCAAGCGTCAACCCTTTCTTTTTGAGCTCTTCGGTATAGACTTTCGTTCGCGCTTCTTCGTACTTCGGGAAGATCCCTTCAGGCGTGAAATCCACGAGCGGTTTCGTCGTCTTGCGAAACTTCGCAAGAGCTTCACGGTTGATCGCAAGTGAGAAAGCCTGCCGAACTTTAAGATTATTCATCGGCGGCTTCGTGACATTAACCGTGTAGTACTCGATCGCGACTTCCGGAAAGTTCAGGTATTCGTCGTCGTACTCGCGGATCACTTCATTCCATGCCGCGGGCGGCGTGTGGTTGTAAATCGCGTCGACCGCTCCTGCCTTGTACAGGTTCATCATCGTAGTCGCTTCGTCGAGCGGGTAAAAGTCGATTCCGTCCAGACGAACCATCTCCGCGTCCCAGTACTTCGGATTCTTAACGGTTACGATTCGATCGTAGGGCCGATGTTCCTTGAGAAGGAATGCTCCGCTGGTGACGATATTCTCCGGCTTGATCCAGGCCTTGCCAAATTTCTCCACTGTCGGAGGATGAACGACGCGAAACAGTTGGTGTCCGAGAAGCCCGATGAAATACGGAGCCGCTTGCGTAAGCTTAATACGAAATGTCCGATCATCCACGGCCTCGACACCAATGTCCTCGCCTTTGATCGGAACAAACTCTTTGCCCGCGACAGCTGCCTTCAGCTTTGGATCCTTCTCGAATAGTTCGGCCCGCTGTTCTTCCGTACCCGGTACGGTCAGACGTTCAGGACTATCGAGATAGCGGTGGAACTCGGTGTCCGCGCCTAATGTCTCGTGAGGTGGTACGGGCTCGTGCGTAGGATCGACGTCTGATTTCAACACGAAGCGTCCCGTAGAATCCCGGACAAACATCTCGCCGGCGTTGTAGGGCTCGGAGTACTTAATATAAAAGCCGAGATAACCATTTAACGTGGCAAGCTCGGGCGAGACGGCGCGACGGAACGAATAGGCAAAGGCTTGAGCGGTGATCGGCTCTCCATTAGAGAAAGTCGCATTTTCACGAAGATGGAAAAGATATTCGGTGCCGCCGGCGCCGACTTCCCAACTCGTCGCGATTCCCGGCATTGGTTCCATCGTCTTTGGATGGTATTCAACGAGGGCGTCGTAGAGGGCCATCATTAACCGGGCTTCGGGCTGGCCCGTTGCAACGGCGGGATCCAGCGAATCCGGTTCAGAGCCGGCGACGTATCGGAGAACGTTTCCTTTCGGCACCTCGGTTTTTCCGAAATACTTACCCTTTTCGGATGAAGCACAGCTCGAAAAAAAACACGACAAGAGAGCGATAATTAGTGCGACATACAGAGGGCGCTTATTTTTCATAGACGAACTCCATCAACGTTCGTTCGATGGGCATCGAGAAGAGCAAAGGGGGAAAACGACCGAGTACCAACAGGTTACCACGTTAACGGCAGTTATGGGATTCCTTTTTTACCTATTTCGGTTGCCAATCGGCATCGATCGAAACATCGCTGAGGGACGGAGCGTCGAGGCTGTTCATCTCAAAACCCACCACATAGGGCTTGACCAGTGCGTATGAGGTCGGGAAGTAAAGCGGTATCGCCCATAGCTCATAGACCGCGTTTGCCTCGGACATCGTCATGTCCGGATATTCGACATCCGCCGTGCGCGCCGCTTGCTTCGGTGGGGTGTTCTTTTGCGGATCGCGGGCTTCGACCCCCATGCCGCTGGATGTCGCGGGTACCGATTCCGGGAAATTTTGCGGCGGTTTAAGTATCTCCAGAATACTCATCAACTCGTCGGCAGTCGGAAAAACCGAACCGCGACGGATCAGATCAAAATCACCGGCGTTACGAGCCTGCTCAAGTTCGGAGGCCTCCTTTACAACGATCTCTGTATCGAGGCTCAGGTTCTGTTTCCACATCCGGGCCACCGCGCGTGCCACACGTTGCTGAGTGTCGTTCCGGTTTACGACCAGCCGAATAACGGGGAAGCCCTTGCCGTCGGCAAAGCCCGCTTCTTCCAGGAGGTCCCGAGCTCGTTCTTTGTCCTGGACGATCTTCACTTCCCGATTCCCTCCGAACGGCAAAAGCGACAACGCCGGCTGAGTAAAACCTTCCATATCCCCTTCGGTCAGTCGCTCACGCTCGATCGAGATCGCGAGAGCTTCTCGCACCCGCCGGTCGTCAAACGGCGCTTTCTCGTGATTCACCTCGTAGAAATTCACGGCCGAATGCGTTCGCCGACGGAAATCTTCGAACGGCGCGAGGAGTTTTAGCGCGAGCGGCTCAAAATCGGCGTTCGTTACCGCGTCGATGTCTCCGGATTTGTACGCCGTCAAGGCCTGCTCGGCATTCTCGGTCGCGACGAACTGCACTCGCTCGAGTTTGATGGCTTCACGATTCCAGTACGCTTCGGAGCGTTCCAGGGTCAGGCCGGCATCACCCGTTCCCACGACCCGGAAAGCGCCGTTTGTTACGACATCAGTACTAGGTGGTTTATCTCCCAGTCCGCCGCCGTCCTCGAAGACCGGCCGGAAGAGTGGATGTGCGACGAGCTTCGCGAAGTCTTTATCCGGTGCGATGAGGACAACGCGTACGGTTTGGGTATCCAGAGCCGAAATTCCGAAGAGCGGCGGGGCGGGGCCAATTTCCGCGTTCGTATTTGCGTTTGCTTCCACCGGCTCAGCTCGCGGCTGAAGCAGCGGGCTTGAGTCTGTCTTGATCTCCCGATTCGAACCGCGTAGCAGATCGATGGATCGCGACGCGGGTTCCTTCTTTTTCATGGGAAATCCGACGATATTCTTGAGCAGGTCGCGATGCGCGACGGCATCGCCCAACTCGCCGATTCGTTTCCATGAACGCACGAAATCCTCGGCGACTACGGGTTTGCCATTCGACCACCGGGCATTGTCCCGGAGATGAAATGTCCAGGTTCGGAAATTATCGCTCGCCGTCCACGACTCGGCTGCGGCCGGTTTTTCCTTTAGCGTTTTGGAATCGAGCTCGGTGAGCCCCTCGAAAACCGCGCGGACAAGATCGGTCTCGGGCGGGGCGATCGCCCTCGCCGGATCCATCGTCTTCGGAGGTTTCCCATTGCTCCAGCGGAATTCCTGCTTTCGTGACGGGACAGTTCCGGAGTAATAAGGTTCGGCGGTCGGTTTTTGCAGATCGGAGCAGGCCGAGCAAACGATGAGAATGGCGGTCAAGCACGTTATCGCGGCACGTCGCCGCGCCGCCGACAAAGCGCGTTGTGTTTTTTGATTTCTTTTTCCTTCTGGGAAGAGCACGAACTTTAACTTATTGGACGCTAGTTCGGGAGTTTCAACTGCCTGAAGACGTTGGCGACCTGCCGACACGTATCGTCGTGACCTTTAGATGTGTCTATCAGAAAGTCGGCGTGACTCTTTTTGTCCTCTTGGGACATTTGCGAGGCGATCCGTTTTTCGGCATCCTGACGGCTCAGATCATCCCTCGCCATCAGGCGCTGCAATTGTAATTCAGGTTCGCACCACACAACAATCAGCTTGTCGAACCG
Source organism: Pyrinomonadaceae bacterium (assembly GCA_041745575.1). GTDB lineage: Bacteria > Acidobacteriota > Blastocatellia > Pyrinomonadales > Pyrinomonadaceae > OLB17. The sequence goes on from JBGTIQ010000069.1 coordinate 229,201, forward strand.
ACGAAAGCCGCCCGACTCGATCATCAAAGCCGCATCGACGATCGCGATCCCCTCCGGATCGTCTGCCGCTCGTTCCTTGATCCATCGATCCTGGGCCTCGAAGACAAGCGGATGGATGATCGAATTAAGCAAAAGCCGTTTTTCTTTATCGGCAAAAACTATCGAGCCGAGTTTTGCGCGATCAAGGGTGCCATCGGGTCCCAGAACAGATTCGCCAAATGCATCCACGACAAGCCGGAGGCCTTTGGTCCCCGGTTCGACGACATCGCGTGCGACCTGATCTGCATCGAGCACGGAGCATCCAAGCTCGCGAAAAACTTCGCAAACAAATGTTTTACCGACCGCGATGGATCCTGTCAGTCCGACTTTCAACATGACAATTACACTGGGCGTCGTGCCGAGCTTTTTTTGAACGCGGATTCGGCGGATTAGGCGGATTTCAGCGGATCACAGGAAAAATCCTTATCCGCCCCTATCCGCCTAATCCGCCCGATCCGCGTTCAAAATCGACGTATCCACGCGCCAACCTTACGCCTGACGCCCGTGCCGCTTCGCCAACTTGTTCACATTGAACTCGGCGATGTCGTGCAGCGTCAGCCCAAGCTCATCGGCACACGCAGAGATGTACCAAAGCACGTCGCCAAGCTCGTCTTTCAATTTGCCGCGGACCTCGTCGGTTATTACACCGCCGTCGTCCCGCTGGATCTTCTTAACGATATTCGCAACCTCGCCCGCCTCACCGGCTAAACCGAGGGTCGGATATTCGAGGTTCTTCATGCGATTCGGATAGAGCGCCGTGGCGCTCGCTTCGGTTTGATATTCTTCGAATGTCATAATCCTAAAAGTTTAAGAGTGAAAAAGTGAAAAGGTGGAAAAGTCTTTTCGTCCCTAAAATAGCTTTCATTTCCCACCTTCTCACCTTCTCACCTTCTCACCTTCTCACCTCTCACTTTCTCACTTTTTCACCTTCTCACTTTTTCACTTTTTCACTTTTTCACTTTCCGTCTCATTTTCGCCGCTTCAACTGTGTTCTTCATGAGCATCGCAACCGTCAACAAACCGACGCCGCCCGGCACGGGCGTGAAATGCGCTGCTTTCCCGATCGCTTCCTTCGGGTTCACATCACCGACCAGTGTAAACCCGCGTTTTTCGATCGCCGCAAGACGTCTCTCCAACTCGTCGCCGCCAAAAAGTTCGCGGGCGAAATTTTCATCGGATACGTTATTGATGCCGACGTCGATGACAGTCGCACCTTCGCGAATGTGTTCGCCGCGAATGAAACCGGCGCGACCGATCGCGGGGACGAGAATGTCAGCTTGCCGCGTAACGTCGGGCAAGTCTCGTGTTCGCGAATGGCAGATCGTGACCGTCGCATTTTCCTGCAGCAAGAGCATCGCCATCGGTTTTCCGACAATATTACTTCGCCCGACGATCACCGCATTCTGCCCCGCGATCTCGATACCCGACCGTTTCAGGATCTCGATCACGCCCGCCGGCGTGCATGGTACGAGTGCCTTTTCGCCCTGCGAGAGACGTCCGACATTGATCGGATGAAAACCGTCGACGTCCTTTTCAGGATCGATCGCTTCGAGTATCTCGCGCGCATCGATCTGTTCGGGCAGCGGAAGCTGCACAAGGATGCCGTCAACATCGTCGCGGCTGTTTAGTTCCCTTACGAGGCCAAGGAGATCGGTATGCGAAACCGTCGCGGGTAGATGATGATGCTCCGATCTCAATCCGACGGCTTCGGAGGTTTTCACCTTGCTCCCGACGTATACGGCCGAGGCCGGATCGTCGCCGACCCTCACGACGGCGAGGCACGGCGCCATCGAGTACTGGCTCAGAAATCTGGCGATCTCCGCAGAAACCTCAGATTTTATCGACTCGGCAATATCTTTGCCGCCCAGGATCGTGGCATTCATAGCGAATTTCGAGATTTTACAGGAACTGCCGCGAGATTGTCAGTTTTGTAGGGCAGTTAACCGAGATTGTACGGCAAAAGATTCAAACTCAAACCGTCGTTGATGCTAAACCCGATGAATCACTCTACCCCGACCGATATGTTTCGAATGATCTCAAAATCATTTCTGGCGATCGCCCTATCGTTGACAATAGCCACGGCTGCTTCGGCGGCGGACTTTGATCGCGACGGAAAAGCCGATCTATCGGTGTTTCGTCCCTCGTCCACAACTTGGCTGTGCGAGCCGTCAAGCGACAAGGCGGAGGCTTCGGCATTTCAGTGGGGACATGCGACGGACATTCTGGTTCCATCCGATTACGACGGCGACGGTCAAACGGATTTCGCAGTGTGGCGACCGGAGAACGGCGTCTGGTACATACATCAGAGTGGCGACGACAGCGTTCTGCTGGTCCGCTGGGGAACGACGACAATGCACCCGACGGGTGGCTTGCCGGACGTGCCGGTGCCCGCGGATTACGATAACGATGGATTGACCGATCTTGGCGTCTGGAGGCCTGACACTGGTGAGTGGTGGATCCTAAAATCCTCAAACAGTTATGATCAGGACAACCCACTTGTCTTCCGTTGGGGAAAACTTGGCGACGTCCCGGTGCAGGCAGATTATGACGGAGACGGGACAGCCGACTTCGCGATATTTCGTTCGACTGAGAATCGTTGGTATATCCGCTCAAGCTTGACCGGAAAGTCCTCGGTTCAGCCTTTCGGGCTCGCCGGACTGGATACTTTAGTTCCGGCCGATTACACCGGCGATAAGAAAGCCGACGTTGCGGTTTATCGGAGCGGTGTCTGGTACGTCATCAACAGCGAAACCGGCGAGACTGAACAATTTCATTTTGGTTTTAGCGACGACGTTGCTGTTCCCGCCGATTATGACGGCGACGGAACAACCGATTTTGCCGTCTACCGAAGCGGCACATGGTATATCAATGACAGCTCTCGCCCACGCCTTAGAACGTATAACTTTGGTCAGACAAACGACGTACCGGTCAACTCCGGTGTCGTCCGACAGAGTATCGTTGCAGTCCCCTAGAGTTCAGGTCATTACGACCTTTTTCGAGAAGCCCGCGGGCTTCTCTTTTTTTCTTTAAACTAAACGCGTTAGAATTCACTCAATGTCCAGACCCGCACTTCTTTTTTTTATCGCGATCAGTTTTCAGCTTGTCTCCGCTCAAGTGCCGATTGAAATCGACGGACGGATTCGTGCGGCGCTGGCGGATCGAAACTATCTGACTGTCGCCAGCGAGCTGCGAGATCTCGAATCAAATGATCCGGCGGGATTTCGCGAAAACAATTACGACTATCTGAGCGCTCGAGTCGCTGAAAGCAGCGGAGACATCGCGAAGGCAATGGCCGCGTACCAGGGCGTCGTCAGCCGCAACTCGATCCTCAAACCGTATGCTCTTTGGCACCTTTCGCGATTGGCGAGAACATCGGGCAATCTGATCGTCGAACGCTCGTATCTGCAGGAGTTGATCTCTTTCTCACCCGACAGCTTGCTGTTGTATCCGGCGACGCGTCGTATGGCCCAGAGCTGGTTCGAGAGCGGAAATTACGATCTCGCAATTCGCCAGATCGAGCAGATCCCGAAGCGTTCATTACCTTCTACCGGACGCGCGGCCGAGCAGATCTCGAGAGAGCTTCAGGCATTCCTGGCCGATGCGCACCTCCGATCCGGAAATACCGCGAAGGCAAAGGAGATCTTCGCGGCGCTGACGACGACACCTTCAAATCCGTCACAACCCGACGATTTCGCTCTGGTGGGTGCCCGCGGCCTGGACAACCTGGAATCGGCGGCGCGTGAGCAAACGTCTCTCACTGATTACGAGCATCTCAAGCGTGCGTCAATATATCAGTTCAATCGCGACTTTGATAACGCCCGCACTCATTACGCAGCGATAATCAATGAACACCACGGCAGCGGGCTCGTACCCGATGCGATATTTCAAATCGGTAGAGGTTACGTCCAGCAGGGCGATTTTACCGAAGCTCTGAAATGGTTCGAGCGCGCGCTTGAGCAGTTCCCGGATCATGCCGTCGCTCCCGACGCGCTGCTTCAATCTGCGTCGGCATACGCACGGGTCGGCAAGCATCATGAGGCGGGAACACGATACAGAAAGTACATCGAGAAGTATCCGGACGGCGAACGTATCGATCGTGCATATCTAAACATGATCGACGTGCTTCGCGACGAGCGCGAGGAAACGGCCGCTTTGAAATGGGCCGTTAATATTCGTGACAAGTTCAAGGGGAAGCAATCCGAAGCCCTTGCCACATTCGCCGAAGCGCGTATCCACCTATCGCACACCGACTGGCCAAATGCCATCGAGGCACTTGAGCGACTTGAGAAACTTTCGGACCTGGGCGGCGCTAATACGCCGGGCGGCACGAGCGTCGCCGAGGTTCGGTTTCTGCGGGCGTTTTCTCTGGAACAATTACGACGGTATGCCGAGGCGATAGATATTTATCTGTCGATTCCCGACGGACGAAATGAATATTACGGCATGCGCTCGACCGAGCGGCTCCGGCTAATGGCGAGTGACAAAGCGGCCGCATCCTTTGTTACCGCAAAAGCAAATGCGTTGGTACAGCTCCGACCGTCGGACCCGGACGCTGTGCGGCGGACTTTGCAATCGCGAATCCGCTTAACCGATGTACCTGATGAAAGAGCAAAGTTGCTTGATTCTCTTCGCGCCGTGTACGGCGCGATCCCGGCATATTCTTCGTCCGCGAAATTCAATTTGCTCTCTTTGGGGCGCCAGACGTGGGTAGATTCTAAAGCGAACACGAGTCGCACTATTGCTGGCGAGTTGCTCTATCTCGGGTTGTACGACGAGGCGGCACCCGAGATCGAACAGCAGGTCAGGTCGGGATCGATCAACGCCGACAAAATAAATCTCGATTACACGATCGCCACGATTTACACCCGCGGCGACATCGCCAATCGCGGTGCCGCGTTTATCGAATCGACATGGAAAGCTCCGGCCGACTATCAGATCGAGCTGATTCCGGCCCAGGTATTGGATCTCTTGTATCCGGCTCCGTATGCAGATGCGTTGATCAAACACGCGCCTCAAAGGAACGTGGATCCGAGATTTCTGCTCTCGATAATGCGGCAGGAATCGCGATTCCGTGCCGACGTAAAGTCTTATGCCGCCGCCCGCGGGCTTATGCAATTTATCTCGACGACAGCGTCGCGCGTCGCCGCCGAACTTGGACGCGAAAATTTTCGACAGGACGACCTCTACGATCCATCGACATCGATCCTGTTCGGTTCGCATTACACCGGAAACCTATTCAAGCTTTTTCCCAATCAGCCGGCGGCGGTCGCGGCGAGCTACAATGGCGGCGAAGATAATATGAAACGCTGGCTCGCACGTTCGAAATCCGAGCTCATGGATCGCTACATACCCGAGATCGCATTTTCTCAATCAAAGGATTACGTCTACCGTGTGATGGCAAATTATCGGATGTACCAAACGCTGTACGATGAAAATCTGAAACGACGTGACTGAATCTTAATGTCCTCCGGTTCTCTATCTAAATTTATGCGCACTTTATTTTTGATTTTGTTCTCGATCTTCGTACTCACGGCATGTCAAAAGCCGGCAAACCAGACGGCGCCCGGCGGTGAAAAGCGCTACAGCCTGAAAGGAAAAGTTGTTTCCGTCGATCGCGAACGAAAACGCGCGACGATCGACCACGAAGCGGTAGCCGATTACATGGATGCGATGACAATGGAATTCCCGATCCACGAAGATTGGGTCTGGGACGACCTTGCCCCGGGTGCGGAGATCCGTGCCGAGCTGGTCGTCGACAGTTCCGCAAAAGATCCGTACTGGCTTGAAAAGATCGGCATCGTTGCCGCAGCGAAACAGGGGCAGGCAAACCCGCCGGTTGACGAACGATTCGCCCAGATCGGAAAAGGGGTCCCCGACTTCCAATTGACGAATCAGGACGGCGCTCGAATCTCAACGAACGATTTTCGTGGAAAGGTTCTGGCGATCACCTTTATCTACGCACAGTGCCCTCTGCCTGATTACTGTATAAAAATGTCGACGAACTTCAGCGACGCGGCCAATCGCATAATGAGAGAGCCGGATGTGAAAGATAAATTCCGTCTGCTCAGCATTTCGTTCGACCCCGAACGTGACACGCCTGAAAAACTAAGATCGTACGGCCTGGGTTATCTCGGTAAGGGAGCGAAGCCCGACTTTAGCGTTTGGCAGCTTGCCGTCGGAAGCGACAAGGAAATACGTGCTGTCGCCGATTTTTTCGGGCTCCGATACGAGGTCGATCAGGACGACAAAACACAATTCAACCATTCGCTGCGAACTGCGGTCATCGCCCCCGACGGCAAGATTACGAAGATATTCGCGGGCAACGAGTGGACGGTGAACGATTTGTTGCGTGAGATGAAAGCGGCGTGGCCGGATGTTTAATTAGTCGGGGACTATTTCCTGTCAATTGCCTCCAGCTTTAGCTGGAGGTTGGCTGGAAACAAGAGGTGGGGGCTTAAGCCAAAATTTAAGATAGGGTTTTCCTTTGGGCTTTAGCCAAACAACGTCGGCTAAAGCCGGCTTTTTTCTTGGACTAACCTCCAGCTGAAGCTGGAGGCAATTGATAAGAATTGTTCTGCGCCGCTACTACTGCTGGCTAAGGCCGGGCGCAATTTAGCTCATCACCTCGCTCGAGTAAACGACATTCCCGGCGACCATCGTCATCACAACGTCCCTCGCATTCGACGAAAAAACCAGCGCCGATTCAACATCATTAACCGGCGATTGCGCCGGACTCGCCAATGACACGACGACTATGTCGGCCTGCTTGCCGACTTCAAGAGTTCCGATCTTGTCTTCAAGTCCCAGAGCTTTTGCACCGCCGATCGTCGCGGCCTCTAAAACTTCATGCGACGTAATGAATCGTTCGCGGCCCGGCCGGTTGCGCGCGGCGAAAGCGGCAAACCGCGATTCTTCGAGAAGATCGCAGACGTTGTTGCTCGCGACCGAATCACTCCCCAGCCCGACGGCGATCCCGGCGTCGAGAAATTTCTCCAACGGCGCGTATCCGTGGCCGAATTTTGCATTTGATTTCGGGCAGTGAGCGATTCGCGCACGCGATTCGGCAATTAGAGCGATGTCGGCCTCCGACGCCGTGACGCAATGTGCAAGCAGCGGTCGTGCGGCGAGAACGCCGGTTCGTGAAAGAAATTCGATCGAGGAAGATTCGGGAACCTCCCATGTGGAACCCAGTTTTTCGTAGAGCTCAATGAAAAATCCCTTGCCGTGCATCAGCAGTTCGTATTCGTCAGCCGACTCGGCGGCATGGATGGTGAGATTGATATTTTCCGCGATCGCAAATTCCGCGATCAACCCGAACAAGTCGCGGCTGACGGTGTAAGGCGAGTGCGGCGAAAGGCCGACCTCGACAAGATCAGTAGCATGTTCGCGAAGTGCCAGGAACTTCTCCTTCAATTTTTCAAAGTCTACGGCTGCCGTCGCGTTGTCCGGTGAGAACTCGGTTTCCTGAAACAACACGCCGCGGAGTCCGACGCTTTTCAATGCATTCAATCCCGCCACGCCGTGACGGCCGATGTCGCCGAAGCATGTGACCCCGGCTCTCGCTCCTTCAGTCGCGCCGAGTATTGCGGCTGCTTCAATATCAGCATCCGAGAGTCCCAGGCGACGTTCGTTCAGCTTGAGCAGCCACGAACGAAAATCATCCTCGACCGTGTCGAGCGCCCCGCGCATAGACGTCACTTCAAGATGGGAATGGCAGTTTACAAAACCAGGCAGGATCGCAGCTTTCCCGAGGTCATCGATCTCGACGCCGGGAAACTGCGTCTTGATCTCGATGAGTTTGCCGACGGCGACGATCCCGTCTGCATCGATCGCGACAGCACCGCCATTGATCGGTTCGGACGAGATCGTCAGGACGTGTTCCGCGGCGAGGATCTTCATTTTGAGAGGATGCTTTTTTCGGATCGATATCGACCGAGGATCGATCCGACGTAGGCGCGGGTCGACGCAATCCCGATCCGCCGTATAAAATCCGCTTCGGTCATCGTCGCCGAATCGGCGCCGCGCGTCCACTCTTCGACGCGGCTGGGGCCGGCATTGAACGCGGCGAGCGTCATCGCCGTTTCGGCGGGATCTCCGCGATAACTTTCCCGCAACTTTTCGAGATACCAGCAGCCGACCTGAATGTTGCGTTCCGGGTCGCTCAGAAATCCGACAACATTCTCAGCGGTCTGACGTTCGAATTCACGAAGCCCGGTTTCCTTCGCCCACTCGCGAGCGACGAGCGGTGTGACCTGCATCAATCCGACTTCATCAGCGTCGCCGATCGCCTGATCTCTGAACCAAGTTTCCTCGTAGATTAAACTCCAAACGAGACGTTCATCGAGTCGATAGACCCGCGCCTGCCGGGTGATGAGCTCGTCGTACCGGTGTTCCCAATAGTTTCGAAAAAAGTACGAGCCGCTCGCCGCGATCACGGCAATGACGATCAGAGCGGAAATCAGATATCTACGCATTTTAGGGCGAACAGGGGTCTACTATTTTCAACCGCAACAAGGCCGAATCAATCGTAACACCGCTGGCGAACGTCATAGACCAAAAAAATACTCGAACAAGAGTCCGTTCAGTACCAGGAGCATGAAGGCGATTCCGGCGAGGATAAATGATGACAACGCGCGTTTTCCAATACCAATCCAGACGCTATCCCTGCAAAAAAATGTGCCGATGTAGAAAACTATCAAACCGATCGTGACTGCGTACTGAACATCGTCATCGAGAATGCCAAGGCCGCGGATGACCAGATATGCCGTAGCTATCGCCGATCCAACCAATACAAAAAGATAAATCACACCGCGTCCGGTCAGCGGCATTCGGGGATTTTCTGAACTCTCCATCTTGCGGATCTTTATCGTTTCTTCGGTGCAGCGTTTTTACCGCGGCCCGTCGGGTTCTCGGGATCGGGAACGAGGCTGTGAAATCGCTTCGGCGTCGTGTGCCGACCGCTTCGGATCATTTCCGCAAACAGATCGGTATCGTAATCGACCTCATGCGCCATCTCACGGCGGATGTCGAGCAGGACTTCCATGAATTTTGGGCGCCGATACATCTAGTGAATAGTTAAACGCGAATCGGCAGATGAAGCAAGATTAGCCGTGGACGAGAAATTCAGGCGTGACTATTGCGGGCGAGAAAAATCCGGCGGCCGTGTTGAAGAGTTTGATCCGTGCTTGCTTCCGGACATTGGCGAGATGTCCGAAATTCCATGTCACGAGGTAATCGATCTTATGGATCGACGCAAGGGCCACATGAAATGCGTCGGCCATGAATTTGCGGTGAAAGATCCCGCGCGAAATATATCCGTCGGCAAGTATTGCCGCTTCCTCCAGAAATTCAAGCCGCCTGAGGGGTTTGATGATCTCCATGTAGCCGCTCCGGTGCGGTTCGTCGACGCGTTCGAGCTCGCGCTCGACAAGCAGCGATACAAAGGCGTCGTATTCGAAGAGTTCGTGTTCGAACCAGCGAATCGTCAGATCGCGCCGAAAAGCATCGCCCGCATCGAGATACGAACCGATCACCGACGTTTCAAGATATAGGCTGAGTTTCATCGGCGGGCGCTATTGTTCCTGATTGATCGCTACAAAAGTAACTTTGGAGTTCTTAAAGTCGAAAGTCATTTTGTAATTGCGCAGAAAGTTACCACCCAAAATCCCGGCCTGCTCGAATCCAGAGGCCTCGTTAATCGTACCAAGATCGAGAGCGATCGCCTTAATGCTCTTTCGCGAATGCGTGCCGAAGCTGACGCGGGGCAACAGAAACGACTGTACATCGTCAGTGACGCCCGCCGAGCCAATGACCCGCATCTTCTCGCTGCGTATGAACGAGCTGATCGCGCCGGCACTGGCAACATCATCGGAAATTACCGACACGGTCGCGCCCGTGTCGACTATAAAATTGAGGGGCTCTGCAATTCCTTCAAGCTGTACCTCGCCGCTCAGGAAACCGCTCGAGGTCAGCCGAAGCGGAACTGAAACTCCCTCATCTATCCGGTTGGCGTCGCTGTCTTTTTTAGTCAGTGAGAACGTCAAAGCTCCGTAATCGATGGTCGTAAGAAATTTCGATATCAGCGAAAGCCCGATGTACCCGTCGAGATCGTCTCCGTCATTATGAAACTTGCGAATATAAACCGGAACATTTCGAATACCGACATCCCCTATTTCGACCTCTTTTAGAAAGCCGTAAACGATCTCGAATCGTCCGTTGCCACCGATCCCTCTCGCAAATCCGCCGCGGGTGATCGGGTCGATGCCAAGATGCTTCGCTGTTTTATCTGAAATAACGCAAATTCCCGAGCCTGTGTCCAAAACGAACTTGAACGGCCGAGAACGATCGTTTATACGAAGCTCGATGACAGGACGATTGCCGACGATACGGATCGGGACCGACGTCTCGGATTGACCGCCTGTGTTGTAGAGTGTCTGTTTTTGACCGAGGAACCGAAGAAAATTTATGAGGCCCCTGATACGAGCCCGCCGCTCGTCGTCAGTATTGCGAGAGAGAGACAAAAAACTATAATACGCGTCTGCCGCATCTTTATATCGCTCGGCCCGCGCCGAAACCTGGGCAAGAGCAAAGTAATAATCCGGCTCGTTCGAATCATAAAAAACCGCGCCCCGAAGGCTGTTTAAGCTAGCGGGAATTCGATTCTCATAAAAGTCGAGCATCCCATAGCCGGCCCATGCCAGAGCCTCTCTTTTGTTCAGACGCAGGGCATTCTCGAAAACCGTCCGCGCCTCGCGAAATTTTCCCGCACTCAAAAGCGTGGCTCCGAGGGCAGCAAATGCACTCGAATTCGTCGGCTCAACCTTCGCGATCGGCAATAAGAGGTCGTAGGCCTCGCTAAGGCGCCGTTGCTTGACGTGGACCAGCGCGAGCTTAATTCTTACTCCGGAGTGGCTCGGGTTAATCTCGATAGCCCGCTTAAAGGTCTTTTCGGCCTCAAAGAACTCGCCGCGACGCATGAGCTTGTCGCCCTGTTTTAGCAACGTGCGAAAGTCGGCGCCATTTACCTGTTGGATATCGCCGAAGGCAAAGGCCGAAACGGTAAAGACTGTAGCGATAAGGCCGAACGCGAAACAATGCTTTATCAGGGAAGGAGTCCGAACAAAGTCTTTACGAAGAAAAGCGGGTCGCATGGGGCTGCTCCTATCTTGCTCTCGCTCTTTAAAGTCCTTACGGTCTTTAAAGTCACTTTAGGATCTGGCCGGTCTTTATCGACCAGAGCACCAGATCCATCTCGTCAAAATCTATTTTTGTTCTTTCCGTAAGCTCTCTTAACTTGTCTTCAACCTTTAGATACTTCGAACGAGTGTTTGGTGGCTTTGGAGTGTCGATTAATTTTAGCTCGGTGAGGCACTTGAGGACGTGTTTATCGAGGATCGCGTATCCTTTCAACCCGATGTTCCGCAAAAAGTGGCTCGCCTCTTTATAACCTAAACCCTTTATCCCTTTCTCCCGGACAAGCCAGTCGCGTCTTTCCAGCCGACAATCGAAGCTCTCAAGCATTTTGCGCAGCTCGAGATTGCAATGTTCGTTTAGGAAGTTTCGAGAGGAGAAGACGTAGCGTGCTCGTGCGTTGGGGTAACGATGAACACCCGTCAGTGCGCTCGCGATCTCAGGTTGCGAGCCGCTACGCAAAAGAGGGCGAACCGCGTCCACTGACCTGAGCCCCATTTTTGCCGAGCAGCCGCCGGTAAAAAAGCAATAGACCATCTCTTCCCAGAGCCTCGCGTCCGTGCCATCTCTCCAGACCATCTCGAACTCGGATAAGCGGTGTCTTATTTCATCCCGCCGTTCACTGTGAGCTTCAATGACCCGCTCGATCGTCAACGTTTCTTTTGTTTTTTCCACCGGTTTCTAGATTCTATTTCCGCCCGCTGACGAGTGTCAACGACTTCCCAATCGTCGCCGCAAAAACGGATTGCATCCCAGGGTCCGCCAAATTCATCGGAACGGCACCAGTTTTGAAGCAAGTAAGGCACTCAGAACATGGATTGAAAAGGTGGTAGTTGAACGTGGTATACTGGCTCCAGCCTATCTCGCAGGCAGCAAAAGCCTGTCCCACCTCAACGGCCGAACGAAATAATCGATGAGCAATTTTAGAATAAAAAATCCCACGCCTTTGTTAGTTGCCGCCATGGTTTTCTGTGTGTCGGCTTTTGCCCAGAATTCGGCACCGGCGAAGCCTCTTTTTCAGGACATACAGGTTTATAACGAGCCGGTGGTTACGGCGACGCCATATATTAAAAAGACGGGAAGTTCGGAGGCTTCAGCAAGCGAGCCGCTTACTTCTGTCAATCGCGTCAAATCATCGTTTCCTATACTTGCCGACACGCAGATTCCGGGCTATTCGGGTGTGCTGGTCGAAACGCTCGATGGCAATGTGGTTGTTGAGAGCATGTCCAATGTGACGTTCAATCCGGCATCGAATGTGAAGATAGCAACGTCGTACGCGGTCTTAAAAACCTTCGGCCCGGAATACCGATTTCCGACCAGCGTCTGGACGGACGGCAGCTACGAGCAGGCGACGCAGACGGTCCACGGAAACCTTTACGTCTCCGGCCGGGATCCGATATTCGGTTTTGAGCACGCCGTTGCAATTGCGTCTGAGCTGAACCGCATCGGCATTCGAACGATCTCCGGCGACCTGATCGTAACGGACAACTTCGCGATGAACTATTCGGCATCCGGACAGAGGTCGAGCCAGGCCCTGTTCGCCACGCTTGATGCCTCGAAGCGTTCCGCCGCTGCGACCCGTGTCTGGACGAATTATCTGATCAACTCAGGCCGATTGACTCCGGGCATAGGTATTCCCAGCGTCACATTCACCGGCGGCGTATACGTTCAGGCAATGCCGAGCAATGCGAAGCTTCTTTTTACGCACGAATCGACCGCGATGCGCGACATCGTAAAAGTGATGATGTGCTACTCGAATAATTTTGTCGCGGAGCGATTGGGAGACCTGATCGGCGGCCCGTATGCCGTGGCGAGACTGGTCCAGCAGAACACGGGCGTTCAACCTTATGAATTTTCACTCGCGACGTCGAGCGGCCTCGGCATCAATCGTGTTTCTCCAAACGCGATGATGAAACTGCTCCGCGTTCTTCGAGCCGATCTAGCTCGTCACAGAATGACATTCGCCGACATCATGCCGGTCGCCGGACTTGATCGCGGAACTCTCGAGAAGCGCTTTGACACGGATTTTTCTTCGGGCAGCGTTATCGGAAAGACGGGAACGCTGGGTCAGACCGACGGCGGTGCGAGCGCTCTGGCCGGCGAGATCAACACTCGAAACGGCAAACTGCTGTTCGTGATCTTCAATCAGCGGGGCAACGTCTCGCGATTCCGCAGCTTTCAAAATAGTTACGTATCGACCATCCAGGGACAATTCGGCGGACCTGCTCCGATTGCCTATAAGCCTCTCTCGCTCGATTATCGAATGGCGAAGACCCGCTTTTCATATCCTGGCCGCGTAGCCGCGAACGACGAATAGACTTTTTTAACGCAGAGATCGCTGGGAACGCGGAGAGAAGCAATAGTCTTCCTCCGCGTTCTCAGCGATCTCTGCGTTAAAATCTTGCCGTCGAGCACCGACTCGGTTTGTTCATTCCTCGAAGATATTGCAAACTCTCTCTCAGAAACCGCGCGTCGAGGAATGAACGACATCGAACAAGAACCGCCCGATTCCGAAGAGCCCGAAGAACTCGCCGATCCCGTATTAATCGAAAAGACAGTCGAAGCTGAGACCGATGAACCGGCCAAGCCGCGCAGCGTTGCCCGCTCCGCGGGTATCGTCTCGATCGCCGTCATGGTGTCGCGCGTTTTCGGACTTATTCGTGAGGTCATCTTCGCCCGATTCTTCGGCGCCGGATTTCTTTACGACGCATTCATCGTCGGCTTTCGCATACCAAATCTGCTTCGCGACCTCTTTGCAGAGGGAGCCCTCTCGGCCGCCTTCGTCAAAGTCTTTACCGACTATCAGCTCAGGAATAGCGAGGCCGAAGCCTGGCGACTCGCAAGCCTTGTCTTTAATGCCCTCGCTGTCGTTCTCGGCATTGTCACGATCGCGGGCGTTCTCCTGTCGCCGTTGCTCGTCAAGGCCATTACTTACAACTACCTCGGCGACCCGAACCATTATTACCCGGTCGAGAAAGCAGCACTCGCTACAACCTTGATGCAGGTGATGTTCCCGTTCATCCTACTCGTCGCGCTCGCTGCGCTGGCGATGGGTGTGCTGAATACGAAGGGGCGTTTCGGCGTTCCGGCATCCGCCTCTACGGCATTCAACATCGCCTCGATCATCGCAGGCCTCGGACTTGCCTATTGGCTAAGCGGTGGTGGATGGGACCGGTCTACTGAAAAGCTCGTGATCCCGGACGATGCGGCGCAATGGGCGATCATCGGCATGTCCATCGGCACCTTGTTTGGCGGCGCCGCACAGCTCGTGATCCAGTTGCCGTCGCTGTTTAAGGTAGGCTTTCGTTTCTCATTTCGGCTAAGTTTTCGCGACGAAGGCGTTCGACGGGTGATGCGGCTTATGGCACCGGCGATCATCGGTACATCGGCGATCCAGGTGAAGGTCGTCGTTGATACGATCGTCGCATCGGGCATCGACGGTGGAGCCTCCTGGCTCAGTTACGCATTTCGACTGATGCAATTTCCGATCGGCGTTTTCGGGGTCGCGATCGGTACGGCGGCTATTCCGACTCTCTCTCGGCTCGCTTCGCAGCAGGATTTCCAGAAGTTTCGATCGACGCTCTCGGATGCGATAAAGCTTGTCCTCCTTCTCGCGGTCCCATCCGCAGCCGGGCTCATGGTGCTCGGTAATCCGATCGTCTCCCTGATCTACGAACGCGGCGAGTTCGACGCGTTTGATACCAACATGGTGGCTTGGGCCCTTACCGCATACTCTATAGGGCTTGCCGGCTACGCGGCAATAAAGGTGCTGTCGCCCGCATTCTACGCTCTCGACGACGCCAAGACACCGATGTATGTCAGCCTTGCATCGATCGTCATACACGTCGCCACAAGCTTCGGGATGATGCAGCTTCTTTCGACTGTCGGCCAGTCGGCGGAGCGGCCGAATGGCTATGGCCACGCAGGCGTCGCTCTCGCGACCTCGATGGTTGCATTGGTGAATTTTCTTGCGCTTGCGCTCCTCATGCGAAAGCGGATCAACGGAATAAACGGCGGCGAAATTGGAGCTGCCTTTATCAAGATCCTCATGGCTTCGGCCGCGATGTCCGCCGTTTGTTATTTTTCCTATCTCTTGCTCACCAGTTGGCTGGGCGAAAAGACATTCGCCGTTCGGTTGATCGAGGCCTTTATCCCGATCGCGATCGGCGGCGCGACGTTTATCGTAGCGGCAAAACTTCTCCGCATAACCGAGATCGAAAAGCTCTTCGGGATCGTTACCCGAAAACTGGGGCGGAAGAACTCCTAGGCAGGTAAATTTAATGATCAAGCCTTTCGGAAGCTCTAAACCAAATGTACATCCGAGCGCGTTCGTCGCAGACGACGCGATCGTCATCGGCGACGTCGAGATCGGTGATGACGCCAGCATCTGGTTCGGCTCTGTCGTGCGAGGGGATGTGAACTACATCCGCATTGGTGATCGGACGAATATCCAGGACGCGTGTGTCATCCACGTCAGCTCAAAAAATCACCCGACCGTCCTCGAACACGAGATCACTGTCGGTCATCGTGTGACACTGCACGGCTGTCATGTCGAGATGGGGTGTTTGATCGGTATCGGATCAATCATCCTCGACGGCGCGCGAATTGGCGCCCGTTCGCTTGTCGCGGCCGGCAGCCTCGTCACACCCGGCACCGTAATTCCACCCGAATCGCTTGTCATGGGAGCACCCGCCAAAGTAAAGCGCCCGCTCACGCCGGAAGAGATCGAGAACCTCGACAACTCGTGGAAGAACTACGTCGAGCTCAGCCGGCGCTATGCATCGGAACGATAAGTTTTCGGAACACCCTCCCTATTGGTCGCGTTTCGCTTTACGACTTTACGGAAGTTTTCGGAAAACCCTCCCTACCGGTCGGGTTTCTGCCTTTCGTGTTTCGCTTTGCGACTTTACGAAACCGCTTTTACAAACAGACTCGCACTGTCGTAGAATCTCGTCGTTTCGATTCCCCTCTTTTTTCAAGGCAAAATATGAAAACAATCGTCGTGTCCGCGGTGTGGATAATGCTCGCTGCTTTCGCCGTTTCTGCGCAGGACGACGAACCGGGAAAGAATGAGCTGATGGTCTGGGGCGGTTATGCTCCGGCGGTGCGGACCTTTGAGATGGGCCGACGAACTTGGGACGCGAGCCTTGGAATCGGGTCACTCCGCTATTCGCGCCGATTTAATAATAGTGATTGGGTAAACCTGAAATACACACTCGATGCGTCGGTTGTTGTGTTGAACTACCCCGACAAGATCGTTACCGGAACCACGGTCACACCAACTCGCGAGACCAAATACGCCGTCGGTGTCGCACCGATCGGCTTGCAGGGAAATTTTCGACCGCGGAAAAAGCTGCAGCCGTTCATGGGGTTGAGTCTCGGCTTCCTGCCGTTTACCGAGACGACGCCGAACGTCACCGGAAAAAAACTTAACTTCATCACGGCCGGCGGCGGCGGTATCGAATATCGCCTCGGGAACAAAAAGGCGATCACCTTCGGTTACAACTTCTACCACATTTCCAACGCCAGCCGCGGGATCGAGAACCCCGGCTACGACGCACAGCTCTTCTTCGTCGGGTACACGTTCTTTAGTAAGTAATTGATAATTGATAGTTGATAATTGATAGTTGAAGAGAGGCTACTTGAACTGTCAATTATCAACGGTCAATTATCAATTATGTCTAAGACGAACCCAGCCCGTGGCATGCGCGATTTTCTTCCGGCGGATGTCCGCAAGCGCGAATATGTCATCGGCATTATTAAAGAGGTTTACGAAAGCTACGGCTTCGAGCCGCTCGAGACACCTGCCGTCGAGAACATCGAAACACTCACCGGCAAGTACGGCGAGGAAGGCAATCAGCTCATCTTCAAGATCTTGAAGCGCGGCGAGAAGCTCTCCGAGTCTGGCGGGTCTTTCGGGTCTATCGAGTCTGTCGGGTCGGTCGAGTCTGGTGAGGACGGACCTGATAGACTCGAAAGACCCGATAGACTCGACAGACTCGACCGACCCGACAGACTCGACCGACCCGACAGACTCGATAGACTCACTGACTTAGCTTTGCGCTACGATCTCACCGTTCCGCTCGCACGCGTTGTCGCGAACCGAAAGAACGACATTCCGAAATTTTTCAAACGATATCAGATCCAACCCGTCTGGCGTGCCGATCGGCCCGCAAAAGGACGATTCAGAGAGTTCTACCAATGTGACGTCGATGCGATCGGCTCGTCGTCGATGGTCGTTGAGGCCGAACTGATCTCAGCGGTGAGTGAAATTCTGACGCGTCTAGGCTTTGCTGATTTCGTGGTTCGCATAAATCATCGTGAGATTCTCACCGACATTCTCGACACGGCCGGCATTTCAACTGATCTGCACGGCGACGCACTCATCGCGATCGATAAACTCGATAAGATCGGCGCCGAAGGGGTCGCCAAAGAGCTCACCGGTCGAGGCGTCTCAGAAGCGGCTTCGAGTATGCTGCTCGACATCTTCGAACAGACACGTCAGATCGTCGACGAAGGGAAAGATGTTAACCGGACGATAGTCACAAATTTGATCAACATCGTGAGCAACGAGGTGTTGACCGAGATCGGACAGATTCTAAAGTTCGCAGAAAAGTCTCCGATCCAGATAGATCCTTCGCTCGCACGAGGCCTTTCGTACTACACCGGCACGATCATGGAGGTCAACGTACCCGATCTCGCCGGTAGCTTAGCCGGTGGCGGTCGATACGACGGGCTGATCGGGATGTTTGGCAAGGAACAGATCCCGGCATGCGGCGTTTCGCTTGGACTCGAGCGCATACTCGTCGTGATGGAAGAGCGCCGAATGTTCCCGGCTGATATCGCGGAATCTGCTCCGGCCGATGTGATGGTCACGATCTGGAGTGAGGAGACGGTCGGCGATTCGCTAAAGCTTGCGCGTGAACTTCGGTCGAGTGGGCTGAGCGTCACCGTCTATCCCGAAGCAGACAAATTCGGCAAGCAGATGAAGTACGCCGACGCGATCAAGGTTCCGTTCGTAGCGATCCTGGGCGAAAATGAGCTTGCAGCGAATAAGGTCACACTCAAAGACCTTCGCAGCGGGGAGCAAAACCTTATCGGCCGCCGTGATATCGTCAAGAAGATCAAGCCTTGACGCGGAGGGTAGAATAGAGGCCTGAGTTCGGATGTTCGCATATGAAGACTTCTAAATTCTTATTGCTTCTAATTCTTCTCTCTGCTTGCTTAGCGCTCCGATCTCAATCTGTCGAACCTGCCACGATCGAGATAAGCTTTTATGGCAACGAGAACTTCTCGAACAACGAACTCGTTGAGAACTTCAAGGGTTGCTTTGGTCAGCTTTGGCAGAAATACGACGAGCGCGCCTATAACTATATTGCTCAGAAATGCTCGCGGTCTCTCTTGCAGAGCAAAGGCTTTTGGAAGGCAAAAGTAATTGAAATCAACTCGACGGTTCGCGATGGAGTTCGGGCTGTTCAAATAGTTGTTGATGAAGGTCCTCGGTATCGGATCGGAAAGGTTGAGATCGAAGGAAACGAGGTGCTCTCCAAAAACGAGATCCTAGGCATGTGGGGGCAGCATTCCGGAGAAGTAGCAGATGGCACTAAGCTTCAAGATCTCGTGTATGAAAAGCTTAAAGAGAAATACGATGATCTTGGCTTTGTTCAGTACAACGCCGATTTTGAACCAGACTTTGTCGAACCACGGGGTCGGAGAGTGGACGGCCTCGTCCACGTTACAATCACCATCGATGAGGGACGCCAGTTCAAGGTGCGTCAAGTCATATTTCTCGGTGTTAGTGAGGAAGAAGAAGAATCGTTAAGAAAACAGTTCTTGCTAAAATCGGGCGATCTATACGGGACACGGAAGACACAGAATGCGTTGGATGCTCTCAACGATACTGGGCGGTTCGTGCCTGTAAACGTGAATAGTAGTGACGTTGAGATCCGCACCGACGAAGAAGTCGCCGATATCGATCTCGCAATCATTCTGACGCGAAGCGTTCCATGAGTGTTAAGGTAATCGAAAACTACCAAGCTGACGCTCTCGCCTCATTCCGAAACTACAAGAAGCTCGCCGAGCGGGCGATCGAGCAGGTTTCTGACGAAGAGTTCTTCGCGACGATCGATGAAGAAGCGAATTCGATCGCGTTGATCGTCAAACATATCGCGGGGAATCTCCGATCGCGGTGGACTGATTTTTTGACGACCGACGGCGAGAAGGTGGATAGAAATCGTGACACCGAGTTCGAGATGATCGACGACACCCGCGAGTCGTTAATGCAGTTCTGGGAAGCTGGATGGCGGACGCTGTTCAACTCGATCGAGCCATTCACTGAAAAAGATTTTTCAAAAACGATCACGATCCGCGGCGAGGCTCATTCGGTTATCGAGGCGATCAACCGCCAGTTGACTCATTACGCATATCACATCGGCCAGATCGTTCTGCTCGCAAAACATTTTCGCTCCAACGAATGGAAGACCCTTAGCATCGCGAAAAATCGTTCAGCCGAGTTCAATAAATTCCTCACCGAAAAACAAAAAGCCGGCGCCGAGAAGAGTAATCGTTTCGACGCCGGGCTAAAATTTTCCGAGAACAAATAACGTTAGCGAACACGAACGCGGCTGATCACCGTCGTTCTCGTACGGCCGTTAGGTAAGTACATGATGCGATATGTTTCGCGATATGTACGGAAGCCCACACGGACGATTCGTGTGCGTGTCACGGTGCGAACCCTGCGATTGTTCCAGCGACGCCGCGGTTGTCCGATGCGCACGTTGACTTGCGGTTCGTTGACCGAATTCGTTGTCGCTGCATTTGCGTCGGCCGCCGGCAGTGCTATCACCGCGGCACCCAACATTAACGATAAAATAATTGCTTTCTTCATAATTCCTCCCTTAGTTCAATCTTTTTCAAAACGGCCAATTGGTCCGTCCGTTTTAAGACGCCGGTGAATCGAGGAGAGTTGGCGATTCGACTGCAAAGTTTCGTCAATAGACCCGCACCAACGCGTTTTTCATGGCAATCGTG
This sequence comes from Pyrinomonadaceae bacterium, assembly GCA_041745575.1. Classification (GTDB taxonomy): domain Bacteria; phylum Acidobacteriota; class Blastocatellia; order Pyrinomonadales; family Pyrinomonadaceae; genus OLB17. The sequence continues at coordinate 249,460 of JBGTIQ010000069.1, forward strand.
CCGCAAACGAGTGAATATGTTAACCTTTTCTACTGCTTCGGCAATTATGAAAGGCATCTCCATCCTTGGCTCGACCGGCTCGATCGGCTGCAATACCCTGAAAGTTATCGAACATCTCGGCGATATTCGCGTCGTCGCTCTGGGCGCCGGGAGAAACATGCCGAAACTCGCCGAGCAGATCGCGCGTTTCAAGCCTGAGCTGGTTTCGGTTGACGACGAACCTTGTGCGGAAACACTCGAACTTGAACTGCACGCCCTTGGAGCGATCGCTCCGAAAATTGAACTGAACTCGAAAGGCCTTGAAGCAGTCGCCACACACGAGCAGGCAGAAACGGTCGTCTCGGCCGCGGTCGGAGCCGTCGGATTTGTTCCGACGCTGCGGGCGATCGAAGCCGGAAAGCGGATCGCCCTCGCTAATAAGGAAACTTTGGTCATGGCCGGTGAGTTGATGACGAAGGCGGCGGAAAAATCGGGCGCTGAGATCTTGCCCGTCGATTCGGAACACAACGCGATCCACCAATGTCTTAGAGGAGAAAGATCAGGAGAAGTCCGTCGGCTTGTGCTGACCGCTTCCGGTGGACCGTTTCGCGACTGGTCCGAAGACGAGATCGCCCGGGCGACTCGTGAAGAGGCGCTCAATCATCCCAACTGGAAGATGGGTGAGAAGATCACCATCGACTCGGCGACGCTGATGAACAAAGGCTTCGAAGTTATCGAAGCGCGGTGGCTGTTTGGATTCGAAGCCGACCAGATCGCGGTCGTCGTGCATCCGCAGTCGGTCGTACATTCGATGGTCGAAATGATCGACGGATCGATGATCGCCCAACTTGGCGTTACGGACATGCGGCACGCGATCCAATACGCGTTGACGTATCCCGAACGTCGCGAGAACTGTATGCCGCCGCTCGATCTTGCGGAGCTAAGCGAATTGACTTTCGAAGAACCGGATAGCGATCGGTTCCCCTGCCTCGGTCTCGCATACGATGCATTGAGACGCGGAGGAACGGCGGCGGCGGCGCTGAATGCGGCGAACGAGGTTGCGGTTGCGGCGTTTCTGGATGGCAAGATAATGCTGCCGGACATTGCGCGTATAAATCGATCGGTTATGGAAAAGCATCAATCTCGCGACGCCGTTTCGCTAGAGTCGATATTGAGTGCTGACGATGACGCCAGGATAGCGGCGCAGGCATGGGTAAACCAGGAGCGCGGCGTCGCTCCGATAGGAGCGAAATGTTTGTAGACCCGCAATTTAGAGGACTTCGCTCCAGAGCAGCGCAATCGAGATACCGCTCCTAACGGAGCGGGCGTTTGATAAGAACCAATGTCTACAAACATTTGGCTCCTAACGGAGCGAAGAAAGCTTGCCCGGAGCGAAGAAAGCTTTCCTGAAGTATGGAAATGCCGGCATCTAAAACAATATGTTTGACGGAGCCCGAGAACGGGTCCTAAACTTTTAGATTGCAACGTGGACCTCGATCAGGGGGTCTAAAGTGATGTTTTTATAAAGGATTTTTTTGATTATGCCCGATATTTTACTAGTTATTTTGGCCGTCATCTTCGTTCTCGGTATTGCTATCAATATCCACGAGTTCGGTCATTTTATTGTCGCAAAGCTGTTCGGCATGCGTGTCGAAGCTTACTCGTTCTTCGGTCTTGGCCCGCGCATTTGGGGTTTTAAGGTCGGCCACACCGACTATCGAATCAGCGCTATCCCGCTCGGAGCCTACGTGAAACTTTACGGCGACGAAGCGACGGCCCCACTCGAGGGCGGCGATTCGAATAACGAAAAGGTTCCTGACGCCGAGCTTTACGAGCTGCGACCGCGCTGGCAGAAATTCCTGGTGATGCTTGGCGGTCCGTTCATGAACATCGTGCTCGCGCTCTCGATACCGTTCGCGGGTGCTCTGATGTACGGCATCCCGACGATTCCCTCGCCGGTTGTCGCCAGCGTCAAGGAAGGCGGAGCGGCGGAAAAAGCCGGGATCAAGGTTGGGGATCGGATCGTCGGGTTCGATGGCGCAGAAAATCCGACATGGCAGAGAATAGACAATGATTCGAAGATCTCCCCGGAACGAACTATCCCGATCGTCGTGGAACGAAATGGATCGAACGTAGACCTCACCATCGCCCCGACGCGGGTCGAAGATCGGGGTAATGTGCTCGGTTCACTGGATCTCGATCCCACCGAATTGGTTGTCCTCAGTCCACAGGCAGACTCACAGGCCGAAGCAGCCGGAGTGCAAAAAGGCGACAAGGCTCTTTCGATCAACGGCGTCACGGTTACAGGGGTCAAGAGCTTTCGGGACACGATACAGGAAACCAAGGGCGAGCCCGTCCGTTTGACCGTCATACGAAATAATCAGCCGACAGATTTGACGATTCAGGCCAAAGACGACGGGAAGGGCGTCTACCTGATCGGTGCGGGTATCAGCAACCAGAGTCTGGATAAAGAAAAGGCGACGATCGCGCAGTCCGCGGCCTTCGCGGTTGGGGTAAACGTGGAAATTGTCCGTCTGACGGGGCGGGTTTTCGGTCAACTGTTTACCGGGGAGCGTTCGGTCAAGGATTCGGGGCTCGCAGGTCCGGTCGGCATCGTCTCGCTTATCTCACAGATCGTTCGTGAGGCGGGGTTTGCAGGACTTGTTTCAGTTCTCGCCGTCATCAGCCTTAACCTCGGGGTTTTCAATTTGCTGCCGATTCCTTTGCTCGACGGGGGACAGATAATGGTGCTCGGGATCGACAAGGTCATGTCCTGGTTTGGGCGTACGCTTTCGATGGCCTGGAAAGAGAGAATTCAACTTACCGGGCTGGCGGTTATTTTACTGCTGATAGTCTTCGTCACGTTTTTAGATGTTTCGAAGTTTTTCTAGCGGCACTGCTAGAGGTTGGATCTTTTAACGCAGAGACCGCGGAGAACGCGGGGCTAATTCCTTGACTCCGCGTTCTCCGCGGTCTCTGCGTTAGAATGGAAGGCGATAATGAAACGAGTTTCAAGACCAGTCATGGTTCGCGACATACAGATCGGCGGTGGCGCTCCGGTCATCGTGCAGTCGATGACCAAGACCGACACCACCGATGTCGACGGGACGCTTCGGCAGATCGAAGAGATGGTCGAGTCCGGATGTGAGATCGTCCGTATCGCCGTTCCCGACGATGACGCGGCCGCCGCGATGTACGAGATCCGAAAGCGTACGAACGTCCCGATCGTCGCCGACATACATTTCCACTACAAGCTCGCATTAAAAGCTCTCGACGCCGGTATCGATAAGTTACGCATTAATCCCGGCAATATCGGATCGATCGACCGCGTTCGCGAGGTCGTTCGAGCTGCCGAAGCTCGAAAGGTACCCATCCGCATCGGTGTAAACGGCGGCTCGCTCGAGAAAGACCTGCTAAAAAAATACGGAACGGCGACGCCCGAGGCGATGGTCGAATCCGGCATGCGACACATACGCATTCTCGAAGATCTTGGCTTTAGTGACACGATCATTTCCCTGAAGGCATCGGACGTCAATCGTATGGTCGCCGCTTATCGCTTGATGGCGGAGAAAGTAGATTATCCGTTGCATCTAGGTGTGACCGAGGCCGGCACGCCATTCGGAGGAACGATCAAATCTGCGATCGGTCTCGGCGTTTTACTGCACGATGGCATCGGTGACACGATCCGCGTTTCGCTCGCCGCCGAACCGCACGAAGAAGTTCGTGTCGCATGGGAAATCTTAAAATCACTTGAGCTTCGCAAACGCGGAGTCACCGTCGTTGCATGTCCGACCTGCGGACGTCTGGACATCGATAACTTTGTCGAGATCGTGACCGAGGTCGAACGCCGGCTTGCACACGTCGAAGAGCCTCTGCATCTTTCGATCATGGGATGCGCCGTGAACGGGCCGGGCGAAGCACATGATTCGCAACTCGGCATCACGTTCGGACGAAACGTTGGCATGATCTTCAAGGACGGAGTTCCGATGCGAAGAGTATCGGGCGAAGATATCGTTGAAGAGTTTGTAAAGGAAGTCGAGATCTTGCGGAAAGAAGGTGCGTCAGCGAAGTCACTTGTGGATGCAAATCCGCTTGTCCAGATCAAATAATTTAGCCACAGAGCACACAGAGAAAAGATTTTTGCCCGCGAAATACGCGAAAGGACGCGAAAGAAGAATTTCTTTTTTCGCGTCCTTTCGCGTATTTCGCGGGCAGAATTTCTCCGATCTACTGGCGGGCAATCTTTCTACGGGAACAAAATCGTAAATGGATACCACGGTAGATTTCTCGTCACTCCAAACACCAGCAGCATAACCAGGAACACCCAGAGCGCGTTCGGATGAAGTAAGTTCATCGGGATTTGTCTGCCTCGCAGCGCAAAATAGACGAGCGACACAAATCCAAAGCCGATCAGCAGACCGAAGAAAGGCAACAGCGCGTTGTAATCGAGGGCCGCTAAAACGTCGCCGTGAAAGAGAGCATGAAATCCGCGCGTCAATCCGCAGCCCGGACAGGCAAACCCGGTCATTGTGTAGAGAGGGCAACTCGGGAAAAACCCTGCTGTCGTTGGATTGAAATAACCGACACCAAGCGCGCCCGTCGCCATCCCGGCGGCTCCCGCACCAGCTAAGATTCTTTCGATTTTCTGCGAGCCCGAAATATCCAAAGGGGCTCTCGCTACTTCCTGCATATACTAAAGATTCGGTCCGCTTGCTGATTCTACCACTGCCTCACCAACCAGCCATCGCGACAAAGAGGGAATCAGTCGCGACCTTTCGATTTATGTTGACGATGAAGTTTTCCTGAATCGTCTCGATCTCGCCGAGCCAGTCTGCCAGTGTTGAGGGAGTCGTCGCTCTAGCGATTTGCACTAACTCACCCTTGATATCGATATTCAAAACTTCCCTCTCGTCGCCTCCGTGTCGGAGCAGCCATACATCGTGCGTCAGCGTCTGGAGGATCCCGAGCTTTTCCTCGTATTCTTCCTTGTTCTTCGCGTCATTCATCTCTTCGGACGCAGCAAGCAATTCGCGTTTATTATCGCTAACCGCAGCCTTGAGAACGTTCAGCATCGCGCTTCGCTGCGTTCGAAACGAAGCCGGGACGATGTCCATCGCACGACCGACGCTGCCGCCCGAAACTCTTGCGGCGAGCGCCGCGTCCTCGGGTGTAAATTCACATGCTTCCATTAAATGCGTTTCCAGCTCGTTGAATGGAACGGGTGCAAAACGTATCGTCTGACAGCGCGAACGGATCGTAGGAAGCAGCGTGTCGGCACGAGCGGCGATCAGGATTATGTGTGAGGTCGATGGCGGTTCTTCGAGTGTCTTAAGGAGAGCGTTCGAGGCTGTGTCGTTCATCTTGTCGGCGTCGTCGACGATGAAGATCCGTGCAGAAGCTTCATAAGGTCGAAAGTTCGCTTCGCGCTCAAGTGCACGGATAGCTCCGACACGCAGGTTTCGTCGGAACGGCACGACCATGCCGACATCAGGATGCTGACTAAAGAATACGTAGTCCGACTCGTCGCCCTTCTCGAATGTCGGTATCGAAAATTCGCCCGCCCGTTTACAAGCCGCGCAGTGCCCGCACGCCTCTGATCGATCCACTGCCGTACAGACCAGACCTCGTGCCAGCTCGATCGCAAATTGTTTTTTACCGACACCGTCCGGGCCGGTAAATAAGAGTGCATTCGGCACTCGGCACGTGGCGACAAACCTCCGCAGAGTTTCGCCGACTTCTCTATTGCCAACCAGCTTGCTCATTTAAGAAAATCAGCGATCATCTCGTCTACCTTTGCGTGAGTGTCCTCGATCGAACCGTTTGCGTCCAGTATTTTAAAACGTTCCGGCTCGGCCGTCGCGATGCCGAGATACGCATTTCGGACGTTCGAGTAAAACTCGGCGGTCTCGACGTCCATTCTATTTCTGCGCTCGCCCGTCTCGTGCCGATCGCTCATTCGGCGGATCGCATTGTCGACGGTAATGTCGAAAAACAATGTGAGGTCAGGTTTCAGACCGCCGGTCGCAAGTCTTATTATCTCGTTGACCGTCTTTTCGGAAAAACCGCGGCCCGCTCCCTGATACGCAAACGTTGCGTCGGCGTAACGGTCCGATATCACGACGCGTCCATCCGCAAGAGCTGGTTTTATCAAGAACTCGACGTGCTGGGCGCGGTCTGCGGCGAACAGCAGCAACTCCGCGATCGGTGCAACTGTTTCTTCAGTTTCTAGAAAAGTTTCGCGCAGACGTCGTCCGAGCGGCGTTCCGCCGGGCTCATGCGTAGTGATGAGATCGATCCCGCGTGATCGCAGATCGCCGGATAACATACGGAGCTGGGTTGACTTCCCGCTTCCGTCAATCCCCTCAAAAGTAATGAATTTTCCTTGCAAGCTTAGTTTACGCAGAGACCGATTCGGTTTTGCGTTCCTGTGAAATGGTGGAGATTGCGTGCTTGAAGATCAATACGTCCGGACCGCCGACATCAAGCAAAACCGAGAATTTGTCGAAGCTTTTGATTCTGCCCGACAGGGTCGGACCCTGAAGGAGATGAACGACGACATTGATCCTCTCGCGACGAGCGGAGTTTAAAAAGGCGTCCTGAATGTTTTGGGCAGCTTGTTTTTCCATAACATTTCTCGTTTATTTACTTAGTTTTACAATTTCGTATCGAATTATAGCAGATTTGAACAAGGCGACAAGAATTTTCTCAAAACGCGTTTTTCCCCGCCTTTTCGCTGGTCAAGTAGCTAAAGGCCTCGTCAATAACCGTCGGATCGTCGCCAAATTCGTTTAGCCATAAAACCGCGTTTTCGCGCCTAAACCATGTCAATTGCCGTTTCGCGTAGTTCCGAACATCCTGTTTTGACTGCTCGATCGCGGCCTCGAGAGTTCGCTCTCCACGCAAATATTCGCAAACGCGACGATAGGAGTGAGAGCCCATTGCGTTAGTGGAATCCTTTACGCCCGCCGCTCGTAATTGTTTCACTTCGTCGACGAGACCAGCGCCAAAATGGGCTTCGGTCCGCGCATTGATCTTATCGTACAACGCGGGACGTGGCGGATTCAGGACAAAAAGCCTGATACGACTGGCAAACTCAGGCGGATCGGCACGGTTCGGCTGCTGATCGGAGAGGCGTTTGCCAGTCTGAAAATAAACTTCCAGAGCACGCATCACTCGAACATAGTCCCTTGGGAAAAGCTTTTCACCCGCAGGCGGGTCGATCTTTGTCAGCAAACGGTGCAGAAATTCCGGCCCGCGCTTTTGTTTTATCGCTCGCAGCCTTTCACGGATCGAGGTATCGGTCGACGGAGCGTCGAACAACGGCCGCATCAGCGTTCGAAGATAGAAACCCGTCCCGCCGACAAGGATCGGAACCCGTCCGCGCGACTCGATCTCAACGATCTTCTCACTGGCGTCGCGGGCCCAGTCAGCTGCGGTGTAGTTTACGTTCGGATCGACGTAGTCGATCAGATGATGAGGTACGCCGCGCCGCTCGTCGGCGGTCGGCTTCGCGGTCGCGATCTCGATCCCTTGATAGATCTGCACCGAATCGAAATTTACAACTTCCCCGCCGACACGAAGAGCGATCTCGACACCGAGCGCGGTCTTCCCTGACGCGGTTGGGCCGGCGACGGCGTAGATTGGATTCGATGTTTCAGATCGCATCGTCTCTTGAGTACCTCGGACCTCTATTCCATTTTTCAATTCGAAGAGATAAGATTACCCGAATTCCAGTTCCATAGAAGCGTCATGAGGTCACCGCTGCAAAAAAGCATCTTGACATGCCGTCTGCTGATCTCATTATCCTTGATGTCGGCAACAAACTACGGGCAGAATCTTTTGGATTTGCTCCCCGAGCGTCCCAAAGAATGGCGGCGCGTCATTACCGCCGATGCGAATATCGACGTCAGCGTTTCGAGCCTTATCCTGGAACCGAACGACATATTCCGTGCGAAGTTCAGAACCAGCTTATCGAAATCTGAGGAAGCTTTCGAAAAGCCCGGCGTCAAATATAAGACCCGGCTTGAGACAGTTCAATTTGATTCGCGAAACCAGATGTATCGTGTGGTCGAAACGGTTCTGTTGGATTCGTCAGACAAAACCGTCTTCAGCTCCGGACCAGTAATGACGGCTCGCTGGCGGGAGATCGGGCGAACTGCCGGCAGAATGTATAGTGCCGCTTCGGAATTGCGGCCATTGGGATCGTGGACCATAGCCTCGGTCCGCTATGCAGACGGTGGTCAACCGTCTTCAGAAGAAGCCCCGGACCTAACAAAACTGATCGGGAGCAATGTCTCTGCTCGAATGGAACAGTTCCAGGTAGCACGCGAAACGTGCCGTTATCCCGCGTATGAATCTCAAACGATTGATGACAAGACGTTCGAGAAGGCGGTGGGCGTACCGTTCAAAACGGCTGGATTGGTAACCGAAAGCCTGGACGCGCTGCTTATTCGGTGCCGCTCAAACGATAACGTAGCGGAGCTCCACTTGTTATTTCTTTTGCCGGCCGACAAAGCCGTCTTATTCTCCGGCGGAGTGCTTCTGGATCTTGAAAAACCGAAATACTAAAAATTCGAAAATGAAAATACTCGTTTCGATTCTTGTCTTCTTCTGCCTACCGGCGTGCGTGCTTGCACAAAAGACAACAAACAAGGTGCGGTACGTCAACCCACTCATCGGCACACAGAAAATGGGCCACACGTATCCGGGAGCGACGGTGCCGTTCGGATCGGTGCAGCTATCACCCGATACCGACGAGCAACCGCACAACATCGGAGGAAAATACAACAAGGACGCGTACCGATATTGCGCCGGTTATCAATATGACGACCGTTCGATCGTCGGATTTTCACATACACATTTCAGCGGAACCGGGCACTCGGACCTCGGTGATTTTCTGATCATGCCAACGGTCGGCGAGTTACAGCTCGAGCCGGGTACGAAAGACGATCCGTCGACCGGCTTTCGTTCCGCCTTCTCTCATGCGAACGAAACTGCCGAGCCCGCATACTACAAAGTGCTCCTTGAAGATGACAACATTCTTGCCGAAATGACTGCGACTACGCGCGTCGGATTTCATCAATATACGTTCCCCGCTTCGGACAATGCTCACATCGTCCTCGACCTGATGCACGGGATCTACAACTACGACGACAAGAACGTCTGGACATTCGTCCGCGTCGAGAATGATCACACGATCGTCGGCTATCGTCAGACAAACGGCTGGGCGCGAACGCGGACGGTTTATTTCGCGATGGAGTTTTCAAAACGTTTCACATCGTACGGCTTTAAGAATTTTGGCAAGGAAGACTACAAAGGCTTTTGGAGAAAATTCGATCAGACGCGGAACTTTCCGGAGATGGCCGGCAAACAGATCCGGGCCTATTTCGATTTCAAGACAGCGGAGGGCGAGAAGATAAAGATCAAGTTTGCTCTATCACCTGTTTCGACCGCTGGAGCTATTTCAAATCTCAAATTTGAAATTTCGGATTGGGATTTCGAACGAGTGAAACGCGATGGCCAGTCAGCGTGGAATAAAGAACTGTCGAAAATCTCCGTCACAACGCTCGACGAGGGCGAGATGACGAACTTCTACACCGCGATGTATCACGCGTTTCTTTCGCCGACCGTTTACATGGATGTGGATGGACGATATAAGGGTCTCGATCAGAATGTGCATCGAGCCCATATAAACGGTGAGTTTCCCGCAAAGACGCAAAGCCGCAAAGTCGGAACCCAAATTATCGGCGACCGAGGTTCTTCGTTCACGAACTACTCGACCTTCTCACTCTGGGACACATACCGTGCGCTTCATCCACTGTTGAATCTGATCCAGCCAACGCGTAACCGCGACATGATCCGATCGATGCAGGCTCATTACGACCAAAGCGTTCACAAGATGCTGCCCGTCTGGTCGCACTACGCAAATGAAAACTGGTGCATGATCGGGTATCACAGCGTGTCGGTCGTCGCTGATGCGATAGTAAAAGGAAATCTGACCGGGGCAGAAGCAAACCGGGCGCTCGATGCGTCGGTCCGGACCGCGAAGACGAAATACTACGACGGCCTCGAATATTACATGTCCATCGGCTACGTCCCCGAAGACAAGAATTCGTCGTCAGTTTCGAAGACGCTCGAGTATGCGTATGACGATTGGGCGATCGCGCAAGCCGCGCGAAAGCTCAACCGGCCGGTGATCTATGCGGAGTTCATCAAGCGTTCCGAGAACTGGAAGAATGTGTACGACAAGTCGTCGGGCTTTATGCGTCCGCGAATGAGCGATGGAAAGTTCCGCGAGAATTTCGATCCGCTGCAGACGCACGATCAGGGATTTATCGAGGGAAATGCGTGGAACTACAGCTTGTATGTTCCGCACGATCCGGAAGGGCTGATCGCGGCGTTCGGCGGAAATAAGAAGTTCACCTCGTATCTCGACGAGCTGTTCACGATGCACCTTCCGGACGAATTCTTCGCCGAGACCGAGGACATCACCCGCGAAGGCATCATCGGAAACTACGTCCACGGTAACGAGCCGTCGCATCACGTTGCGTATCTTTACAACTGGACCGACGAGCCATGGAAGACGCAGGAACGCGTTCGGATGATCCTGAAGAACCAGTATCGCCCGACGCCGGACGGGCTCGGCGGCAACGACGATTGCGGCCAGATGTCGGCGTGGTATCTATTTTCCGCTCTCGGATTTTACCCGGTCGCTCCAGGTTCCGATCGATACGCGCTCGGAAGTCCATTAGTAAAAAGCGCCGTACTACGATTGGAGAATGGACGGATGTTGACGATCCGTGCCGAAGATCAAAGCGAACGAAACGTCTATGTCGGACGCGTGACGCTGAACGGCCGGCGGCTCGACCGGCAGTATGTCACTCATGCGGAGCTGATGAACGGCGGCACGCTTGTGTTCGAGATGGGCGACGCTCCGGCGAAATGATCAGGACATGGCAAACCGGACGAGCGTAAAGATGAGGATCGCGGCAAAGATGATCAGCGATCCAATGATCTGTATCCGGGAGAATCTCATTCTTGGAGTTGGTTCGGCGACGATCGTTATCGATGGCCGGGCCAGTGTGAAATTCCGTTGATAATACCCCTCCTTCTTTGTACTATCAAACGCGTGGTACTAAACGATGTCCCCTTTTTTCGGATCAAGTCGGAGGGTCAGACTCGCAGTCGCATTTGGCTTCCTTGTCGGCCTGAGCTTGCTCATAATCGCGCTAGTGATCTTTATTCGCGAAGGGGATTGGCCTGCCCGGTATATTTCCGCGGGCGTCACTATATTGGCCGTAATATTCATTCTCATCAGACGGCGAATCTCACGCGAGATCTAGTCCGGAGGCTCGCAGTTAGGCGCTCCGTTGTATCGAGTGATAACGACTAAGGTATGTGTGATTTGCCAGTTGAAAAGCTAAATTAGATGAAAGGCAAGCTCAAGATCTTCACGGTTTTCTTGTTAATTCCAGCGTTCCTGATTGCTGGGCCTTGCTTTGCCGGCCCGCCGCCGAAGAACATCCGCGGGGTTATTGTTGCATATCAATTTAGCTCCTATTTGCTCGTTCGGACATCGAAAAAGCAATATGTATTTATATACACCAGAACTTCTCCGATGAATCCTTTACCGGAGGCCGTCCTTCAGGAGCCACGCGAATGGAACTTTGCAGTCAAACCGACCCCGGACTGTAGTTTGTCTTTTTCTTTCCTTCGGTTTCAAATGCTGGATATGCAATGCGGAAACGAATTCCCCGAAGAACAAACTCGGCCGGTACCGCTGCCGATTGTAAACCCATATCCGCAACTTGGTTTTATTAACGAAGCGTATCGAAAAGAACTGGATGCAATTAGTGATGAAACAAAACTGGAGTGTTACGACCTTGACTTGAATAAGACCAAACCAAGTTATCGAGAGCGCACGGCGGCTGGCGTTGTGGTCGCAGAGGACGGCACACCAATTCCAGACTTTGAAGTTAGCGTTGGTTTTGCGAATGAGAAGCGTGGCTACATTTACGTTAAAACCGACCGGCAAGGAAAGTTTTCGATTCCGGTTTTTGAGAACTTTGCGTATTGGATCAAGCCGGGAGTAACTTTTGTTGAAGGACAAAAACAATACAAAGCTACTTTTATACCGAAAAAGACGACTATTCCGCCGTTGATCCTGAAGCTTGAATACGACGAAACATCGAACGAGACTTTACGGTAACTAAGGGCTTGAAGGTCGAACAATTTGTGTAAGCCCTCCTAGCGTGCGGTAGTCTCGATCAGCAATAGACACTTTAATTCGATTGCCACACGTTATACCAAGCTTCCCACGGCTTAACGAAAAGATTCGCTGATTTCCATGCAAACAAAGACATCGTCTACCGACAAAAAACTTCTGCAGCCCTTCCAGGATTTTCTGCGGCTCGAAGCAGCAGGCGGTTTGATCCTCATGGCCTCCGCCGTGCTCGCGCTGATCGTCGCCAACTCACCGCTTGCTGTCTACTATGCGCGGCTACTCGATCTTCCCTTTGCGGTAAGTATCGGCACCCTGGAAATCGCAAAGCCGTTGCTGCTTTGGATCAACGACGGGTTGATGGCCGTGTTCTTTTTTCTCATCGGCTTGGAGCTGAAGCGCGAAGTCCTCGATGGTGACCTGTCCAGTCTTCGTCAAGCGAGTTTGCCGGCGTTCGCGGCCATCGGCGGAATGCTGGTACCCGCGGCCTTCTACGCGGCGTTCAACTGGACGGATCCCGTCGCGATGAATGGCTGGGCGATCCCGACCGCAACCGACATTGCCTTCGCATTAGGAGTACTTTCACTTCTGGGCGGACGGGTCTCGACGGCTTTGAAGGCCTTTCTCCTGAGCGTCGCCATCTTCGACGATCTCGGGGCGATCATTGTGATCGCCCTGTTCTATACCGCCAGTCTGTCCTCGCTTCCCTTGATCGTCGCGGTCGGTTTGATCCTGGCGCTCGTCGTACTAAATCGCCTGGGCGTGATGCGGCCGGCGGCTTACATTTTGATCGGCATTCCACTGTGGGTCGCCGTCCTGAAGTCAGGCGTACACGCAACACTCGCGGGTGTCGTGTTGGCAATGTTCATTCCTATTCGCGGGAAGGACAGTTCTGATTCACCGTCACCCCTCCGACAACTTGAGCACACGCTGCACCCATGGGTCGCGTTCGGCATCTTGCCCGTCTTTGCATTCGCAAACGCCGGTGTCACGATCATCGGCCTTTCGATAAGCGACGCCATTCATCCCGTTTCGCTCGGCATCGTGATCGGACTGTTTTTTGGTAAGCAGATCGGTGTACTCGCGATGTGCTGGATCGCGACACGTCTCGGAATCGCCGAGCTTCCCGAAGGCGTCGACTGGTGGCAGATCTACGGTGCGGCGTTGCTATGCGGTATTGGATTTACGATGAGCCTTTTTATCGCCTCGCTCGCCTTTGAGCAGGGTAGCACGGCGTATCTCGGTCTCGAGCGGCTTGGTATCGTGATCGGCTCGTTGGTATCCGGCCTAATGGGTTACATCGTCCTTCGCGTTACCCTGCCGGCTAAGTCCGGCGACTAGTACGCCTTCGTCACATCGACGCCCGTGTAGTAATGCTTGATGATCTCGTCGGCCTTCACGCCCATTTTCGCTAGTCCGTACGCTCCGTACTGACACATACCGACGCCGTGGCCCCAACCACGGCCGGTGAAGGTGTAGCTCGCGACCTGGTTTCCGGAATAACGTTTGTTGATAACGAAAAGTTGTTCGCGCAAACGCAGTGCGGATCGGATCTTCCCGCCGCTTAGAGTTTTCACACCGTTCGATCCGATGATCTCGATCTCGGCCGCGCGCCGCGAATATCCCTGTCGCTTTATGTTCACATCGTAAAGCGTGCCGATTCCGCGAACGTATCGCGAGAGACGCGACTGCACCGCCGACGCAGTAACTGTTTCCGTCCAATTCGTGAACGGCGACATGCGCTCGGCGACAGTCGGCTGATCGGTCGGGCTGATCTCGAGAAAAATAACGGCGCCGGTTGGATCGGTCTGAAAGCGGACCTGTTCGCCGCCGACCATCGCCGCTTCTTTGACCGGATACGATCTGTTACCGACCGTGCGAAACAAAAATACGTCGGGCCTGACCGTCACCGTTCTCTCGGACCGGCCGCTCTTCAATACAAGTTTTCCTTCAGCCGCCGATTTCGCCTCACCGCTCTGCAGCGACGGCATCCATTTTTTCTTTTCGTAGATCTGTCGAACAAGACGCAGAAGATCAGCTCGTCGATAATACTTTTGCGGTTTCAGTGTGAGATCGGCGTGAAGAGTGAATAGACCGTCACGCATCAGCATGGCCAGATCCGCGCGTCGATCCTTCGGCACCTCCGCCGCGTCATCGAACGATAAGTGATAGTTAACATCCGAATCGCTGAGCAGCGTGTCGGCGGAGCCGGGCGTGTATGCGAACGAGGTAAGTACGCGTGCCAACTCGAGCGGCTTGAGCGTTTCTTTTGTAACGTTCGGAAAAGTTTTACCGAACCGCGATGCAAGCTGATTCATCCAGTTCGAAATTTCGCCGACGGTCGGCTCTTCGTCGAACCAGTCGTCGGTAAATTGATTCGTCGTCAACGAGAAACCGTTTACCGCCAGCAAAGACATCAACCGAGCCAGCTCAAGATATTCGTCGTTGCGAAGTTTCGCGGGCTTGCGGACCGTCTTGATCAGAAATGGTTCGAAATGACGATGGCCCTCGAGCGAACATTCGACGCCGCGAAGGTATGGCTCACGCGTATCAAAAACGTTCTCCACATTTTCGGTGCGTCCGCCGCACGTCGATGTAAAGTACGCCATGATCGGTTTTCCGTCGTACGTCGCGATAATTCCCCGCGTATCCTTCACGGCCTGCGTTCCCATTTTCGTCTCGATCGCGACGCCTTTATAAACCTGCGACCAGACGGTCGGGACCATATCGAATCCCTTCGAGCCGTATGTATTCGTATTGGCGACCGCATAAGTTCGAGCGGCGATCGCCTGCGCCTTTTGAGCTTCGAGTTGGGGCAGCGATAGTTCCGCCGGCACGACGCCGAGCAGATAATCTTCGAGCGGGACAACGTTTACGACCGTCAATGTGCCGCGCGAATTGACGAAGACCTCGATCTTTCCGCGGTAAGCCTTGCCATTTAGTCGGACGGGATTTGCTCTTTCGCTGAACGAACCGAACGCAACGGATTTCAGCGACGCGTATTTTGCGCTATCGGTACCGCCGCTGACGATCACTTCGCGCAAGCCGGGATTTACCACGTCCGGGCCCATGACGTTCGAAGTTCCGGTCGTGCGGATCAAACTTCGAACTTCCGATTTCCCCGCCGTTCTTAGTTGACGTGAAAGCTCTACCGCGTCATCCGACGGTACGATCTTCTTCTCGGTGACGATGACGACGTCCTGAAAGCCTTTTTCGGCGAGCATCGCCTTGAAAGCGTCGGACTCTTCAGGAGTCGGTTTCATCGAGCCGATCCAAACCTTCCACGTCTTCGTCGCGATATCGATGCTCACCAAAGCGCTCTCGCCGGTTTCTTCCCTGACTTGTTTGGCAACATCGTCGGCTTCGGCCGCGGTCGGCAGATTCTGTATCTCGAAACGATAATTCTCGACTTCGGGCGGACGATACGCACGTGCCGAAACCGATACACGATTTGTCGCGAGATATCTGTTCGGCTCGTCGAGGCTGTACGCGACAAGCTGTGTATCTGTCGTCGTGATCGAGACCGTGCTCGCATTCGTCGTCAGGCCGATACGGATAAGCGGCTCGGTGCCAAGAAAGTAATAGCCGCGTCCGGCAAAAGTGGAAGCTGAAAGAGTGGACGTAATTATAAGGGTGAGAAAGAGAATGCGAGCTTTCATCATGCTAATGATAACAGAGAAAATATCGTCTCAAGGTTTAGTGTTTTGGATCTGCGACGATACGCGGCCGGGTCGCACTACCGGCCGACGCGCGCGGCGATTTCTCGGATGCTCGCTTCTCCACTTTGATCTGGGACGCCGGTTTGGTTTTCTCCGGTATTGACGATTTTGGCGCCGGCTTCGAATCAACGCGGGTAGTTATCTTAGGCACCGGAGCGGCCAGTACTGCGTTCTGTTCTTTAACGATTGCCCGATCTTTTTTCGTTACTCTTGGTTTTGACGTCTTTGCAGTTGCCGCGACAGGCGGCTGCGTATCTCTCGCACTCACCGATTCGGTAGAGACCGAATCCGCCGAGCTCCAGGTTTGGAAATATCGCGTGACCGAATCGTTGCCGAACAACAGCAGCGCGAGCAACGCGACAATTCCACCGCCGATCATCACCGACCGGTGACGACCGGGGCCGCGTGTGTCAGATCCACCGTAGCCTGCAAAGATCTCGTCATTGCGAAGCGTCTCGACCGTCTCAGCTCTGTCGCCGAGAAGCGTCGGTGAAAATACGATCTCGCGCTGAGCTGCTCGCGAAGGTTTAGCAGTGAAAAGATCCGGCCGGGCGACGGCGCGATCCCAGTCGATCTTTATACGTTTATTCGGTGGCCTGACGAGCGTGATCTCTTCCAGATCTGCAAGGTTGACCTTGAACCCGAGCCCGCTTCGATTCGGTTTCGCCGTGTTCGTCTTTGTCGGAGGACAGTTCGTATCACCGGCGACGTTTGCGGGAGCTTTGATGTTAGACGTTAGATGGAACGCCGTCGGCGGAGGAACATTCTCTATCGCGGCTATCACGGGCACAGGCTCGGGAATCGAATTTTCCTTCGGGGTTTCTTTCGCCAACGGTTCATTAGCCGTCTTTTGTTTTCGATCGGCGATGACGCGGCTCTTTGCCGAGCGCCTTCGTGCATCAATGTGCCGGGCTTTAACGGCCGGCGGGATTTCGGTTTTGATCGGAGCAGTGAAGATGACCGGTGTCTCGATAACAGTTTCGACCATCGGAATTTCCACTGCCTTTCGTTCCGGTACCTCGACGATTGCAGCTTCGATCCTCTCTGCGTTCAGCGGTTCAGATGTGTGCGGTATGCCTTCGTTGGCGAGGACTTCGGACACAGCAGCTTCTGAAGGAATGTCGTCGTCGGGCGTCTGCCACTCGATCTTTTTGCGATCGACGCGAACAGGATTCTCATCGCGCGACAAAGCTCCGGTCGACAGATCGTCGGTTCGCTTGCTCGCGCCCGATGCGAAGATCGATGCCGCTCGAGGCTTTGTATCGGAAGCCAGACCGGTTGCAAGAGCCTTCACTTTTTTCTTCCACGAATTCAAACGCGCACGTGCCGTAATAAAGATCGGCTTCTCATTCGAAGTCGTCGAGTCCATCGGATCACCCGATGTCCCCGGTGCGCTTTCGGCGACGCGAGCGACGTCATGAATCTCAACCGCTATAGCTCGAGTGTGCGTTGCCGACGTTTCCGTCCCGAGCTTCGAGACGGCTTCTGTTTGAACTGAATCGTCGGTCTTACTCGTCGGAGAAATGACGACTCTCCCCGGAGCCGGTTTCGCAGGCAAGGTGGGTTTCCGCACGACACCCGCCGGCGGCGGCGTTGTGGCATGTGTCGCGAGTTGCTCGATGTGACGAAGCTGTCGGGCAAACATGTTCGCCGAAGATTGTCGCAGTCGTGGCGTCTTCTGCAGAGCCTCGGTCAGGGCGTGTGTCACCAGCATCCGAAGATCGAAATTCTGGACCTTTATCTCGGGTGGCTGTTGATTTTTATGTTGATGGATCAACCCGGCCGCGGTCGTCGCATCAAACGGCGGAACACCCGCGAGCAGTTCGTAAAAAACTACGCCGAGGCTGTAGACGTCACTGTGCACACTTGCGTCTTCGCCGGTGCACTGCTCCGGCGAAAAGTATCGCAACGCGTCCAGTTCGGAATCGTCCGGAAACCGGTTCGAAATTATCGTCTGCTGCGCCGCGCGGCCGAGATCTGCAACCTGGAGCCGCACGACCGGCCGACGTGCATCTCCCGACAAAATAATGTTTCGCGGATTCACCGCCCCGTGCGTGAGCGCTCCGTCATGAAGCGCCTGCAGACCCTCCGCCGCCTGTCTGATGATCTCGATCGTATCCAACAGATCAGGTATGCCGACAGCGTCGAGAATCTCACGCAGCGTTCGGCCTTCGATGTGTTCCGAAACGATAAAGCATCGGCCGTCATCGAGACGCCCTGCGTCATAGATACTCGCGATAGCCGGATGGAACAGCCCGGCGGCCACTTTCGCTTCGCGCAAGATCTTTTCGGAACCTTGATTGTCGGTAGTGATGATCTTGATCAGGCAGGAACGGCCGGAAGCGACCTCAGTCGCACGATGCAGCTCTGCGGACGGTGCCGAGGATATAAGCTCGACCAGTTGAAAGCCGGGTATCGCTTGCGCATCGACGCAAGCCTCGAATTCTTCGTGACGCCCGTGACAAACAGAACAGACCTTCATGCTCGACCCCCGTTTTGACTCAACTCCCGCCGTTAGATGCGGAAGCGACAGCTCAGCCTGACCTACGTAAACTTCAAGATCCGCTGTGACCTTCTTATTGAATTGTTGTCAATTCTGAATTGAAATGTCGGAGAGAGGTGCTCGATAGGCGATGTCAAGCTATGAAGAGTTTGTACTACTTTTGAAAGGGTCAAGTCAAGATTTTTTCCGGACGGGCCTGCAAAAGCCAGCACAAATTACGGGGGCGATACATCCGTCGCGCTTTCTTCGCAATCCCAAATCCAATTCTTCACAATCCCAAATCCAAAATCCAAAATCGAAATGGCGGGGTGGTGGATAAAAAGAATCAGATCTCTCTTTCTTTTTCTTAATATCCGGACCACGAATCAAACAAATAAGCTCCCCTCCTGGATAGGAGGGGTGCCGAGGCTTTGCGAGGCGGGGTGGTGGATAAGAAGAATCAGATTCTTGTTTGTCCACCACCCCGTCAGCCGAAGCGGCTGCACCCCTCCTATCCAGGAGGGGAGTTTCGTGGTTTTCTTTTTGTTAATATCCGAACTACGAATCAAACAAAAAAAGGTCCCCTTCTGAACATTAGGAGTGCCCGACGCTTTGCGAGGCGACTTGTCAGAACCGGGAGCGGTAGCGACTGGGTTTCCCATAGTTGTCTCGAATCCCACGGGTCACCCGGTCGCTACCGCTCGCCGCTGAGCCTCCGAACAATAAAAATAAACTTCCCGGAAGGGCACAGCCGCGAAAGGGGAGTTGAGCGCGACGACATTGCGCGCGTCTTTGGCTTCAAATACACTATCCCGCACTCTATGCGACTACACGTAACGGTACTATCCGCAACTCTGTTACTCTGCAACTCGCTTTTCGCGCAGACTTACACATACACACCGCCCGAAAAACTGAACGACGGTATCCGCGTCGGCACACTCAAAGATGCCGGGCTCGACGAGGCAAAGATCGTCGCCGGTACGAACGAGATAGCCGGTGGCAGCTATGCGAACATTCACAGCCTTCTGATCTTAAAGGGCGACCGTTTGGTTTACGAGAATTATTTCACGGGTGAAGACGTCGAACGTGGCGTCGGCGCGATCGGTGTTGTGAAGCACACTCGCGACACGCTGCACGACATGCGAAGCGTTACGAAAAGCGTAGTCGGGATGGCCCTGCTCCACGCGCACTCGAAAGGAAAGATCAAAACCCTCGATCAACCCGTCTTCGATCTCTTTCCCGAATACGCAAAGTATGCGACGGGCGAAAAGAAGAACATCACCATCCGCCATCTGCTGACGATGACCTCGGGTCTCGAGTGGGACGAAAAGATCTCTTACGCCGACCCGAAGAACAGCGAAATACAGATGAACACGTCCGCCAACCCGATCGAGTATGTGTTCGGGCAAAAACTCGCTGCTAACCCCGGATCGATATTTAATTACAGCGGCGGCAGCTCACAGCTTCTCGCCGAGATCGTAAAGAAAGCGACGGGTCTGCCCGTTGACGAGTACACTGCCCGCCACCTCTTTGCCCCGCTGGGAATCACCGCGTTCAAATGGGTAAAGCTTAATGCCGGCCAACCGTCGGCAGCATCTGGGCTGCGGCTTCGGTCGCGCGATATGGCAAAGCTCGGAGTTATGTTCGTAGTGAATAAAGGCAAATGGAACGGCAAGCAGATCATCCCGCGCAAACTTGCCGAAGATGCCGTGAAGCCGCACGCGAACTTCCCCGACGACGACAAGAATCTCATCGTCAAGTACGGCTATCAGATCTGGCGTTACACATCGCTCAGCGATGGCGTCACGACCATCGAGTTTCAAGGCAACGGCGGCCAAACCTTCATCTACAACCCCGACTCAGGGATAACGATGGTCACCACTGCGGGTCATTACAATCAACGAGGTCTCAAGAAGAACGCCTGGACGATCCTCTCCGACTTCATCGAGCCGTCGGTCATCAAGGCGAAAGCGAAAGCGGTGAAATAGTCTCATTCCACCTTCTGCCTTCTGCCTTCTGCCTCCCGCCTTCTCCTTTCTCCTTTCTCCTTTCTCCTTTCCCCTTTCCCCCGACGCCCTCACGAAATTCAAAATGCTCCTCGCCATGATCAAAGCGCCAAAAGTGTGAACCACGACCCGTCGTCACAAAATGCAAAAGCCCGCGCGTAAGCAATGGCGATATGCTCAATGTTGAGTGTATCGCCCTTGCTCACGCGCGGGCTTTTGCAACGTGACGCCCAAGCTCCCCTCCTGGATAGGAGGGGTGGCACCCGCTTCGGGTGACGGGGTGGTGGACAAATAAGAATCAGATTTTTGAAAGTCCACCACCCCGCCTCGCAAAGCCTCGGCACCCCTCCTATCCAGGAGGGGAGTTTTGTGGTTTTCTTTTTTTTTGAATCCGAACCACAAATCAAACTAGAGTTCCCGTTCTGAACATTAGGGGTGCCCGAGGCTTTGCGAGGCGACTTGTCAGAACCGGGAGCGGTAGCGACTGGGTTTCCCCTTGTTGACTCGAATCCCACGGGTCACCCGGTCGCTACCGCTCGCGGTTCTGACCTGACCTGTCATCCGAAGCAGGGGCCACCTCTACTATCCAATAGGGGAGCTTTCTTCTCTTTTCTTCCATTTAGTGTGTTTCGGGTTTCTTCTTCTCAAATCTCAAATACACGAATCTCTCTTGACCCCCCTCGAACTTTCAGCGATAAATGTCGGTATGCAAACCATTCTGCTGAAGATCTTTTTGCTGCCGTTAGTCCTTACCACGGCATTCCCGTTCACCCTTCTTGCTCAGGCCCAGTCGGATACCTACGAGTTCGGCTCCCGCAAAGTCAACATTCCACCGCCTGACGGTTTCGTTAATGCGACCTCGCAATTTCCGCACGTTACGGCGCGCATGCGGGCGACAGAAGACCCGGGTAATGATCTCCTCGCACTTACCGTCCCCGAACACTTCGTCCCGAAACTAAAGATCTCCGAAGATATCGACCTCGAATTTTACGCAAAGATCTCCGTGCCGAAGAGGGCCCGTGCGATCGACATTACGCAGGCGGACTTCGCCGCGGTGATCGCGAACCTCGAGAACAATTTCGGTGCTTACATAGAGCCGAACGGGCCTTTGATGACTAACGTCGAAAAGAATTCCGGAAAAGGTTTGACTGAGTTGTTGGGGAAAGAAACGAGCGTCAGCATCAACGAAACTAAATACCTTGGTGTAATAGAAAAATCGGACGGAGTGTTCAGCGGAATGCTGTTGATGAGTTTTGAAATATACGGGCGCAAAATGTCGACGCTCGGGACTCTCTCGATCGTCCGCGTCAACCAGCGCCTGGTGTTCGCCTATGCCTACCGGCTGTCACCTAGCGGTAATTCTGTCAGCGAGTTGACGCAGCTAACAAAGAAATGGACGGCGAAGATCATCGCAGCTAATAAATAGCCGGAAGCATTGCGGGAGATCTCCTGCTATTTCTCCATCGCGTTAAAAATAAACGGAAACGTCGCGGATGTCTGTCCGCGATGTTGGGGGCGGAAGGCGAAGAGGATGATCTTGCCTTTGCCGTACGAGATCGCGGCGAGCGCGATCTTCCCGTTTAGATATTTTTCGCCGAGCATCCAGCCGGACATGAGAGCGTCTTTGTCGGCGTAGCGGGCGATGATTTTTGGACATCCGACTGAGACTTCCGCGTAACGGGCGCTTTCGGCTGGACTACCACCCCGCCCTGCGGGCACCCCTCCTAAACAAGGAGGGGAGCTCGGAACGTCGAACGCCGAGCTCGTGATGAAATACGCCGGGGTTTCTTCAAGCATGCCGCGTGCATAAGGATGACTCGTGTCGACGTTTAGCTTAACGATCGAGCCGGGATTGTAAAACTCGTTTCGCTTCAGGCCACTGAGAACATTCCGCAAGGGCAAACCAAATCGCTTGATCGCAAGCTCGCATGAATCGTCGAAGCAGATGAGCTTGCCGCCGCCGTCGACGAACTTTTTCAAATTCTCGACGCCTGCGTCACCGATGCCGCCGGCGAACTCCGTTGGATAACGATCGGCACTGAGGCCGTTGACGATCGTATTCTCGTTGTCCGCGGCGAGAATTATCACATCGTAATCCAGACGCCCAGCACGAAAGTCGTCGTTCGAGATCGAGCGATACGGAATCTGGTGCGTGTCGAACACGAAACGCGTCCAGCCTTCGTCCATCGAAGACGTGAAAGGTTTATATAATCCGATCCTTGGATTCGTCTTTAGCGGGTTGGGCAACTTTGGAAAAGGAATTCCGGATTGTGTGAGATTTAAGATCGCACGCGGATAATTCCAGTGCGGCACTCGCTGAAGCGTTCCGCGATACTTCTCGAGATCGCGGATGTCCCAAACCTCATACGTTTCGACGCCCATCTGCAGCGGGAGTGTCCAGCCCGCGACATCGTATGGCGCTTCGGCCTCGCCTTTTTCATTTACTCGGTGCGGATAGACCTGTTTTTCAAACAGAGACAAGACGTTGTTCTTTTGGGGCTGGTTTAGAAATACCAGGAAGCCGCCGAGAGGTATCTCGTGAAAATCTTCGGTCTTGCTGTGTTTCACATAGAGCTCGCTGGTCATGCCGTAGACCTCGATGCCCTGCCACAGGAGGGTCTCGATAAAGCGTGCGACGTTTTCTGCACGCGGCTGACCCGCCATGACGACGTACGCCTGTGGAACCTCCGGATCGGATCTTAGACTTGCATTGTTCAGGTCGTAAAAATTGCGCAAGTATCGCGGACGATACTTCGCCGCGAGCGACAGGAGCGCACGGCTCGCGGTCATCTCAATTTCGGCAATATCTCGCGGGCGCCAGACACCGGGTTTCCACGCATCGGGATGCGCTGTATTGGTCACGAGTGGGGATTCAAAACCGCGTGCAGGCCGATTCTTTTCCAACTGCTCCTTCGTGATCGTGACCGGCGACATCAGATTGGTACTCGCCGCCTCGGACAATATCCCGATCGAATTGTGATAGTAAGGTGACGATCGGAACCCGCCATGCCACCATGTGTCGAACGTCGTATTCGTCGCGACACCCGAAACATTTTTCGCCTGCAGATCGGCCGCCATCTTGTATCCGACAAGGCCGACTTCGCGCAATATCGATGGCGGGATGCGCGGATTCGGCGGATCGTAGAATGGCGGTATCACGAATCGTGCACCGGTCTGTCCCATCTGATGGACGTCATATACGATCTGCGGAAACCATTCCTGCCAGAATAATTTTGTGATCGCCTGAGTCTCCGCGAGGTTCAGCATGAACCAGTCGCGGTTGTTGTCATGCCCGGCGTAGTGATGATAGAGCTCGGGTGGATTTGTGCCCTCTGATTTCGTACCGAGAGTTTTCCGATACCAGTTCGCGACGATATCGATCCCGTCCGGGTTCGACGAAGGGATCAGCAGCACGATCGTGTTGTTCAGAATTTCTTTCGTATCATCGTCATTCGCCGTCGCCAGCTCGTATGCGAGATTCATCGACATCTGCGAGGCGACGATCTCGGTCGAGTGGATCGAGCACGAGATCGAGACGATCGTCTTACCGTTTTTTACGAGATCGTTGAGCTCGGCGGCATCTTTTATCGTTCGCGGATCGGCGAGCTTTGCGCTGATGCGGCGGTACCGGTCGAGATTCTTTATGTTCTCGGGCGATGAAATGAACGCGACGATCAAAGGCTTTCCGAGAGTCGTCTTGCCGATCTCCCGGACTGCAACGCGGCTGCTCGCGACATCCAACCGCGAGAAATAGTTTGTGATCTGCGTCCAGTCGGCGATGGTCTTGTCGTCGGTCGGGGCGAAGCCGAGAACGGTCTGCGGAGACGGGACCTGTGCGATAATCGCCGTGGAAAAAAGTATTATTAAACCGCAGAGACGCAGAGACGCAGAGAGTTTTTCCAATGCCTTCATAGAGAGCTAAGTAAACGATCGCGACATGACCGAAGTATCAACTGAGAAGATCTCCGCGTCTCCGCGTCTCGGCGGTGAACTAGAGCGAGGAATACGGGACAACGCGAAGCTGACGTTTTCTGTCGAGAAGTCTAGCAAATCGCGCCTGACCGGCAAACTTTGGTACTGGTGGTGCTGGTTCGCGGCGTCGGCTTTACTGCTATTTGTCGGAGGTCCGGCGGTCTTGTTTCTTTGGATCATCAATCGTCGGCTGTGGCTCTATCCGCTCGCGCTGTGGGGAGCAGAAAAGTGGCTGTGGTTTTGCGGCGCGAAAGTAAAGGTCACGGGAGCCGAACGTCTCGATGCGGGGCGTTCTTACATTTTCGCCTCCAATCACCGTTCGTATCTCGACACGGCCGCGCTGTTCCGCTACGCCGGACGACGTATCGGCCTTGTCGCAAAAAAAGAACTGCTCAAGGCTCCGGTGCTCGGACAGGGAATGGGATTCGTGAACATCATCGCGATCGACCGCTCGAACCCGGAACGTGCGAGGCTATCGATGGAAAAAGCGCGACAAGTCATGGAAGACGGTTATTCCTTTGGCGTTTTTGTCGAAGGTACGCGTGCACTGCCGGGCGAGCTGCTGCCGTTCAAGAAAGGCGCGTTTCATCTTGCGTTGCAAACCGATGCGCCGATCGTCCCGGTCGCAATTAAAAATACCGATTGGATGATGGGAAAAAGAACCGGTGTCGCATACCCCGGCGTGATCGAGATAATCCTGCTGTCGCCGATCGAGACCGATGGACGAGATGTGATGCAAGTTTTGACGACGACGCGCTCAGCAATCGCCTCTGAACTCGAGAAATAAGAGGAGAACTGGGGAATCTCGTTTCTGGTTTCTCGTCTCCTGTCGAAGAATCAGATTCTTCAGGTCCACCACCCCGACCTCGCAAAGCCTCGGCCACCCCTCCTATCCAGGAGGGGAGCCTTTCGTGCGGCAATCGCCTCTGAACTCGAGAAATAAGACGTTTCTCGTTTCTGGTTTCTCGTCTCC
>JBGTIQ010000070.1:0-71925 GCA_041745575.1 Pyrinomonadaceae bacterium
AAACCCCCGGTTGTTGAGAAATCAGACTCGACAGACGCGATAGACTCGACAGACTCGATAGACTCAACCGACTCGACAGACTCGCCAGACCCCACAGAACGATATGATCGAAAGAAGAATCGGCATTATTACAACACTCTTTTTGCTTTTTGTTTACACCGGTACCTGGCAGCCGGCGGTTGCGCAGTCCGGGATAAAAGTTCCTACGCCGACTCCGTTTCAGGAAACTGTGGTTTCACCGGAATTAGAAAAAGAGCCCCCGTCTTGCGAGGAAGATTTTGGCGAAGTTGTCATTTTTCATGGAATCGAGCTCGAAAAATTAGCCGGTGAATTAAATAAATATGGCAATTGTGGTTACCGGATAGGGAACATCCTCAAGGGGCATTTAGGAGGGGAGGAAACTGTAATGCAGTTAACCTTCTATGGGTTCTTTGAACAAGATAAGGCCGCGAAATATGAATATGCGTGGTTCGTCGCGCGTGGTCCGGGCGAAGCGCAGACTCTGGCTAACAAACTCGCCGAAAAGGGATTCTATCTGAAAAAAGTTCAGCCGTTTATTGAAGGAGCATGCAGCGAAAGAGCGCAGAAGATAGAAAAGGAGAGTAACGACTCGGACGATATTTTGTCGAAGTTTTCCAAATTCGGACTCGGCAGAAAAGGTGCCTTTTTTCTTTTCGAAAGGAAAGCAGGCGAGGCGAAAAAGAATGAATACCGCGTTTTGGACGCCTTTACGATAAGAACCCGCATGCGAGAAAATAAGCCGAAATTCGACGAGTTTGTGGCGAAGGGGTTTCGCCCGGTCGCTCTCTGGTGGCTGGGTTTTTCAAGTTACCACTTCGTGATTATGGAGAAAGATGAGGCGATCAAACCGGAAGGCGAATACATTTTTGTCAGCAAGCAGTTAGGAACCGACAAAAAACTAACCCAATTGGCAAAAGCCGGATACACGTTGGCGTTGACGGGGAGCGATTTTGCAATTCTAAACCGGGTAGATCACAAACCTCTCGAAATTGAGTATGAATCGTTTCCGTATTACGGCAATTTTAAAAAGCAATTACCGAAATTCCAGGCAAGAGGTATTGTTGATGTAATAGCAACCACTACTTTCACCTCCTGCGACGCAATCGAAGGCGAGTGGTTTTTTATCAGCCCGTCCAAAAAATCGAAAAACAAATCTCAGACCGAAAATTTAAAGTTTTTATCCCTGTACGATTTCACCGACGAATATGCGAAACAAAAGGGATGGGACTTGAAAAGGAAAACAGATCTTATAGAAGCACATAAAAAGGAACTGCAGACGGGCTTTAACGATAAAGTGTACGAAACCTTGAAAGAAGGTTATAAAATAAAAACCTTTGGTTTAATAGACGGACCAACCGTAATGTTTGAACGCCGGAAACAGTAGCATCCCGAATATTCCCCGATTCGATAGACTCGCCAGACTCACCCGACTCGACAGACTCGATAGACTCGAAAGACTCGAAAGACTCGATAGACCCCTTAGACTCGAAAGACCCGTTAGACTAAACTTACCCTCGTGACACCTGACACGCCGCTTCCCCCCATCAACGAGCCGAAAATTCAACCACCATCCACCGCCGGAATGACGACCAAGGTTGTCAAAGGCTCGATGTGGACGCTTGGCGGATCAGTGCTCCCGCTCGCGGTTTCGTTCATCTCAACACCTTTCATCATTCGCTTTCTTGGAGCCGAAGGCTACGGAGTCCTGCTGCTCGTCAATTTGATTCCGATGTATTTCAACTTTGCTGATTTCGGGATGGGCGTGGCGTCCACAAAGTTCGCTAGTGAGGCGTACGGGAATTTCGATCGGGAACAAGAGAGTAGGGTCGTCTGGACGGCGACCACGATCGCCGCCGTGTCGGTCTCGCTTGTGGTAGTGCCGATAATCTTGTTCTCGTTCCCGATCGTCGCCGCTCTTAACGTACCTGAGCATCTCCTAGCGGAAGCGAGCGTCGCCCTTAAGGTCAGTGCCGCGACGTTTACGGTCGGGGTTTTGACATCGGTCTTGAATTCGCCCATGCTCGCGCGGCTCCGCATGGATCTTGTCACGGCGAGCGGCGCCTTCACGAAGGTCCTAGCCGCCGCCGTGATCCCGATAATACTTTTTTTCGGAGGCGGTATCGTCGCGGCCGTTTCCTGGACTTTTATCGTTGCAATCCTGTCGCTCGCGATGGTGTTTTATTTCTCCGGCCGTCTTCTGCCCGAGGTCTTCAAGCCGGCCTTCGACATGAAACTGCTTACCTCACTGGTCAGGTTTGGCGCCTCATGGTTCGTCGCGATGGTTGCCGCGATCTTGCTCGTCAATCTCGAAAAGATACTCTTGACGAAGATGGTCTCCATTGAAGCACTTGCGTACTATTCCGTCGCCTTCACGGTCGCGAACATGGCCGCGATGTTCTCACAGGCAATGAGCCAGTCGATGCTGCCGGCGTTCTCGCAGTTGATGACACCGGAAAAACGCCGCGAGTTCGACGCGTTATTCGGGCGAGGCATTCGGTTCAATATCATCTGGCTTTTGCCGGCGCTGATGGTGATGATCCTCGCCGCCGAGTCGTTTTTCAGGCTGTGGGCAGGGGAAGAGTTCGGACGTCAAAGTACCTTGCCGTTCTACGTTCTTCTGACTGGATTGTTTTTCAACATCCTGGCGTATATCCCACACGCGGCGATCACGGCGTCGGGCCGAACCGATATATTTGCAAAACTCTACTGGATCGAGCTGGCGATATACGGAGTTCTTGCATGGCTGCTCATCGGTCGGTTCGGCATCATTGGGGCCGCGATGGCGTGGAGTGCCCGCATTTTCCTTGACGCCTTCGTAGTTATAGCGCTCTCAAAGCGGGTTACGGGAACGAAATTCAAGTTCTTCTCTAAATTTGGTGTTCTCCTCTTTGCGGCAGGGGCGCTTGTTGTTCCGATTTTGCTTAGCGCATTAGGAATTGCTTTGGAGCTCGTTATTACCGCAGCCGCGTTGGCACTTGGCGGGTACGCGATAATAATCTGGAACCTTTTCGTGGACGCCGGAGAGCGGGGCTGGATAAAGACTTTTGCCTGCCGAGCGATAAACCGTTCTTAAGGCATTGAGACCCACTGGATGGTAGAAGAGCGTGCTAACTAATTTAAGGACGATCTCACGATGCGTGATTCAAATCAGACAATCGTGGTAGGAGGACCCCCAACACTAAAAAAGTGGGTTCTAGAGCGAATACGCACAGGCCTCAATATTCCATCTGGGCCCGATGGTGTAGTGAAGCGGGATAAGAGCATTCTTCCCGGCATGGTCTACTTCCGGCCGCAAGGGAAGAATTGAAGCACCTGAATCTAACGGACGTTTTGCACGAGGTGGTCGACGGGAATGTCTTGCAGCAGCCGTGATCTTACAGCGAAGCTCACGTCGCTCCTACCGAGCGTGGCTTGAGCTGGTTGCAGGCAGTTGTTCGCGTACCTGGCCCTCAATCCACTTGTAGGTTTTCTCAAGCCCATCTTCGAGCGAGATCGCAGGTTCCCAGCCGAGGACTCGGCGCAGCATATCATTGTCAGAGTTGCGCCCACGGACGCCCTGGGGCCCCTCGATGTGCTTCTTCGTGATCTCGACGCCGGCGATCCTGGCAACCATGTCAGCAAGCTCGTTAATCGTCACCATTCGGTCTTGTCCGAGGTTAATCGGCTCGTGGTGATCGGATCGCATCAGACGATATATTCCCTCGAGACAGTCGTCGATGTAACAGAAAGAACGGGTTTGTTCTCCGTCGCCCCAGATCTCGATCTCCGACTCTCCCATAAGTTTTGCCGTCGCCACCTTACGGCACATCGCCGCCGGCGCCTTCTCGCGCCCTCCTTCCCAGGTGCCCTTCTCGCCGAAGATGTTGTGAAACCGCACAGTGCGGGTCTCGATCCCGTAATCCTCGCGATAGTGCATGCAGAGGCGCTCCGAGACAAGTTTCTCCCAGCCATATGCATCTTGCGGCATCGCGGGGTAAGCGTCGTCCTCTTTCAGCGGAGTGACGTTCGTTTCTTCCTGGAGATGCTCCGGGTAAATGCACGCGGAGCTTGTGTAGAGATATCGTTTTACCCCATTCGTCTTTGCAGCCTCGAGGGTGTGCAGGTTGATGAGCGAGTTGTTGTAGAGGATCTGCGCATGATGCGCGGAGATAAACCCCATACCGCCCATATCTGCGGCGAGGGCGTAAACCTCTTCGACACCTCGGGTAGCTTGCAGGCAAGCGTCCCAGCGTCTGAGGTCGAGAATCTCAAACTCGTTTGCGTCGGTTTCCGCAAATTCCGGATATTTAAGATCCACGCCTCGCACCCAATATCCCTTCTCCCTTAAATACGACACAAGGTGGCTTCCGATGAAGCCGCCGGCTCCGGTAACAATTACTTTAGTTTGATCCGTCATTTCGCTGTAAGTCGGTATTCCCGCCAAATCCGATGGTACCTTACATTTTTACCCAATTACATTATCGCGCGCAAACTAGCATAGAATCCGACGTTAGTTTGACAGTGTCGTTTTGTAATCAATACACTGGTCTACAATAAAAATTCGTAGCAGTTTAGCGTCCATTGGGGGTATTGAAGTTCATACGATAGGTCGTGCGATTGCGACGAGGCGCGATGTAGGATAAAGAGAATTAGCGGGGCGGCTCGTCCGCATCCTAAATAGGTAGGTTTCATAATAAATGAGTTTCACCGACAAGCTCCTCTACAAATTCCTCAAAATCGAGAGGTCGTATTCCCAACTAGGTGAAGACAAGATCCTGCGCTCGCTCTTTTTGTCCCTTGGAAAGAGACAGATCAGTTATTTGGACGTAGGGACAAATGATCCTGTCGCGATCAATAATACGTATCTCTTTTACCGCGGTGGTTCGCGCGGCGTGTGTGTTGAGCCGAATCCTGCCCTTTGTGAACTGATTGAGAAGACCCGGCCACGGGACAAATGTTTGAATGTTGGAATCGGTATTGAGGATGGCTTGGTGGCGGATTTTTATCTCATGTCCTCCCATACACTGAGTACTTTTTCAAAAGGAGATGCCGAGCAACTGGACGCCGAGGGAATTTACACCATCCAGGACGTTTTCAAGGTTCCATTGATGACAATGAACACCATAATCGAAGATGGATTTGACCAAACTCCAGACCTCGTATCGATCGACGTTGAAGGATGGAATGAAGAAATTGTCCGCTCCTTTGATTTCACGCGTAGCAGACCTATTTGTTTTTGTGTGGAGACTATCACCTTCTCCGAGACGTTCGATGGATTAAAGCTGACAGGGATTGTCGATTTTTTCGAGAGCAACGACTATTTGGTCTACGCCGATACGAGCATCAATACAGTTTTTATCGACAAACAGGCCCGCGGTCGAAAGGCGCTGAACAATGGTTCCCAAGCTTAGAGATTTCTTTTGCGTTCCGAGCTTATCTATGTGGAAGGGATGAGGACTGATCACCGACATTTGAATCACGAAATCTCCGGCGAGGTCGACAGTTATTACTCGCAACAGCGGTCCGAGATGCTGGGGTTCGTGCCGATCAGCGTCAAGAGGGTACTTGAGGTCGGATGCGGAGCCGGAGAGTTTGCTGCGTCGATACGTGCGCGAATGCCGAAGGTCGTTGTTTGGGGGGTAGAGCCTTCGCCCGAAGCTGCTAACATCGCGGCTACGCGGCTGGATAAAGTTATCTGTTCAACTTTCGAGCCGGGTATGCCGGAATTAGTCGGTGAAAGGTTCGACTGTGTCGTATTCAATGATGTTCTGGAGCATATCGCCGATCCGGAGAAGACACTTCGCGAGACGCGGCCGTACCTCGGCGAAGGGGGCGTAATCGTGGCTTCGATACCCAACATTCTCTACTTTTACGAGATAACTAAGATTCTCGTAACCGAAGACTGGGAATACCGGGATTACGGCATTATGGACAAAACGCATCTTCGGTTTTTTACTCGGAAGAGCATTATCCGAATGTTCCGCTCGGCGGATTACGAGATGGACGAGATCCGCGGAATCAACGGCTTCGCCGGCAAGAAATACAAGCTGGCGAACTTTCTTACATTTGGCCGGCTTCACGATTGGCGTTACGTGCAGTTTGGAATACGAGCCCGT
This sequence comes from Pyrinomonadaceae bacterium, assembly GCA_041745575.1. Classification (GTDB taxonomy): domain Bacteria; phylum Acidobacteriota; class Blastocatellia; order Pyrinomonadales; family Pyrinomonadaceae; genus OLB17. The sequence goes on from JBGTIQ010000070.1 coordinate 6,117, forward strand.
CCCTCGCAGTGACAAATCCCGAGCTGTCGATAATCATTGTGAACTGGAACGGGAGAGATTTTCTTCCTGACTGTCTGCAGAGCATCGTCGAAAACGCTGCCGGCATTCCATTCGAGATCATCGTTGTCGAAAACGCATCGACGGACGGCAGCGCAGCTTGGCTGAGATCCGATGCGTGCTCGCAGATACTGTTGGGAGTGCCATTCCAACTTGTTGAACCGGGCGAGAATCTTGGTTACGGCCGAGGCAATAATCTCGGCTTCGCCGCTTCCCAAGCCCCCTTCCTGTTTGTTCTTAACCCTGACACAATTGTCACTCCTGGAAGCATCCAGATCCTTATCGATACGCTGATCTCGGAACCACGGATCGGGATGACAGCGCCAAAGTTACGCACAGCGGAGGGGGGGCTTCAATTCAGCGTTATCAGGCTGCCGGCAACACCGTTTTCAATTTTAATCGATGGTTTGCGGCTCAACCGTATCATCCCGAAACGCTTTATAGCCACGTGGTTCTATGGCGACAGTTGGACCTACGATGAACGCCGCGCTGTCCCGGTGGTGGCGGGAGCAGCGATTATGATGAAAAGGGAGATGATACTGGATATGGGAGGTTTCGATGAATCCATCCATATGTACGCCGAGGATTTCGAATTGTGTGTGAGAGCTAGCCGAAGGGGTTGGAAGATTGTCTTCGAGCCGTCCGCCGAGATCATCCATTTGGGGGAAAAGAGCGCGTCGCAACGATGGTCGGACAATGATAGGCTTATTGTCCAAGAACAGGCAGTGATAGATTTTGAGGATCGGACCTTCTCGAAGCTGCTTAACTTCGCGAACGGAATGACCAAGATCTGTGTTTACGCGTTCCACGCCCTCCGGTGGAGATTTCGCGGACGGGAGCCCGTTCTGTTTGAGAGGTTGGCAGCGCTCCACTGGAGAAATTGCAAAAGACTTTTATGGCGAAGACGGGGTTGGTCGAATGGATAAGTAATCTTATGGTCCGATTCTTTGCTTCGGCGCGGTCGCTCGGGCGAAAATCTCCGTGTAACCGAGGTGCCGGCGCGCAACCACAAGAAACTGGACGTTCGTTTGTTATCATGGGCACATAGGACACAGACTCATAACCTTGGACAGGCAGACCATACCCAAACCATCTGCGCGGCAATGATAATAACTCGACTAACGGGCGGGCTCGGAAATCAAATGTTTCAATACGCTTTCGGCCGACGGCTGGCTGACCGCCATCAAACACAGCTCAAGCTGGACCGGGGGATTTATTCCGATCCGGCGCTCAATGTTCCGCCGCGCACCTATGATCTCGGAATCTTTAACATCGTCGAGGAGATCGCCACTGTGGAGGAGATCCGTCGGTTCGCCAACCGCTCGGGAAATGAATTTATAGATAAGCTTCTAAATCGTGTTTTTGGACTGAAGCCAAGCCATATTCGAGAGCCGCACTACCATTTCTCACAGGCGGCCATGGACGCGCCCGACAATGTTTATGTCAGCGGCTACTGGCAAAGCGAACGGTATTTTCACGACATTGAGCCGAAGCTCCGCAACGAGTTTACTTTCCGCGATCCTATGAGTCGGAATGCCGAGCCTCTCCACCAAAGGATTACCGACAGCGAGAGTGTTTGCGTCCACGTAAGGCGCGGAGACTTTCTAACCAACCCACTGAACGGGTTGCGTGGCGGGGAATACTATTCCGCGGGAGCCGAGATCATCGCTCGAACGAATCGCGATCTGTCGTTCTTCGTGTTCTCGGACGATGTCGAGTGGTGCCGCGAGAATATAATATTCAACGGAGAGACGACTTTCGTCGACGATGATTTTGGGCCGATGAAGCTTCGTGACGACCTTAGACTCATGTCTACCTGTAAACATTTCATAATCGCGAACAGTAGCTTTTCGTGGTGGGCGGTCTGGCTCAATCGTAATCCGCGGCGGGTGGTGATCGCACCGACGAATTGGGTAACTGATACATCGATGGACACACGCGATCTTTATCCATTGGACTGGATACGGATTTAGAAATCTTTAGATATGGGCCGGATAAACGATAAATGAAAAATAGAATATATATTGCAGGTGGTGGTGGCATGCTCGGTGAGGCTTTTTACAAAGTATTCTCCGAGGACGCCGAGGTCCGTGTAACCGATATCGATGTCAACGAGGCGTGGATCGACTTTATAGATTTTCGAGATTTTGCGTCTTACGAAAAAGATGTCGTCGAATTCGACCCTCAATACCTTTTCCATCTGGGTGCTCATACAAGTCTTGAGTACTGTGAAGAAAATCCGGCAGACGCGTACCTCACTAATACGTTAAGCGTCGAAAACGCGGTGGAAATATCTAACCGTTTGAAAGTGCCCCTACTTTACATTAGTACAGCAGGGATCTTTGACGGCGCACAGGACACATACGACGACTGGGATTCGCCGAATCCGTTAGGACATTACGCTCGATCGAAATATATGGGAGAGCGATTTGTTGTAGAGAACAAGGATAAGTACTTGGTATGCAGGGCGGGCTGGATGATGGGCGGTGGCCCGAAGAAGGATAAGAAGTTCATTAACAAGATTTTGGGTCAGTTAAAGGACGGTAGACGTGCCATCGACATAGTGAATGATAAGTTCGGAACACCCACGTACACTCACGACTTTGCGCGCAATGCTAAAGAACTCATCGAAGCGAGACACTGGGGCGTGTACAATCTGGTTTGCGATGGAGTGACAAGTCGATTAGATGTCACCCGCGAATTGATCAGGTTGCTGGATCTCCAAAACAAAGTTGAGATACGGGAAGTTACGTCGGAACACTTCCGTGAAGAATATTACGCCCCTCGCCCAGCTTCGGAGCGGTTGTTAAATACGAAATTGAATTTGCGGGGTTTGAACCGCATGAGGAACTGGAAGATTTGTCTTAAGGAATATCTTGAGAACTATTTTGCGGATTATTTTGATGAGGTTTGTAACAGATAATACAAAATGGACGAAAGACTAAACGCCCAAGTGGATAGCGCATGGCGTGGGGAACATTTTTTTCGTTACGGCTATGTTGAGCGATTTATTGACCCCGACGACCGCGTGCTGGATCTGGCTTGCGGAGAAGGCTACGGTACCTACCGGATGTCCCAACGGACATCTGGCAACGTTATTGGTTGTGACATCTCTGAAGAGGCGATTGCCTACTGTCGAGGTGCGTGGCAAGGCCCTAACCTGTCGTACCGTGTAGTTGACGGAACTGCCCTAGAATTTGCTGATGCACACTTCGACAAGGTCGTGTCGTTCGAAACCATCGAGCATACGGTGAAATATGAGGCTATGCTCCGTGAATTTTATCGAGTCCTCAAACCTGGGGGGACGGCTTTCATATCGACACCGAATTTTCCAATCAGTAGCCCCCGGGGTTATGTCGAAAACCCTTATCACACGCAGGAGTTTCGCGTCGAAGAGCTAAGATCGATCCTGTCTGGCATTTTCGACGGTGTCACGATATATGGACAACAATATTCCCGACACGAGAACGGCGGACGCCTTGGTATGGGGAAACTTACGGAGTGGATTTTTAACCGGCGTGTCATCCGACGATTGCCGGTGTCTCTGAAGGACCGAGTGTCGCTCGCCACCAATGGGAAGCGGTTCTATCCGCAAGAGGATGATTTTACGTTGGTGTCGGACGAACGAGATGTACAAAGCTGCATTACTCTCTTTTGTCTATGCAAGAAAGAAAGGGTCTAGTCACGATCATAGTTCCGGTCTTCCGGACGGGGCCGATCATCGCGGAGACGATTCAGTCTGTGCTGGACCAGACCCATCAGGAATTTGAGATTATTGCAATCGACGACGGATCGGGGGACTCGACGATCGATATCGTAGATGCTTTCGCCGACCATCGAGTTAGGACTTTCAGGCAAGAGAACCAGGGGATGGCGGCGACCCGGAATAATGGCCTCGCACTGGCTCAAGGAGAATTCATACACTTCCTCGATCACGACGATCTGTTGGCGCCCGACTTCCTGGAGGCCCGCTTAGCTATCTTCGGTCAGATGCCCGAGGTTGGATTTGTTGGCGGGCCGATTCAAAACTTTCCCTCTAGTGACGAAGTATTACTTGTCGCTGGTGAAGACGTCGAGCAGGAGATACTTTTTTCTAACCGATTTTCCGCTACACCGTCGTCCTATCTCGTTCGCCGAAAGGTTTTGAGAACGAATGGAATTCGCTTTAATCCCGTACTTTCCAATGGAGCCGATCGTTTTTTCCTACTACAGCTCAACCGCGTTACGCGCGGTGCAATATCAAAACATGGAGTGCTGTATTATCGCGTCCTGCCAAACAGCTTTTCGCGCGTTATTACCCCCGAACTAATGATGGACGCTGAACGATTGTATGTCGAGATTGAACGCGACGGTCTGACACCCGCTAAAAATGCGAGCCTTTTTCGGCATCTATACTTTTATATGTTGGGCGGCGGCTTTTTTAAGGTGGGCATGTATCGCCGTAGCGTCGTTTATTTGAGCCGATCCTTTCTGTCGCATCCGCCGCGATTTGTCTTCTTAGCTTTGAGAAAATTATCCGGCTGGGTTTCTAATCGCGGGACGCGTTCGGCTGAATGATACGATCACTTTACATTTGCTACTTCGGAATGCGCGAGCCCTTGGTTCAAACACAAGTGCTTCCGTATCTGCGCGAGTTGAAGAAAGGAGAGTACGCGGGCCAGAGGTTGAAGATCTCGATACTGACGTTCGAATCGGACACTCTGTCCGATACTGAGGCCATCAAGCAGCGGCTCAAGGATGACGGCATAGAATGGTATTCGCTGCCGTATCACAAGCGGTTTTCGGTCGTCGCCACGGCGTGGGATATTTTTCGAGGCACACTGTTCGTCAGGCGGTTTATCTCACGCGAACGACCGGATATCTTGCACGGACGCGTCCACGTTCCGACGTTGATGGGAGCACTGGGTCGGAAGCTTTCGCGGCGTAAGCCAAAATTGCTTTTTGATATTCGTGGGTTCTTTCCTGAGGAATACACCGACGCTGGAGTCTGGCCCGAGAACGGATGGCTATACCGAATAGCGAAACGTGTCGAAAAATGGCTACTCGCCGAATCGGACGGGTTTGTCGTGCTGACCGAAAAAGCTCGGACCATCCTTTTTCCCGGGTCGAAGGAAAACGGGGTGGATAAGCTGGGCCGTCCGGTCGAGGTCATACCATGTTGTGTTGATTTGAAGCGGTTTGCGGAGGTGGACGAAGCTCAACGGACGAGAATGCGGGCGAAGCTAGGTGTTGAAGGACGTCGAGTTATTGTGTATGTAGGCTCCTTCGGGGGTTGGTATCTAACCGACGAGATGCTGGATTTCTTTGCGTCAGCGCGCGATTATTACGACAACGGTTTCACCATGATACTTACTCAGCGTAATGGGGAGAGCGTTCGTAAGAGGCTTCTGGAAAGAGGGTTCACTGAAGGAGATTTTTATCTCGGAACGGCAACGCCCGCGGAACTCCCGGAATTCGTTTCGGCGGCGGACATCGCACTTTCGTTCATTAAAGCGTGTTATTCAAAGCAGTCTTCGAGTCCAACGAAGATCGCGGAATACCTCGCGTGCGGACTTCCGATCGTAACAAATCGTGGCGTGGGAGACATCGACGATCTGATCGAAAGCAACCATGTGGGAGCTATCATCAAAGATTTTTCGCCCGCGAGTTATCGTGAGGCCCTCCAGCAGATCGATGGTCTTAACGGAGTAGAACTGACTTGTCGTGAAGTGGCGGCAACGGAGTTTGATCTCGAAGCAGTCGGGGGCCAAAAATACGCGAGGGTGTACGGGCGTTTGCTGGAGGGTAGGATCCGGCGATGCATAGATTCGGAGAGTTAGCTCAGCGGGTTTTGTTTCAACAATGTCAGAAATGTTACGAAGGTTTGATTTTAGAGAAATGAAGTGTCCGGTGAATATGGAAGTTTGGGCGCAAACGGCCGGATGAGGAAAGTTCTTGCACTCGTTCCCAACTTAAAAGGGCACGCACCGGGCCAGCGGGGGAGCATCGAGCTTTGGGAGCGGCCACTAGGGGACGCCGGTATCGAGCTTGTATATGCCCCTTTTGAATCGGAGAAACTGCGAAGGATCTTGTATTCATCGGGAAGGCATTTGCAGAAAGCGTCGGAGATGATCAAAGCATATTTGACGCGTATTCGGCTCTTGGATGAATTGGACTCTTACGATGCCGTCTTCGTCTATCGCGAAGCGGCTTTGATCGGTCCGGCATTTCTTGAAAAAAGGATCGCAAAAAAAAAACCTATCATCTACCAGCTTGATGATCCTTTGTTTGTTCCGTACCGGAGTCCATCGAACGGATATTTATCGTATCTGAAATTTTTCGGCAAGATCAAAGAGATCATCAAGATGAGCAAGGTGGTGATCGTCAATTCGACGCATATTGGCGAGTTTGCGAAGCAGTTTAACGGCAACATCTGGCAGATTCCCAGTATCGTCGATACTCAAAAGTTCACTTTTCATGCATTTCCCGAACGGCCAGAACGAGTCTGCATCGGCTGGAGCGGAAGTCCCACGACTGTGAGGAACATCAAGCTTATCGAAAGGCCCCTGCAGGAAGTGTCAAGGTTGTCGGCCTGCGATATACACCTTATCGGTGGCGAAGATTTCGGCCTTCGGGATGTCCGACACACTGCCCAGAAATGGAACAGCGAGTCGGAGGTCGAGGACCTAAGGCGAATGCAGATAGGACTGGTTCCTTTGCCCGATAATCCCTGGAATCCTTACAAGTTTATTATGAAGACGGCGCAGTACATGGCTCTCGGTATAGTGCCCGTGGGAACCCCGATGGCGTCGAATCCGGAGGTGATATCGCATGGCGTAAACGGTTTTCTCGCGTCGACTGACTCGGAATGGGTTGAGTATCTGACGATACTTTTACAAGATCACGAGATGCGAAATGAGATGTCGAGGTTAGGGGCGATCGAGGCAAGAGCGAAATATAATTTGGAGGCAAACCGGGACAAAATAGTCTCAGCTTTCCGGGCTGCACTCGCGTAAATATGAACATTCTGGTTACCGGCGGAGCCGGTTTTATTGGCTCGCATCTTGTCGATGCACTTGTCGAGCAAGGGCATCTCGTTCGGATCTTGGATTCGCTTGCAGACGAGGTGCATGCGGGCGTTGCGCCGTCTCACCTGAATACGAATGCGGAGTTTATTCACGGGGACGTTTGCGATCCCGCGACAGTTGAGCGCGCAATGGACGGCGTCGACGCCGTTTTTCATCTCGCGGCTGAACTTGGTCTCGGCCGATCAATGTATCAAGTTCGACGGTTCGTCATTGGTAACGATCTCGGCACGGCCGTTCTTCTCGAGGAGTTGATCAAGCGACGCAAGCAGATCAAAAAACTGATCGTTGCGTCGTCTATGTCGCTCTACGGCGAGGGGCCGTACAACTGTAAAAAATGCGATCGCATATCGTTTCCGGAGTTGAGGGCCGATTCAGCACTTTCGGCGAACCAATGGGAGTTCCAGTGCTCTGAATGTGGGTCCGAACTTCTGGCGCTTCCCACTCCGGAAGACAAGCCGCTCAATCCAACCTCGGTTTATGCAGTCGGAAAACAAGTTCAGGAGCAATACAGCTTGATAATTGGCCGGGCTTATAAAATCCCGACCGTCGCGTTCCGATACTTTAATGTTTACGGCCCGCGTCAGGCGCTGTCGAATCCGTACACCGGTGCGTGCGCGATATTTTCATCCAGGCTGCTGAACGACCAGCGCCCGTTGATCTACGAAGACGGGAATCAGACCCGCGACTTTGTCAGTGTCCATGATGTCGTTCAGGCAAATCTTCTCGCTCTGCATTCAAATAGTGCAGATTATCAAGTGCTGAACGTCGGCACTGGAAGAGCAAACACGGTGATCTCGATCGCCGACGTCATTGCTAGAGGCCTCGGCAAAAATATCGAGCCTGAAGTAACGGGCCAGTTCCGCGAGGGTGATATACGACACTGTATCGCGGATATTTCGACGGCTCAGCGCCTGCTCGGATACGAGCCGCAGGTAAATCTTGAAGATGGACTGACCGAACTGCTCGCGTGGGTCGGAGGGCAAAACGCCGACGATCGATTGCAGACCGCATCCGCCGAACTCGCCGCCCACAATCTGGTAAAGTAAAAAGTATCTCGATGCTCGGAAAGCTAAGACTATTTTCGCTCGCGCTTGTCGCGATCCTTCCCTCTGCGATGGCGCGGCCGTGCTATCGCGGGTTCTTTGGCTACAAGATCGGGAAGCGTGTACGGCTCGGATTCAGCATTATCGACGTCGTCGAATGTTCGATCGATGATGATGTTTCGATCGGGCATCTGAATATTTTTACCGGAACTGAAAAGCTGTCGATAGGCGAGCACACGCGGATCGGGGTGCTAAATATTTTCCGGGGTGGACGTGAGATCCGCATCGGGCGCTACTGCGATATCCTGAGGTTGAACGAGATCAATTCGATTCCCGAACCGGATGTTGTGAACGAAACCGAGCCGGTATTTATACTGGGTGATGGAAGTATGTTGGCGGCCTCGCATAAGATCGATTTTACCGACAGAGTCGAATTTGGGAAGTGCGTCATTCTCGGCGGACGGAACTCATCGCTGTGGACACATAACCGGCAAATGACGAGAAGTATTCAAATAGGAGACTACAGTTACCTGGGTTCGGAAATTAGAATCGCACCCGGCGGCTCGATTCCCCCGAAGTGTATCGTCGGTATGGGATCGGTCATTACGAAGTCGTTCGATCGGCCTTACTATTTGATCGCGGGTGTCCCCGCGGCTGAGGTCAGAGAATTAGAAGAAGACGGTCGGTTCCTCACCGAACGCAAGACGCGCACGGATCTGCCTGATGACATTTAGAAAGAGAACAACCGAGTTTGCGAAGTATTTCATCTGGAGTTGCGCAGCCCTGATCTTCGTCTGGATGCTGACGCTGGGTTTTCCGGACGAAGCCTCCGCTCTGCTCATTGTTCTATTTGCCTCTGCTATTGCCCTGTTCCTTTTTCGACATTTTACGGAGGAAAGGGATTTCATTACCACGCTTTTCCTTGGAGCCCTTGTCGCCCGTCTGGCTTTTGGAATGTTCGTTCACGTCTATGACCTGCGCGATTTTTTTGGGGGCGATGCGAACAGCTATGACTATTACGGCAACGCGATTCGCGAGTATTGGCTTGGTTTGATCGATACCAAAGCCGTTTCGTACCAGTGGGCGACGCTAACCAGCCGGCCGGGATGGGGAATCAACTATCTGGTCGCGGGAATTTATCTTGTGGCCGGCAGGAACATTCTCGCCGCGCAATCGTTCTGCGCGGTGGTCGGTGCGGCGACGGCCCCGATGGTTTATTTCTGTGCTAATAAGATCTTCTCGAACAAGAACGTTGCGAAAACGGCCGCCCTCAGCATTGCATTCTTCCCGTCCTTTATTATTTGGTCATCACAACTTCTGAAAGACGGGCTGATCATTTTTCTTCTGGTCCTGGTGATCACGATGGTCCTGCAGCTGCAGGAAAAGATCAGCTATCCTGCGATCGTGGTGTTGGTGTTGTCACTTTTTGGCATCATATCGCTCCGCTTTTATATTTTCTATATGGTCGCGGTCGCGGTAGCCGGAAGTTTTGTCATCGGCCTGTCTCATAAGAAAACGTCGATCTTTCGCCGGGCGGCACTATTGCTTGTGATCGGGATCGGTCTGACCTATCTCGGCGTTATCCGTAATGCGTCGACCGATTTTGAAAGTTACGGGGATCTCGAACGGCTTCAGACGAGCCGTCTGGATCTCGCTCGGTCGGCCGAATCCGGTTATGGCGAAGACGTCGATGTCTCGACGACGGAGGGCGCCATAACGACGATTCCGATCGGTTTCGCGTACCTGATGTTCGCCCCGTTTCCGTGGCAGGCGGCAAGTTTCCGACAGGCGATCACGCTTCCTGAAGTTCTGTTATGGTGGGCAATGATCCCCCTCATGATATCGGGCATCGTCTACGCCGTGCGACATCGGCTTCGGAGCGCGTTTCCTATACTGTTTTTCAGCTTTGTTTTGACATTGGCGTACTCGATCTTTCAGGGAAATGTAGGAACTGCCTATCGGCAGCGGACACAGATACAGGTGTTTCTTTTTATCTTTATTGCGGTCGGCTGGGAATTGTGGAAAGAGAAACGCGAGGACCGAAAAATGGAACGGCAGATCAAGCGGAGAAAGGTTGATGATCGTCTGCGTCACGGTGCCGAGTTATTAGGTTAGAAATATTGTGTGTGGAATTGTAGGCATAGTAAATAACGGCAAAGCGGTCGATCGCGAGATCCTCGAAAGGATGAATTGCGCCATCGAACACCGCGGTCCGGACGAGGACGGCTTTTATCTGAAAGACAACGTTGGTCTCGCGATGCGCCGTTTGTCGATCATCGACCTCGCAAGTGGTAAGCAGCCAATACATAACGCCGACAAAACGAAATGGATCGTCTATAACGGCGAGGTCTACAACTATCAGGAACTAAGACGTGATCTCGAAGCGCGAGGTCATCAGCTCTACACCAGCTCAGACACCGAGGCGGTTCTTCATCTTTACGACGAAGAAGGTGTTGACTGCCTTCGCCATCTCCGCGGCATGTTTGCGTTCGCGATCTGGGATGAAACTGATCGGTCTCTGTTCATGGCACGCGACCGGGTCGGCAAAAAGCCGCTGTTGTACTCGCATCAGACGAATGGTGATCTGATATTCGGCTCAGAGTTCCAGGCACTGCTCAAACATCCGTCGGTCTCACGCGATGTCGATCATGACGCCCTCGACGATTACATGTCGTATCTCTGCGTGCCTGCGCCGAAGACCGCGTTCGAGCAGATCCGTAAGCTCGAGCCCGGGCATTGGCTGCGATGGAAAGACGGCGAGATAGAAACGAGACGGTATTGGCTGCCGGATTTTTCGAAGAAGATAAAGATCACGGAAGAAGAAGCGATCGAAGAGACCACGCGTATCCTTCGCGAATCGACGCGGTTAAGAATGATCTCGGAAGTTCCGCTTGGGGCATTTCTGTCGGGCGGCGTCGATTCTTCGACGGTGGTCGCGCTCATGGCGCAAGAAAGCTCGCGACCGGTGAAAACATTTTCGATCGGATTCGAGGAACAGGATTACAGCGAGTTGAAGTATGCGCACCGCGTTGCCGAACATGTCGGTGCGGAATACAACGAGTTCGTCGTCAAGCCGAATGCGATCGAGATCCTGCCTACGCTGGTCGAACATTACGGTGAACCGTACGCGGATTCTTCGGCGATTCCGACCTACTATGTTTCGCGCGAGACTCGAAACCATGTCACGGTCGCGCTCAACGGAGATGGCGGCGACGAAAGTTTCGCCGGTTACGAACGATACGCGGCAATGCTGATCGCGGAGCGGTATCAACGGATTCCGCGGTCGTTGCGTGCGTCGCTTATCGAGGGGCCGATGGCCCTCCTGCCAACGTCCGAGTTGAAACGCAGCCGTATCCGCGATGCAAAACGATTTCTCAAAGCGGCGAGTCTCCCGCGCACAAAAAGATACGAGCGCTGGATGACGACTTTCGACGAGCAGGCTAAGGCCGACATCTATACAGACGATTTTCGGGCTGCGGTTGGCAAAGTAGATGATTCTACGATTCTCGATGCATGGTTCGCTCGCGCGAACGGATCTGGCGTTCTCGACGCGGCGATGCTGACCGACCAGATGACCTATCTGCCGAACGATCTGCTTGTAAAGGTCGACATCGCATCGATGGCAAATTCGCTTGAGGCCCGTTCGCCATTTCTCGATCACAAGGTGATCGAGTTTGCGGCCAGCTTGCCCGAGAATATTAAAATGCGTCGCTACGAGACGAAATCCCTTTTGAAGAAGGTCGCGGCCCGGCTTGTTCCTCGCGAAGTGGTCTATCGCCGCAAGATGGGTTTCGGCGTTCCTGTCGGCAAATGGTTCCGCGGTGAGATGAAAGATTTTGTCCGCGACGCCTTGCTGTCGCCGACGGCGCTGAAGCGCGGTATCGTGAAGCCCGAGATGATCCGAAAATACGTCGAAGAGCACATTGCGGGGAGCCGGGACCATTCGTTTCAGATCTGGACTTTGCTGATGCTCGAGCTTTGGTTTCAGCGGTTCATCGACCAGGCTCGGTAAGACTTTTGGCCCGCGAATTACGCGAATGTGCGCGAATCTAACTCTTTTCCATTCGCGTCTTTTCGCGTAATTCGCGGGCAAGAATCCTTTGATCGAAGTTAGAGTTGCGAGCGAGCAGAAATGCACATAACACAAAAAACATGAAGGGAGTCATACTAGCGGGCGGACTCGGATCACGTCTTCACCCGTTGACGAAAATTACGAACAAACACTTACTGCCGGTGCATGACCAGCCGATGATCTACTATCCGATCAAAACGCTGATCAACGCCGGTATCAACGAAATCATGATCGTGACGGGCGGAAACGCGGCGGGCGATTTCTTGCGTCTGCTCGGAAACGGAAAGGATTTCGGCCTGAAACATCTGAACTATACATATCAGGAAGGCGAAGGCGGCATCGCCGATGCGCTTTCTCTCGTCGAGCATTTCGCCGACCACCAACCTATCTGCGTCGTGCTCGGTGACAATCTAATAGAGCGGAATATTCGCGCTGCGGCGGACGAATATCGCGCGCAAGGTGGCGGGGCGAAGATACTTCTAAAACGTGTTCAGGATCCCGAGCGCTTCGGCGTACCCGAGCTCGATGGCGATAAGGTAATTCGCATTGAGGAGAAACCGGCCGAACCAAAATCCGACTTCGCGGTGACGGGTATCTATTTTTACGACGCGACTGTTTTCGATATCATCAAGACTTTGAAACCGTCAGGCCGCGGCGAGCTTGAGATCACGGATGTGAATAATCACTACATCGATCGCGGCGAGATGACGTGGAACGAGCTCGAAGGCTGGTGGACCGATGCGGGAACATTCGACAGTCTGCTGCGCGCGTCAAATTTGGTGGCGGAGACAGGATCGAATCTAGTCTAGGGAGTGTGGGGAGTCTATCGAGTCTATCGAGTCTATCGGAGTCTATCGAGTCTGTGGAGTTATCGTCTGGGAGGTGGTAGAGAGCCGTTAGGCCCGACCGCAAAATTAGAAACGGATTCCCGATTATGACAAATGCCAACGTTCAAACGTTTCGAAGATATTCAAGCATGGCAAAGGGCTCGAGAGGTGACGAAACTCGTATACTCACTCACCAAGAGAGGTGAATTTGCTCGGGACTTCGGTCTTCGAGACCAGATCCGGCGATCGAGCGTTTCGATCATGGCAAACATTGCCGAGGGATTTTCCCGAAGGTCGGATAAGGATTTCGCAAACTTCCTGAACATATCCCGAAGTTCTGCTGCTGAGGTGCAATCCCACCTCTACGTAGCTCTCGATCAAGACTACCTGACCCGGGCTGATTTTGAGGTGATTTACAATAAATTAGAGGAAACATCGCGAATGATCTTTGCCCTAGTGAGACACCTCGTACTTTAGATTATGAATACAATGCGAGAAACAAAAGACTCGATAGACTCAACAGACTCGATAGACTCGATAGACTTTACCGAAGGGGCCATCAAAGACGTCGTCGTCTATGATCTCAAAAAATACTACGACGATCGGGGATGGTTGGCGGAATTGTTTCGCCATGACGATCTCGATGCCGAGTTCTACCCGGCGATGTCGTATATCTCTTTTACAAAACCCGGCGTCCAGCGCGGACCGCACGAGCATGTGGATCAGGCGGACTTGTTTTGTTTTATCGGGCCTTCGACCTTCAATATCAGGCTCTGGGATAACCGTCCGGATTCGCCGACGTACAATCACATGATGTCACTACTGGTCGGCGTCGATAATCCGAAAGCCGTCGTCGTGCCGAAAGGCGTCGTTCACGGTTACAAGAATATCGGCGACATCGATGGAATGGTCGTGAATTGTCCGAACCGCTTGTACATGGGTGAAGGCAAGCGAGAGCCGATCGACGAGATCAGGCATGAGGACGATCGGGATACGATCTATCGCATGGAGTAACCAATTGCCGAGTGCGTGAGAAGATGAGAAAGTGAGAAAGTGAGAAAGTGAGAAAGTGAGAAAGTGAGAAAGTGAGAAAGTGAGAAAGTGAGAAAGTGAGAAGGTGAGAAAGTGAGAAAGTGAGAAAGTGAGAAAGTGAGAAAGTGAGAAAATGAGATGGGATCGGTGTGTCTCAGTCTCACTTTCTCACTTTCTCATTTTCTCACCTTCTCACCTTCTCACCTTCTCACCTTCTTCTCCCGTGTCAGAGCTAGGAATGAAAATCCTCCGCATCATCGCGCGCCTTAACGTCGGCGGTCCGGCGCGCCATGTGGTGTGGCTGACAGAGACGCTTAACGACGACGAGTTTCAGACGACGCTTATCGCGGGCACTGTTCCGAAAGGCGAAGAGAGCATGAACTATATCGCTGAGCAGCATGGCATACAGCCGCTGTTCATCGAAGAGATGAGCCGCGAGCTCTCACCAAAGGATCTCATCTCGCTTTACAAGATATTTCGCGAGATTCGCGGTCAAAAGCCGGACATCATTCATACACACACGGCGAAAGCGGGAACTGTTGGCCGCATTGCCGCACTTCTTTACAAAATTCTAACGCCGGGCACCGCGAGTGTTCGTGTTGTCCACACCTTTCACGGCCATGTATTTCACAGTTATTACGGCAAAGCGAAGACTGGCGTGTTCATCGCGATCGAAAAATTTCTTGCGCGATGCGCGACCGATAAGATAATCGTGATCTCGCCGCAGCAGTTTCACGAGATCCATGAGGAAGTTGGCATCGGCCGCCGCGATCAGTTTGAAATAATACCGCTCGGAATCGACCTCGATGCCTTCGCAGATCCGGGCGAGAAACGCCGCGAGTTTCGTGAAGCGTGCGGAGTTAAGGGCGACCAGGTTTTGGTCGGCTTCGTCGGAAGGCTTACGGAAATCAAAGACGTTTCTTTATATTTAAAAGTTGCGGCAAGGGTTCGTGAAATGGCCGGGTCGGAGAAGTTACGGTTTGTCGTCGTCGGCGACGGACACTTAAGGCCGGGACTTGAAGCCGAGGCGAAGGATCTGGGGATCGGCGATTCGATGCTGTTTCTTGGAAACCGGACCGACATCGATCATGTGTACGCCGGCTTGGACATTGTGGCGCTTACGTCGCGAAACGAAGGGACGCCGCTGTCGCTGATCGAAGCGATGGCCGCCCGCCGCCCGGTGATCTCGACCGTTGTCGGCGGTGTAGGCGATCTATTGGGTGACAAATTGGAAGAAAGAGACGGATTTTGGATCTGTGAAAGAGGCGTCGGTATCAGCGGGCGGTCACCCGACGAATACGCGAGAGGCTTGATTTATTTGGCGGAAAATGAAAGATTACGGAAAAGTATCGCGGAGAAAGGCCGTGCATTCGTCGAGGCCGAGTACTCGCGGGAAAGGCTGGCCCACAACATCGCTCAACTTTACCGAACCATAACAGTCAGGAAATAGATATTTAGATTTACATGACGCCGATTCTTACAAATCCGTTTGCGGCCGGTGCGATAAGTCTCGCTCTCGTAGTCGTGCTGACCTACGCCGTGCGCGAACTTGCAAACAAAAGGGGATTCGTCGCAAAACCGAAGTCCGACCGTTGGCATAAACGGCCGACGGCGATGATGGGCGGTGTCGCGATTTTTTTGGCGGTGCTCATTGCGTACGCGCTGTTCGTACCGAAAACTACGGAATCGATCATCGTCATGGCCGGGAGTTCGTTCCTGTTCTTTGTCGGCCTGATGGACGACATTCTTAACATCAAGCCATATCAAAAGCTGGTCGGCCAAATGATCGGCGCGACGTTCATCGTCGGACTCGGGCCGCGACTTCCGATCACCGGTTATGAGCTTGTTGATATTTGGATCACGGTCTTTTGGCTGATCGGGATAACGAACGCGATCAACCTGCTGGATAACATGGACGGGCTCGCGGCCGGTATCACGGCGATCGCGGCCGGATCGCTTGCCATCGGCTTTGCGATGAACGGTCAGACGAACGAGCTTGTCCTGGTTTCGGTTTTTATCGGCGCGCTGCTCGGGTTCCTGATCTTCAATTTCAACCCGGCGTCGATTTTCATGGGTGACTCCGGGTCGATGTTCATCGGGTTTCTCCTTGCGAGCTCGGTGCTCATGGGCCAGGCCGGAGGCCGTTCACGGAGCATTTTCTCGATCCTCGCTGTTCCGGTTTTGATCTTGCTCGTTCCGATCTTTGATACGACGCTCGTTACGGTGATCAGAAAGCTCTGGGGAAGGAAAGCGTCACAGGGCGGGCGCGACCACACGTCGCATCGGCTGGTTGCGCTTGGACTGTCCGAACGATCCGCCGTTCTGATGATCTATGGGTTTGCTGTCTTTGCCGGATTGTTATCGCTCCTCGTCTCTCAGCTCCGCACGGTTCAAAGCTTCGCCCTTATCGGAATTTTCACAGCCGCTCTCGCAATAGTCGGCGTCTATCTTTCTAAAGTAAAGGTTTACGAGGAACACGATGAGGAAGGGGCCACGCAAAACAATGCAGTTTTTGCATTCATCGTAAACGTATCTTACAAGCGTCGTATTTTCGAAGTTTTCCTTGACGCGTTTTTGATAACGTTCTCTTACTACGCCGCGTACGCTCTGCTTTTCGGTTCGTTCGAGAACACCAGCAATTGGGATCTCTTCATCAAGACGGCGCCGCTGCTCGTGGTGCTAAAGCTTTTCGCATTCCTCGCCGTCGGCGTGTATCGCGGGATTTGGCGGTATACGAGCGTCAACGACTTGATCACATTTACCAAGGGCGTCGCGATAGGCTCGGTGCTAAGTGTTCTAACCGTTCTCGTATTGTATCGTTTCGAAGATTTTTCGCGTCAGGTGTTTGTTCTCGACAGCATTATTCTTCTTCTGTTACTCCTCGGCAGTCGGATGGCGTTTCGATTGATCCGCGAACTCCTGCCAAATGCAGTCGTGACGGAGGGCTGCCGAGTCCTGATATACGGCGCGGGTGACGGCGGCGAGATGCTGCTGCGAGAACTGCGAAACAACGCGGCGTGGAATTATCGACCGATGGGTTTTATCGATGACGATCCTCACAAGAAAGGCAAAGTCATAAACGGCCTGCAGGTCTTCGAGGCGAACGATTCCCTTATTGATATTTGCCGGGACGAATCGATTCGGGAAATTTTGATCTCGTCGGGAAAGATACCAAGCGAGACGCTAAAAGGACTTCGTGAAATCTGCAGGGGCGAAGACATCTCTCTTAAACGCGCACAGATGCGGATAGAACCAGTCGATTTTGAATAACCGCCTGTGCCCACAAATTTCCTAAAAATTGATACGGTCTGGAAAAAGGCGATCCTTGTCTTGATCGGGGGCGTGTGCGTTCTAGCTTCGTGGACTTTTTCAAAGTGGGGGATGGCGAATTCAGCCGCGGTTCGGGCCGAAGACGCGGATGTCGCACGGTTTCTGACCGAACTCGCACCGGACGATCCTCAAACGCATTATTCTGCCGCCGTACTTCTCGAGAAAAGCTTTGAGCCGGGCGACATAACGAGATCACTAAACGAGTTTGAGGTTGCGACCGGACTTGCTCCGGAAAATTATTTGTTTTGGCTTGATCTTGGCCGGGCTCGCGAGCGCAGCGGCGATGCGGCCGGAGCCGAGCGCGCGTTACGACGGGCACTCGATCTTGCACCCAACTATGCTCGGGTTCAGTGGGCGCTGGGAAATACTTTGCTCCGGCAGGGCCGGGGCGACGAGGCGTTTGCGGAGATCAAGAAATCTATTGCGGGCGATCCGACGGCTTTCGCCAATTCCGCCGCGGTAACCGCGTGGCAGTTTTTTGGCAGCGATGTCGGAGCGATCCGGAAGGCGACGGGCGGGTCGATCCAGTTCGATGGAGCGCTCGTCGCTTTGCTGCTCCGTGAAAAACGCTTTGACGAAGCGATCGAGCTTTGGAACGATCTGTCGGTCGACGAACGCAGAACGTCGCTACGGGAAACGGGGGCCATGTTTGTCGGCCAGCTTCTCGGTGAGAAAAGGTTTCGCGATGCGAGCCGCATCGCGGCTGAAATTTCGGACAATGTAGATTCCGCGGCGGGGCAGATCACCAACGGTGGATTTGAAATGGCGGTCAAACCAACCGGCGCCGGACCCTTCGAATGGGCAATAGCTCCGGGGCTCCAGCCTCAGATCGTTCTAAGCAACGGACAGAAACGGAGTGGGAGCAATAGCCTTTTAGTTATTTTCAATTCGGGTGATGGGAAAGACTTTCGGACTGTTTCGCAGCTTATTGCGATTGCGCCGAACGGCGAATATGAGCTTGAGATCTTTTGCCGCGCAGACCTCAAGACCTCGGCCGTTTTTAAATGGGAGATCGCCGACGCGGCCGATGGCCGGCGGATCGCAGTTTCGGACACCATCATGAACAGCCCGGACTGGTCACCGCTACACGTCCAATTCAGATCTTCGTCCACCAGTGACGGAATCATTCTTCGACTGATCCGGGAAAACTGTGGTCCAGTTTGTCCCGTCAACGGAACTATCGGATTCGACGACATTTCGCTGCGGAGCGCAGGTGAACGATGACGGAAAAGCATCCCTCTGATCACCAGACATCTCGATTGGCCCAGGCGATCGTAGTATTCGTTTGCGTAATTCCGATGATCGCGACAGTCGCGTTCGGCGCAGTTGATTCGTGGACGATCGGATTGCTCTCGATCCTCGTTTCGATCATCGCGCTTTTGTGGCTGATCGACGCCGGCACCTCGCGTGAGTTTCGGTACAGCACGAGTAAACTGCAGCTCCCGATCATCGCGTTGATCGCGATCGGATGCATTCAGCTGTTACCGTTCGGTCCCGGCGACACAGCAGAGCTGCTGACCGCCCCGGTCGCTCAGACGCTTTCGATGGATCCCTACGCGACCCGTCTTTTTCTGATTCGCCTGGTGATCTGCTTTGTATTCTTCGCGGCAGCTCTGAACTACTTGCCTGGGGCGAAGAGGCAGTCAAAGGTCGCGGCCATCGTTGTAACATTCGGCACATTAATAGCATTTTTTGGAATTCTGCAGCGTCTCGCTATGCCGGAAGCGATCTACGGTTTACGCCCTACGCCGCAAGCCATTCCATTTGGGCCATTCGTAAATCAGCACCACTTTGCCGCGTTGATGGTGATGACATCGGGCGTCGCGCTCGGCTTGCTGTTCGGCGGAGGCGTTCCGCGCGATCGTAAATTCTTCGTTGGTCTCGCCGCGGGGATCATGGGGATGGCAATTATCTTCACGGGTTCGCGCGGCGGCTTGATCAGCTATCTCGGTGTGGTTGCGTTTGCCGCAGCGGCGAGCTTCGTCACCGGGGCCGATTCGGTGACACACGGGGACCACGATGCGCGAAGCCGAATCAAACGGAATCTTTTGGTCATGAGCGGTGCTGGCGGGCTTGTGCTGCTGGTTCTCGGGAGCGTGCTCTTTTTAGGCGGAGAGGCGTCGCTGCTTCGCGGGATCGGCATCCAGGAAAGTCAATTGGATGTGACAAGCGGACGCGCGCATTTTTGGAATATCGCCTGGCAGATATTTCTCGCGAACCCGATTCTCGGCGCCGGCTTTGACGCCTTTGGCGTTGCGTTTACCCGTTACGACAGTTGGAGCGGACAATATCGGGTCGAGCAGGCGCATAACGATTACCTGCAGATCCTGGCCGATGGCGGAATTCTCAGCCTGGGGTGTGTCCTGGCGTTTATTCTCATTCTTGCTAAGAACGGAATCGCCGCGATCAGCCGACGAACAAGTGATATTCATCGCAGCATCTCAACCGGCGCTTTGGCCGGATGCTTTGGGATTTTGATCCACAGCTTCTTTGACTTTCCGCTCCGCACGCCGGCGAATGCCTTTTTCTTTTTATTGGTAGTAGTACTGGTCGTAGGGAACAGCTCGTCAAAACGATCTCGCGCCGGTTAACGTACCGTGACGATCACAATTTTCTCACCGCACGTGGTCGCGAAAGTGACCTGGTAGACACCCACCGCAGAGCTTACCGATTTGATGATGTAAAAACGCCGGTCAGGGATCCCTCCGATCTCGGGCTCGAGTGTCAGTTCGATATCTTTCGGGCTGCTCGATATCGCTGTCAGACTTTTTATGTCGCCCGGTGCGTCAACATTGATGAGGATCCCGACGGTGCCGCCACCATTTATCAAAGACACGTTTTCCTGACTGGCGCCGACCTTGCAGGGCGGAATTTCGTCGAGCTTTACTTCCTGTCCGTCGATCAAACGCGGGCGTGAGGAACCGGACGGAACCGCGGTATCGCCCGTTTTCTTATCAGCTTCGCCGTCCTTCATGTGATTCGCGGCCGGCTCGTTTGTTTCGACTTTACCTGCGGTTGCCGCCTTGGCTGGACGACTGTTCGGTATCGTGATAATTATCGGCTCAAAGAGAGGTTTGATGTCTGCCGTCTTAGGATTGCCTGCAGCGGGTTTTTCCAATGGCGTAGTTGTCGGTTCACTCTGCGGCGTGGCGGGATTTGCGTCTCGCTCTGGCTCGGTTTTAGTCTCCGCGACTTTCGTTTCCGGCAGCGGTTTCGGATCTTCGTGCTTCGTCGCGGGCAGGTCGTTGACAGTCGATTCAGTTTTCGATGCCTGCTTTCTCGGATCGCGTGGTTTGTCCGCCGGAGATGCCTTCGGGATCCGAGTTTCCTCGGCTCCTACCGGTTGATCGAGCACTGGCTGCGCCATCTCCGGAGTGGGTGATCCACTTACGGACGGAGTGTCGTTCGTTGCATTCTCCGCGGGCACATCCGCATTCTGCTCAGGCGTCGAGGTGGGCCGGATCTCCTGTATCGCCGGGGTGGTGGCGACGAGTTTATGACCGATCTTTGCCTCGAGCCCATCGATATTGCCGTTCAGTTTCCTATAGAGGGCCTCGACGACGACGTATTTCGCGTAGTCGGGTTTATCCGTCTTATAGCTTTCGATATACGCGTCGAGAGCCTCGGCATCTTTGCCTTCGGCCGCAAGAGCAGCGCCAAGCCGCCACATGCTCGAACGCCACCACGCGCTATTGCCTGGCATCACGCTGATCGCGCGGCGGAGGCGAATTACGGCATCGGGAAAATGGTTCTGCTGATACAACGCCCATCCCGCTATTTCTTCAATGCGTCCGCGGAGAATTCCGGAGAGAGTTTGCGCCGGGACATCAGGCACGAGCAAGAATTCGTTGCGACGGAACGCCGTCGCTCGGGCCTCATAGAGCTCGCTCGACATCACTGCTGCACGCGGATTCGGTACCTCGAGACCAGCGTCGGTGTTGCCCGTCGCGGCTCTCGTCAACTCGAGCACCTTGCCAAGCGCGACCCGCTTTTGCAGCAGTATCGATGCCGCGTAGATCTGCCTGTGCAGCTTCATCTTGTCCGAGCCTACTGTAAAGGCGTCGGCAGCAGCGGCAACTTCGTGCTCATTCGGTTCGTCGGCCTGAAGTTTTTGATCAAGCAACAGTAATGCCTTCAAAGCATTGGCATTCTCCGCGGTGTCCGCCGCGAAAGGTGTAAAAATACTGGCCTTTCTCTCGAACCCGACCAAATCGGCAAGACTCTTTTCCTCACGCAATACTCTGCCGCCGAGATTGGTTCTAACGTTTTCCCCGGAGACCGTAAATTGTTTATGGAGATCTTCCGCCGCCTCGCGGAAAAATCCGGCCGCCATTCTGGCCGAGGCCAGTTCGTATTCCAAAGTCGGAAAATTACCGTATGCCCGAGCCTTGAAGAGCACCTGTTCGGCCTCGACCGGTTTTCTTTGACTCATCAGTCCGCGGGCAAGGGCGATGTGCGACCATATGTACCGCGGCTCGCGAGCCACAGCCTTCTCCGCCAATTCGACGGCTTTATCACCGAAGCCTTTTGACGCATACCAATAGGCAGCTCCGGCCATGAGAATCATATTTCCCGGCGTTTGCTCGAGAGATCTCGTCATCTCCGCTTCCGCGTCGGTCCGTTTACCAGCATCGAATAATGCGAGTATCAGACCGGTCCTCGACTGTAGATCGCTTTCATTCTTCGCCAGCAATTCGCGATAGAGCCTGACCGCCTCGTCCGATCTTCCAAGTGCCCGCTTCATTTCCGCAAGGCCGCGTTTCGAAGCTACGGAATCCGGTTCCAGTTCTAACGCCTTCGAATACGCATCGGCCGAAAGCTCGAGGTCGAAATTGATTCGGTGAGCGAGAGCGATCGTGCGTTGCACGGCCGCGGACGCCGGGGCATTCGCGGCCGCTGTTGCAGCTAGACGCATCGCCTCGCCGCCGTTCTCGGTAGCGAGATGGAAGTTAGCGATCTCGAGCAGCTGTGCCGCGTTACCCTCGACCTTGGTCTCGATCGCGGCGGCGAGCTCGATCGCTGCGGAGCGCTGTCCGCGAAAGAAAAGCGTCGACGGGATCTTCGATATCGACTCGGTAAAAAGATCATTCGGTATCGGGTGCGGAGCGTCCTCAACGACTCTTCTGAATAGCGAGATCGCCCCGCCGGCATCGCCCGTTATTAGTTTTTCCTCAGCGATCAGAACGCGCGAGCTGGCCAACAGCTCGGCCGCCGCCAGACGGTTCTCGGATTGCGGAAACGCGGCCAGGAAATTCTCCAGCGCCGCGACGCGGTCCGCGGCCAATTCATGGGCCGACGCTTTTTCGAATTGTTCTTTTTCGCCTAAAGGCACCGGCGTCGGATCCGCCTTGGGCTTGACCGCGATCGTCGTTTTCTTTAACGGCGCTCTCGGTTTCCCGGCCGTCGAGACTTTCTTGGCCGTCGATGCTTTCGATTGAGTCTGGACTGAACTGGTTCTTTTCGGGGTTGGCTGTTGTGCGAAGACCGCGGACAAGCTTATCAGCCAGAAAAATAAAACAGCGTTCTTCATAAAACGAGTCGCTGGAAAATCGGTCGATCTTCCGGAGTATGGGTCAAATAATAACATGAAATTGCATTTGCAGATTTGGCTGGGTATTCTCGCTTCTATGAACGAGCTCGACCAGGCCTGGTCCGAGATGTTGGCCGATGCGGCAGCAAACGCGAGGTCCTCTGGACGCGCGGATGTTGCCGAATACCTCGCGCTCAGGCAGTCCAACGACGCGATCCGCCAGACCGGAGTGGAATGGCTTTTCAATGCTTTCATCGAGATCGCTTCCGAAGTCGCCAGAGATTATTCGCAGGTCGTCATCGAAAGGGAAGACCCGCACGAGTTTGAATTCAACCGCTCGAGAATGGCCGGCAGCCTCGTCCGCGTTCGTTTTGGTGTCAGGCGTATGACTATCGAGGCCGGCTGGACCCGCACCCCGGAGCACGGATTCATGCGTGGCGGAGCTCTGGCCGCGGCACGCATTAAGCACTTTGGCCGCCCAAAAGCCGAGGTTGAGCTCACTCTGTGGCACAAGGGCGAAGCCCCCGGCTGGCAATCTCTCCCCGGGGTTAACTTCGATTCAATGAGTCTCCGCGAACACTTCGCGATTCTCCTCGAAAACTAGCTCGGCTTTTTTTTCGAACGTTTGTAAGTTAGAATGAGATGGGTTTTTAGCTGGTCGTATTGGGAGATATTTTAATAAGTGAAAGCAGAGCTTGAGAAATTAGTAGATTTACAAAAGACAGATACCAACATTCGTCGACTAAAAGAATCAATCGAAACCGCGGAAGAAAGGCGTGCAGGCATCGAACAAGAGTTTGAACAGCACGCCTTTTCTATACGCGAAATCCAGGGAAACCGGGACCGGTTGAACACGGACCGGACGGACCTGGAGAAACAGATTGCCGAAAACAAGACGTACCTCGAACGGGCGGATCGAAATCTGAAACATGCGCAGAATCAAAAGGAATATGAAACTGCGATGCGGGAAACGGACGCGATCCAGAAACAGATCGCGGCGTTCGAGGCGCAGGTGATCGAAAAGATGACAGGCCTCGAAGAGGTCGAGAAAGAGCTCGAAAGCCGCGCCGATGAGATCAATTCGCTCGACGCAAAGCGCGACGAGGGACTGGCGGAGTTCGACAGTCAGATCGCCGCCGAGCGTAAAGTGCTTGATGAAGAACTCAAGAGGCGGAACGAGGTTTTTGTGACTCTGCCGGCACAGCTCGCTTCGGTTTACAATCGGCTGGCTCAGCGGAGCCGTGACGGGATCGCGGTTGCCGAAGTAGTTAATGGATCGTGCAGCGCGTGCTTTATGTCACTTCGACCGCAGATGCAGGTGGAAGTAAAACGTGGTGATAAGATCATCACCTGCGAAAGCTGTACGCGGATCTTGTATATTCAGGCGGCCGGGTCCCGGGCGGCCGTGTCCGACGGATAGACGCAGTTCCAGAAGAGTTTTATGGCCTCCGCCCTAGGCGGGGGCTTTCGTTTTTTTGGTCGAAAATATTTCTCGCGCCAGCTGCAAGGGCTGTGGGATAATCAGATGCGTGGTTCCCGACCACTACCCCGTCTCCCGCCCATTCCGATTTCTTCTTTTCCGAACACACCTATATATGAAACACTCACTTATCATCACGGTCGCACTACTGTTTTCGACGTTCGCAATATCAGCTCAAACCACCAACGACCTGTTTCGAGATAGGATCAAGACCGTTCACGGCGGTAAGAACATTACGCTCACGTTCGACGCCGTCTCGCGGACTTCGAAGATCATGGCCGTCTCTGAAAATTTCTCAAAAGACG
Source organism: Pyrinomonadaceae bacterium (assembly GCA_041745575.1). Classification (GTDB taxonomy): domain Bacteria; phylum Acidobacteriota; class Blastocatellia; order Pyrinomonadales; family Pyrinomonadaceae; genus OLB17. Next base: position 30,860 of record JBGTIQ010000070.1, read on the forward strand.
ACGCGAGCCGGGCGGGCGTGCTCGCTATGAACTTTGCCATCGGCCACATTTATCCGGGCGAGTCGATCGTAACGTCACCTGAATCGTTCGTTCTGACATTCTGGGTTCTATCGAGGAAGCCGCGCTTTGGCTCGAATCACGCCATGACCGTCGAGCTCCGCGACGAGATGCTCGTCATCGGCAGCGCCCGTTACGTCGCGAAACCCCGCGAGGAAATGGAATATTTGAATTTTGAAATGTCCCGAGAGAATTTAACGAAGATCGCCAATCAGACGAGTGTACGTTTTCGGCTGGGCGACGAAGAATTTACATTCACCCGGAGCCAGATGAAGCTGCTGGCGGACCTGTTGTTAGTTACGGAAGTGTAGGTGGAAGGTGAGACAGTGAGAAAGTGAGAAAGTGAGATAGTGAGAAAGGGAGAAAGGGAGAAGGGGAGACAGGAGAAAGGGAGAGTGGAGACAAGAGAAGAATCAGTCTCCCTTTCTCCCTTTCTCCCCTTCTCCCCCTCTTCTTCATTTCGCCCACTCGTCGGCGATGTGGACGTCGACTTTAACCGGCACCGACTTCACATACTCTTCACCTGCCCGGCACATCGACTTGTCTAGCGTATCGGCGATCAACTCTGCATCAGCGGCGTCGCATTCGACGATCACTTCGTCGTGCACGATATTGACCAGCTTGCCGCTGGTGCCGCGAAGCGCGTCGTGCAGTAGCCTGAGTGCGCGTTTCAATATGTCGGCGGACGTCCCCTGGATCGGCATGTTCACGCCGTACCTGCGGGCCGAGGCGACCTGTTGACGATCGGTTTCATCGAAACGCAGACGGAGCATTCTGTTCGACGCCGTTCGAGCAATGCGTTTCGTGATAACGTCGGTGCCCGACTGCCTCAGATAGCTGTCGAGTCCGCGATACGTTCCAAAATATTTACGCAGTGTGTTCTCGGCATCGTTTTGCGAAAGACCTGTCATCAGCCCAAACCGCGAAGCTCCGATGCCATAAACGACGCCGAAATTCAAACGTTTCGCGAACGACCGCTGTTCCGACGTCACATCGGCTGGGGCGACACCGAAAACCTGCGAAGCCGTCGTCTTGTGAAAATCCTCGCCCGAGATAAACGCCTTTATGAAATTTTGATCGCCTGAGAATTCGGCGAGTATTCGCAGCTCGATCTGCGAATAGTCGGCGATCACGAGCTTCTTGCCTGCGGGAGCGTTGAAACATCGGCGATATTGTTGTTCGTGAGGTATCTGCTGGAGATTTGGATTGGAGCAGGAAAAACGTCCCGTCGGAGCCCCGATCTGGCGAAAGTCCGCGTGTATGCGCCCGGTCTTCGGCTCGATGAATTCCAGAATATTCTCACCGAAGCTCGAAAGCGATTTTGCGACGCCGCGATATTCGAGCAGTTTCGCTACTACCGGATACTTTTCCGCGAGTGGCTGGAGCTGCCATGCACGGGTCGTGTCGGGAACGGGCACGCCTAAGTTCAAAAGCGCGTCGGTCACTTGCTGCTGCGAGTCGAGATTTATCTCGGCCCGGCCAAACAGTGTCGCTTGGGCGACGCCGGCAGACAGCATGTCCTGGAGCTCGTCAGCCGCTTTTGCCTGAGCGACGCGAACCTTATCAAGCTGTTCACGCCAACGAACTTCGTCAAGATAAAATCCACTCAGCTCCATCTCGGCGATCGGCATGACGCATTCGAACTCAAGCTCGGCTGCCTGTCTCAGATCATCTTTCTTCAAACGATCTTCCATCTGTTCCCACAGCGGGATCATGATGGCCGCATCGCGTGCCGCATATTCGATCTGCGATTGTGAAAGCTCGCCGCTCCAATCGCTGATCTGCTCAGACTTATCCAACTCAGTACCGGTAAAGAACTGTGCAACATCGGCGAGCGAATGCCGACGCTCAGAGTCACCGGCGGCGATAAGCTGACTGGCGAGAAACGTGTCGACAATACCGTTTAGCTCGGCACCGATGTGATGTTGCACCCATTTCGCGTCGAACTTAGCGTTATGTGCGATCTTTATTTTTTCCGGGTCGGCTAAAAGATCGCGGAGCGGCGCGAGATCAGGATTAGAGCGCAGTGATCCGTTGGAGCCAAAACCTTTCAAATCGATGACATACGTCGCCCGGCCTGTGCTGAACTGCATCAACCGCAGAGCACCGCGGTACGGATCGAGCTCGGTCGTCTCGGTATCGAACCCGAGCAATTTCTCACCGGCAAGCTCACGACACGCGTTTTGGACACCTTCGGCGTCGTTGATCAGCTGAAAATATATCTCCATAAGAATGCGGTGATAGGAATTGTATCGTGTCGTACAACCACGCTGAAATGGCGCAGGACGAAAAGGAATATACGAGGGGATTTCTGCTACGCGCTGACCTCGGCAATAGGACAATTCGTTAGTCTGCTTGAATCACCCAAAGACTCAAGACGGTGAGGTTCTTCACTCCGGAGGAGTGAAATGTTTGTCGCACGTTTGTCCTGATCACGTCTTCACTCCGGAGGAGTGAAATGTTTGTAGCACTACGCCGTTTGGAAGCGTCCGCCGCTCCGTAGGAGTGGAACAAATTATTGCAATACAGAAATCTTTAAAGGATTTAAGACAGCTGAACTACGTAGATGCTATTAAACTGTCATGGCTAATACCTACTCCCAAATCTATATCAGGCAATTTTCGCAGTGAAGCACCGAGCCAGCCTAGTACAAAATGAATGGAAAGAAGAGCTGTTCAAATACATTGGCGGAATATTCCGCAACAAAGACCAAAAACTCCTCGCGATTGGCGGAGTTGAGGATCACATTCACCTGTTATTTGGCCTGAAGCCGAGTATGGCAATCTCGGATCTTGTGCGCGATGTGAAGTCTGACTCGACGGAGTTCATCAACAAAAAGCGGTTCGTTCGTGGGAAGTTTTACTGGCAAGAGGGCTTCGGGGCTTTTTCGTACTCGCGCTCCCAACTTGATGACGTGGGGAAGTATGTTTTAGAACAAGAAGCACACCACGCAAGTCGATCTTTTAAGGAGGAGTACGTGTCTCTTCTTGACCGATTCGAAGTTGAATATGAAGATCGCTATCTTTTTGATTGGATCTCGGGGTAACGCATTTGCTACAAACATTCCACTCCTACGGAGCGGGAAAGTCCTATGGTGCATTTTGCTACAAACATTTCGCTCCTCCGGAGCGGTAACCGCGTCGTTCGCCGATGCCAGCCGATTGAATCCGACGAACGGGTATGCATCCCATCACCGCCGCTCAAACCTACTTAATTCTGGGTTGTAGTTCACTTTCGATTTTGATTCTTTGCGGCTTGGCGGCTTTGCGGGAAATTCCCGCGTTAGAGACTATAGACGTCGCGCTCACGCAAAATACGGAAGACCCACGGTTCGTGCTCACGTCAACTCTTTCCAACACGGGCCCCTTACTAAGTTCTCAAGCTCATTTCCATTTAGGTTGTTTTTGTTTATACTTAATTCGAGTTTGCCGAAGGACGGACATAAGATCACGATTCAGGAGCAAACGTTAGAGGATTTTAGAACGTCGGACAAAACGGCACACAGATTTTTGAAGGTTGAGCACGATTACGTATTGAGCGAATCACGTGCTCCCTTAGACATAAGAGCGTTGGGCGCTTTTATCATAAAGAGATTCCTGCGTGAGACAATTCACAGCCTTCGGGTCCGGAATTAATTTCCGGGTCCCGAACAATAAACTAAAAGTTTACGCAAAATCCGCTCTGTCGATGGCGACAGAGGCTTAGGTCTGTTCAAAATCCGCCTAATGTGAGCTTTCTCTGAAGATCGCCGCCGGCCTTCCAAGCATATCTACATTTAAATTTTTGAGGAAATACAATCTCATTTATGTCTAAAGAGATGATCATCAGCGTCAATGGACGCGAAAAGAAAATTGCAATTCTGGACAACGGCCGCGTGACGGAATTTTACATCGAGCGCGGCGAGGAAAACTCCGGCATCGCCGGAAATATCTATAAGGGCCGGGTGCAGCGTGTGCTCCCCGGCATGCAGTCGGCATTCGTCGCTATCGGGCTCGAACGTGATGCGTTCCTATACGTCTCGGATTTCTTTGACGAGGAAGAAGAGATCGAGCGCATCGTTATGGAGAAGTCGAAGAAGACGCCTGAGGAAGCCAAGCGCGAGGCAAACGATAAGATCGACCGGGCCCGGATCGAACGGGAGAAGCAGATGGAATCGGTCCAGGAACTCGCCGAGCCGCTTGTCGAAACGGGAGACGCGAGCGATGAGCCCAATGAGCCCGAAGCGGAGGAAGTTGCCAAGCCTAAACGCGGCCGTGGGCGGCGTGGCAGATCGTCGCGTGATGAACAGAATCAAGCGCCCGAAGCAGAAGCTCGGGTAGCAGAGCCACGCGTTCCGATCTTTGAATTCGAAGATTCGGGTTTCGAACGTATTATCGACGACGAGGATACGGGCGAGATGTTTAAGGATGCGTACATGCAGGAGCGGATCGTCGATCAGGTGCGGGCGATCGAGTTCGATATGGAGAGCACAGCCGAGGCCGCAGTCGGATCATTGCTCGGCTCGGTCACGGATGCTCCGACCGCGTTTGAACGAATTGCGGATGAGGACGACGAGGAAGGCTCGTCGGACGATACCTCGAAGAAGAAAAGAAGAGCTCCGGCGAAACCCTCACACGGGAAGTTTTCGAAGACGTCGAAAAAGAAGAAGTCGGATGACGAACCCGCAGAGGCCGAACCTGTGGCCGCAAAGAAAAAGACACCAGCGAAAGCTAAAGCGACAAAAGCAAAGACGCCGCGCCGGAGCACAAAAAAAGCATCGGACGCCCTTGAGGACGGCGAAGCAAGCGTAAAAGAGCCGTCCGAGATCGCCGAGATGGCGGTTCGACGTGGTGGACGCGGGCGCCGTCGCGGTGGACGGGGCCGTCGTGGAGGAGCGACTGATGAGGCCGGCGAGCCGATCAACGGCGAAGAGCCGGGACTCGAGGGTGATGGTGACGGCCACGGCAACGGCCACGGTAACGGCGACGAAGTCGTGACCGCCGAAGCTGTCGAAGAAACCCCGGTCGAAGTTTCTGAGCCTAAGTCTGAGCCAGCAGAGAAAACTGAGAAAAAGGAATCGAAACCTGCTCCGCGTGGCGGACGCGGTGGCGGCGGTGGTGGTGGCCGAGATACTCGAGATCGTGATCGCGGCCCGCGTAATGGACAAGGCCGCCGCGACGGACGCGAACGCGGACCTCAGCCGACTATTTCTGAGCTGCTTCGTGAAGGCCAGGAGATCATTGTTCAGATCGCGAAAGAGCCGATCGCCCGGAAAGGCGCTCGAATCACATCGCACATCGCGCTTCCGGGCCGCTTTCTTGTTTACATGCCGACGATCGAGCATCTCGGCGTTTCGAGAAAGATCGAGTCGGCGAATGAACGCGGACGCCTTCGAACGCTGATTCAAAGGATCAAGCAGGACGAAGATGTGCCGACTGGCGGATTTATTGTCCGGACCGCGGGCGTGGGCATTTCCGAAGAAGACCTGCGACAGGATGCCAAGTATCTGGTTCGCACGTGGCAAGACATTAGAAAGACGAGCGAGAAGGTAAAGTCGCCGGCGATGGTCCATCAGGATCTGGATCTCGTTCAGCGGCTGCTTCGCGATCACCTTTCGGACGAATTCACGGCGATTCGTGTCGACAGCGAAGAGGAGTATCTGCGAACGGTCGAGTTTATAAACCGTATGCAGCCGCGAATGGTAAAGCGCGTGAAGTTTTACACTCGCGAGGAGCCGATCCTGGATGCATACGGCGTGCAGGAAGAGATCGACAAGGCGCTCAAGCCGCGAGTGTGGCTGAAATCGGGGGGCTATCTTGTCATCAATCAGACCGAAGCATTGGTCGCGATCGACGTCAATACAGGTAAGTTCGTCGGAAAGGGAAATGCGCGTCTTGAAGACACGATCACCAAGACGAACATGGAAGCGGTCGATGAGATCGCCCGCCAGATCAGGCTTCGTGACCTCGGCGGTATTATCGTCCTCGACCTGATCGATATGGAAGATCGTCGAAACCGTCACAAGGTTTCGCAGGCGCTTCAGGAAGCGCTTCAGAGCGATAAGTCGCCGACAAAGGTGCTGTCGTTCAACGACTTCGGTTTGATCATCATGACGCGAAAGCGCGTCAAGCAATCGCTCGAACGAACGATGTGCGCGCCGTGTGACTATTGCGAAGGTGCCGGCTGGGTCAAATCACCGACGACGACCTGTTACGAGATTCTCTCGGAAGCTCGCCGTTTGTCGAAGCATCTAGACGACGTCCGGCAGACGACTTTGCGGATCCATCCGGATGTCGCGAAGGCGTTGCGGAGCTCCGAGCGATCGGTTCTCGAAGAGATCGAAGCGTATCTGGGGAACATCGATCTTTCATCCAACCCGACGATCCACCAGGCGCAATTCGATTTTGCGTTTGTTTGATTCGACGGAATCGATTTGAAATGGCGCGGCCTGAGGGTCGCGCCTTTTTTGTTCTTGTTGAGTTTCTGCCGCCTTTGCAAACGCTCGGGTTTTCGGTAGTCGGGATAACCTCGGTTATTCAGCCGCCGAGATTCATTTTTGCCACGATCGCTTGAAAACGTGCCTCATCGCGAAGCTCGTCGAAATTCGGATCCACTTTTATGACGTGCATCAACCCGTCGCGTTCCTGGAACGCTTTCTCGAGGGCAGCAATCGCCTTCTCTCTTTCGCCCAAAGCTGCAAGGCCGCGTGCCAGAACATAAGTCGACACGGGCCCACTGCTGGAGGGCCGCAGAAGTTCATTGAATTTTCTTCTGGCCTCTGCTGTCTGGCCGTCTTTTGCCAAAGAATAGATCAGGGCGGAGACAAAAAACGAGCTTCCGCCTGAGTGTTGGATCGCTTTTTGGTATGCGGCGATCGACTCTTTGTACAGACCCTTTCCGGTATAGCTTCTGCCGAGGTAATAGAGTGCAAGCGGAAAATCGGGGTCCATTTCCAGGACGGGTTTTAATTTTTCGATCGTTTCATCGTGCCGCCCGGCCGCCAGGTAGGGAAATGCGCGGGCCGTATTTGTCGACAGCGATAACGGATCGAGCTCGGCGGCCTTTTCAACCTGGACGATACTCTCATCGATCCTACCCATGAATCCGAGAAACTCACCGTATGTCTGATGCCCTGTTGCATATCCCGGATTAACGGCGATAGCGCGTTTGAATTCGATCTCTGCACCGACCCAGTCCCATTCGGCTTGCGTTCTGTACATTGCAAGAGCAGTTCGCGCTTCGACAAGGTCTGCGTCAAGGCTGAGTGCTTTTTCCGCCGCTTGCCTGGCTTTTGTGAACGCTTCTTTGTCGTGCGCCTGGCTGAAGAGGTGAAGGAGAACGTAACTCTCAGCCAAACCCGAATAAGCGAGCGCGTAATTTTCATCGAGCGCAATCGCCTGATTAAAGATCTCGATGCTTTTCCGCAGGTCGTCGCTGCTTCTGTTATTCCAGAAAAAACGCCCCTTGTTGTAGAGCTGGTAAGCTTCGATATTATCGGTATAGCGGCGCCTTAGTCGGGTGCGTTCCTCCGTGGTCAGTTGGAGTGAAAGCGACGTCGCCACTTTTTCGGAGATCGAATCCTGTATGGCAAAAATATCCCTATCCGGTTCGTCAAAGCTTTCGGCCCACAACAGAGCGCCATCGCTTGCGCTGAATAATTTAACGAAAACGCGAATTCGACCGTCAGCCTTCTGAATCGTTCCTTCCAAGATCGCATCGACATTCAATTCGCGAGCAACCTTTATGGCCTCCGGCGTCGAATCGGCATATCGAAGCACGCTCTTTGTCTGGCGAACGACCACGCTTTTTATGTGACTCAATCTCGTAATGATGGCGTCCGCCATTCCGATACCGAGAAGCTGATCCTCGTCGTTCGAATCGATCGCTTTGAACGGCAGAACCGCGATCGCTTTGACTTCTCTCGCAGAGGCCGGTTTAGGAACCAGAGGCGTCGACACATTCCAGAAGTAAGTAGAGCCGATAACGAGCAGACCCGTGACGAGAGCCGCGACGGCGAATAGGTAACGGTTACCGGAACGCGGGTGGTCGATTGCCGGCGTCTCAAAAAGCGGCATTTCTTTTCGCTCGCCATCCATAGCGATGACCGGCGCGACAAAGCGATAGCCCTTTCCGGGTTCCGTAACGATGAACCGATGCTGATTCGGATTCTCACCGAGAGTCTTTCTAAGGACCGAGATCGTTTGTGTGAGATTGGCGTCCTCGACAAAGCTATCCCGCCATACGGTCGACATCAGTTCTTCCTTGCTGACAAGCCGCCCGCCGTTCTCAACCAGCAACAGTAGCAGCTCGAAAGCTTTGTGAGTGAGCGGAACCGGATCGCCCGCGGGCAAACGCACGAGCAGCCTTCTCGCCCGATCGAGGCGAAAATCTTCGAAAGAATAAACTGCGGCGGACCTGGCTTCCATCTTTTAGAAAATTTGAGGCGGACTTTGAGGACATTTTAGACGAAGTTCGGGTCTATTTGTATTCAATTTTATTCACCAGAGGAGAAACAAATGAAAAAGAAGTCTTTGTCGGTCATACCCGCACTCTTTGCCGTCTTGTTATTTGCTCATACTCTTTTTGGCCAATCCACCGCGTTCTCCTATCAAGGCAGCCTGCAAAACGGAGCTAACCCGACGAGCGGAAATCACGATTTCGAGTTTGCCCTCTTCGACTCGTTGGCAGGCGGCAGCCAGATCGGCTCAACCGTCTCGGTCAATAACGTCATGGTTTCCAACGGCATCTTCTCGGTCCAGATCGATTTTGGTAATCAGTTTCCCGGAGCAAACCGGTTCCTCGAGATCCGCGTCCGTCCGGCGGGTCAGCCTGGGATCACCGTGTTGTCTCCGAGACAGCTGCTAAATAGCGCTCCGTATTCCGTGAAAAGCCTGACCGCAGAGACGGCCACGACGGCGAGCAACGCGGCGCAACTCGGTGGGGTTGCCGCAAATCAATTCGTCGTAACGACCGATCCTCGAATGAGTGACTCGCGAAATCCATTAGGCGGAAGCGGGCTTTACGTTCAAAACCGCGCGAGTCAACAAGGCCCTGCTAATTTCAATATATCCGGCAACGGTACCGTGGCTGGCACATTGTCTGGGAACGTTGTTAACGCGGGTACCCAATTCAACATTGCGGGAAACCGCGTGTTTAGCAGTCCCGGAGTTTTAAACACGTTTGCAGGCATAAACGCGGGACTGGCCGATGTGACAGGCAACTCCAACACATACTTCGGACATAGCGCGGGCGAAGACAATATTTCGGGTCAAGCCAATTCATTCTTTGGAAGCCAATCGGGCAACAACAACGTCGGGACATCGAATTCGTTCTTCGGAACCTCGGCAGGCTTTCAAAATACGACAGGTAACCGAAATGCGTTTTTCGGTGCGTTCTCGGGTGTCGACAATACGATCGGAACTAACAATTCCTTTTTTGGCTTTAGAGCTGGGTCGAACAATATAACGGGAGGTGGCAACGCTTTTTTTGGCCATGAGGCGGGCAACGGCAATACTAGCGGCGGCGCAAATGCCTTCTTCGGAGCAAGTGCGGGAAGTTCAAACACGACTGGTCAAAACAATGCTTTCTTCGGAGCCAACGCCGGAGCGGCGAACACGATAAGCATCGGCAACTCTTTCTTTGGCGCGAATGCAGGGGCCGCCAACGTTGCACAGTCCAATTCGTTCTTCGGCGCTTCTGCGGGACTGGTAAACACGACGGGTTTTCGCAATGCATTCTTTGGAACCGTGGCTGGAGTTGCAAATACCACAGGAGACTCGAACTCGTTTTTCGGATACTTCGCCGGACACGACAACACGACGGGTTCCGGCAACTCTTTCTTCGGGACTCTGACAGGCGAATCAAATAACATAGGCAGCAGCAACGCTTTTTTCGGAACCCTTGCTGGCCAATCAAATACGGCCGGCATTCAAAACGCGTTCCTCGGTAGAAGCGCCGGTCAATCAAATACGACAGGTGACAACAATGTCTTCGTCGGCTTCGCCGCGGGCGACTCGAATCAAGTGGGCAACAACAATACGATGATTGGGGCCGGTGCCGATTTTACGGCGACCAATCTCACCTACGCCACGGCCATCGGCTCCGAGGCCCTAGTCTCGACCAGCAACACGGTCGTCCTCGGCCGAGGCGTGGACATCGTTCGTATTCCCGGTTTTCTGCGCGTCGCTCAGTTGGGCTCCACGGGTGTGCTCTCGCTATGCAATAACATTAATGACACCATCTCATCTTGTTCGTCCTCTATCCGGTACAAGGAGAATATTCGTCAATTTAATTCGGGGTTAAGTCTGGTAAGTCTTTTGCGACCAGTTTCATTCAATTGGAAAGATGGCGGTATGTCCGATCTCGGTCTGGTCGCCGAGGAAGTCGCCGCGCTCGAACCGTTGCTGACGACCACCAACGCGAAGGGCGAGATCGAGGGCGTGAAGTACGACCGCCTCGGGGTGGTCCTCGTCAACGCAGTAAAGGAGCAACAGACGCAGATCGAGGATCAGCGAAGGACGATCGACCAACTTCGTCAGCAGGTTGAAGGATTGAGGCAGCTTGTCTGCGTAGCGAACGCGACGGCTGCGATCTGTAAGGAGAAGTGAAGATGCGAGCTCTCAGATTTCTTGCGCTCTGTCTTTGCGTCTCGGCGGTTAGCTTAACCGCCTTCGCCCAATCAGGCGGGACATTCACGATCACGAAATCCGTCATCGCCGGTGGCGGCGGCCGTGCGTCGGGTGGGACGTTCACGCTCGACGGAACTATCGGTCAGCCTCTCGCCGGAGGTCCGTCAACCGGTGCGACGTTCTCTCTTATCTCCGGTTTCTGGGGCGGGGGTGGTCCGGCTGCTCCGGTTCACCGTGCACCGTTCGACTTCGATGGCGACGGGAAGACCGACATTGGGATCTTTCGTCCGGCTCCGGGGGAATGGTGGATCAGTCGAAGCTCTACCGGTGTGACCGTGGCTCTGCAGTTCGGTGCTTCGACCGACAGGATAGCTCCCGGCGACTACACCGGCGATGGAAAAGCTGACGTCGCTTTCTTCCGTCCGGCTTCGGGTGAATGGTTCGTGTTAAGAAGCGAGGATTTCTCGTTCTTTGCTCTTCCGTTCGGGACAAACGGAGATGTTCCCGCACCCGCCGATTACGACGCTGACGGGAAAGCGGACTTCGCCGTCTTTCGTCCGTCGACATCGACATGGTTCATCAGTCAGTCCAGTGGAGCACCGACGCGTATAGTCCAGTTCGGCATCAACGGCGATCAACCGGTCGTTGCAGATTACGACGGCGACGGTCGAGCCGATATTGCGATCTTTCGTCCCGCACCTCGCGAATGGTGGATACAGAGAAGCACCGCAGGTCTCTTGGCCCTGCAGCTCGGCAACACGGGTGACAAAGTTGTGCAAGGTGATTACACCGGCGACGGAAAGACGGATGTCGCGATCTGGCGTCCATCGACCGGGGAGTGGCTGATCGTTCGAAGCGAGAACTTCTCGTTTTTTGGATTCCCGTTCGGAGCGAATGGCGACATACCTGCTCCGGGCGATTACGATGGCGACGGCAAGTTCGACGCGACCGTGTTCCGTCCATCAAGCGCGACATGGTTCATTGCAAGATCGACAGCCGGAACACAGATCGTGCAGTTCGGGGCGACCGGCGATCATCCGATACCGAATGCATTTGTTCCGTAAGATCTGCGACTCGTTAATACAACTCGTTTAGAGGCGGGCTTGCCCGCCTCTTTCCGCCTTCTGCTTTCCGCTCATCCGCGGAAAAGCCGCGAATCCATCACTGGAACAGTCGTAAAGTGCTTTTCATCGCAGAGCATCCGACGCGGGAGTGAGGAGTGTGCCGTGTGCCGTGGTCCGTATGCGGAGCACTCATTTTATTGCAAATTCATTTTTCTAAGAATTGCCTGGTATCGCGGCTCGGTTCGCAGTTCGCGGAATACAGGGTCGGCTTTCACAAAAGCGGACAGAAATGCCCGTCCGTTACAGGCCTGTTCGAGGCTTTGCAGTGATTTTTCCTTGTCGCCGATCAGGCTGTAGATTATCGCATTGTGATATGAATGATTCGGGTATTCGGGTGCGCGGATCAGCAGATCAGTAAGATATTGAGGCAGTCCGCTTTTTTGATAGCGTTCGGCTGTATCTCGGATGGCACTTTCAAGACTCTCCTTAACCGGTGCGGGATTCGCATGGAAGGCGTAACGGGTTCGCTCCTCAATCGCCCTCTTCCCATCGCCCGTAATCGTGAAAATGTCGAAAAGATATTTATGGGCGAGAATAAAATCCGGGTCCACGGCAAGGGCGCGGCGGCAGTATTCTTCGGCATCAGCGAATTCACCGGCAAAGTAATGAATCTGGCCGAGGTCGGCGAGAAAATTTTGTGAAAGCGGATCGATTTCCAGTGCACGGTGCATTTCCGCTTTAGCTTGTTCGTGACGGCCCTCGATCGCCAGCAGCGTCGCGTACCAGTGGTGAGCGGTGGCGTAATTTGGATTCAGCTCTATTGATTTTTGAAACGATGCTTCGGCCTCACTCCATTTCCATTCAGCAAACATTTTAATAAACCCGAGCGTTGCATGAGCTTCGCCAAGCTTCGGGTCGATTTCCAGTGCACGGTTGACCGCATTAAGCGAGACGGCCGGCATGAGGTCGCGCATTGCAAGCGTGTCGGCCAGCCCGACGTAGGCTAGAGCGAAATTTGGGTCTTTCTCGAGCGCACTCTTAAACAAACGCTCGGCCTCGAGCATTCCCGTGGTGCTGCGTTTATTCCAGTGTTGCCGGCCCCGGTTGTAAAGCTCGTAAGCCTCGGGACTGACGGTAAAGGGTTTCGTCAATGAATCCTTCTGCTCTTCGTTCAAGTCAGGAGCGAGGGCGCCGGCAAGCTGAATCAGAATTTCGTTCTGAAGTGCCAGCTCTTCCTGGACGGGCTTTTCGAATTGTCCGGCCCAGATGGACGATCCGTCACTAATTCTTAAAAGCCGCGCCGTGACGCGGATGTTCTCCGCTGTTCTGATCACGGTCCCCTCCAGTACGGCGTCTACATTCAATTTTTGACCGGCGGTGATTGAATCGCCTCCTGAAAAACCGAGAACGGCCCTCGTCGGACGAACGGTTATTTCCTTGATGCTGCTAAGCCGCGATATAAGCAAGTCCGAAATGCCGAGACCGTTGTCTCCATCGCCATCTTTTGCGTTGACAGTATTAAAAGGTAAAACCGCGATCGACTTTATAGCTGTAACTGCGACGGCTTGATTGGCCCGCCAGGCTATTAGACCGCCGCCCGCTAAGAGTAGAGTCAAAATAGCTGCAAATGCGGCCAACTTTGCTGAAAATACAGTTTGTTTTCGCTGCTCCGGTTCGGCCTGAATTTCTTCTATTACTGTACGCGTGACCGCCCGGCGCTCGACCACGATCTGGTGATCCCGGCGCAGTTCGCCGGCAAAGCGGTAACCCCGGCGGGGAACGGTTTCGATGACGGCCTCCGCGCCAAACTCTCTGAGAGTCTTTCTTAGAATGTAAATATGGCGGGATAAATTACTTTCCTCGACGAATGAATCGGCCCAGACGCGATCTAACAGTTCGCCCTTCGAAACGACCTCACCCGGGTTTTCCGTTAGAACGCAAAGCAGTTCAATTTCCTTTAACGCCAGGCGTACCGGCTTGCTTCCCGACCAAAGGACGCGTTTTTCCGCATCGAGCCGTAGCTTGCCGAATTCTCTCAAATGCCCATTTTTATTGCTCATATCCCATCCCGAGAAAAACAAGACAAAGATTGGAGATAAAGTTCAAGACGCCGTTTTCGCACAATTGTATAACGAATCGTCAACGAAAAAAGCGTTGAACGGTTTCGGCGGAGGCAATCGGGCTTAGAGATGTTCGTTGTTTTCCGTCGCCGCTATTTTAATCAAAAGCATGGCTAATGCAAGAAAAATCTCAATTACTACTGAAAGCCGAGAGATTTTTATAATCAGTGGAATCGAGGGCGGTAACTTGCTCGAGCACTGCTCGGGGTGCGCAAATACAGTCGAAATGCTGACGCTGGATCAGGCAGTGGTTGTTGCGGACATGCCCGCGCGCGAACTGATTCGCCAAATCGAATCGGGCGCGGTTCATTCGATGGAGACCGCGAGTGGTCACCTGCTGGTTTGCGAAGCGTCATTGTTCGGAACTGGAAGTTCGTCAAAAGCGGCGAGTTGAAAGATAAAACGTTTACGGAAAGAGGAAAGAATTATGAAACGCACCACTAAAGATCGTTCACGAAATATCACGCGACGGATCGCAGTTGTTCTGCCGACGGTCGTTTTATTTTTGCTCGCCGGATATCTGCTCCCGGCAAGTGTTTGGAAAATGTTCGAGCCGCGCGTTGCGGCGGCGACCTTCACCGTCACAAATACGAGCGACGGCAGTGCGGGCAGCTTGCGAGACGCAATAACCCTTGCAAAGAACTCGGCTGGGACTGACACCATTACCTTCAACATTCCTCCGAACGATCCACGGCATTTTTATTACGTTAACGACGGTGTTGTGGGAACTGTGAGCCGATCGATGATCGCGGTAACCGCATCATCCGACGATGCTTCGATCGGGGATATCGACCCCGACTGGCCGCATAGCTGGTATTCGATCGAAACTGCCGGATTTGTGAGCGGAGCCTTGTTCTCCAATTCCGTTAGCATCGACGGCCTATCGCAGCCGGGCTCCGTTCCCAACACCAACCAAAGCGGATCGTTAAATTCGGTACTGAAGATAGAAGTAACAAGTAATTCGATCTCTTGCTCTCGCATTTTCCAGAGCGCTTTCGACGCAGTAGTTGTTAGGGGAATGATAATTAATGGCTGCAGCCAAAGCTCAGTGGCCAGGCTAATCGATTTTGATTTAGGCAGCCACAGCAGTGTCGCAGTCGGGAACTACTTAGGCACTGATCCAAGCGGAACTATCGGTCTTGGCTCCGGATACGGCGTTCACATTACGCAGGCGAACGGCGTCAGAGTCGGAGGCAATTCACCAGCGGATCGCAATCTGATCTCGGCGAATTTTCGGGGGATCGATATCAACAGCGGTCCGTCGAGCGGCGCCAGCGTCTCGGGGGCATCAGTCATCGGAAATCTTATCGGAACCGCACGCGACGGCACGAGCCCGCTCGGCAACGGGCTTCACCCCCAACAGCCAACCCAACGCGAGGACGCGCTCTCTATTGCTTCAATTGCGGGAACGAACGTTAACAATCGGGTCGAAAACAATGTCATCGCCTTCAGTGCGCGATACGGGATCTCGCTCGCCGGCGGCGGCGTCGGCACCGGCCAGAGCGTTTTCAGCAACCGTATTACCAACAACTCGATCCATTCGAACGGTAACATCGGCATCAACCTGGAGGGATCTGATCAAGGATCCGCCTACGCTGTCACGCCGAATGATCCATGCGACACGGACGCAGGAATGAACGGCCTGCAGAATTACCCGGTCATAAAGAATGCCGTTGTCTCAGGCGGTTCGGTGTCCATAGCTGGGACGCTTAACAGCATACCGGGCGGAACATATCACCTCGAGTTTTTTGCCAGCCCGGTGAACGACCCAAGCTACTTCGGCGAAGGACAAACGTTTTTGGGTACGAGTACGGTCGATATTCCGGCTGGCTCGTGCATCGGAACGTTTGACGTTTCTCTACCTCTACCGCTTGGAGCCGGGAACGTCATCACGGCAACCGCTACCGACGCAAACAACAACACTTCGGAATTTTCTGCGGTCTATCTGGCGCAGTCGCAAAGCAATTCGTGCGCGTTGCGGCCGGACGGGCTGGTTTCCTGGTATTCGGCGCAGGGCAACGTTAACGATTCGCAGAGCGACAACCATGGAAGATTTATCCTCGCGCCACCGCGGTACACCGTGGGCAAGGTCGGGCAGGCGTTTATTCTAGGACGAAACAACGCGGATGTGATCCAGGCGCCGGATGCTCCGAATCTTGATTTTACGAACGCATTCACTATCGAGATGTGGGCTGCGCCGGCACAAGCCGGACTTGCAACTGGACAAACGTTTTTCCTTTCAAAAGGCGACCTCAATAGCGTCAGCACGCAGTCATACGGCATCATGTTTACGCCCGACCGTAAGATCGTCAATCGCGTCGGCAACGGCACTGGGATAGACCAGCTCGCCAGTTCTTTATCTATTTCCTTGAATGAGTTCACGCACATAGCGGCGACGTATGACGGTACCGCGCTGCGCGTTTACATCAACGGCGTATTGGACGCATCGCAGGCAACGTCTATCGGGACGCTGCTGAACACCAGCGGGCCGATGGTTATCGGTGGCGCATATTTCAGCAACAGCCCCCGGAGCCTGATTGGTGCAATAGACGAGCCTTCGTTATACAACCGGGCATTGTCGGATGCGGAGATATCGGCGATACATGCTGCCGGAAGCGCGGGCAAGTGCAAGGTCGCACCCACCGGCTGCGCGACAATTACACTAAACTCAACCGGCTCGAACGACGGTGCGCAGCACGTGCCGTTCAGCCGGACAATTTCCGCATCCGGCGGAACGGAACCTTATACGTATTCGCTCTCCGGACAGCTTCCGGCGGGGCTGAGTCTCAACACTTCGACCGGGGAGATCTCGGGAACACCGACCGAATTTATTCCCGGCTTGCTTTATGTCTTTACGGTCACGGCAACCGACGCGAACGGGTGCAACGGTGAAATAAACATCGCGATGACCGTCGAACCATTTTCATGTGGGCTCGTCGGTAACGTGCCAACCAGTATCAATGGCGATCTGGTTGTGACCGGGCCGAACACAACGCCTATCAATCTGGCTTGTGTGACATCGGTCACCGGCGACCTCGTCCTAACTGATAACGATCAATCCGGGGTGCTCGATCTCGGCGCCCTGGCGACAGTCGGAGGAAATGCGACTGTTAGCAACAACACTGCCTCCGGCGATATCGATCTTGGATCGCTCGGCTCAGTCTCCGGTAATCTGGAAATCGTAAATAATCCGGCTTCGGGTAATCTCGACCTGGCGTCGCTCGGTATCGTCTCCGGCAATCTGGATATTACAAACAGTCAGGGGTCGGGTGATCTGGATCTGGGATCACTTACCTCAGTCGGCGGCACCGTGAATATTGCGGAAAATACGACTTCCGGAAATCTCGATTTTAGTTCGCTAATGTCAACCGGTGGGACATTCAGAATCGCACGACACCAGGCGGCGTCAGTCATCAGCATGAGTTCGCTAGGGACGGTCGCCGGAACCGTGGACATCAGCGAGAATAACGCCGTCTCGACGATTAGCATGAGTGCACTTGGCACTGTGGCGGGTGACGTCACCATCGAAGGCAATGGCGGGGCCGTTACTATCGATCTCGGTGCTCTCGAAACAGTCGGCGGCGTGGTCAGCATGGGCAACAACCAAGCCGCCGCAACCGTCGACCTGGGAACGGGCCTCTCAGCCGGTGAAGTAACCATTACCGACAACGTTGCAGCCGAAGTAACACTCGACCTGACTTTCGTTTCGGGGGATGTGACGGTCGCTTCTACCGGAACTGAAGTGTTTTCGTTAGGCGATGGGTCTGTTGCCGGGAATGTCGATCTCGATTTAACCGGGTACACATCTGTTACAGGGGCAACCGCGGGCGGTGAAACAAGTATAAGCAACACGAACGGCGCGGCAACGATGACGGTTGACCTTCCGGCGGGCACGTTCACGACGCCGGTCAGCTTTGCCATCACGAACCTTGCGGTGCTGTCGCCCGAGCAAGGCACTTCACCGTCGGGCACCGCCATTATCGATCCGGTCGCGGGGTACCAATTCACTTTCGGCGTGCCGGCACTTAATCAGGATGCTTCCCTGACGTTCGATATCATTCTGGCCAACCTCGATTCGGCGACGAGGGTCGCTCTCCTGAATGCACTCACTAACGGGAATGCGACGTTAGCCACAAAAGGAGACGCCGCGGGCAGCACCTATCAATCTTTTCCGCTGTGCTTAGGCAGCGAAACACCTACTTCCGGCGGCTGCGTACTTGTCCAACAGCTCGACACGAACGGCCAGCCAACTATCGGTCCTCCCGCGATTCTGAGGTTTAGCAACGTCGTCGGGCATTTCTCAACCTGGGCCGTCGCCATCATTACACCCGATGCGGACATGGATGGCATTCCCGATGCCGTCGATAACTGCCCGAACACATCGAATGCCGATCAGGCAGATGCGGATGCGGACGGTATCGGTGACGTATGCGATGCGGATGACGACAACGACGGTGTCAATGACGAGTCGGACCTCTGTCCTGGAACAGCGTCGGGCACGCAGGTGAACTCGGCCGGATGTCCCGATGCCGATGGTGACGGTGTTGCGGATGTGAATGACAACTGTCCGACGATCGCAAATGCGGACCAGACGGACACGGACGGTGACGGTATCGGTGATGCGTGCGATACCGGCGCATATAACTTCGCAGGTTTCTTCCAGCCTGTCGATAACCTGCCGGTTGTGAACGTCGCGACCGCCGGAAGCTCGATACCGCTGAAGTTCAGTCTTGGCGGATTCCACGGTCTCAATATTTTCGCCGCAGGGTTCCCGACATCGGGGCAGGTGCAATGCAATGTCAGCGAAGCGACGGGGGAGATCGAAGAAACGGCAAGCTTGGGCGGCAGCAATCTGACATATGACGCCGTGACAGACAGGTACACGTACGTTTGGAAGACCAACAAGGCATGGAAGGGAACGTGCCGGCTGATGACGGTGCGTTTCAACGACGGCAGCGAACGATCTGCTAAGTTCAGATTCCGGTAGTGCCGCTATATAGTCGGGGAGGGCTGACGGGATGGAGCGCCGGCATCCTGCCGGCAACGCCGCTCTCGGCGTCAAACGACAAAACTTCTCGACTCAGAATTGACTGTTTCGGGCTTCGCGCTCATGCCGGCAGGATGCCGGCGGTCCATGGGGGCAAACTCTTCTAGAGTTTCAAGTCCTTCTTCGCTTCCTTTGCGCTCGCAGGTTTGTCGAAGATCGAGTCGGAAACCGGCTTGTTGAATTCAAGTGTTTGGTAGTTGATGCGCGAGGCCTGGGTTCCACCGGTAAAGCGATCGATGATGAATGGAGCCTTGATCCCATTCACCTCAACGAACTGTGCGTAACGGTCCTCTTCTTTTATTTCTTCGTTGTCCGCATTGAGGCGTTTGTAACTTCCTTTTTTCGGCAGCCCGTCGTCGGCCGCGAATTCAAACTCGACCTCAAGCCCGTCGTCGTAGATCAGCTTGATGACCTCGTTTCGTTTTCCAAGTGTCGCCGGACGTTTTCCGACATAGCTCAGCTTGCCTTCTCCGCGCCAGTGGCCGCGGAGCAGGTAATCAAGACTCGTGCGGATCCCGCGTCGAAAGTTCTCGATCTGTTTTTCATCCTGTACTTTTACCAACTGCTGTTCGCCGTCAAAGACCCAGCCCGTGTTAGCGACGTTGGTCTGCACCGTCCGTAAGCCGTGGCCTTTGAAGTCGGTCCGCTCTTTGTCGGGATAGACGATGACATCGGTGAAGGTCTGAAACGAGATAACGGTCCCGTCCTTGAGGATGCTGTACTTGCCTCGGCCGATCTGTGTTTTCACGTTCAGATACTTTTCGCCGCCAAGATTTTGGACAGCTTTTTGGATGACGGCCTCGGCTTGGTCCAGGGGCTTAGTTTGTGCCGAATAGACGCCGGCCAGAAGCACGATCGCGAGGAGGAGAATTAGAACTCGGGGGAAGTACAGGTAAATTGATTTCATAGAAAAAACGCTTCAGCGAAGTCCTTTCTTAGCACCAAGGGTGCGGCCGCAATTTAGCCAGGGGCACCGCCCGGCACCGCCCCTGGTGTTCGTCAAAACCGCCCCCGAGCCGCAACGCGGCGAAGTAAGGTGGTTTGGGGCCATTATGTCTACTACGCACCATTGGTGCTTCTGATATTCAAAATCGACCCTTTCCAGGGCCGTTGGCCCTGGCTAAATTACGTTCGCACCTTTCTTGCTCGTACGAAGGAAATTTTCAATTTTGGCCACCAAAAAGGCTCCGGCGATCTTATCACCGAAGCCTTTGATGCATTAAGTTCGTCTCGGGTTTAGTTCAAGCTGAACGCATCGTTCGGCGATACGACAACCTCACCCTCGTTCACGTCGACCATGAATCTCACTCCGCCCTTCCACAGGTTCGTGATCGGGAGTTTAACTTTCTGATCGATATGCCGTTTCAAGAACCGCGCGCCGTACGCCGGGCTAAACCCTTTCTCAGTTAGCAGATCGACTGCCGCTTCGGTGATCTCGACGACCTTACCCTGGCGCTCCATGTTCCGCTTGAGCTTCGCCAGGTAAAGGCGTGCGATCTCGCGTACCTCGTCCATCGTAAGCGGCGAAAAGACAATGATCTCGTCAATACGATTTCGAAACTCCGGCGTGAATCGAGTCTCCGCGGCCTTCATTGCCTCGGCCCGGATCTGCTTGACGTCGCCGAGCGTCTTCTGTCCGAAACCGAGCGGCTTTTCGTACCGCTTGAAATTCTCCGAACCAAGGTTCGAGGTCATGATGACGATCGCATCCGAAAGATAGACCTTCTTACCGCGCCCGTCCGTCATCCACCCTTCGTCAAACGCCTGTAGGAAAAGATTCATCAGGTACGGCGAAGCTTTCTCGACTTCGTCGAGAAGCAGAACCGTGTACGGGTCGTCACGAAGCTGCTCGGTCAAAATTCCGCCACGCTCGCTGCCGACGATTCCCCGCGGCATGCCGATCAGCTTTTCGATGCCGACCGTGCCGTCGCCGTACTCGGACATATCGATGCGGATCATCTTGCCTTCGTCGCCAAACATAAACTCGGCGACCGCCTTTGCCAGCTCGGTCTTACCGACGCCGGTCGGGCCAAGAAATAACAGCACGCCATCCGGCGCATAGTGATTGTCCTTGAGCGGTCCTTTGTTCAAACGCAGCCTCTCGGCAACTGCACGCACCGCTTCTTTTTGCCCGATCACTCGTCCTGCGAGATCGATCTCCATCTGCGAGAACCGATCCGACGTGTCGCGATAGATCATGTCCTTCGGAATGCGCGATTCCTGAGATATGACCTCGATGATGTGCTCGGGTTTTACGACAAGCGACGACGGCTCGTTGATCTCGACCTTGACCGACGCAGTATCGAGCCAGCCGATCGCCTTGTCCGGGAGGTGAAGATTGCGTATGTACTTCGGCGACATCTCGAGAGCGGTGTTGATCGCCTCATCCGAGATCGTTACCGAGTAGTTCTTTTCAAGTCTCGGCTTGAGACCCATCAGTATCGCTCGTGTCTCGTCGATCGTCGGCTCTTCAACCTTTACCAGACGGAACCGTCGGGCGAGAGCTTCGTCTTCGCTGATGTATTCCTTATATTCGGTCGACGTTGTCGCGCCGATTATTCTCAGCTCGCCGCGGGCCAGCGACGACTTGAACATGTTCGCCGCGTCGGACGATGTTCCCAGCGCCGCTCCGGCACCGATGATCGTGTGGGCTTCGTCAATGAAAAGGATAATGTGATCTTTCTCTTTAACCTCGTCGATGATCCCCTTGATCCGCTCTTCGAACATACCGCGAAGCATGGTGCCGGCCACAAGCCCGCCCATCTGTAACTGAACAATATGCGAATCCCGAAGCCGCGCCGGAACTTTTTCCGGTTCGAGCTCGATCAGTCTCGCCAATCCTTCGACCACAGCCGTCTTGCCGACACCCGGTTCACCGATCAACATCGGCGAATTCGAACGCTCGCGATGCGAAAGGATCTCGATCATCCGCAGGATCTCTTTCTCGCGGCCGATCGTCGGCGGGATCTTGTCCTGTCGGGCAAGTTTATTCATCGAAACGCCAAAGTGGCGCAGAAAACTCGGCAGCTCGTATTTTTGCCGCGTTCGCTCCTCTTCTTTCTCTCGCTTACGAATTCGTGTCCGAGCAGTCTGAGCAACTTCCTCAGACGGCACACCGAGATTTTGGAGCACATCGTTTAATATGCTGCGCTCATCGTTGGAAAGTACGTAGAAAATATCGCTTCCGTCGATTACGCGACGGCCCTGAGATCGCGCCCGGTCCATCGCCCGCTTAAAAAGCTCGGTTGTCTCCGGCGCAATCCGAAATCCCTTCCCGGAATGCTGACGGCCCATCTCCATCCGTTTCTCGATCAGCAGCTTCACCGATCGCGGATCGACCGCAAGATCGCGCATCGTCGAGCTGAAGAGGTCGTCCTCTTCACTCGCGACGGCGTGCAGGATATGTTCAATGGCGACGTAGTTTTGATCACGCTTTTTCGACTCGCCAAGAGCCGTTTCTAAAACGCGTCGGCCACTGTCGCTAAATTTGTCTTTGTATGCGTCTATGTCTGCCATATAAGAAGTTGGATCAACCCGGACTTATGATGCCCCGACCCCGGCATATTATGCCAAATATATTCTACCATCTTGTCGCGCACGCTATACAACTCTCTTCTCGGGAATGACCAAGTGATGTGCCGAGTGCGGAGCGCGCAAGCGGTTGTGACCGTCGCGATCAGTGACACTCGAGCCGACTATACAAATGGGCTGAATGAAAGCAACCAACGCGGCCCAGGTCGTCATAACTACGCCGCTTGCGGCGTGGGCGGAAGATCGACAGATACCGACTCCGCTGTTTTAAGAGCTTGCCTGCAAGGGCGTTTGAACGCCTTGGACGGTCTCGACCTAACTCTCCAAGTGACTACGCTAAAACAAGGAAGTCCGTCAAGCCGATCACCGGCCGTTCATCGAACGACCCGAGCCGAGCCTTTTTCTTCTTGCATTTGGATGCGGTATTAGAATACGATTCTGGGCCATAATCAACATTCAGTCTTCGATTCGCTCCCAGCAAATCCGAGGTCTGTTTCGATAACACTAGCGATCCCACGGGCAGGTTTTCGAACAAGACGCGGCCGTGTGCGTCACGGCCTTCGCTCATGATCGGTGCTCGACACTAGGGCGCGGATCAGTCAGTGCCGCTAACACGGCGGCACCATAGACCAAAAAAAGGAGAATCATGAAATCGCCATCCCACGGGCGTTTTACCAGCGCCATTTCCAATCTGTTACGTTCCACACTCAACCTTATTTTCTTCATCAGCCTGACCATGCCAGTGGCCCTCACTTTTGGGTCGTCCGGCACTTCGACCACAGGGTTCTTCCTCTGGCCTGACAACCGCGCGGGTGGCGCGGCCAGCATCGGCGTATGGGCTCAACCCGTCGCGATTCTGAGCTCGGATCCGCTTCCGCAGACCCTTCCATATGCGCAGGACTTTTCCACGCTCGCCCATTCGTCAACCAGTTATCCACCCGGCTGGCAGGGTTGGCAGATCGGCACCGGCGGCTCTGCAGGCTCGTCCGGTGCGTTCAAGACGATCGAGCCAACCGGCGACGCTGCTTTGACCGCGAACGGGGGCGCATCCAGCACCGCCGGAGCAGTCCACAATTACAACGGGAAGATCGGAACGCTGTCGACCGGTTCGCTCGATCCGTCGATCGTCCTTGCCGTCAATGCCGATGGGTATAACGACATCATGATCGGCTTTGATGTCATGACGATCCGGAATCCGTACAACGGATCGACGAACACGCGGATAAACGAGGTCGATCTTCAATACCGCATCTGCTCGTCGGTACCCTGCATCGGTCCGTTCGTGTCGGCGGGTGGGGTTCCGGGGATCTACCAGAACATTACAACCGGGCAAACTAGCGGCACGGCGCCGCAAAACCCGCAGCCGAAGATCATCACCCTTCCCGCCGCACTGAACAGCGAACCGAACGTTCAGCTTCGATGGGTGCAACGAGATGTTTCCGGCACGGGTTCTCGACCAAGTTTCGCGATCGACAACGTTTCGATCGCGGGCACGGCGGAATGCACCGCACCCTCGATAACGTTCGAGCCGACCGATCAAGCCGTGACTTACGGCGAAGCGTCGGTCTCGTTCGCCGCGAATGCTTCGGGCGATCCGGTCGCGACCGTACATTGGGAGGTCGACACTGGCAGCGGCTTCATCACCCTGGCGAACGGCGGCGGTGTCTCGGGTGCGGACACCACGATGCTAACGATATCCGACCCCACGAGCGCCATCAGCGGGTATGCCTACCGGGCGGTATTCGCCAACGAGTGCGGCGGGACGCAGACCGCGACGTCGACCGGCGCGACGCTGACGGTTGATCCGTTGACGATCGTGGTGACTCCCGATCCCGGTCAGACGAAAATCTACGGCGAGGCCGATCCAGGTCTGACCTACGGCTTCTCACCGCCGCTTATCGGCGGGGATGCGATCGGTGGGGATCTTTCGCGCTCGGCCGGCGAGACCATCGGGACCTATGACATAACGCTCGGCACGCTCTCCGCAAACTCGAACTATGCGCTGAGCCTGACGCCGGGTGTTGCATTCGAGGTCCTGCCCAGATCGCTTGTTGCGAGCATCATCGCGAACGACAGGATCTACGACGGAACGAACGAGGCGACATTTAGTTGTTTCCTGGACGGTATAGTCGGATCCGACGACGTTGTCTGCACGGGTGGCACCGCGGCGTTTGTCAGTCAGAACGCGGGTGTCAATTTGGTGACTGCGGCTGGGCTCGCGATCGGTGGCACGGACGCCGGAAACTATACGTTGCCGGTGACGGCCGCAGCGGATGAGGCCGAGATCTCAACTAGACCGATCACAGTGACGGCGGTCAGCGACGCTCGCGTCTACGACGGTACCACCGCATCGTCCGGAATCCCTTTCGTGTCGACAGGTTCGATCGTCGCAGGGGACACCGGCGCGTTCACGCAGACTTTCGACACGAAGCACGCGGGCACAGGTAAGACCCTGACGCCGATGGGATCGGTGAGCGATGGAAACGGTGGTGCAAATTACGCGATCACGTTCGTCGTTGACCCAACCGGCGTCTTATCCCAAAGACCTGTGACCGTCACGGCAGTGGCAGCGGCGAAGGTGTTCGATGGAAACACATCATCGTCCGGTATCCCGACCGTGGTCCCGGATCTGATCGGCGGCGACACGCCGGGCTTCTTCCAGGCATACGACACGCCGGCTGCCGGAACGGGAAAGACTTTGACGCCATCCGGCATTGCCAACGACGGCAACGGCGGCGCGAACTACTCATACACGTTTGTTCCCGTCCATACAGGTGTAATAACAGGTGTAATAACGGCGAGTTACTGCTTTGAGGGATTTCATTCTCCGATCGGCGGCTCGGTTGAGGGAGGAAATGGCGGATCGTATACGGATCCCATGCGGTCTTTCAAACTGAACAGTACCATCCCGATCAAGTTCACGCTGTTTGCGGGCAACTGCAGCGGAAGCCCGATAGTGACCGGGGTGCATACTCTGCAGATGATCAAGTATGCGAACGCCGTCGATTCGGAGCCGGCGATCGACGCAACTCCGACCGATGCCGCGACGACCGGAAATCAATTCCGCCTGACCGGTACGGACTGGCACTACAACCTGGATACGAAGAAGACGCCGGGGATCAGTGCTGGTATATGGCTGGTAAAGGCCACTCTGTTGGATGGAAGTGTGAAGACAGTGTGGATCTCGATCAAGAAATAACGGCAAAAGGCGTCGCCCGGAGCCGTTTGTACGCGCGGCTCCGGCATAAAAAAGAAAGCCTTGCGAGATTTCGTTGCGGGGCTTTCTTCTTAACCGGACTCAAAGTACCTTTTTGATCGGGAATACTCGCTATTCGGCGGCGGAGTGCGCCCGGCCTTTCCCAACTTGTACACGAGCGGGCCGCAGAAGTCGATCACCAAATCGGTACCCGCGCGAATATTCGGAGACGACCTTTCCATCGTCCTCAGGGTCGACTTCAGCAATATCTATCGCTTCGTGGAGCTCGGGGTCGAATGTCGATCCGACAGACGGGACTGCTTCCACGCCGACGCTCATCAGGGCCTGTTCGAACGAACGCGCCGTGCCCTTCACCCCATCGCGAAGATGATCCACCGATGGATCTTTCTCACTCGCCGTGATGGCGAGGTTCAAATTATCCAGCACCGGCAACAACGTAGTTAAGAAATTAAATTGCCCTTGTTTCGATCGATCTTCGAGCGTCTTCATCAAACGCGCACGCATTTCTGCAGTCTCTCTTTCAAGGCCGTTCTTCGCTTCGTCGAACTTTGCCTGCACGCCGATAAGTTTTGCTTCCGCAGCCTCACGCCGTTCCGTCTCCGCTTTTAGCCTGGTTTCCAACTCGATCTCGCGCGGCGATTTGGCCGGGGCCTCTGCACGAACTTCTTCTTTAATATCGTCGCGGATACCATTCTCTGTTACGCGACGCTTATCGTTCACCGGGATCTTAACTGACTCGTCGTCAAAAAATTCTCCGTCAAAGGGATCGTTTTCGCTCATCTTCTTCTTTTTAAACATTCTCACTTAATAGTAAATCGTGAATCGTGAATAGAAAACTTCGACTCGCGACTACTGGGAACCAACTGCCGTCTGTTCGGCGGTGATCGGCGTAAATTTCATCTCTCCATTTTCGGCCGAGATGCGTACCGTTTGGCCGCTTGCGACATCGCCCTTGAGTAAGCTCACGGCGAGCGGATTTTGGATCAGCGTCTGGATCGCCCGTTTCAGCGGCCGTGCTCCGTAAACTGGATCGTAGCCCTCGGTTACGAGCAGGTCCTTCGCCGTTTGATCGAGCTCGATCGTGATGCCTCGATCCTCGAGCGTCTTTCGCAGCTTCTCAAGCTGTACGTCGATGATCTCCGCGATCTGCTCTCGGCCAAGCTGCTTGAAGACGACAATATCGTCGACGCGGTTCAAAAATTCCGGTTTGAAATGATCGCGAAGAACCTGCAATACATTCGTCTTGATGTCTCGGTCGGCGAGGGGGTTCTCGGTCGCTGCCTGTATCTCGCGCGAGCCGAGGTTCGACGTCATGATCAACACGGTGTTCTTGAAGTCGACAACGCGTCCCTTTGAATCGGTCAGGCGTCCGTCGTCGAGGATCTGAAGCAGAACGTTAAAAACATCAGGATGAGCTTTTTCGATCTCGTCGAAAAGAACGACCGAATACGGTCGTCGACGGACGGCTTCGGTCAACTGACCGCCTTCTTCATAACCGATATATCCGGGAGGTGCACCCATCATCCGTGCCACGGCATGCTTCTCCATGTACTCGGACATGTCGAGCCGAACCATCGCTCGCTCATCGTCGAAAAGAAACTCGGCCAATGCTCGTGCGGTCTCCGTTTTTCCGACGCCGGTCGGCCCAAGGAAAATGAAAGAACCAACCGGGCGGTTCGGGTCCTGCAATCCGGCGCGGGCACGCCGCACGGCATTCGCTACCGCTTCAAGTCCCTCGTCCTGTCCGATGACGCGGCGACGAAGATTATCTTCCATCGTGACAAGCTTCTGCATCTCGCCTTCGAGCATTTTCGACACCGGTACTCCGGTCCATTTCGCGACGACTTCCGCGACGTCTTCCTCGTCGACTTCTTCTTTTAAATAAACGCCGTCTTTCTGCAGCTCTTCAAGACGAGATCGCTCGGACTCCAACAATTTTTCAAGCTCAGGTATTCGGCCGTATTGCAGTTCGGCCGCCTTCGTCAGATCGCCGGCCTGGCGCGCTTGCTCGAGCCGGAGTTTGGCTTCCTCAAGCTGCTCCTTGGCCGTACGCATTTTTTCTATCTCGTCCTTCTCCGATTGCCACTTGGCTTTCATGGCGGACGATTTCTCATTCAGATCGGCAATGCGCTTTTCAATGTCGTCGAGCCGCTCCTTCGACTTCTCATCCGTCTCTCGCGACAACGCCTGACGCTCGATCTCAAGCTGAAGGATCTCGCGCTCAAGAACATCTATTTCCTGCGGCAGGCTGTCGATTTCGATACGGATGCGCGAAGCTGCTTCATCGATCAGGTCGATCGCTTTGTCCGGAAGAAATCGGTCAGTGATATATCGATTCGAAAGCGTAGCCGCCGCGACGATCGCCGCATCCTTAATGCGAACACCGTGATGCACTTCGTATCGCTCCTTCAATCCGCGGAGGATCGCGATGGTGTCTTCGACGGACGGTTCGCCGACGTAAACTTGCTGAAATCGCCGTTCGAGCGCTTTGTCTTTTTCGATGTACTTTTGATATTCATTCAGCGTCGTTGCCCCGACCGCGCGCAGCGTTCCGCGTGCGAGAGTCGGTTTTAACATGTTCGACGCGTCGATCGCGCCTTCCGAGGCGCCCGCACCGACGACCGTGTGAAGCTCGTCGATAAACAAGATGATCTGACCCTCGGCCTTTTCGATCTCTTTCAGAACCGCCTTAAGACGATCTTCGAACTCGCCGCGATACTTGGCACCAGCGAGCATAGATCCGAGATCGAGCGAGACCAGTTTTTTATTCTTCAACGTTTCAGGCACGTCGCCCGAGACGATGCGTTGGGCGAGACCTTCGACGATCGCCGTTTTTCCAACGCCGGGCTCACCGATCAAGACCGGATTATTTTTTGTTCGCCGCGACAGGATCTGGATCGTTCGGCGGATCTCATCGTCACGTCCGATGACGGGATCGAGTTTTCCTTTGCGAGCAAGTTCCGTCAGGTCCTGTGCATATTTTTCCAGCGCCTGGAAATTATCTTCCGCGTTCTGGTCCGTGATCTTGCTGCCGCCCCGCATGTCCGTAATTACCTTTTCGAGGTCGTCGCGTGCGACACCGTTCGAGCGGAGGATGCGTCCGGCGTCACCATCCTTTTCATCCGCGATCGTCAGCAGAAGATGCTCGGTCGAAACATATTCGTCCTGCATTTTCTCTGCTTCCTTCTGAGCTTCCTGAAAAATCGTATTCGTTCGCGTGCTGAAATACTGCTGGCCTCCGGAAACCTTCGGGAACTTTGCGATCGCCGCCTCGATCTCGCTTTCGATCGGGGCGATGTTCGCGCCGATCTTGCCGAGTATCGGGCGCATGACGCCCTCCTTTTGCTCCAGCATCACCGCCAGCAGGTGTTCGGGTTCAACTTGCTGGTTCTGATTTTTTTCAGCGATGCCGATGGCCTCCTGAACGGCCTCCTGTCCGCGAATGGTAAATCTGTCGAATCTCATAAACCCTCGAATCCAATAAACTCGTCTTAATCTAGAAGCGATATAGCGACTTAGTCCTAGGCCATAATAAAATCTGAGTGAGCTTCTGTCAAATCCAGTGACCCCGGAAATGCAGCTTAATTGTCAGAGATTTAGGTGACATAAACTAGTTTTGCGGGTATATTTAGCAAGCACTAAATTAGTCTGACCTGGTGAACGCGCTCCCGGTTCGCTAAATTCCGTTCAGTTCGAAAGATGAAGATTCTGCGCGAAGTCCTCTGGCCGCTGATCGCCGTCATTGCTGCATTCATTGTCGGCGGGATCATCGTTCTGCTTATCGGCGACAACCCATTCGTCGCTTATTACCACATGATCGGCAATTCGTTCGGGTCCCTGAACGATATTGGCTACACCTTGTTCCTTGCGACTCCGCTTATTTTTACCGGGCTGGCCGTTGCCGTCGCGTTTCGCTGCGGCCTTTTGAATATCGGAGCTGAAGGCCAGTTGTACGTCGCGGCGTTCGCCACCGCATGGGTCGGTATCAAGTTTGGCGGTGTCGTCGTAAATATTTTCGGCAAGCAGGAAGATTGGTCGTGGTACAGCCTGCCGTCGGTGCTTTTGGTCGGGCTTTGCATCGTGACAGCGATCGTCGCGGGAGCTTTCTGGGGAGCGATACCCGGATTTCTAAAGGCGAAGTTCGGTTCGCACGAAGTGATCAATACGATCATGCTGAACTTCATCGCCGTCGCGCTGGTCAGTTATTTCACGCAGTACTACTACAAAATTCCGGGTGATCCGATCATGCAGACGGCGGAGATCGGACCGGCCGCTCACATACCGCGGATCAGCCAGTACATCCCGGGTATGCCCGATTTCGTGCCGCTCAGCGTCGCATTTCTGCTCGCACTCCTGATGTGCGTACTCGTCTATATTTTTCTTTGGAAAACGAAATGGGGATACGAGTTGCGCGCGGTCGGTGAAAATCCGTCGGCCGCGGAATACGGCGGCATCTCGTCGAAGAAGCAGATCATGATCGCGATGACGATATCCGGCGGGCTGGCCGGAATGGTCGCGATCGGTGAGGTGCTCGGTTATCGTTACCGTTATTATCACGACTTTTCAGCGGGTTGGGGTTATTTGGGAATAGCGGTCGCACTTCTCGGCCGTAATCATCCGCTCGGTATTCTTATCGCTGCAATTTTCTTTGCCGTCCTGAAGCGCGGCGAAATTTTCGTCGATATTGAAACGCGATTCGTCTCAAAAGATCTTGTCGAAGTACTGCAGGCGATAATTATTATTTTCGTTGCCTCGCTGCAGAGGTTTTCGAGGAAGTAAGCCAGAGCAACAAACTGAAGTTTGTTGTACCTAAACCAGAGCAACAAACTGAAGTTTGTTGTACCTAAATATGACCGACGTTCTGACACCGACATTTTTACTTATCCTGTTGTTCTCGACGATCAGGACGGCAACGCCTCTCATATTCGCGGCGCTTGGCGGACTATTCTCGGAACGGGCCGGCGTAATTAATATCGCGCTCGAAGGGCTGATGTTGGCCGGAGCATTCACCGCCGCGGTTGTGACCTACGAACTTCAGGATCCATATATCGGGTTCCTCAGCGGATTAGCTGCCGGAGCCGCACTCGCTTTCGTCTACGCCGTCGCGGTCATCAAGTTCGAAGCCGATCAGGTCGTTACAGGATTTGCTATCAGCCTTCTTATGATCGGATTGCCCGCTGTCATCAGTGCCGCTATTTACGATTCAGCGGGCTCGACTGAGCAGATCGCGCAGGAATATTTGTTGCCGGATCTTTATAACCGATTGTCGATCGCATCGATACTTGCGTTCGCGCTCGTTCCGGTTTGCTGGTATGTGATCTATAAAACGCCTTTCGGTTTGCGGCTTCGCGCGGCGGGCGAGAATCCGGCGGCGGCGGATGCGGCGGGTGTCAACGTGATCAGGTTGCGATACTTCGCGGTCGTACTCTCCGGCGTGCTGGCGGCAGCCGGCGGTGCGTATCTCTCAATAGGTCAAAGCTCTCTGTTTACAAAGGCGATGACGGCCGGCCGCGGCTACATAGCACTTGCGGCCTTGATACTCGCAAAGTGGAAGCCTGTTCCCGTTTTATTTGCCTGTCTGTTCTTTGGTTTTACTGAGGCTTTGTCGATCCAAATGCAGGGGGTCGTTAAGCTGCCTTCGGGCGAGGACATTCCCGTGCAGTTTATCCAGATGATCCCGTACGTGCTGACAATAATCGTGCTTGCCGGCTTCATCGGATTGTCGCGTGCACCAAAGGCTCTCGGAATTCCGTACAAGAAAGAGAGTTGAGTTGGCTTCGCGGTCCGAGGCTTTGTTCGAACGCGTGCTGAATTCTGCAGTGGCTCGTTATAAGTTACGAGTGGTTAGTTCCTGAAGTGGCTTTACTATCCACTTTTCACTTACCACTATCCACTGAAGACACCTGTGCTAATCTGACAATCCCGTTTTTATGAGTTACGAACAAGCGGCCGAAGCGGCTGCGTTCATTCAATCGAAGTACGCGAAGCCGATAAAGACTGTCGTCGTTCTTGGCAGCGGCTTGGGTGCGTTTGCGGATGAGTTGAACGACCCCGTCAAGATCCCGTACGAACAGATCCCGCATTTTTCGCGTTCGACTGTCGAAGGCCACGCCGGTCAGCTCGTGCTCGGTGAGATCGCCGGAAATCCGATCGCGGTACAGCAGGGTCGCTTCCATTTTTACGAAGGCTACGGAATGGACCAGGTCACTTTTCCGATGCGCGCCTTTGGCCGGATGGGAATCGAGAACGTGATCCTGACGAATGCCGCAGGCAGTCTCAGTACCGAGATGACGCCCGGCAGCCTGATGCTGATCAGCGATCACCTGAACTGTATGGGCGTGAATCCGCTTCGGGGAGCGAACGATACGCGATTCGGGCCGCGGTTCCCCGATATGACGGCGGTGTATGATCCGGTCCTTCAGGCGGTAGTTGCTGAAGCTGCCGACGAAATAGCGAAGGAGAGATTTGAAAACGGCAATGACGAGGTCCTGACGGAATTTCTTCATCGCGGAATCTATTGCGGACTTTCTGGGCCGACCTACGAAACACCCGCCGAGGTGAGGATGTATCGTCTGCTCGGCGCAGACGCCGTCGGAATGTCCACCGTCCCCGAAGCCATCGTCGCCCGCCATCAGGGAATGCGCGTCGTTGGAATTTCGTGTATCACAAACTTTGCGGCGGGTATGACGGACGAGCAGATCGATCATGCGGAAGTGATGGAGACTGGCGCGAAAGTAGCGGATATTTTTCAGACACTCTTGCGGCGGGTGGTCCTGCGGATAAGTCATTAGTCCTTGGTCCTTTGTCATTTGTTACTGGTACCTTTTTATTTGATTTGTAGTCAGAAATTAGTCGCTTGGGAGCTTCCACTTATGCCTAGAACTAATTTTGAGCGTTTGCGAGTTTATCAATTCGCTGAAGAGTTAGCTGATGAGGTTTGGTCAATAGTTACTAGATGGGACAAATTTGCTCGCGACACGGTGGGAAAGCAATTAGTCCGATCGACCGATTCGATCGGTGCAAACATAGCGGAGGGCGAGGGGCGTGGAAGTTATCATGATAATCGTCGTTTCATCAAAATCGCACGCGGCTCGTTACAGGAAACGCAACACTGGCTCCGTAGAGCCTTTAGACGAAAGCTTCTAAGGGATGATGACGTGAGCCGACTGAAGCCGATCGTGGACAAGTTAGCGCCGACGCTCAACGCGTATTTACGTTCAGTCGGTTCGACCGCAACTTCGACAAGGACAAAGGACAAAGGACCAAGGACAAAAGGCTAGGACGATGATAATAGGAATTTGCGGTGGCACAGGTTCGGGCAAGACGACTATCGCGAGGTCGATCGTCGAGGCGGTCGGCCGCGCGAACGTCGTGCTTGTCGAGCAGGATTCGTATTATCGAAATCTCGCGGACATGCCGCTCGACGAACGGCATCAGGCAAACTTCGATCATCCCGATTCGATCGACAGCGACATGCTGGTCAATCACCTGATGCGTCTGAAACAGGACCTGTCCGTCGAAATGCCGCTCTACGATTTTGTGACGCACACTCGTAGCGAAGAGATCGAGATCATAAACCCGAAACCGGTCGTCATCGTCGAAGGAATTTTGATCTTTGCCGAACCCCGTGTTCTGGATCTGCTCGATGTTCGCGTGTTCGTCGATACGCCCGACGACATTCGTTTGATGCGCCGTCTGCGGCGTGACATCAACGAACGTGGCCGCACATTCGAACGGACGCTCGACCAGTACGAACGCACAATTCGTCCGATGCACTTCGAATTTGTCGAGCCGTCGAAGCGCCACGCCGACATAATAATTCCTGAGGGGTCGAACACGGGTGTCACCGTTGAGTTCCTCTGCAGCATGGTGCGTGAGAAACTGAACGTGGAACAAGGCGCCTAATTACAAAATTAAGGAATTAATAATTACAAAATTACTTTGAAAAAAGCTGGGTCAGTGATTTCGGCTTGTAATTTTGTAATGATGTAATTATTAATTTTGTAATTGAGTTAAAGGAAGTGAACTTGTGGAAATAGCGAAGGGAGTAATGAAACACGCGGATCAGGACTTGATCGATGCCGCAACCGCGGTTCGCGAGAATGCATACGCGCCGTTTTCGGAGTTTCGCGTTGGGGCGGCGCTCGAGACCGATGACGGTGAGATAATTGATGGCTGCAATGTCGAGTCGGCGAGCTACGGACTGACGGTTTGCGCGGAGCGTGTTGCGATCTGGAAGGCGATCTCACAAGGCAAGCGAAAAATAAAACACATCGCGGTCGTCGCAGATACCGAAGAGCTGACACCGCCATGCGGTGTTTGCCGGCAGATCATATGGGAATTTGGCGGCGACATTCCGGTCATCCTTGCGAATCTGAAAGGAAAGACCGAGGTCGTGCAGATGAAGGATCTGTTGCCGCGTGCATTTGATACAAAGTTTCTCAAGTAGCAGCCGACAGGTCAGTACCACCTGCGTAAGCGGGTGGTTGAGACTTGATAATTACGCGCGTTGATCTTGCTCTCGGCGCTACACCACCCGCTAACGCAGGTGGTACTGACTGAAGTCATGAATTTACAAAAATATCTATCGGCATTAGTAGTTTTATTTCTGCTCGCCACAACGGCTCTTTCACAGCGGCAAATTGCTTCTCGATCAACGACCACTCGCGCTGATTTCCTGATTCTCGGCGGTACGGTCGTCACCATGGACAAGGACCGTCGCGTGATCGAGAACGGAGCCGTCGCGATCCGTGGAGATAAGATCATCGCGGTCGGGACGCGGGCGGAGATCTCAAGACGCTATCGAGCGACGCGGACGATCGACGCGACCGGCAAAGCGATCATTCCCGGCCTGATCAACACGCACACACACGTTCCGATGTCGCTCTTTCGCGGCATCTCCGACGACCTCGATCTCAACGATTGGCTGACGAAATATATCTTTCCGGCCGAAGCGAAGAATGTCGACGAAGCATTCGTCCGAGCCGGGACGCGTCTCGGCTTAGCTGAAATGATCCGCGGCGGTACGACGACGTACTGCGATATGTACTACTTCGAAGACGCGATCGCCGAAGAGACAAAAAAAGCAGGTATGCGCGGAGTGCTCGGCGAGACGATCATCGATTTTCCGGTAGCCGACAATAAGACCTTCGAACAGGCGATGTCGTACAGCGAGCGTTACGTCCGCAAATGGAAAAACGATCCTCTCATCGTCGCCGCACTCGCGCCGCACGCACCGTATACGGTTTCGACCGAGCATCTGAAGGCGATCAGAAAGCTTTCGGACAAGCTCGATTCTCCGATCGTCATACACGTCGCCGAGACCAAAAAAGAGCGTGATGACATACTCGCGGAAAAAGGTGCGACACCGGTTAACTACTTGAACCGTATCGGATTTCTGAACGATCGCGTGATCGCCGCACACACCGTTTTTGTAACTGACGATGAAATAGACATTTTAAATAGTAAGGGCGTCGGCGCCGCCCACAATCCACAGTCGAACATGAAGCTCGCCTCAGGAACTGCGCCGGTTCCGCAAATGCTTGCGAAGGATCTTGCCGTTGGCCTCGGCACGGACGGTGCTGCATCGAACAACGACCTCAACATGTGGGAAGAGATGGACACGGCCGCGAAGCTGCATAAGCTTATTTCAGGCGACCCGAAAACTCTTACGGCGGAACAAGCATTTGAAATGGCAACGATCCGCGGCGCACGCGCGCTGGATCTGGAAAAGATCACCGGCTCCATCGAAACAGGCAAACGCGCGGACCTTGTGATTGTCGATCTCGACAGCCTTCACCAGACTCCGATGTACAACATTTATTCGAGTCTCGTCTATTCAACCAAGGCTTCTGACGTGCGGACCGTCATCATCAACGGCCGCGTCGTGATGCTCAACCGCGCTTTGCTCACCCTGAACGAAAGTGCTATAAAAAGAGACGCAAACGCATACCGCATAAAAATCATCAATAGCTTGTCTAAGTGAAGCTGCGGCCCGCAAAACCGCTGTTTTTGTGATTTTTTAGGTGAGTTATTTTGTTCTAGCAGGTCGTAAGAGTGAGACTTCCCCGATTAGTTCGCTTGGCCTTTACGGAAATTCAACTCAGTGCTTATGGAGAAGAAAATGCCGCTAAACGTCAGAAGGTTTTTCACTTTGGTTTTTATAACTTTGTTCGGGACAACCGCCTTCATATCCGCCCAGGCACCGCAGGCAAATCAGACATCACCAATTCCGACTCCGGCCAACGTCATCGATAAACAGCCGACTTCGTCGGATGTAATGCGCGATAGGATTTCGAAGGCCAAGGCATTCGTGGCCGTGAGAAATTACAACGCCGCGATCTATGAACTGGAGAACATTCGCCGCGAGAGCAGCGATACGTCGGTGAATGCCGTGACGAATGTGCTGCTCATGAATACATATCTCGAGCAGGGCGATTACAAACGCGCACAGGATTTTCTTAAAGAGTTTTTCACGTCGTACAAATCGAATAGTGCACGCGGAAATCTCTACTATCCGACCGTCGCCGCACAGGTCATCAAGGGAGCCCGAAATCAGGTCGAACGCTATCGCGCTCTCGGCCTAACTGTTTCGGACCGCAACCTTCCGCTCGAGGCCGTCAACGACATCGAGCGAATGCGAGAAACTCTTGAACTTGTTATCACACAGGCGAAAGATATTGGCACCGACAAAACGAAATCCGCGGCCGCGATGGCGCTGCTTGAAGAAGCGACGAATTCCCGAAGCATGATCGCTCGCGACGATTACGACGCGCGTCGATGGAAGGATGCGTTGGGCGATTCGCGTGAGCAGATCGCGAGCTCGCAGAGCATCATCGTAAGCGCTATCGACGGGACGACTGTACCTAATGCAACTCCGCGGGACGCAGTTGCCAAAATCAACACTCAGGCGGCGGGAGCTAATGCGAGCGAACCCACCATCTTCAAGCCCGTACCCGTGGAAAGCTCGTCCAATGCGAAGCCGGCTGAAACGCTGGTCGCCTCAAATGAGAAGGTGCCGGTCATCGAGCGCCCTACAACTGAACCACAGCGAACGCGAGTCATCGAAAATAAACCCACGGTCGAGGCTCCGGTGCAGACCGTCGCGAAGAATAGCGACGTCACCGCGTCGACCGGTCCGATGGATGTCGGCTCGCTGATCGTCTATGCGACAAAACAGCAGGCTCCGGTATATCCCTCGGTGGCAAAGAGCATGCGCACGACCGGTGTCGTAAAGGTCGCGGTGACTGTCAGCGAAACCGGCGAAGTCGATGAGGTGCATAATACAAGCGGCCCGATGATCTTGCAGGCCGCCGCTAAGGATGCCATTCGAAAGTGGCGATTCAAACCCTTCGTGCGTGATGGCCAGCCCGTGAAAGCGATCGGGTTTGTGAGTTTTAATTTTTCGCTTTAGTTCTGGAGCTCCGATAGGAGCGGAATGTTGGTAGACCGGTTGGTAAAACGTTAAGAGCTCCATAGGAGCGGCACGATATCGGTTGTGCCGCTCCTACGGAGCTTTAGTCTTTTGTGTCTGCTTTGCTACCAACATTCCGCTCCTATCGGAGCTTGATTTCGATAAGCACTTCATGACAATCAGAATGTCCCTCGGTGTCTTTGCAGCCCTGCGGTAAACTCAACTCCTATGCGCATTGTCATCCTCGTCCTGTTCCTGATGTCTGTCGCCTACGCACAAACACCGCCGATCGAGCCCGGCGTTTCACAGGAGCTTGCTAAATGGCGTGCTGCGAGATATTCGGACGTTCGTTACAAGCTCAACCTAACGCTCGAAAAAATGTCGCCGGTGTTGAAGGGGACGATCGAGGTGAGGGTTAAGGTTCGCGACGCGGGGACTGTGAGAGAAGGGGAGAAGGGGAGAGGGGGAGATGGGGAGTTAGGTCCGATTGTTCTTGATTGGAGGAAGATCAAGGGACACGAGGATAGATCCAGGATCTCGAATGTTTCGATAAACGGGAGTGTTTTGAGTCCCCGCGTTAGCCGGCCTTCTTCTCAAGATGACGGTGGGAATCAAAACACGTTCGAAGAATCTAACGAGCATCTCGTTTTCCGCGATGGCGTCGTCGCCGGCGAGAATGTCATCAAGCTCGATTTCACTTCCCCGATTCTCACGAGCGGTTCGGCGATCACGCGATATGTCGATAAAGAAGACGGCGCGGAATACATCTATTCATTATTTGTTCCAAGCGACGCGAGTACAGCGTTCCCAGTATTCGATCAGCCTGATTTGAAGGCGAGGTTCGAAGCCTCACTGTGGACGCCCGGCGATTGGACGGTTATATCGAACTCTAAAATGTCGGCTTATTTTCCGATTCACGAAGGTGGATTACGCGGTACCGGGCCGGGAGCTCTGATCTTTAACCTAACTAGTTTTGAGGAAACCAAACCGATCAGTACCTACGTCTTTGCATTTGCCGCCGGGCCGTGGCAACAGGTGTCAGAACCGCGAGCGGTAGCGACGTCAGGCAGAAACCCGACCGGTAGGGAGGGTGCCAATCCAAAATCCAAAATCGAAAATCCAAAATCAGAAGACACCCTCCCTACCGGTCGGGTTTCTGCCTCGACAACGACATCGATCTACGTCCGCAAATCTCAGCTCGCGAAATTTCAGCCGCATGCCGCCGAAGTGTTTCGTCTCAATCGCGAGGGCATCAAGTTTCTCGAAGAATATTTCGATTACAAATTTCCGTTCCCGAAATACGACATCGTTCTTATTCCCGAGTTCCCATTCGGCGGGATGGAGCACGCCGGTGCGACGTTTCTGCGCGAATCGTCGGTCATCTTCCCGAGCGAGCCGACGGCGAACGACTACATCTCGCGTGCGAACGTCATCTTTCACGAAGCGGCGCACCAATGGTTCGGCGACACGGTGACGATGAAGTGGTTCGACGACCTTTGGCTAAAGGAAGGATTTGCCGAGTTCATGGCCTACAAGACGCTTGAGAAGGTGATGCCCGAGTACAACGCTTGGAAGGTCTTCTACGAACGCAACAAACAGGCGGCGTACCTTACCGATTCGACAAAGGGCACGACGCCGATCTATCAGGAGATCGCGAACCTAAGCGCCGCCAAGTCCGCGTACGGAAATATTGTCTATCGTAAGGCTCCATCGTTTTTGAAGCAGGCGGAGTTTTATATCGGGTCGGATAAGTTTCGGATTGCGGTGCGTGCGTTTTTGAAGAAGCATGAGTTCGGGAATGCGGGGTGGGAAGAATTGGTAGGAGAATTTGAAAAGGCAACTGGCTCCGAGCTTACCGAGTGGGCTCGGACTTGGATCAGAAAGCCTGGACTACCGATTTACCGCGGGAACAGAGTCGTTTCCGCCGAGGGCGCCCAATACACTTTGACAAAGGTCAATGACTTGGACGCCAAGAACTTCTGGTTGCAAAGAATTGAAGTTTGGAGTGGGAATACCTCTGGGACATCAGGTGGCAATGATCATGTGATTGGCGGATCTCGCGTCGCTATGAGGAAGATTTGGTTCGATAATACGACTTACGTCTTCCCGAATGAAGAAGACTACGGCTACGGCATATTTCTGCTTGACGACAAAAGCCGCGATTACGTCCTGAAAAATATCCAGAACGAAAAGGACGACTTTCTTCGCTCGATGATGTGGGGAAGTCTCTGGGACAGCGTTCGCGAAGGCGAGCTTGATCCGAAGGAATATGTTGAGTTAGCCATCAAGAACGTCGGCCTGGAAAAAGATGAAAGCACGATACAGACGATTCTCGCCCGTGTCTCAACAGCGATGACGTACTACAGTTCAGAACCGCGAGCGGTAGCGACCGGGTCACCCCGCACAGTTGAGGCAACAAAGGGCAACCCCGTCGCTACTGCTCCGGGTTCTGACCTTTCGATACGACTCGAATCGATGCTGATCGACAAAATGCGCACCGCACCGACGCTCGGACAGCGGATCACTTTCTATCGAGCATTCCTGAACATTGCGTCGACACAGAAAGCTCGGAATGTACTCAAGCAGGTGCTCGCAACAGGCGGAAACCCGACCGGTAGGGAGGGTGTCTCTGAGTCTCGAGCGCCGAAGAACACACTCCCTACCGGTCGTGTCTCTGTCTATGACCTGCCTCTCAAAACCAAAGATCGCTTCGACATCGTTTCGAAACTCGCGTCGCTCGGCGACCCTGACGCTGAGAAACTTCTTGCCGATCTCGAGAAGACCGAGACGTCCGACGATGGCAAGCGATACGCTTACGCCGCCCGCGCCGCGTTCCCGACAAAAGCGACCAAGGAAAAATACTGGAACGATTTCACAACGAACAAAGACATTTCCGAAAGCTGGATCGAAGCCGCGTTCGGGCCGTTCAATTCCGTCCGGCACGCCGATCTGACGCTGCCGTATCTGGAAAAGGCGCTAAACGAACTGCCGAATCACAAGCGAAACCGCAAGATATTCTTCGTCAACGGATGGCTCGGCGCATTTATCGGCGGGCAGCGAAGCGAGCGGGCTCTCGCGATAGTTAATAAATTTCTGGCCGATAACCCGAATCTCGATAAAGACCTGCGCCTCAAGATTCTCGAAAATGTCGATCTAATCGAACGGGCCGTGAAAATCGCTCGAAGTATGCCAAATGACAAACTTACCGCTCCGCCGCCAACGGATTTCGGCCGATGACCGGTGAAAGTTTTGCGCTCGACGCCGGGCTTGGGACAATGTCGGCGTCCTGCACCGTCAAACGGTAAAGCGGGCGGAGGCTTCGATGGCTAAGCAACGAAAGAAGGCCGATCGCCAACCGATGCCATGCCGGGTTGTTTCCTTTCCAATGCGATGCCAGCGGCCGTAGGCCGGCACCGTCCTCAACATCAAAATAAGTGCGTTCGAACCAGTGGCGTCGGCCTTCGGGAAACTCGGGATAATGTCCCAGAATCTGTGCCATCGAGCTCACCTGCCGCTCCGCAAGAGGCCGGCGATATTCGGGCATGACGGCGATGCGGCTTATCTTATCCTCCCGAATTTCGGCAGCAAACTCGGAAAACGATCCTGCGTCGGTCACGTTTATCATCGTGTTCGAGTGCAGGCAATGCCGGTCGCCGCCGGATATCAGCGGAAGTCCCAGCCTTTCCGCCAATGCTATTGTCAGGCTATTTTCCGACCACGGCCGAAAACCGTTTATCTCGACCGCGTGAATCCAACGCGAATGTTCCGCGACAAAACTTTCGAGCTGTTCGTTGTGGCGTTTCTGGCCGATCATTTCGATATCCCAGATCGGGTGATTCAGAATAATCAAAACATCCGGAATATCGTTCAACAAGGCAAAGATCTCGTGAAGCCGCCCGTTATCCGGATCGCCCTCGGCAAATGTGTAATCGAGAAGCAGTTTCGAGATCGTATCCGCTCTCTCTCGCGGTAAATTGTGAACGCCTAAATGAAAGTAGGCGCATCCGAAG
>JBGTIQ010000071.1:0-52701 GCA_041745575.1 Pyrinomonadaceae bacterium
CGCACGCACGATCATCTTCGGATTGTGCTTCGACATCACCTTCGTGATCGCTGCCGTCAGCGTCGTCTTCCCGTGATCTACGTGACCGATGGTCCCGATATTCACGTGCGGCTTAGATCGATCAAATTTTTCCTTGCTCATTTTCTATGTCTTCTCCGGTCAAAAAGTACAGCAAACTTCAGTTTGCTGTTTATTTCGACAAACTTAAGTTTGTCGTACAGCTCTGGAGCCCAAATCGGGATTTGAACCCGAGACCTCATCCTTACCAAGGATGCGCTCTACCCCTGAGCTACTTGGGCGGAACTCCTTAAGAACGAAATGGAGCGGGAGACGAGACTCGAACTCGCGACATTCAGCTTGGAAGGCTGACGCTCTACCAACTGAGCTACTCCCGCAATCAAATTTTGGATTTTGGATTTTGGATTTTGGATTCCAATCGAAAATCCAAAATCCAAAATCCAAAATCGCAAGGTGGTGCATGGGGTAGGATTTGAACCTACGTAGGAAATTAATCCGACGGGTTTACAGCCCGTTGCCTTTGACCGCTCGACCACCCATGCAGCTATCAGATTGTCATGCCAACGGACTTTTTGAGCCAATTAGCAAATTTCCAATACTAACTAAGGAATGTTTAAGATGCAAGTCTATTCAGGCAGGTTTTCCGCGGTGTCGGACTTAGCTCGCGGGTGAAATTGGTCATATGATCGGCGCAAATGGGCATCGGTCATGTGGGTGTATATCTGTGTCGTTGATATGTCGGCGTGCCCAAGCATTTGCTGCACTGAACGGATGTCGGCCCGGTTTTGAACGAGATGAGTTGCGAATGAATGCCGCAGCGTGTGGGGTGAAATACCCTCGAGACCGGCTTTTTCGCCATGATCTCTAACGAGTTTATAGATCACCTGCCGATTTAAGACATTTCCCTCCAAAGTCACGAATAAGTTCTGAATTTCAACGTTTTCTTTTTTCCTTCGCGACGAGAGATAGCTCTTCAGCCATTCGATCGCGCTTGAACCGACCGGTACGCGACGGGTCTTGCTTCCCTTTCCGGTCGTCGTCAGAATGCCGCCGTCGATATCCAGGTCATTGATTTTCACATCCACCGCCTCGGAGACACGTAATCCGCATGCATACATCAATTCGAGAAGCGCTCGGTCTCGCAGCCCATTCTCAGTCGTCACATCGGGTGCTGCAAGCAGTAGATCCATCTCAGCCTGGTTCAAGAACTTTGGTAAATACAGCCCTTTCTGAGGAAGATCCAGATTTTCGGCGGGATTGATCTTGATATGCCCGTCGATCATTAGGAATTTGTAGAATCCCCGAAGAGCACTGACGAGACGACGTTTCGAATTGTCCGTTAGTTTCGTCCGTCCGAGATCGATCAACCACTCTCTCAAGTCCTGTCGCGTTAAAGATTCAACCGCGAGGCCGTTCTTTTCCGTCCAAGCCCTTAATTTTGCGAGATCGTTTTCGTAAGCCGATAGCGAGTTCTTAGCGAGCCCCTTCTCGACACGCAGGTATGAAATATATTCGCGGATGAGATCGCGGCTCATGCAGAGAGGTTACCACTAGTCACGATCAGTGGGTGATGCGAAATCGCACCGGGCAGCCTTCTATCTTATTTAGCTCCGTCACATAATCGTTCAGAACTGTCAGCGCCCGCCGGCGCGAGAGACTCCACGAACGAGGGTCGTGCATCGTCGATAGTGTTTCGTAGCGGTCTAGAAACTCCCATTTTACATCGCACCGCTCTTCGAATGACATGGTGGGCACGGCCGAAAGAATCGCGGGTATTGCGTCGGCGCTGAGTTGAGAGGCATTGTAGTCCGCGTCGAATTCCCTGCCTTGATGCATGAGATCAATATTCGTGCGGGCGATGAACGCGTCAGGATTCATCAAATTCGTCGCACCGAGAATCACGATCGCAGACCACAACGCTCCCCACGCAAAGTGATTACGAGCACCGCGAAAGACGGTAAGAGCGAACCAGCCAAACACGACCGCGAGCCAGATCATCACGACCATCGGATAAAAGCGTACGGTTGTCAGTCCGTAGCCAAGTTCGCCAGTAAGCAGCAGAAGTCTCTGCACCGCCGACGCCATAATGACGAAAAGCAGCGCGATCTGAATTCCGGCGAGGATCCGGAAAATGCGTTCGGGCAATAGTGTCTCCCGCCTCAGCAGCCAATGCGAAACCAGAAGCATCGGCAAGACAAGAGCGGCGACCGCGACGAGTTCACCGAAACCGCGACGTGCATAATCGGCGAGTTTGAAATCCGGTGTGCTTTG
Organism: Pyrinomonadaceae bacterium; assembly: GCA_041745575.1. Taxonomy (GTDB): domain Bacteria; phylum Acidobacteriota; class Blastocatellia; order Pyrinomonadales; family Pyrinomonadaceae; genus OLB17. Next base: position 2,290 of record JBGTIQ010000071.1, read on the forward strand.
TACCAGATCCATTCCGCCGAATAGGTACGGAACCTGAATGATGACGAAGCCAAGAAATAGAAGATCGACAAGACCGAGAACGATAACGGTCTCTATCGTTCCAAATGTAAACACTGATGCGACGGATGAGCTGTCGAAATTCTGCCACTCACGTTTGGTTTTTGCTTGCTGGATGTTGGGCTGATCGCTCCGATTGATGTGCTCGAGGATCGTCGCGTTATCCGGAAGGCTTGCGGAAGTGTCGGCCGGTTCGGCCGCGACCTTTGCAACGAACGAACCTTCGTTTTCGTGTTCGGTCGAACTCGTTTTGGTCGCGGTGGTCGACGCAGCAACCACTTCTTCAAATATCGGAGTCATCGCTCCGCGGAAGTAACCAGCCGTCAACCACGCCAAGATCGAAGTCAGCACCACGTGCGAGATGACAATCTCAAGATCGAAATTGATCGCGCGATTTACCCACCCCTCGAAAACGGCATCAGCCGCCATGAACAACCCGCCAAATATCAAGAGAAGCGGCAACGCGATGGCAAAGCCCCGAAGAACCGCGAACAGTGTTCGGCTGATCTTATTACCGGGCATTACCTTCCAATCGATGTCGGCCGCGAGTAGAGCGATCGCGCCGAATACCGAGGTGAGGCCCGAGTAAACGAAACCGACGATGTAATGAAACGCACCCGCAATATTCGCTTTCACGTCGAAATCGACGAGCAGGATAACGCCCATGAGGATGAGGATCGCGATCGTGTCGTACACGCGAAGCTCGATCGAATCGCGGATCAAAAACATCGACGCGAAAAAGATCATCGCCGCGGTAAGTGCGATCGTGTTCTTTGTCATGAGCTCGGGGCGACGCCTGCGCATCAGCATCAGCAAACCCGCTACGAAAGCTGTCACAAAAAGAAATGCATTCAGTCCCCACGGCGTTTGCCGGAGTAATATATTTCCGAGCACGCCGATGAGTGCTGACGCCTGTAAGATCTCAAGACCAGTTTTAGTTCGTTCGTTCATTTCATTAATCAGCCATTACCCGGACCTCAATATTCTCTCCGGTCAGCTCCTCGTAAACTCGGACAAGTGCTTTCATCCGGGGCGAGCTCTTCTCTGAATAATCACTCTGGTAATAACGGTCCGCAATCGGACCGGCATCTACCAGCGGCTTGATGTACATCAGTTTCGCCGACTCGCGACGAATGGTGTTCAAGTCTCCGGCCGCAACTTCACTAACAAGGTGTGACACCTGTACGTTTACAACATAGGGAACCACCAAGCCGAAAATTGCCGCGATCACTGCGCCTTGCCAGACGACTCGTGGATCTAGAGTCGACCTGGATGTACGGAGCGCCCGTACTCCGTTTCGCAAAAACACGAGCGCAGAAAACAAGGGCGTAAAACCCAGGAAGCCAATAACCAAAAAGAGGCCGATCAGACTGTAGGGAAAAAGCAGCACTCCCACAATCAACGAAACTCCGCTTCCCGCTATGAAAAACCCAGCGAGCGGAGCGGCTAATCCTCCGATTTTTTTACCCCAGAGCAGCCACGCAGCCATGGCCAGAATTGAGGCGGCACTAAGGAGATAAGCGAATGGCCGATAAGTCCCGAGCATTCCCCTGCTGGTAAATACGATCGGATCGGCGGCCACACAAACGAGTGGAACAACAACCCCGTAAGCCCAGTCGAATATTTTCTGTTTCGTCGTTGGCTCTTGGCGAAATTGTCTTACCCAGAATCCGTGAGGTTCGTCTGCCATAGTGCCGGATTCAACGTCCGATCGATTCTCAAAGTCGAGGTGAAATGATTCGATCTTCATTTTTATTGTACTGCGGCGGTCTGCGCCGATCTCTCCAAACTGAAATAATTACGTTTGTGAAGAATGCTGTCCTCATCGTCGACGAGAATAGCTTCGATCGCCTGATCGATTCCGTAACCCTCTCGAATATCGAGCCGCGGATTCGAAATGTTATCTGGTAGATCGAATACGATCTCCTTTTCAAAACTCTCGACTGGCGAGATCCGTTTTTCAAAATCCGGCTGCGTTGGAAGTTTCGATTCGGCAGTCATATCGCGATCATATTTTTGTCCCGCGCCGTCGACAACGTGGGCATCCACAGTGATCAGGCCTATCGTCGCTGCCCTGGCGTCGCTGAATACCTTGACCTTAACGATATAGAACTCGCCGTTCGCCGTTTTGTTCCCGATTGTTTTCGTCTTCCGAACATCGGTCACGGCGGTGTGCATGTGACAATCGAGATAAAAGCCGCAGAATTCCTTAGGTTCGTTCAACGCGAGATTCTTCTCGTTAATCGTCGCCGAAAAGCCGAATAGCATCACGAAATAAAATACGAACCAAACCGCGACGCCGCCGAAAACGAAATTGCGGAGCCAGACATTCTTCGTCGCGATGGAAATCATGAGCAGGACCGCGGCGACGATAAGACCGCCGATCGTCATTAACATTAATAGAACGCCCATTATTAGCTCCTCAAGTCTTCCCCTCAGGTATTCGCCTTGATAAACCTCCAACCCTTATCGTCCTCATCGAACGAGCCAATGAGCTTTGCTCCGAAAGGTCTCGATGCCAAAATTTCCCTCGTAACCGAGGGCTTGGAAATATCTAGAAAAAATCTATCGAAGCTCAAAAACCCCTCAAGGTAGAATTCGGTCGGGGAGACCCGGTAGAGTCGCATACGGCTATATCCGCCCGTGTCAACTGCGGCCTTTATTCGCAGGGTCTCTTCATTACCTGTTCGCACGATCAGGGTTCGTTCATATTCTTGGAGAAATGGATGAATGCGTTGTCTGTCGAGAGCAATTTCGCACAAGGCTTCGGGTGATAAATATCTAGCTTCCGTCGAATTAGGGGCCGGGCCAAATTTCCAACGCTCCGCCTTCAGGCGAGCAGTATTCAGCACGCCGATAAACCCGATCAGTATGAGGACGGCCCACAATCGCACCCTAACTGCCTCCTCTCATCGCCTGAATCAGCGCTTCCATGTGATTCAGATATTGCTCGAGCGCGGCTCGGCCGTCGGCCGTGATCGCATACTCCGTCAGCGGTGTGCGTCCGCTGAATGATTTTTCACACGTCAGGTAACCGGCGTCCTCGAGCTTTCGTGCGTGCACGCTGATGTTGCCGTCGGATGTGTTGAGAAGATTTTTTAGGTCGGTGAAGCTGAGCTTCTCATTTGCGGCGAGGGCACTGATCATCCCGAGCCGCGTTCGATCGTGAATAAGCTTGTCGAGAGATTCGGACACCTGGCCCGCTGCTTTTTCCACGAGTAGTGGTTTCGACTCTCCGTTGTTTTTTATTGCCAGATTCTTTGCCATACTCAATTTCCTTTCCGCGAACCACTCAAGAAATTCCTGCCCGCGAAACACGCGAAAATCGCGAAAATGGTTCCCCGTGCTTTTTCTTTTTCGCGTGTTTCGCGTATTTCGCGGGCTCAAATCTTCCTCTTGTCGAATCCAGCGGGCAACTATCTTACCCTCCAAATTTCCGCGCGATTATCGAGCCGAACACGATGTGGAGAACTCCAAAACTCGCGCCCATCAAAATATTTCCAAAACTCGCCGGGAGGGCGAACGCCACCGCACCGAGCGCGATAAAGATCCAGCCCATCACCGGCACGATGCGCACCGAGAATGCTCCGCCCGTGACGACCGAAGCGCCGTACAGCAGCATCCACACCGGAGCCATCATTTCGTAATGCTCGTATCGCCATAGACCGAGCGTGATCGTCACAGCGGCGACGAGCGGCGGCATAAATCCGAAGGCGAACTTGCGCGCCGGTGCCGAAAACAAAGACGTCTTCGCGATCTTCGATTTCTGCCACATCGCCAGCAGACCGATCGCGAATGCGAGAAACGCCTCGGTCAGCCAGACGATGAGCCAATCTCGAAGATAGATCTGCCCGGCCGCAATGTACGCTGCGACGACCGCGGTGACGCCCATCAGCATCCCGCCGTATCCGGGCACCGCCGTAAAATGCGTCGAACGCTCCATCGTCTCTCGGATAAAGCGCAAATTCTCGCTCGCCCGGTCGCTGAGCCGGACCGGCTCGTTCGTGTCGTCGGTTTTCACCGCTTGAAGTTTCGCCATCTAACAGCAAGATACTCCAAACGTATTTCCGTTGTCAAGTACTTTGTATCGCAAAGTTGAGTTAAGGTGTGACTTCTCTTTTGAGTTCGCCGAGGAGTTGTCGTGAGCGCGTGCATCCGGGCCGGGACCACGGAAAAACCTGGGGCTGGACGCTTTCAAGCTCGGAGAGAGCGTTGGCCTTTCGCCCGGCGGTGTGATAGAGGACGGCGAGGTTGGTGCCGAACTCGCATGCGGCAAAGGGGAAAATAGTCTTACCCATTCGGAGCGCGTTTTCAGCGGACTCCGTCTGCCCTCGCTTCTGGAGTTCGATAGCTTGATTCATCAGACGGGTGGGTGACTGTGACGGGGCTCGTCCCGTTTCATATGGAAATCCGTCGGGTGCATAGGAGCGGCTGTCGGCAATGTTCCAACGTGCGTCAAGAATCCGGCGAAGGTCAGCGGGAGCCCGGCTCGCGGACGCACGTCGCTCAAATACTTCTAAACGATCAGCCGGCCGGAAAAAGCGCTCTGCGATCGTCGCACGACGAAACTCATCTTCGTCGGACTGTAACGGAAGTACGGCGTAAAGGGCGATCAACACTAATCCGGTTGCGAGGCCGCTCACAAACCGCCGCGGTTGGCGAACGCGGATCGTGACCAGATAGACAACTCCCGCCAGACCGGCAACGGCCGGGACAAGCGTCCAAGCAGACGATGGCACTCCCAGTACGTTCAACAAGTTGGGAACATACCAGCCTTCGTGCAGAAGGAGCGGGATCCAAAAGTCGTTATGCGGTGTTGATAGCTCGGGCGGCGCGAATGGAAACGTAAAGATCGGAAGCGTACAAAAAACGAACGACACGCCGAATACAATTCCGATCCAGACGTTTGAAAAAGAATCGAATTCACCGTCGAAAAATGAATCCAGAAGCAGCGGGATAATGGGTACAAGATACCTTGGGCCACATGCCCATCCTCCGTGAGCGGCTCCGTGTCCGCTGATCACCAGAATGGTCACAATGACCGCAGCAACTTTTACGCGATGCCGAAGCGTGGCCCGGTCCTTTGAGGAAAAGAATCCGACAATACCGATTGCAAGGATCGGTGCAAAGAAGAACAGACCGCGGGACGGCGAGAACAGGATAAGGAAAAGATTAGAGAGCGTCGGAAACCCGATACCAAACACTCCGGTCTTCGCGACCTCGGCCCATTCCGGAAAGGTCTCATGCGCATACGACATCGAGAATGGCGATCCAAACAACGCGTAGTTATAGCCGAGAAGAAATATTGCGAACGGCAGTCCGCCGATGACAAAAGACCCGAGACGGGAGTAACGTTCGCCGCTGTCCATGAACAAGATCCCGGCCGCAAACAAGACGATCGGAAAGACAGCCGGAAACTCCGAGATCACCGCGAGACCGGAAAGGGCGCCCGCAAGCAGGAAGCTCCGACGCGATCCAGCACCCGCGTCGTACAAAAGACGAAATGAGAAATAGATCGCGACGGCGACGAACACATGAGAGAAAAACAAGAGGCTGTATACGAATAGCGGCGAGGCGAACAAAAGCGTCGCCAAGCTTAGCTCACCCGCACGCTTTCGAAAAAGCCACAGGGCCAAAATCGCCAATGGCACCGTCGAGATCGCAAAGCGCATCGCGAACCACGAGATGCGAATGTTCGACGCGTCGGGCGGGCCGATAAACATACGCGTCGCAGCATAGACCGGCACCGCCGCGATCGCCGTTCCCGGAGCTTTATTCGAATAGAGATTCGCACCGACGCGTGCCGTGTCGATGTTAGGGCCGATCAGAGATTCGGTCCACGCGATATCGAACGATCCCGTTTCGACGATCGATGCCGCAGTCGCCCAGCGAGTTAGCTCGTTTGCCGAGCCGCCATGCGGAAACATCGGCAGCACGTAGATCGCGATCCCGATATAAACCGCGATCAAAAGCAGTCGCCTATCTTTCAGCATTCTTTGCGGCGGCGTTAACGACATCGCCGTAATTTTCCAGCGGTATCGCCGAAGGGTCGGCCACCGAATAGGTCAGACGTTTTCGCTGCATTAGAAAGTTCTTGCCGTTCCACTTGTAGAAGGTGCGCGTAAAGTATGTCGGACAGCAAAGCTGCTCTTCGTCACCTGTGATCTTGCCGGTTTCGATCTGACCTAGGAGAAACCGGTCCTGACCATACAGCTCCACGATCAGGTCGTCGTTCTCGACGCGGAAATCCTTCAAACCGCCGTCCGCCCGATCGCCCGTCCGAAAATTCCAGATCAGTTCCGGCCGATCGTTTTTCCACTCGTAAATATATGCGAGCTGCGGTATCGCGTGCCCAGTGGTTTCGATCTTTAGGATGACGATCGCTTCGTCCTGTCCGTCGCCCGTCACATCCAGATATTTTGTTGTGACGTATGACATCCCGATCCGACGCGTCGCCCGTGCCTCAGCCTTTGCGTCATCTTCCATGTCTTCGCTGACGAATTTGGAAACGGGGACGACGCGACCATCGGTGAGAGTCAGGTCGGTTCCGTCGGGATTCTGCCATCCGCGCGGGAGCGGGTATGTGAAATTTTTGAAATCGAATGATCCGAGTGGCGAGCTTGTCGCCTTAAATCGATCGTCGAGAATTTCCATCTGCAGATCGGGAATATTGGGCGACGGCGATGCCGACAGCTGGACCACGGGCGGGCTGACAGGTTCAGCGGATACGGCTATCCGTTCCGCTTCGGTGGTTCGCTGACATGCGGATGCAAACAAAAGAACTGCAATAGCAATGGAGAATGCTATTTCTTTCATAGGAACTCCCCGGAAAGAGGATTTCTAGGCTCGGGTCAGATTGCGATATTTGATCCGATGCGGCTGGTCCGCATCGACACCGAGTCGACGTTTGCGATCGGCCTCGTACTCGCTGTAGTTGCCGTCGAAGTATTCGACTTTCGAATCGCCTTCGAACGCCAGGATATGCGTTGCGATACGATCGAGAAACCAACGGTCGTGGCTGATGACGACTGCACAGCCGGCAAAATTTTCGAGCGCCTCTTCGAGAGCTCGCATTGTGTTTACATCGAGATCGTTTGTGGGCTCGTCGAGAAGAAGAACGTTCGCCCCGGATTTTAACATTTTCGCCAGATGAACGCGATTGCGCTCACCGCCCGAAAGCTGCCCGACGCGTTTTTGCTGGTCAGAGCCGGAGAAATTAAACCGTGAGACATACGCCCGTGCATTCATCTCGCGTTTTCCAAGCGTCACAAAATCGAGCCCGTCGGCGATCTCATCAAATAGTGTTTTGTCCGCATCAAGCGAATCGCGCGACTGATCGACGTAACCGAGCTTTACGGTCGAGCCGACCTTGAACTCGCCGGCGTCGGGTTTATCTTGTTCGGTGATAAGACGGAACAGCGTCGTCTTTCCCGCTCCGTTGGGGCCGATGACTCCGACGATGCCGCCGGGCGGCAAAGAAAATTCGAGGTTCTCAAAAAGAAGCTTGTCACCGTACGCTTTTGAAACTCCATGCGCCTCGATCACAACATCGCCGAGCCGCTCACCGGGCGGGATAAAGATCTCGAGCTCCTCGCCGCGCTTTTCGGATTCGGTAGCGACTAACTTTTCATAGTCGTTGATACGCGCCTTAGATTTCGCGTGGCGTCCCTTCGGCGACATGCGGATCCATTCCAATTCGCGTTCGAGCGTCTTTGCGCGTTTATCTTCGGTCTTTTGTTCCTGCGCCAATCGGCCCTGCTTTTGCTCAAGCCATGACGAGTAATTACCTTTCCACGGAATTCCCTCGCCCCGGTCGAGCTCAAGGATCCAACCGGCCACGTTGTCGAGAAAGTATCTGTCGTGCGTGACGGCGATGATCGTGCCTTCGTACTTCTGCAGATGTTGTTCGAGCCAGCTAACGGATTCGGCGTCAAGATGATTCGTCGGCTCATCGAGTAAAAGTATGTCCGGTTTTTGGAGCAGCAGACGGCACAGTGCGACACGACGTTTTTCACCGCCGCTCAGATTCTTGACCGGAGTTTCGGCCGGCGGACATCGCAACGCGTCCATCGCCATCTCAAGTCGAGAGTCGAGGTTCCACGCGTCAGCCGCGTCCAGTTTTTCCTGCACCTCACCCTGACGTTCGATGAGCTTCGCCATCGCGTCGTCGTCCATCGGCTCAGCGAATTTCGCATTGATCTCTTCGAACTCTTTGAGCAGGTCAACTGTTTCCTGGGCGCCTTCTTCGACGATCTGTTGCACAGTTTTCGATTCGTCGAGCTTCGGTTCCTGCTCAAGCAATCCAACCGAATAGCCCTTCGAAAAAACAACTTCACCGTTGAACTCTTTGTCCGTGCCGGCGATTATCCGCAGCAGCGACGATTTGCCCGAGCCGTTTAGCCCTAGTACGCCGATCTTAGCTCCGTAAAAAAATGAAAGGTAGATGTCCTTGAGGACGGGCTTCTTGTCGTAAAACTTACTGACCTTGACCATCGAAAAGATGATCTTGTTTGGTTCACTCATAATGTAACGCCGGTGCTTTATCCGGGAAATCGAAAAAATACCTTATCATTTCGCGAATTGTTGGTAAAAAGCCGGAAAGGTCGGATAGTCGGCCACTTTCGGTTCTGGCTTTCTTTGCTTTCTTTGCGGCTTAGCGGCTTTGCGGGAAAACGCATCAGGTTCCCCCAAGAAGTAAAGATGACCACCAGCGCCAATAGAGAAAGGCAGAAACCCGACCGGTAGGGAGGGTGTTCCAAAACACTTTCTGCAAAACGAGGTTCTCATCAAACCAAAACAAGCGACGACGACTCGAGCGATTAACTCAAGTCCTCCATTCGCGATCCTCAATTGAATCCGCGGCGGATGCGTTCTACACTTGGAGCTTTGCAAGTGGACAATTCACTGATCATAACGCTCGTCGTTCTTGCGGCGGCGCTCATCGTCTTCATCACGGATCTGCTGCCTTCCGATCTGGTCGCGCTGCTGGTCGTCGTCGCGCTCGGCCTGTCGGGGGTTCTCACGCCGGAGGAAGCGTTCTCCGGTTTCAGCCGGGCCGCGGTCATTATCATCATCGCGATCTACGTCCTTGCCGAGGCACTGAAACGCGCGGGTGTAACGGAAACCGTGGGTCGATTTCTGATGAAGATCGGAGGCAAGACCGAGTTGCGTTTGACGGTAGTAGTGATGGCGACCGGTGCCTTTCTGACGCTCTTTATGAACAACATCGCGGCGGCCGCCGTGCTACTCCCCGCAGCTTCGGGTGCCGCGAAGAAGGCTGGCGTAAGCACTTCGAAAATACTGATGCCGCTTGCCTTCAGTACGGTCATCGGCGGAGCGGCAACGCTGTTCGCGACGGCAAACATCATTCTCAGCACGCTGCTCCGCGACAGCGGCTTCGCGGGACTCACCATTCCCGAGTTTTTCTGGGTCGGATTCCCGGTCGTCATAACCGGCATTGTCTATATGGCGCTCTTCGGGCGCAAATATCTTGCCGGGGAAACACCCGTCGAGCGCACACAGGTTCCGAGCCGCGGAGACCGGGACGACTTGATATACGCCTACGGCCTCGAACGAAACCTGTTTCGCGCCCGCGTTCCAGAAAACTCTTTCCTCATCGACAGGCCGCTTTCGGAGAGCACGCTCCGCGAAGATTTTTCTGTCAGCGTCGTAGCTATCGAGCGCGGCGGAAGAAAGATGCTCGGCCTTTCACCCGAGACCAGGATCCGACATGGCGATGTGCTCGTCCTCGAAGGAGACGAAGCCGATTTTCGCAGTCGCGATGTCGAGCCGCTGATGGAGCATCTTGAGCGGAACGAATGGCGGAAGAGCGATCTCGAGTCACGCAAGATTGATATTGTCGAGGCGATGCTCTCGCCGCGTTCGCGACTGATCGGCGAGAACTTGAGAGACGTAAATTTCCGCGAGAAATATGGACTGACCGTTCTCGCCATCCTCCGTCGCGACCAGGAGATCACGATAAACCTCGGCGGCGAAGCACTGCAGTTCGGTGATGCGCTGTTGGTACAAGGGACGCGCGACCGGCTCGCGATCGCGGCTGCGGATCCGGACCTGATTCTCTTGATGCCGCAGAAAACGCGGCAGATCACGGCGCCTGCAAAGGGCCGTGCGGCGGTCCTGATATTTGTTACGACGCTTGGATTGGCGATCGCATTCCCATCCGTCATCGGCCCGGTCATGCTTGGCGGTGCTCTCGCGATGATGCTAACGGGCATCCTGACGACCGATCAGGCATATGCCTCGATCGGCTGGCGAAGCGTCTTTCTCGTCGCCGGCATGCTTCCGATGGGCATCGCACTCGTAAAAACAAATGCCGCCGGCATGTTCAGCGGTTATCTGACATCGACCGTCGGCGGCGGCGGGACTCTTTTGATAGCTGCCGGCCTCGTACTCGTGACGATGATGCTGGTCCAGATCCTGAATACCGCGGTCGTCGCGACGATCATGGGTCCGATCGCGATCAATATCGGGCAGCAGACCGGAACCGACGCGCGTGCGCTTGTGATGTGCGTCGCCGTAGCCTCGGCGATGTCATTCGTGACGCCGCTCGGCCATCCGGTTAATGTTCTCGTGATGGGCCCCGGCGGATACAGTTTCAGGGATTTCGCGAAGGTGGGTGGACCGCTGGCCGTGCTGATGTTCTTTGTGACGATGCTGTTTCTAAAGTTGTTCTGGTTGTGACGTATGGAACGCCGCTCTGATGGAACGCCCGGCATCCTGCCGGCAAACACGCCGCTTGCGGCGTGACTGGTGCATTTTCTAGATCGCTTCGCGATCATTGCCGGCAAGATGCCGGCGTTCCCATGCACTGCTGAATTCCCAGTCTTCTGGTTTCTTGCAGAGCCGGGCCTTAACAGGATTATTCTCAATATACCTGAACGCCCGTCCAAAATGATCTGTGTCCCGAATGTAGCGGTCGAACGTCTCCCGCATCCAGAATTGACCTTCCCGTTGCAGAGCACGATTCGATTGCAAGGCAGTATACGATTTGAACGAATGCATGATTTCCTCCAGCGTGTGACCAGCCAGCGGCCGCAGGAGTAAATGGATGTGATTCGGCATTACGACCCAGGCTTTCAATGTATATCTGACTTCGTCGAACTTCTTCAAGGAATCCCGGACTATTTCAGCGACCTCTCGCCTGCCAAGAAAACACTGACCATAACCCTTATCGAGATACTTCTCCGCCAGTAGAAGTGTCTCCCGTTCGATGTCGTCCGGTTTTCTTATCTCGATCTCTTTCCGGATTTTCGCCAAGAGCTCCTGGGGAAGCGAGTCATACAACCGGCAGGTAATAAACTGTGTCCGAGCTTCGCCTGCGTCAAAATGCGGTAAGTAGCCACGCGAGTACCAGCCTTTGGGAGATTTGCTGTCGTTCATGTGGGAACGCCGGCATCTTACCGGCAAATGTTGCTCTAAGGGAACGCCGGCATCCTGCCGGCAGATATCGCTCTGATGGAACGCCGGCATCCTGCCGGCAACATCGCAAAGCGATGTAAAGATCCGATCATATCGAGCGCGCTCTTCGACAGTCTTGAATTAGTTTAAATTCGAACCGCGTGGAATAACCGTGATGCGTTCCCGCTCACGCTCTACGCCGCAAGCGGCGTTGCCGGCAGGATGCCAGCGTTCCATCTGAATGGCTCACTATTTCTTTTCTTCAGCCTGCTTGATGGCGACAGCATACTCTTCCTTTTCAAAGCTGAATGGCCCGATCTCTCGGTAGTCCTCAAAAAGAACGTTGCCGTCGTAATTATTCTCATAGCCAAAGTCGCGCCAAACAATTCGGCCCTCGATTTCCTCGATAACTGCCGACACTGCTCCACACCCCAAGTCGCCGCACTCAGGACAAACATAGATATTCCTTCGGTTGTCAGGAAAATCCGGGGATTCAATCAGCAAGAAACGATTGACTGCAATTTGATTTTGTTCGGGAACGAACCACCCAAGCGGTGAGATCTCGCCACCCATCTTCTCGTAAAATGATTCTCCATCTATCACGAAATCGAGAAACTTTCGCGGGGTTTGGGCTCCGCCAATCTCACGTTCTCTCCACCTCAATTCAATCGTTGACATTACCAATCACTCAATCGTGGTTTTTCTTATCGATAACGTTTCAATTCGATCTCTTCTCACTTCAAACCCAATCCCCGGTTTCTCCGATACGATGATCGTCCCTTGCTCCGACACCAAAACCTCCGGTTCAATGATGTCTTCGTGCCAATAGCGTTTCGATGCCGAGACATCGCCGGGCATCGTGTAACCGGCAAGAGTCGAGATCGCGATGTTATGCGCACGGCCGATGCCCGACTCGAGCATTCCGCCGCACCAAACTGGTATACCTCCGGTACGGCAAACTTCCTCGATCAGCTTCGACTGTGCATGCCCGCCGACGCGGCCGTTTTTTAAATTGATGATCTTGCCGGATTTCAACGCAATCGCTTTCCGAGCGTCGTCGGGAGATTTGATCGGTTCGTCGAGACAGATCGGCGTCTTTATCTGACGCTGGAGCTCAGCGTGATCGATGATGTCGTCATGCGGCAGAGGTTGTTCGAGCATCATCAGATCGAATTCATCCAGACTGCGAAGCTTATCGATATCAGCAAGCGTGTACGCCGAATTCGCGTCGCCCATCAACTGAATGTCCGGGAAAACTTCACGCACCCGTTTGATGACTTCGTAGTCCCAATGCGGTGCGATCTTTATCTTGATCCGCTGATATCCCGCGTCGACCTCGGTACGGATCTTTTCGATCAACTGTTCGACGCTGTCCTGAATGCCTATCGACACACCGCACTCGATCTCACGATTCACGCCGCCAAGATGACGCCACAACGGCACGCCGAGCTTCTTCGCCTCGATGTCCCAGCACGCGGTTTCGATCCCGGCTTTCGCCATGCGATGACCGCGGGCTTTTTTCATCAGATCAAAAATTTGCGACGCGCTTTCGACTTCCTTGCCGATGACCATGGGCGCGAGAATCTTCTCAGCCGTGATCCACGCCGAGTCTGTCCATTCATCCGAGTAGCCCGGCCCCTCGCCGCAAGTGATCTCGCCCCAACCTTCGCCGCCGTCGACGTCCTCGACACGGACGAGAATAATGCGGCGCTCATACGTCCGGCCAAAGCTGGTTTCGAAAAAATGTACGAGGGGAAGGTTTATTTCGGTGAGTTCTATCGACTTGATCGCAAACATAAAAAACAAGGGTAGTGATAAGCGAAGCGAAAATCAAAACCCGCTATCGAGGCGTTAACTTTGCCGCGTTTGCCTCAGTCGATAATTTCAAACTGCACAAACTGTGTCGCGGTATTTTCTTTTGGCTTTGCCAAATTGTCCGTTATCGCGATCTGAAGAACGTAATCACCGGGCTCCATCTCGGTTCCAAGGGCAAGTGCGGCCGTAAGATTGACACCATTCGCGTCATGATTACTCGAACTCGGGACGGGTTGTGGGGAACTTTCGAAGATCGGTTTGCCCTCACGAAAGATCCTCGTTTGATAGCTGAGATTCGGCGCGTTGCCGGCGATCTTTGCGTTATAAATCGTAAAGCCGTAATTCAAGACCGTACCGCGCTTGAATTGCCGCAAAGATGTGTCGCCCAGTGGATCGGACCTCTCGACAACCTGGCCGGCATTACGCTTCTGCCAATCGGCGTAGTCCGTGTTCTCAAGCAAGACCCCCGAAAGAACAAGGCGGCCCTTTTTCAGGTTTGGAACCTCGACAAACTGGTTCGCGGATCCAAGCTTGTCGCTTCCGTGATCACGCAACGCGACTCGCAGTTGATACGCCCCGGCCTTCTTGATCGGAATCGAGAAATCGTACACAAAGCCCGTCTTGAGCATTTTCTCGAACACCTCGCTTTTCAAGATCAGGGTGTAGGTCTTCGCAGTTTGATCGACGGGGGCTCCATTATCTCCAAAGCCGACCGCAACCAGGTCGAAGATCGTTTTCTTATCGCCATTCGGTTCGTCGGTAAATTTCAGGTCCTGCGCCCGTATATGGACAAGCGACCTGATGATGTAGCCTTCCTTGGGCGAATCGTAAAAGAGCGCATTAAGCTTCAGCGAGATCTCGTTGACCGCGAACGGCGATGTCAGCGCGTTCATTAGCCGTCGAGTCGGTGTCTCCGGAGGCCTGACTATCTTCTCATCACTGACGCCAAAAAATCCGCTTCGGTAACGGACACGGGTGCCGGGCCTGGTGACTTTGATCTCAAGCTTATTGAAGCGTCGCACCTTGGGGTCGAAAGTAGAATCGTCCGGCTCGTATGCGAGCAGGTAGTAGCTCTGGTCATCGAGAATTTTTCGGATCCCTCCGCTCAGGTCGTTGCTGTTGATGATAGAGATGCCGCCGGTCTGCCGTGCGAGGGATTGAAGGCCGCTCTGCGTATCGAATAGCTTGTCACGGCGGCGCGACATTTCCTCCCCGATTTCATCCAGGCTTCGGCCGCTCGTATCATCAGCCGCCGTAAGGCTCGTGACCTCTAGGCCCCGCGCATCCATCGTGTAGATTACGACCGAGGCTCTATTCGCCGAGTCAACCAGCCGACGGAGGGTTTCCATCACACGGCCGGATTCCCGAAATCCTAGAGCATCTTCGGAGAAAAGTTTGAAGCCGTCAGACAATAACAAGATCGACTTTCGCCCCGGCAGTTCGCTCATGCCTCGAACAACATAATTGAGGGCGCCGAGCGTGCCCGTGGCAAAGAGGCTCTCGCGAAATTCCGCGGCCTCGCGCTGTGCGCCTTCCGGTGTACGTTCGCCCGCCTCGGGTTCGCGCGGGGGCTGTCCGGTGTCAATCTTGGCCTCAAGCGGAGCAAAAGATCCGATATTTCCTGTACCGATCGGATTCCATCGGACCTTGTCGATGGCCGCGTATAGCTGACGCCTGTCATTTGTAAACTGCTGCAGTGCGCCGATTCCGGCTCCGGTTCGAATGATCGCGACAAGATCACCTTCCTGCATTTGCTCGTCGACGAACTTCTTGAGGGCGCGGCGGACATAGAAAGTACTTGTGAACGAGAGCGTCAGGTCATCGACCACGAGTGCGATCGTTCGACGCACACGCTCAGCCCTGATCGCTGAGGGCGGTATGATGACTGGCTTCTCAGACGCTTTCCTGACGGTTTCCTCTGTCGTTCGGAGGTTGGAGACGAACGAAAAATTTGTGATCTTTTGCTTCTCGCCGTTCTCGAAGATCTCTATTTCTTGCGGTTTGAGATCGGTCACGATCTTTCCGCTACGGTCGGTAACCGTTACATCGACCTGGATCAGCGCGGTGGTTATTTTTACGACATCGCCGTCATCGGAGGGCGTAGGCGTGGCGACCGGTCGTGCGTTTTGAGCGCAGATCGAGGCGCAGAATAGAAGTACGAGAGCTATCGGGAAAACTACCTTTCTCATTTGGGACATCTCCGGGCAGCGGAATTTCTTTGCTATCATATATTTTTCCGAGTCTCATTGAAACGAAATTGTGCTGCAGAAACTTTTGAACGCCCGCCGCGCTTTTGCATCAGATACCCAGGAGCTTTTAACAGATGGTTTGTCCTAATTTCAGAATCTTGTTCGCGTTTATCGTCAGTTTGACGCTTTTTTCCCTTAGCTGTTCCGCCCAGCAGACCGAGGAACAGGCACTCGCAAATCTTCGGCAGATGACGCGTGGCGGGCAAACGCCTTCGGACGCTTACATCGCGGGTATCGAATCGCGCTTTGCCGGAAAGCGAACCGGCCTGCTGGCAAAGCTTTTGCGGGCGAAGATCAAGTTCGATAACAAAGATTTCGTTGGTGCGGCGGCTTTGCTGAACACCGACGATTTTCGCACGAAGACCAAGGTCGCCGATCACGCACTATGGCTGAGGGGCCGGGCTTTGCAGGAAGCCGGAAAACACGCCGAGGCGATGGATGTCTTCTCGAGGCTGACCGCGGATTTTCCTGATTCGCTTTACGTCACGGATGCGAGGTTAAAATGGGCGGGCTCGGCGATCGTGGCCGGACGCTCGGGACAGGTCCCGTCGTCGCTTCACGAACTAAACGAAACAAAGAATGGAAGCGCGAATCTTCTGACCGCAAAGGCATTCGAAACTCTCGGAAACCAGGGTGACGCGATTCGTTTTTATAGGCGAGTCTATTTCTATAGCGCGGGGACCGACCCGGCCCAAGAAGCCGAAGCAAAGCTGACCTCGCTTTCACAGCCCCTGACGCCGCAGTCGGCAGAGGAAGCAGTTGCAAGAGCCATTCGACTTTTCTCGTCAAAAGATTTCACTGGAGCGGAAAAAGCGTTCGGCGAATTAAGCTCGGCCTATCCCGCGGCGATGACTTCCGCTGTGCGGCTCAAGCAGTTGACGACATTTTCGAATCTACGGAAAGCGGCCGATGCCCAGGCTGCCTTCAACGCGATCCCGACCTCCGCGACAGAAAAGGAGGAAGCCTACTACCAACTGGCGATGGCCCAGGCGCGGGCGCGTCAATGGCCGCAGTCTCGGGCAACGGCGGAAGATATGCGACAGAAATTCCCGACCGGGAAACTGACTGCTAAGACGTGGGTCGACGCCGGTATGGCCGCACGCGACGCAAAGAATAAACTCGAGGAACAGTCGTTTCTACGATCGGCGGTCACTAATTTTCCGAATGCGGTCGAGGTTGCAGGGGCCCAGTTCGAACTGGCGTGGCTCGAGCACGACAACAAGAATGTCGCGGCGTCGTCAAAGATGCTCACCGAACATCTCGCACGCTATGCCGAGCGCGATACGACAAACCGCGGCAAGGCCGGATACTGGGCGGCTCGCGATTCGGAACGGGCCGGCAAGACGGCCGAAGCGTGTGCACTTTACGACGGTGTCATCTATCGCTACTCGGCAAATTGGTATGGCTATCTTGCGCAGCAACGTCTTGCGTCGATGAGCTGCCTGGCGGGGGCGACGGTGGATCCACTTGTCTCAAAAGCAGTCGCTGCGCTACGAACCGTGACGGTCGCTCCGGAAACATCCACTCCTCGCGAACTGGTACGAGTCGAGAAGAGTGATGAACTGAGTTCCGTCGGGCTCTACGACTGGGCGATCAATGAACTTGAAGAAGCAAAAAAGGCGGCCCAGAATTCTCCAAAGATCAACCTTGCATTAGCCCGTCACTATCGCATAAAGGCAGATAACGTCAACGCCCTGCTCGCGCTGGCGAAGAGCTATCCGGACTACTCGCAGATGTTCCCCGAGGAGATGGGCCGCGAGGAGTGGGACATTTTTTATCCACTTACTTATTGGGAGGAGATCAAGACGTGGGCGAAAACTCGAAACTTGGATAAGTATCAGGTCGCGGGTCTCATTCGTCAGGAGTCGGTCTTTAATCCGCGCGCTAAATCCGGAGCGAATGCTTTTGGCTTGATGCAGCTTTTGATCCCGACGGCCCGAGCGACCGCGCGCAAATACGGATCAACGGCAACGATCACGGCGGACGCTTTATTCCAGCCGGCGTTGAACATCGAGCTCGGAACCGCCTATATGCGCGATCAGTACGACAAATTCGGCCGCATCGAATACGTCGCCGTTGCCTATAACGCCGGACCCGGACGCGTTAATCCGTGGCGAGCAAGCTTGCCGATCGAGATAGACGAGTTCGTCGAGGGGATTCCATTCAGGGAAACGAAAGCATACGTCCAGGGCGTGATCAGAAACTCAGCCCAGTATCGCCGGCTTTATGATGAGAACGGGAATTTTAAATCGAACATCGGCAGCAAGGCTTTGCGGGGCGAGATCGATTCAAAAACTGCCGAGCAGATCGCCGCTGAGTTTCCTGACGTTATTCTGGATGGCGGCGCGGGTTTGGGTGAGTGAGTAGCGTAAACACCTGCGCGTTAGCTCCGTGAGGAGCGGGATGTTCGTAGCAAAAGCCCGCGCGTTAGCTCCGTTAGGAGCGGGATGTTGGTAGACCCGTAGCCAAAATAATTTCGAGCTCCGGTAGGAGCGACACGGTCTAAGATGTCGATCCTACCGGAGCTCGGTTCGTTTTTTCAAACGGAGTGCTACAAACATTTCGCTCCGAGCGGAGCTTAGAGATTCTTCAGCACATATTCCGTCATCATCGTGTACCAGTGTTTGACCTGTGCGGGGTTGGTCAGGCCATGTCTCTGCGTCGGGTAGAACATCATGTCGAACTGCTTGCCCGCCTTTTGAAATTCATACGCGAGCTGCGTCATGTTCTGCATGTGCACGTTGTCGTCCATCCCGCCGTGGATCAACAGCAGCTTTCCGTGCAAATTCCCGGCCGCCTTCAGAACAGATGTCTCATCATAGCCGGCTTTGTTATTTTGCGGCGTCATCATATAGCGCTCGGTGTAGATCGAATCGTATAGCCGCCAGTCGGAGACGATACCACCTGCCATCCCCGCCTTAAATAATTTGCTGTGCGTCATCGCATAGCTCGTCATAAAGCCGCCGTAGCTCCAGCCCCATAAACCGATGCGTTCACCATCTACATAAGGCAAGGATTTCAAATAATTGACGCCGTCTTCGATGTCGCGAAGCTCGTGCACCCCCATCCGTTTGTAGACCTGCCAGGTCGATTCCTGTCCCTTGCCGCTCGCGGTCCGGTTGTCGCAGATCCAGATGATGTAACCCTTTTGTGCGAGCATCTGATGCCACATCCCACGCGACCCGCCCCATCCGTTTCGTACCGACGGAGCGTGCGGGCCGGCATATGTGTACTGCAGCACCGGATATTTCTTGCCCGGGTCGAAATCCGGAGGCTTGATCATCATCGCCTCCATTTCGAATCCGTCGCGGGTCTTTACTTTCAAAAACTCAGGCTTGCCCAGCTTGTATGCCGCGAGAGCCGGCACCGTATTCGCATTGATCACCCGAACAAGCGTTCCGTCCGCGGCAAGCAGACGCTGCTGCGCGGGCGTAGTGACGTCGCTATAGCTGTCGACAAAGTGCGAAAAAGTCGAATTGAATGAAGCCGAGTGATTTCCGTCACCGGTCGTCAATCGCTCGATCGTTCCGTCCGCGATCCGGACACGATAGATGTTCTCGGCGATGTGACTGTCCTTCGTGGCTGAAAAATAAACCCAGCCGCTTATCTCATCAACGCCGTGTACCGTCCGCACTTCCCATTTGCCGTCGGTGATCTGGCGGATCAGCCTGCCGTTGTTGTCGTAAAGGTATAGATGGTTCCAGCCATTACGTTCTGACTGCCAGATCATTGTGCTGTTCTCGAGAAACGCCGGATCATCGTTTATCGAGACCCAGGCCGGCGACGTCTCGCGAAACGCAAGGGTCACTCTGCCGCTCACGTCCATCGCATTCAGATCGAGAAACGTCTGTTCCCGATTCTGCGCCTGAAAGAGAACATTGCGGCTGTCGGGCGTCCATGCGACGCGACCGATCAAAAGGTCTTCCGGCTTGTACTTTGCGAGATTTGCGAATTTTGCCGCGTCGCCTATTCGAAGGACACTCGCAGGGATCCGTCCGCGGACTCCGGGAATGCGTGCGGCGTTCGGGATGATCGACCGGCCCGTAACGTCTGCGATGCCGATCTTAACCAAAGGATTCGGATCGCCCGCTTGCGGATAATCGGTGTTCTCGACGACCTGGTTATCGACGATATCGTTCGTCAGAACGAACTTCGGCACCGGCGATTCGTCGAGCCTCAGAAACGCGATGTAATTCGAATCGGGCGACCACCAATAACCGCGTTTCTTCCCGCGGCCATAGAGTTCTTCCTCGTAAACCCAATCGAGATATCCGTTGTAGATCTTTTCACCGCCATCGCGCGTAAGCTGTTTCTCACGTCCGCGAGCGACATCGACGACGAAAAGATTATTGCCGCGGACAAAGCTGATCCATTTTCCATCGGGGCTGAAATCGGCTTCAAGCTCTTCCTCTTTCGTGTTCGTCAAACGCCTGATGGAGCCGCTCGCCACATCGTAAAGCCACAGATCGTTCGCTGTATTTACAAGTATCGCGGTCTCGTTCTCGTTGAACTGCATGCCAAGCGCGTTCGACATCCGTTCCGCATCTTCCGTGCTGACGCCCGATTGGGCGAGCGCCGTCTTGTACTTCGTCGAATCGAGATATGGAGCCGCATCGCCCGTCTGCGGGTTCACTCGCACAAGTTTGCCGTCTTTTATCTGACGCAATGACTTCCCGTCCGCCGACCACGCGAACCGCGTCGGCGTGCCGCTGAAATTGACCCGAACCTTCGAGTCGATACTAAAAATATCGTCGATCGTCAGCAGCTTGTCCTGCGCCGCGACGACGGAAGCGAAGAGCAGGATCGCGAGCGATATGAATTTGATCTGTTTCATAGGTTTTGAAATGACTACGCGGATTTTGATGAAGTATAAATGAGAAATAGTTTGATTTGCCAACAGGCTTGCCGGCCCTTAACTAACCCGACCTAATTACGGAATTAATTAATTACCTCATTACAAAATTACTTCGCCGAAGATCGTTTCGCTACCCGGCTTTGTTTTCGCTTATTAATTTTGTAATTCGTTAATTATTAATGCGGTAATGCAAGTTGTTTGCTATGCCTTGGGATGTGCTTTGTCATAAACTTCTATCATCTTCTCCATGGAAACTTGAGTGTAGATCTGCGTCGTCGAGAGACGAGCATGGCCAAGCAGCTCCTGAATATCGCGAAGATCCGCACCGGAATCGAGCAAGTGCGTCGCAAACGAATGTCGAAGGCTGTGCGGGGAAATGTCATGGATCGACGCACACTGTTTGATGTATTTGTCGATCATCCGGCCAACGCTGCGGGTCGTGATCCGCGTCCCCTGGTAATTCAAAAAACAAGCCTGCATGTCGCGAGCCGCGTCCGGACAAGCGCTCAAAAATACGCCGCGAGTTTCTTCCAGATACTGCATCAACGCTTGCCGCGCCGGTTCGCCAAACGGAACTATCCGCTGCTTTTTCCGCTTGCCGGTAACTCGAACAAGCTTTTCGCGGAAATCGATGTCCTTGATATCGATGTTCACCAGTTCGCCGACGCGGATGCCGGTCGCGTACAAGAATTCGCAGATCGCTCGATCGCGTCGGCCAATATCGGTGTTCGTGTCCGGCGTTTCGATAAAGCGCACGGCGTCTTCCATCGAAAGATGATTCGGAAGTTTTCGCTCGATACGCGGTGTCGCGACAAGCTTGGCGGGGTTCGATTCCAGATTCCCTTCTCGAACAAGAAACTGAAAAAACGTCCGCAGGCTGGCAAGTTTTCGTGCGATCGACGCTTTCTTTTTGTCGGCGGCGTGCAGCTCTGCCATCCACTCGCGGATCGTCAGACGGTCGATCTCGGCGACCGGAGTGTCCTCGCGTTTTTCAATCCTAAAAAGATAGTCGCGGAACTGCTGAAGGTCGCTTGAGTAATTTCGAAGCGTGTGCGGGCTGACATTCCGCTCGTATTTGAGGTGCTGTAAGAATTGTTCTAGAGAGGCTTGGAGCATGCACCTAATTGATAGTTGACAATTGATAATGGACAGATCGCTGCGACCAACGAATCCGTTAATTATCAACTATCAATTATCAACTATCAATCTATTTCTTAGGTACGTAATAGCCCTTCCGGGTTCTCAAGCTGTGGCCAGGCTTGTTCTTAAGTCCAAGCTGTATCTCGCGAAACTCACCGCGTTTTCCGGCGTCGTCGTCCGGGTAGTAGCTGAGAATATATTGCTGGGAAAGCTCTGCTGAGATCTGGCGAAAAGCTTCGTCGAGCTCTCTTTCGTCGATCGGAGAATACACCGCGCCGCCGGTCTGGGCGGCGATCTCGGTCA
Source organism: Pyrinomonadaceae bacterium (assembly GCA_041745575.1). GTDB lineage: Bacteria > Acidobacteriota > Blastocatellia > Pyrinomonadales > Pyrinomonadaceae > OLB17. The sequence goes on from JBGTIQ010000071.1 coordinate 24,127, forward strand.
TACGGCGCTCGGCCGCTAGCTGACGGATGTTCGCATTGCCGCGCCTGCTTCCGGTGCGTTTGAAATTTTCAAAGTCCGTGGTCTTCACGACGTATACCTGGCAGTTCGCTACCTGCAGCGCACGTAATGCTTCTTCGAGAGTTGCATCTGCCATGGTATCGTCGCCATCCGAGACGATGACCATCACGCGCCGGCCGCGGACCTCCCGCAAATATTCCGACGCCTTGACTATCCCTCCGAGCAGCGACGTTGCTCCTTCCGGCGGCGGAAATAGTTCGATAGCTCTCGTAAGGGACGAGATCTCGGCCGTAAACGGCTGCTTAAGCTCGGTCGCAGTAGCAACACTGTATAGGGCCGCAAGGTCTTTCTGAGGTCGGATCACTCGGCGGAAGAACTTTATCGCCGCGTTTTTTTCAAACTCACGAGCGATCAGCACACTTGATGAGTTATCAAACAACATCGCGAGCCTGATCGGCGTTTCGCTTCTGGACAGTTCGCTGATCTCGGCAAGCACGCCGTCGATCCTCAAGTCAAAATCGGAAAGATTTAGATTCGCAACCGAACGTCCGTTTGCATCGAGAACAGAGACCGGGATCGGAACTAGTGTCGACGCGACCTTCACGACCTCGTCATCGTCGGCGGGCGTCGGTGTCGGGCTTGGCCGAGAGATCATTGCGGCGGGCTGTGTTGGAACATAAATAACATTCGCCGGATTCAACGGCCGCGGAGTCGGCGTCTCAGTTGGCTTCATGCGACCAGACTGAGCTGCGACGCCGGTCGCAAGTATGAGGATAAAAACAAAATGAAAGCAAGGCTTCATAGGTAGACGTCCGCTCGTTTGATTAGCAAAGCCGATAGGCGGTTGCATGTCGTAAGAAGCTCCCCTCCTTGTTTAGGAGGGGTGGCAGCCGCTTCGGCTGACGGGGTGGTAGTTAAACAAGAATCAGATTCTTTCGGAACTACCACCCCGCCTCCCAAAGCCTCGGCACCCCTCCTAAACAAGGAGGGGAGCTTTCTCACACCAACATCAGCTTCACACCAGCAAACACTAGAACCACAGCCAGCACCCGCCGGAGAGTCAGCGAATTGAACCGGCTAGCTCCAAGCGTAGCACCTATCACACCGCCAGCGACCGCTGCCGCTACCCAGATCCATACGCCGGACGTAAGGTCAATAACCTGCGAATAATTACCGGCAAGCCCGGAGATCGAATTCACGAGAATGAACATCGCCGATACGCCGGCCGCGGTTTTTGTGTTCGACCAGTTCATCAATAAAAGGATCGGCGTCAGAAAAATTCCGCCGCCGACGCCGACGAGACCGGACAGCAAACCGATCACGGCGCCGATCATCAATGCGATCAAGATTTTGGGTTCCTTCGTTTCTGCATCGGACCTAAGATTCCACGCCAACCGAATCGCGGCGACGACGAGTACTATTCCGAGAATGGCTCCGTAAACAGTCGTCGGAAGCGTCATCATTCCACCGATAAACGCGAATGGGATCGATGTGATCGCGAATGGCCAGAATACACGCCACGAAAAAAACCCTGCACGATAAAACTGGATCGTCCCGATCGTCGCAACGAAAACATTAAGTACGAGCGCCGTCGGGCGTGTAATTTCCGGGGCGACCGCAAGCAGAGCCATCACCGCCAAATAACCCGACGCACCGCCGTGGCCGACCGACGAGTAAAGAATCGCGACGGTGAAGACGGCGAGAATGATCAGTACAACATCAAGGTTCATTTTGCTGAATAAGAGCGGGGGCGAGCCACCCTTCCGGACTTGCGAATGCAATTTCGTTCCAGATCCACCGTATTGTCTCGACGGTGAATTCTTCTCGACAGGCAGCTTCATTCGCAGGTCAGGAAGGGTGGCTTGCGCCCGCCTTCTGTTCCGGCGCTGCAATTGCTTGAATCCACTCATCCCAATCCTCTAACGCTCGCTCGACCTGAACCACATGCCGCTCACGTTTATTGCGATACTTCTTGCGCAGCTCGACCGGCAGCGGCTCGAGCAAACCGAACGTGATATTCACCGGCTGAAAGTTTTTCGTATCAACGTTCGACACGTAACGGCACAAGGACCCGATGGCGGAGGTTAGGGGAGCGGTCAGCATCGGCTGCTGACGTAAAACTCGAACGGCGTTGATCCCCGCGAGCCAGCCCGTTGCGACCGACTCAACATATCCTTCGACACCCGTTATCTGCCCGGCGAAGAAGAGCCGCGGATTCTTTTTCGTCGAAAGATCTTCGTTCAAGATCTTCGGGGAGTTGATGAATGTATTTCGGTGGATCTGTCCAAATTGCAGAAATTCGGCATTCTCCAAACCCGGTATCAGGCGAAGCACGCGTTGCTGCTCACCGTAGCGTAGATGATTCTGAAATCCGACCATGCCATACGCGTCGGCCATTAAGTTTTCCTGTCGAAGCTGAACACATGCATACGCCTCATATCCGGTTTTCGGATCCGGCAGACCCTTCGGTTTCATCGGCCCAAAGCGCAAGGTCTCAACTCCACGCCGTGCGATCTCCTCGATCGGCAGACACGATTCGAACCAACGCGTCTCTTCAAACCGTTTTAGCGGTACCGACTTGGCGACAAGCAACTCGTTGATAAACGTCTCGTACTGGTCGCGATCCATCGGACAGTTGATGTAATCGTCGCCGCCCTTGCCGTATCGCGCCGCCTTAAAAGCGACAGACATGTCGATCGAATCCGCTGCAATGATCGGGGCGATCGCATCGTAAAAATAAAGCTGATCATCGCCGGTGAATTTCATGATCGACGACGTCAGAGCCTCGCTGGTCAAAGGGCCGGTCGCAATCACGATTGCGGATTGCGGATTGCGGATTGTTTCGATTGCGGAATGGGGAGTGCGGAATGCGGATTCCGTTTCTCCATCTTTCGAATCTTTTTCCGGCGTTCCAGACGATAAAGATTCGAAATCCGCAATCCGCAATCCGCACTCCGCAATCGACTTCACCTCTTCCCGTACGATCTCGATGTTCGGGTGTTGTTCAATTCTTTCGGTAATAATTTCGGCGAACTTTATCCGATCAACCGACAAGGCCGAGCCTGCAGGGACGCGCGTTGCTTCGGCGGCCTCCATGACGAGCGAGTTTCCACGCCGCAACTCTTCCTTTAAAAGATACGGTGCAGTTCCCGGTTCGTCGGTCTTGAGAGAGTTCGAGCAGACGATCTCAGCAAGCTTATCCGTCCGGTGTGCAGGCGTCTGCATAACCGGCCGCATTTCATATAACCGCACCGACGCTCCCATCTCGGCCGCTTGCCACGCGGCTTCAACCCCGGCCAGTCCACCGCCTATAACATTTACAACATCGCTCATGGTTCAGATTATAGACGGTATCGGAACCGGCGACGAAAGGCGTAACTGACCCCGCCCGGGAAACGTCTTATCACTAAACCGTCACAAAGCCCCCCGCTGTGGTGTTATCTTTTTGTGACGAAAAGGAGGACGCTCCGATGATCAAGTCAGTGTTTTGTATTCTGACCTTAGCCGCCTTTGTTTTTTCCGTCTCCGGCCAACGACGTTCGCGAAATAGCCCGTCCGTGAAAAGCAGCAAGGCGTCGAAACCCATTCAACCCTCTCCCGTTGATCCGTTTAGCATTCCACCGCCGCCGCCGGCGTCAAAGCCAACTCCGGAGCCGGAAGATGAGGTCGTTCGTGTCGAGACGAACCTTGTGACGACTCCGGTATCTGTCCTGGATCGTAACGGCCGCTTTATTCCGGGACTGCGAAAAAAGGATTTCAAAATATTCGAGAACGGTGTGCCGCAGGCGATCACTTATTTTCAGTCATCCGAGCAGCCGTTCACGGTCGTGCTGATGATCGACACGAGTCCCTCAACTCGGTACCACATCGATGAGATCCATTACGCCGCGGTGACGTTCGTCAATCAACTTCGCCCCACGGACAAAGTGATGGTCATGTCGTTCGACAGCCGTCTGCGGATACTGTCCGAGCCCACGACCGAAAAGCAAAAGATCTTCGCCGCCATCTACAAAGCGCAATTCGGGAGCGGAACCAGCCTCTATGATTCGATCGACTACGTGACCGAACTTGATCTGGTTAAAGCGCTCGGGCGTAAAGCGGTCGTCATATTTACCGACGGCGTTGACACGACATCGCGTCAGGCAAGTTTCGAAAGCACAGTCGCGGCTGTCGAAGAAGTCGACGCTCTGTTTTACCCAATTCGTTACAACACTCAAAGGCAGAGCGGTGCGGCGGCCGCTGCGCAAGTGTCTGGGATGCAGTTTCCCACGGGCATTATGGCCCAGCTCGGTCGCGGGCAGACCGATGCCGAGTATCAGAAAGGCAAGACCTATCTGGAGATGCTGGCGACGAACAGCGGCGGGCGCATCTTTGAAGCGGACACGATCCCAAACCTCGAGGTCGCATTCGCCGGCGTCGCGGAAGAGCTGCGGCGTCAGTATTCGATCGGCTATTACGCATCCGAGGACGGTAACCCGGGTGACAGGAAAAAGATAAAGATCCAGGTTGTTCGACCGCCGCAGGCTGTAATTCGCGCGAAGTCGAACTATGTAGTGAAGCAGAAACCCGACGAGGCTTCCGGGCGACCGTCGAACGCTTCCCCCAACTCAGCAAGATGACCTTCCGATTTACAGCGATGATGAACGCGAAGTTTCGGACGATACAGCCTTGCCGATCATTACGTCTCCCATGAGCTCCCTCGGTGTCGGACTCGTTTTCGGAGTCGGGGTAGGAATCGCGATGTTGCCCATCGTAGAGCCGTAGTTAGGTGTCGGTGTTGCGTACGGTAGCGGAAGCCTTCGCCCGTATTCCAATTTTCTGTCGAAGAACCCAAAAAAGGAGAAACTGGCAAATAGGCTGACGACCAATGAGAAAGCCGCCGCCGCGAATATCGACACTCGCTGCTTCACCTTCGCCCAGCCGACCGGACAATCCTGAGTAAGGATCGAGCCGTCGGGCCGCTGAAAATAGCGAACGCACAATCTGCCCTCGGAAAGCCGAAGCAGATGCTCCGCATCGTACCGCGTCATTCCCGACAAATTGTAAACGTTCAATTTACACTCGCCGCAAAAGCGCTTGCGCTCGTCTCCCAGCATCGCGTTCCAGTCCGCCGAACATGGACTGGCGATCTTCAGGTTCTCCAGTGGGTTATCGTATTTCGACATAAGAATCTCCGTTCAGTACCACCTTGTTGGTGGAATGAACGGAGACTCAAATCTGTTCTTGCAGAAGTTGGCGAAAAAATTCTTACGACGCAGTCCTGCTCCGGTAGGAGCTAAATGTTGGTAGCTACCGGATCTTCATTGATCCCGCTCCTTTAGGTGCGGTATGTCGGTTTCGCTCCGATGGAGCGAGAACCTTTTGCCGTCCCGTCCTACCAACATCTCGCTCCTATCGGAGCGGAAAGAGCGCCTGTGTTTTGGAATGAACCTCAGCTGGGTCGAAAGCTTACGTAGTTGGTCGGCGGTACTTGTGCGTGATCGGGCGGCGGCGGCCGACGCCAATGGCGTTTTTCGAAATGATTATCGAGGGCGGAAGCTGCTGGCGTTTGAACTCGTTCGCCGGATTTTCGACCTTGTTAAGGACGGAATAGACGAGATCCTTATCGTTTCCGGCCGCGACGATCTCCGCCGGCGAAAGCTTTCGTTCAAAGTAAAGCTCTAGGATCGGGTCCATCAACTCGTAGGGCGGCAGGCTGTCCTGATCGAACTGGTTCGGAGCAAGCTCGGCCGATGGTTTCTTTTCGATGATCTTGTCGGGAATGACCTCGCGTCCGGCAGATTCGTTTATGTGTCGGGCGATCTGCCACACCTCCGTTTTCAAAACGTCGCCGAGCACGGCGAGACCGCCATTCGTGTCGCCATACAAAGTGCAATAGCCGACCGCGAGCTCGCTCTTGTTACCAGTAGAAAGCAGAAGACGGCCCTCGGCGTTAGATATCGCCATGAGGATCACGCCCCGCAATCGCGATTGCATGTTTTCCGCCGCGATGCTTTCGCCGCCCTTCGTAGGCTTGTCGAGTTTCATCTGCTTGAGCAGAGTTTCAAATGTATCGGTGATGGGTTCAAGCCGGCTTTCACATCCAAGATTCCGGACCAGCTCTTCCGAATCCTTAATGCTTCCCTCGGATGAGAACGGCGACGGCATCATGACGCACAGCAAATTTTCAGGACCGATCGCTTCGGCGGCGAGTGTCGCGACGAGTGACGAATCTATTCCGCCCGAAAGCCCCAACACAACCTTCGCAAAACCATTTTTCCCTGCGTAATCTCGGATACCGAGAACCAGCGCTCGTCTGATCGATTCGCACTCGCTGCCGGTGATGCCACGCGCGTCAGGCTTGCCGACATCCAGCTTAACGGTCTCGACAAACTCTTCGAAAGCGGCCGCCTGAAGGATAATGTCACCTTCCTGATCGGCAATGAGACTTGCCCCGTCAAAGACGATGCCGTCGTTTCCACCGATCAGATTCACGAACACGATCGGGACATTTTGCGCTTTAGCTCGGTGTGCGACCATGTCGCAGCGAAGCTTGATCTTGCCCTTGTTGTACGGCGATGCATTTATCGACACGACAAGCTCCGCGCCCATTTCAATCACCTCGTCGGCGGGATCGTGATCGTAAAGGCGATCCTTCCAAAACGTTTTGTCGTTCCAGAAATCTTCGCAGACGACGACACCAAGCTTGACACCGTTGACCTCGAACAACCGCCGGTCTCCCTGATTCGGTTCGAAATATCGCGGGTCGTCAAAAACGTCGTATTCGGGAAGTAGCGTCTTATCCGCGAACCCAAGAAGCTTTCGGTTGTGGATCACCGCCGCGCAGTTATAGAGGCGTCGACCATCGTTGTCTTCGTTCGGGCGTATCGTTCCGACGATCGCCGTGATCCCTTCGGTCGCCGGGATTATTTCTTTCAATGGGTCAAGCGCATGCTGAATAATGTCGGGATCCTGGAACCAATCCTGTGAAGTGTAGCCGTGTGTTATAAGCTCGGGAAAAACGATGAGGTCCGATCCATCCGACTTTGCCCTTTCGATCGCCCGGACAATTTTTCTAACGTTGCCGGCGATATCGCCGTTCGTCGAATTGATCTGACCGATCGTTACTTTCATTTGATTTAAATTCTAGAGAACAAAGGAATGTCAGGCAAGGGGGTCGTAGCGATGTTCAAAAAAGCGCAAGCGCTCTGGTATATTTGCCGGTAGCGGAGAATTCGTATGAAACACATCTTTATTTCAGGGCTATTACTTTTAGCCGCATTTTCTTTCAGCATCTTCGCCCAGAATGCCGGAAGCAAAACGCAACCGCTTAGTACCGGAGCGATCGCCCCGGACTTCACGCTCAGCGACGTTAGCGGAAAGTCGGTAACACTCTCCGCCGTAAAACAGACGACCGTGCTCGTTTTCTACCGAGGATACTGGTGACCGTTCTGCGCTCGGCAGTTGGCCGAGTTACGCACGCTTCTGGAGCCAGGTGAAAACGTTTCTCTCCTCGCGATCAGTGTCGACGACGCGTCAACAAGCAAAATGTTCGCTGAAAAAATTGCTAAGGATAAGAAAGGAGCGATAACGTTCCCAATGCTCTCCGATCCGATGCACCGGACGATCGACGCATACGGTGTCTTCGATCCGGCCTATGCCGGTCAAAAATTCGAGGGCATCCCGCACCCCGCGGTTTTCGTCGTCGACAAAAATAGGAAGATCGTTTGGGCAAAGGTCGAAGGCGATTATAAGAATCGTCCGACGAACGGCGAGATAAGAGCTGTTCTGGATAAGATCAAATGAAGGATTAAGAAGCGGGTTCCGTATCTGAACGCTTGATCATCGTGAGGCGATTTCCGCGTTCGTTGTATTTCACTTCGTCCATGATGTTGTAGATGAAGAGCACGCCGCGGCCTGAGGTCTTGAACAGATTCGAGGGGTCAAGCGGGTCAGGGATCGAGTTTACATCGAAGCCCTCGCCCTCGTCTTCAATCGTGAATCGGGCCTCTCCGGCGGAAACATCCGTGGATATTCGAACAAGTTTCTTCGCATCGAACTTGTTGCCGTGCTTAACGGCATTTACGAAAGCCTCGTCAAGGGCCACAAAAAGGTTCGATTGTTCCGATTTCACGACTCCAAGCTTTTCCACGCGTTTCATCAGATACTCGAGCACAATGTGCATCAGAGAGATCACACTCGGCACCTCGAACTCGATGTGTTCGTGGAGACCCTGCATGCATTCCTTCTTATCGATGTGCCGGGTCTTATAGTCGAGAACGGTTGCCATGATCTCCTTTAGCTCGGTTTCGTCGAATTCGCTTCGCGTGAAATTTGCGGCGGAAACCTTGAAAGCTTTGACGTGTCCTCCAGCCATTTCCGGACGGGAACGAGCGCCGTTCAAATTCGGAGATCGGCGGGAATGAACGTCGAGATCGGTAATGACAAGGTCAAACTTTTCGAAGTTGGGGACCTCAAGGGCGTCTGCTCTGCTCCCCAAAAGGATAACGGAGTGGCCCAGAGCCGAAAACACTTCTTCGAGGGCTGTGGCAAGATCGTCGTGATCGTCAATGATCAGAATTCGTCGCTGCATAAACAGGCGTGGCCGCCAAAAGTCGATTACGACAGGCTTTTTGCCGTTGTTGCAAATAATAACCTGAATTGTTACTTATTGCCTATCTGTGCCCGACGAAATAGAAAGAGTTTACAACTTCGACCCTCTGGAACAATATTCATTTCGCGATCGCGTGTTGATCAGAATTGCGGACGTCGTGTTTTACCTCGCCATCCGGCTTATCGGCTCGACGATGCGCTGGGAAACTGTCGGCGATGAGAACCTGACCGATGTGAACTCTGATGGCCGGCAACCGATCTATTGCCTGTGGCACGACCGGATCTTCGGCGGAACATTCTTTCTCCGCGATCGGGGAATCGTCGTAATCACTTCGCAGAGCCTCGACGGCGAATACATAGCGCGCTTTCTCAAACGATTTGGCTTTGGAACGGTGCGCGGTTCGTCTAGCCGCGGCGGCGTACGTGCCCTCGTAGAAATGATCCGCTATATGCGCCGAGGTCTTTCGATGGCTTTCACGGTCGACGGACCGCGCGGACCGCGATACGTCGCGAAAACAGGACCGATCGTACTCGCCAAAAAAACCGGTAACCCGGTGGTGCCTTTCAGCGTCGAATGCTCCCGGTTCTGGACGATCAAAAGTTGGGATCGAATGCAGATCCCGAAACCGTTTACTCGGGCCGTCTTCCTAGTTGCGCCTCCGATATTTGTATCTGCCGAAGTAAATAATGCGATCGTCGAGAATAAAACGTTGGAGTTGCAGCAATCGCTCGAGAAGCTGGTCGAGAAAGGTGAGCGGTGGAGAAGCGAAAGTTAGGGATGATCAGGGCGCGAAAGAAAATTTGCCGACATGAGGATGAACGAGATCCAGAGCAGATCGGCGAGCAGCAGATGCCCGACCTGCATTAATATCGGCGCCATCGTGATAAGCGTCAGAGTCCCGAACGCGACTTGTGCAATCACGATCACAGTGAGAATCGTCGAGGAACGTCTAATCGTCACCTCCCGACCGGACGACGCACTCAGCCAGCCAGCGAGAAATACTAAATAGACGCTCGTCAATACCGACAGGATCGGATGACTGACCCGCAGCTTGAGCAGAATATTCGAGCCGGCGGAGAAGTCTCGCGCAATTCCGTCGGCAAGCGTTGCGGACGGAAACAACATGCTGCTAAGGGCGGCCACGGAGCCACTGGTACCGACTAAAAGAATAGCGACGGCCGCAGCGGCAAGGAGGAGGATTGCTTTGCGCTCGATGTGTGGATTCAAGGATCGCTGGCTCCCTGCAAACCAGGCTGTCAGCGTCAACGATGCAATCAAGAGAAAACTATTAATAAGATGACCGATAGCGAGGAACGGGCGTTCGGCCGTGAGCGTTTCCGCGGTATTGCCGGTCAGGACCAATACCCCTCCAATCAAGACTTCGGCAACTATGAATGCAAACGATGCCAAAGCGGCCTTGCGAACCGCACTGCCCTTCCCAAAACGACGAAACGCCAAGATAAGAAGTACGACGACAAGAAGGAACGCGGGTCCCGTCGTCATTCGGTGAGAGAACTCAATAATTGTTTTTAGCTCGGGGGCCGATGGTATGAATTCGCCATGACATGTAAGCCAGTGCTGGCCGCAGCCGTCGCCGGATTTCGAGGCTCTTAGAAAGACTCCCCACAGGATCACGAGCACGTTATAACCAAGTGTGAACCAGGCGAACTTTGCGAATCGGGTCATCGTAGCCGCGGTCTTCATAACTTAAGTGCTCGTCGTAAGCTAAAATACCACCGGGCATCGGTTTCTCAAACGGAGTCGAAAATTAGTTTGCGCGATCATGAGGAACTGGTTTGCTTTTATTTGATCGATGAAAAAGGAACGGATCGACAAGCTGCTCGCCGACCGAGGATTTGCAGAGTCGCGCTCAAGGGCTCAAGCAATGATCATGGCCGGCGTCGTTCTGGTTGACGAACGACGGATCGATAAGGCGTCGGAATCGTTCGCGCAAGATGCAAAGATTCGGATCAAGGGTGAAGGCGCGGAATCGCGGTACGTCGGTCGTGGCGGCTTGAAGCTCGAGGCCGCACTTGGGCATTTTCAGATCGATCCGACGGGATATTCATGTCTCGACGTTGGCTCTTCGACAGGTGGATTTACCGACTGCCTCTTGCAGCACGGCGCTATATCCGTAGTGGCCCTTGATGTCGGTACCAATCAACTCGTGTGGGAACTTCGAAACGATCCCAGGGTCGACGTTCGCGAAAATACGAACGCACGAGGCTTACTGGCGACAGACTTTGACAGGCTGTTTGACCTGATAGTCATGGATGTCTCATTCATTTCGGCCACCAAAATTTTACCTGCACTATTTTCACTGGCTCTCCCGGACGGCCACATCGTCGTTCTCATCAAACCACAATTTGAAGTTGGCAAGGGCGAAGTCGGTAAGGGCGGAATTGTAAAAGAAACGGAAAAGCACGAGCGGGTCGTAATGGAAGTGAATGGTTTTGCGGAGCGGCTTGGCTTGAAGATTGTCGGTGTGATGGAATCTCCGATTACCGGCGCGGAAGGGAACAAGGAGTTTCTTGCCTGTTATCAAAAAAGCGAGGAAAGACAAGACGAGCCGGCTCCGAAGTTGATCGAAGGGACGGATTTCTATTTTGAAAATGGCCTCATGGTTCTTACAGAGACGTTTTTGCGGGAACGCGGATACTGCTGCAACAGCGGTTGTCGCCATTGCCCCTATCCGACGGCGACTCGGACATCGAGCTAGAGCAGGAAGTCTTCAAGCTCATTATGGTGGACGGATATTTCTTCTGGTTGCTTTTCGTAGGTGGGCTCGCGCCTTTGCCGCGGACGTGTAGGTAAGACCCTGGGCTTCTTTTCCGGTGTCGGCGGAACTGCATGTGACTGGTGGGCTTCCCGATATTTATCGCGATCGAGACGTAAGACTTCCTCGCCTTCCATCCACCGGAACAGTTCGAAGAGAAGTCTACCGGTGTTGTCATCCAGATTTGGAGATATGCTGTAATGCATCCACTTTCCGTCTCTTCGCGCTTCGACGATCCCGCTATTCCTGAGATAAGCGAGGTGCCTTGAGATAAGCGGCTGACTCTGTCCCAGCGTATCAGTGAACGAACTGACGCAGATCTCGCGGTCGCGCATCAGGTTCAGCAGACGCAAACGGGTTTTGTCGCCCAGTGCCAGAAACAACGATGCGGTCCCGGAGAGGATGGTTTCAGGGTTCATGGCGAGAACATTAGCATATAAAGGCTCCGCTGTCGCGCTTATATATATGCCTCAGGCAATATGTAAGCTCTACATATGCGGCAGACGGTATATGATGACCAGATCCCTTAAGATAGGGAGGATTTCGTGTTTGCCGTGACTCGACGATTGCACCCGTCTAAAAAGAAACCTAGTATGGACCACAGCCGTTCAGCCTTTACTTATTAGCCATGAAATACAAGTCATTCAGCACATCCGCCGTGCACGCCGGCGAGGATCGGACCGCGAACCACGGTGCCGTATCGGTACCTATCTACTCGACATCGGTATTTGCGTTTTCCGACGCCGATGAGGGAATCGCGATCCACAACGACGAGAAGCCCGGCTATTACTATGGCCGTCTTGGAAATCCAACTCAGGAAGCTCTGGAACGAACGGTCGCAGAGTTGGAATCCGGCGAGGATGCCCTCGCGTTCGCATCGGGGATGGCAGCGATCTCAGCGTCCGTCCTGACGTTCGCAAAGCAGGGCGATCACATCGTTGCCCCTCGTTCGATGTATTCCACAGCGACAAACCTGTTCCGCTACCTCGAGAATCTGGGCGTCAGCACGTCATTTGTCGATGTCACGGAGGCGGCCAACTACCGCCTCTCAGCCCGAGAGAATACGAGGATCTTCTGGATTGAAACTCCCTCGAATCCGCTGGTTCAGATAACCGATATTAAAGCTGTCGCGAACATAGCACGCGAATTGGGTATCGCAACTGTCTGCGATAACACATTCGCGACGCCTTACAACCAGCGGCCGCTTGAGATGGGGGTTGATCTGTCGGTGCACAGCGCCACAAAGTATCTCGGCGGACATAGCGATCTAACCGCCGGCGTTATCGCCGGAAGTAAGGAGATCGTCGATAAAGCACGGCACGGCCCGAGTAAATTATTCGGTGGAAACATCGCTCCGCAGGTAGCCTGGCTAGTATTGCGAGGAATAAAAACACTGGCTCTGCGTATGGAACGCCACAACGACAATGCATATGCTGTCGCGCATATGTTGAGCTCGCATTCGAAGGTGAAAGCCGTTTACTATCCGGGATCCGAGTCTCATCCGAACCATCGCATAGCCAAGACTCAAATGACCGGATTCGGCGGCATTGTCAGCTTGGACCTGGGAACTGCAAAAGCAGCGAAGGCTTTTGTTAATAATGTGAACTTATGTACGTTTGCGACATCATTGGGCGGTGTCGAAACGATCGTTCAGCCTTCAGCCCTAATGACGCATGCCGCAATATCGGCGGACGACCGGGCCGCAGCCGGGATCTCAGACGGACTGATCAGAATGTCCGTGGGAATCGAGTCCGTCGAAGATATCATGGCCGATTTGAATCAGGCTTTGGAAGGTGTCTAGGCTCGTTCAGTCAGCAGGGCCGGCGAATCTATACATACGATCTGCCATATATATCAAACTCGCCACCCCAACCTCATATCTCCTCTGCCGCATATGTTGTGGAGGTCACTGGGTCGTGTGGTAAAACAAAATAGGGGCCATTGCCCCTATTTCAATGCCTTTACCGGCTTGGCGACCTACGCGTCGTTGCGCTCGCCCTTTGATTTACTCATCCCGCTAGCGGCCTGAGCTTGTGGCAAGGGAGCTCCGACGGCATCGGATTTCACAAGCGGAGCTTCATCGATCCCTTCGTCAGGTGTATCCGTAATGATCATCTTGCCTGAATGCTTTCTAAAAGTAAGGAGATTAGTATCCTCATCGAGGCCGACCGTGACGAAATCGCCGGTCTCAACCTGCTGCGTGGCGACAAGATTGGAAAGCGGATAAACCAGAAACCGTTCGATCGCACGCTTCAGATGTCGAGCCCCGTATTTCAGATCTATTCCTTCGCCCAGCAAAAATTCTTTTGCTTCGTGCGTACATTCAAAAATGAACTTCGTGCCGGCTGATTCGGTTATCCGATCCTGAACGGCTGTCAATTCTATGTCGAGGATCTTCCGCAAATGATGCTCTTTCAGGCTGCGGAATACCACGACCTTGTCGATACGATTCATGAACTCAGGCGAGAACTTTCGTTTTGCCGCCTCGAGGGCGGTGCGATATATCTTCGTATCGATCTCGCTATCTTCCTGGGGCTTGCCCGCCTTGGTCGGCGCAAACCCGATACCACCCGAGATCATATCCGACATTTCGCGTGCACCAAGGTTCGACGTCATGATGACGACGGTCCTCGAAAAATCAACCCGCCGGTTATCACCGAGCGTAAGGGTGGCCTTGTCGAGTATGCCGAGTAGAAGCTGCCAGAGTGAATCGGACGCTTTTTCGATTTCATCGAATAGCACGAACGTAAGCTTTGTGTCGTCGGTATGCGCTTTGTCCAGGTTTTCCTGCGTGAGCATAGGAGATGTTTCGCGATGGCCGAGATATCCCGGAGGCGACCCGATAAGCTTCGCGATCTCATGTGAGTGCTGAAACTCCGCGCAGTCGATCTTCACCACGGAATGAGGCTCACCGAAAAGAACTTGGGCCGCGGCTTCGACGACGCGCGTCTTGCCTGAACCAGTCGGGCCAAGAAACAACATCGTTCCGACCGGTCGCGACGGATTGTTCAAGCCCGCGAGATAAATTTGAAACAGCCCGCTCACGCGTCGAACGGCGCGTTCCTGTCCGACGATCAGATCGGATAACTTATCCTCAAACTCTTTGGCACGTGGACTCTTTCTTTCCGGATCCAGCAAAATACCAATTTCCGAATTCTCCTTTCTTTTGGCCGTTTCGTTTTTCATCTCTTTCTCCTCGTCAATCCTCTGATTCCGAACCAGAGGCCGGACATTCCGGTAAGACGCAATTTTAAGACCAGATATACCGAGAGCCTTCGGGGCCATCCGTCTTTAGTAACGATGATTTCAAAATATTGGACGTTTGCTGGACGCAAAAGGTTCAGGGTTGAGTTGTCCAGATGTTAAGGTGAACCGGCCCGAGCCGACCGATCTGTCGATATTTATCGCACAAATAATTGAATTGTTCAAGGAAAAAATGAATTCGGCAGGACGTGAGATACGGGGTCGATTTCGATCGATCGGAAGCCCGACCGGTCGAACACCGGAAAGGTACTGAGGTACACCAAAGCGTAGGATCTAAAGCCTGAGGTGCCCAATTTTCGTCGCCGCGGAGAAGCTAGTCGTAGTACTCCAATCCAAGGTGCGTTATAAGATCTTCGCCACGGAGGTGCCTCAACGTGTTCTTCAATTTCATAAGTTGAATGAATATGTCGTGCTCGGGATAAAGCCCGGGAGCCGTCTGCGGCGATTTGAAGTAGAAAGACAACCACTCTTGAACGCCCTTCATTCCAGCCCGCTGGGCGAGGTCAAGAAACAGGGCAAGGTCCAGACATAACGGCGCGGCCAAAATGGAATCCCGACACAGAAAGTCGATCTTGATCTGCATCTTGTACCCTAGCCATCCAAAGATGTCGATATTATCCCAGCCTTCTTTGTTGTCCCCGCGGGGCGGATAGTAATTGATGCGGACGACGTGCGAGAAGTCGTCGTACAACTCGGGGTAAACATCCGGCTGCAAGATGTGCTCGAGGACCGACAGCTTTGACTCTTCCTTCGTCTTAAAATTCTCGGGGTCGTCAAGTACCTCACCGTCACGATTGCCGAGGATGTTTGTCGAGTACCAACCATCGAGCCCGAGCATACGAGCCTTGATCCCAGGTGCGACGATCGTTTTCATCCACGTCTGCCCGGTCTTGAAATCCTTGCCGCAGATCGGCACTCGCATCTGATCCGCAAGCGCCGTCAATGCGGGGATATCCACCGCGAGATTCGGAGCTCCGTTCGCGAACGGCACGCCCGACTTCAATGCGGCGTAAGCGTAGATCATCGACGGTGCGATCGCCGGATCGCTATCGTACAACCCGCGTTCGAACGCATCCAGTGAGCCGTGTACCTCAGACTCTTCCAAATAGATCTCCGTTGAAGCCGCCCACACCATCACCAGCCGATCGCATCCGTTCTCAGACTTGAAGCTCTCAATGTCGGCGATGAGCTGTTCGGCCAGCTCCATCTTGTTTTTGCCGGTCTTTACGTTTTCACCGTGCAGGCGTTTGACGTAATTTTGTTCGAACACGGCGGGCATCGGCTTGAGCGACGCGAGCTGTTCCGAAACTTGATTGAGCAGATCTTTTTCGAGCACTCCGGCATTCATCGCGGCGTCGAATGCGTTGTCGGGGAAAATGTCCCACGCGCCGAAGACAATGTCATCGAGCGAGGCGAGCGGCACAAAGTCTTTTATCCGGGGAACATTGTTCTCGGTACGTTTGCCAAGACGTATCGTACCCATCTGCGTCAGGCTTCCTATCGGCTGCGCGAGTCCGCGTTTTATCGCCTCGACGCCGGCCACGAACGTCGTGCTCACAGCCCCCAAGCCGACCAACAGCACACCCAGTTTCCCTTCCGCGGGAGCAATATCCACACCCTTCTCAGCCATCAAACCTCCGACTTAACGTATTGAAAAATGATAGCCGTGCGGTGAGGGTATGGCAACCGAAGTATCGGGAAAGACCCGATCCACAACACATACGAGGCGATCAGGGTTCCGAGATCCAGGCTCGGGACGGGCAGTCGTGAGATCAGGGACTTGGGCGGAAGGGGCGTGACTTCGTACGCGAAATTGCTTACAACCTTAAGCATGAGTAATTCGACCCGGAGCGGGAAATTTGAAACAACAGTTCGAGAAATGTCGCATGAGGTGCGGACACCTCTGACGAGCATCATGGGGTTTGCCGAGTTACTTCTTGAAGACGAAACCGTCACTGGCCAGACTCGCGAATACTTAACGGTGATCAGTGAGGAGTCAAGAAAGCTCTCAGGACTGCTCGACCATTACCTGTCTATTTTGTTGGTCGAGAGTGGCGAGGCCGCGCCGCCTTCAGCGGAAGTAGCAGATTCCTCAGCTTCTACAAAAGTGGAGGAGCTATGATCTTCGAATAAGCTGGCGGGCAGCGAGCCAGACGAATCGCGGATTGACGAGCAGGTAACGCGAAAACAATCGACGTGGCTCCTGAGCGAGGCGAAACATCCACTCGAATCCAAGCTTGCTTACGATTGCCGGTGCCCCCCGAATATTTCCCGCGTAAAGGTCGAACGCAGCTCCCACCCCTATCATCACCGCGTTAATCGATTTTCGATTCGCAGCCATCCATCGCTCCTGTTTCGGACAGCCGAGCCCGACGAACAGTATATCCACGTCGGCATCGTTGATCTCATTCGCGATCCCAGCATTTTCTTCGCCGGTAAGTTCACGGAACGGGGGCGAGTTTCGAAAGGCAACATCGAGGTGCGGAAATTCTTCAGCGGCACGAGAAACGATACTTTCTAATACATCCCGCCGACCGCCAAGAAATCCGACGCGCATGTTCTCAGCTTCAGCTCGCCCCATTAGCATCGGCATAAGAGATGGCCCGCGCACTTGAGCCGCATCGTCATTTCCCTGCAGCCGCTGCATCCATACGAGCGGAGTCCCGTCCGGCAAAACAATGTCGGCCTCGTTAACGAGTGCCGCAAATTGCGGATCGTCTTCGGCTTCGATTGCGACGTGAACATTCGCCACGCAAACGTACCCGCCACGGCCAGTTCGCGCGAGTTCCGTAATACGGCTGATCGCGATCTCGTAATTGCAGAGGTCGACCTGCAGTTTAAGTACGGGCACCCGAGTGCGATCAGTTTGTTCGATCGTCGTCATCTGTTGGTGAGAGTTTCGGCGTAAAGCTTTTGTAATTTTTCTGCGCAAGTGTCCATATTGAACCGGGAGCGGATCGTCTCCCGGGCTTCGCGTCGATACTCGTTCCACCCGGTCTCTCCTTCTGAGAGAAGGAACTTCAACTTCCCTACGATCTGGGTAATATCGCCGGGATCGACGAGAAAGCCGTTGCGTCCATCTTCGACAGCCGACGGCATCGATCCTCGATTGGAGACGATGGGAACGCATCCGGCCGCCATCGCTTCGAGCAGGGCGAGCGAAAGGCCCTCGTAACGAGACGGCATAAGGAAAATGTCCGCCGCGTTGAGTGCTTGAATTTTTTCCTTTCCGGATATGACACCTCCGAAGTGAAAATCATCGCCAATGACGGCCGTCATCCGCCGAATAAACTCCTGCTGGTCGGGGCCAGTTCCAAAACACGAAAATTTGAATTTGAATCCCTGAGCCGCAAGCAGCCTTGACGCTTCGACCATCTCGCTCAAACCTTTGGCTTCCTGCAACCGACCGAGATAGATGATGTTCTTTGTTCCCGACGTGCGCTCGGCTTCTGGAAAATCGTTCGCGACGACCGCGTTTGGCAAAACCGCTATTTTCAAACCGGGCAAAAATTGAGAGACCCTTTCAGCCTCAGCTTCCCCAAGTAGGACAACGCGGGACGCAGTGCCGAGTAGTTTCCGCGCGAGCATTCTTAGAACGGCGTTCGGAAAATCCTCCATCACGTATCGGCCGCCGTGAACCTGAAGTACGATCGGTCGCTTTCCCGCCGACTTGGCAAGGATCAGATCCCGGATTATCGCCCGCGGCTCGAACGCAGTATTGAGATGGATTATTTGCGGATCAGCGTGCGCTACGGCGCGACGGAAAACGAAAGGTAGTTTTATCTGGGTTGCCGCCCAATTGAGGCCGAACTTTTCTCCGTCACGTCGACCCACCTTAAAGTGCACAAACTCGCAGCCGCCATGTTCGATGATGTTGGAGATCATCGTCGAAATTCCGCTGACGTTCTCGTTTTCGTTCAGGCTGGGTGACGTTATGAGGACTTTCATCGTCTCGACGAAAGAATATCGCATCGGCATTTGTGTTGTCATAACCGAAAGACGAATTGCAGTACGAGAGTTCGCCACGCGAACACAGAGTTGCAAGTCGCTCTGCATTCGCTTAAAAAGAAATAGTCGTGAACACCGAAACCGCCGTTCGAAATGATGTCGCCGCACTGAAAGCAGAGAACCGTGTACCGCGGTTTGTAATGCCCCTTGTCAAAGGCGCCGTTGTGGCGATGGACGCGGCCTTGACCGCGATTTGTTTTCTCGCCGCGTTTAGTCTTAGAGAGGAAACGTCGGTTTTCTCCTCGACTGGGTGGGCCTGGTCGCAGACATTTGTACCCTACGCCGGTATTCTGTATTTTGCCGTGCCGGTGCGTATTTTGATGTTGGTATACGAGCGGGCGTACCAGTTTCAAGGTGCATTTTCTTACACACGCGAAACGGTAAAAATCTTCAAGGCTGTCGCTGTCGGCTCGCTTCTCATCACCGGCTGGGCCTTTCTATTCCGTGGCGGTTACGCCTTCCGTGATTTTTCTTATTCCCGCGGCGTATTTTTTCTCGACTTTTTCCTCGCCCTGTCGGTGTTTCTTATTTCACACCTCGCGTTGCGATTTGCACAAGGCTGGATTCGCGGCCGCGGGATCAATCTGATCCCGACACTTGTCGTCGGAACGAATGCGGAGGCCATCCAGACGGTTCGTGAATTAAGAGATCGGCGCGACCTTGGCTATCGAGTGATAGGCGTCATCCGAACCGACGGTTCCGATACCGACGAACACTCCGACCTGGACGCCAGCGTCATTGGGCGATTCGACGATCTTGCTCGGCTTATTCGGGATCTTGAAATTCAGGAAGTCATCATCACGGACAATACTATTTCGAGTGAACGTCTCTTCGACGCAATGATGCAGGTCGGGCGCCGGCAGCGTGTCGAGTTTCGTTTTGCACCCACGTTGTTCGACCTTCTGCCGCAGAAAACAAGTGTCGAGCAAATCGGCGTCCTTCCTATGGTGCGGCTTTTCCGCGAGCCGTTGTCAGATCTGCAGCGTTTCCTAAAGCGCGCATCGGACATCTTGATCTCCGGTTTCGCGGTGATCGTGCTCTCGCCCGTTTTGGTCGTCATTTCATTGATGGTGAAACGAGGCTCTCGCGGCCCGGCGATGTTCAGGCAAGAGCGGGTGGGAATGGATGGGCGCATATTTCTTTGTTACAAATTTCGGACGATGTACGCCGATGCTGACGAAACAGCGCACCGCGAGGCCTATCGGAAAAATATTCTCGGCGATGCCGAAGCAAATGCCGGTGACAAGAATCGGCCGGTGTTCGGAAAGGTTAAAGACGACGATCGCGTCACACGCACGGGGCGATGGCTGCGCCGTTCAAGCCTCGACGAACTGCCGCAGCTCTTTAACGTTCTCAATGGCGACATGAGCATCGTCGGGCCCCGTCCGCCGATATTGTATGAGGTCGAGGGCTATGAACTGTGGCATCGAAAACGCCTCGACATGAAACCCGGCATAACGGGGCTCTGGCAGGTATCGGGACGTAATCGCCTCACGTTCGATGAGATGGTGCGGACCGATCTTTACTACATCGAGAACTGGTCGCTGTGGCTCGATCTGAAGATCATTTTCCTCACATTACCCGCTGTTTGGCGGGGGGATGGCGCGCGGTAGGTTTGAGCGTTAAAGAATGAGCTCGATAGCCGAGTCTATATCAAGGGCCGAGTCCGTCCTCGCGGCGAGCGGTGTTGCGGAACCTCGCCGCGAGGCTATGTCGCTTCTTATGCTCGCCACTAAAAAGGACAAGGCATTCATATACGCTCACCCTGAGCACTTTCTTACTCGAGATGAGGTCATCCTTCTCGATTCTTTTCTGGAGAGGCGCTCGAATCGCGAACCGCTGCAATATATTTCGGGTGTGCAGGAATTCTACGGTCTCGATTTCGAAGTAACACCCCACGTCCTTATCCCACGACCCGAAACCGAGATCGCAGTCGAGCGCACACTTGAGATACTTCGCCCTTCCGGCGGTGGATTCATTTGCGACGTGGGTACCGGATCAGGCTGCATTGCCGTTTCGTTACTTCACGAACTGCAAAGCGCTCGGGCACTCGGGCTGGATGTGTCACTGGACGCCCTGAGCGTTGCACGGCGAAACGCCAAAAAACATCGAGTCGCCGGCAGATTGAAGCTAACTGAATCGGACGTCTTTAGCTCCCTCGCCACCGAGAAATTCGACCTTATTGTTTCGAATCCGCCGTACGTACCCGCGGATGAAATTGCAGGTTTGCAGGCTGAGGTACGCGACTTCGAGCCGCATGGAGCATTGACGGATAGGTCGGATGGCCTTTCGATCATCGCCCGGATCGTACAAGGAGCGCCACAATTCCTCAGGCGTCGCGGTCATTTACTCTTGGAAATCGGCGTCGACCAGTCGGAGCGAGCGGCCGAAATGTTTGATAAGAAGGTGTGGCGGCGCCCTGAACTGTTCCCGGATCTCCAAGGAATCGCCCGCGTAATTTCCGCCCGGCTGATTTAAAGGAACCCGGGGATGGCATGAAGCGTAATCAATCTGCTCGAGTTTGCTAATTACTTGCCTTTCAAGTTTGAATGGAGTTACTATAAAGGCATTTCAATACAAGCATTTTGAAAAACTTACAGGTGATTTTAGTTGGAGCAACCACGTGCTTCTCGGTTTGCCATTATCTGGAAATTCAACGTAAGTTTGACCTTTTTTTCGACAATCGGAGGTGAAGGGTATGAAGGGTTTGTTGGCTTTTGTCTCGCTTATCTTAACCGTGGCCTCGTTTTTGATGTACCAGAGGAGTGCGGACAACAAATTATGGTTGGCCGGCTTTATCGTGTTTCTGATCGCGACGCTCGTGTTTGGCGGCCTATTTTTGTCGGGACGGGTAAATAAAGGCGAGGATATTCACATTACCGAATAGGCCGGCCGAGCGATCCTCGCGAATCATGTAATGGCGAGTTATCGCGGAGTTGCGTCGTAATCAAGATGCGGGCGAACGAGTTTCGATAAATGGACTCTGTTTCGCCCGCATTTATTTCCATACATCTCTGACTGGTGAAATTTCCTCTAAGAACAGGTATAATGTTGACTAAAATGTAAGGTTTAATAAATTCTTACATTGTCGTACCCGAAATCGGGGTTAAGAATGCCTAAAATTGCAGACATACAAGAGACGCCAAACCCGAACGCGGTCAAGTTTATTTTAAAGGAGCCGGTTTCGCACGGAACGTCGCACTCGTTCAAGACCCGCGAAGACGCGGTTGGAAATGGGCTGGCCGAGTCCCTTTTCGCGATCGAACACGTCGTGTCCATTTTCTACATGGACAAGATGAACACCGTGGAAAAGTCGGAGGAGGCCGAATGGGCCGAGATACTTCCCGATCTCGCGGTGCCGATTCGAGCGGCTGACGCTGCCCAAAGTGCTCGGGCGTCGAACGGAAATGGAAATGCTGCGGCAGTTGTCGGCGGCGCGATAGCGGCAGCAGCGTCCGACGATCCTAAGCTTAGGGAAATCGAAGCAATTCTCGATGAGCGAATTCGACCGTATCTTGCTGGTGACGGTGGTTGGCTTGAGGTTGTCGAACTCGCTGACAATACCTTGCGGATCCGTTACGAAGGTGCCTGCGGCAGCTGCCCGAGTTCGCTCACAGGAACCTTAGCGGCAATCGAAAATATGATCAAGGAAGAGATCGATCCGGACATCGAGGTCATCGCTGTCTGATGATCTATTCCCTTGATAGACAACAATTTTCTTGACATAAATCGCCGCCGTTCGTCATAATTCACAACGGTGGCGATTTTCCGTAAATTGTCATGCTCACCCGCAACTAACTTTCTACTCAGAACCGCCAACCTAGCCAACAAACTCGATTCGTTGTGTATTTTCAAGATTTGGAGGAAAAACCCCAGTGAACAGTGAAGAACTCGAACTTAGTCTGAGAACTGAATTCGAGATTTACCTCAAAGACGTACTTGCCGGTATGCAGCAAGACGTTGCCGACTTTCAAAAGAACTTTGAAGCTGAATTCGAGAAGCACAGATCACAGATGGATTCAGCTATCCGGAGCCTCTCCGACCGCTTCGGATCCGAAATAAAGTTCGAAAAAGCCTTCACGGAATCTGTCGTGGAACATCTGCGACTCGCTCGGGACGACGGTGCACAACTGTCGGCAAATGCCTTCAACGAGGCTCAAAAACTTGAGGTCGTCTCGGCTCCCGCCCATTACGATGAACTTCGCGATGCGATAGACGCAATTAGCAGCCAGACGACGCAGTCGGCGATCTTGAAGGCTTTGGTCGACCACGTATCAAATTTCACATCGCGCGGAGCCTTCTTCATTGTCAAGAATGACGCCTTCGTATGCTGGCGGCGATTCGATCGAACGGGGAGTTTCAGCGACGACGGTGCGCGGGAAATACACTTTCCGCTTTCCGCCGATACTCTGCTTGCCGACGCCGTACGCACGTTGACGACGACAGATAATTTCTCTTCATCGCATGCCGAGGATAGCCTCTATTTGAACGCACTTGAGTTTGGCGCTTCGGATCGAATGTTTGCGGTCCCGCTTATTGCCAGAGGTCGCGGCGTCGCTGTTCTATACACCGACTCAGGCAGTTCGAGCGAACCGATCAATCTTGAGGCGATCGAATGCCTCGTTCGAGTAGCAGGTCTAACCGTGGAGCTCCGGGCCGCATCGACGGCCGCCCAGCCGGGCGTAGTCGAAGCACCGTCCTATATCCCGATGCACGACGCTGAAAACGTTTCGCACGTTGAAGTTCAGGCCGAAACTTCGGAAGTAAGTGAGTCTATCGCGGTGGTAGAGGAGCCTGCGGAATTTTCAGAATATGCGGGCGATGTTGCTGTCGAGGAAGCGGCAGAAATCGCGGAGATAGAAACTCCAGAATCGGAAGCTGAAACGTCCGGCGCGGAAGATGTCGCTTATTTTGAACCGGTACCGGCTGCCCTACAAGAAGAAGCAAACGCGGACGAGATCGAGGACGGCTATGCAGAGTCGGTCGATTCGACACCTGCTGAAAAGGTCAGTGATTTTGCTTTCGCGTCCAGTGATGATTATGATGCCTCGGCCGATACAGAGCCGGAACCTGTCGAGGAATACGCTTATACGAACGACACGGCGAACGGCAACAACGGCCGTTCATTCGAAGCGTCACCGGAACCGGTCGTGGAAGTCGCGTCATCTCAGCCGGCAAAAAGCCGATTCAGTGATCGAAACGTTGATCTGCCGATAGAAGTTGCTGATGACGAGAGACGCTTTCACAATGACGCTCGCCGGTTCGCCCGGCTTCTGGTCTCGGAGATCAAGCTCTACAATGAGCAAAAGGTAAATGAAGGCCGCGATGCTTCCGATCTCTATAACCGCCTGCGTGAAGCGATCGATCGCTCAAGGGAAATGTACGACAAACGGGTTAAGCCGGAAGTCGCAGCGAAGTTTGATTATTTCCATTACGAGCTGGTGAGTAATCTAGCAGAAGGAAACGATGCTAAACTCGGCGGCAGTTATCCTGGAGCGGCGGTGTAGAACCCCGCATAATTTCTCCTCCTCAGGCGAGTCCACAGCTCGCCTTTTTTTTATTTTGTCTCCGGCTTTTCGCGCTCCGAATCGAGTAGAGGCCGTGTCGGCGGAACATTGTCAGGCGAAGTGTGAACGTGAACGACCTTCCAATCCTTACCGATCAATTTAAATATTAATGTCGTACGCCCCGATGCACTTTCAAGCTTGTCATCAAATTCTTGCGTCTGTTTCCATTTGAACGATACGTAGGCCGATACCGGACCCAGCATCTCAACGCGAACGCCGGTCGTTTCAAGCGTTACGTTTTTCGTCTTGGAATAACTGGACGTCCTGTTCTCCTTCATCTGAGCCCAGCCCATTGTGACTGAGCCGTTGTTGTTAAAAAACAGAGTGCGTTCGTTGTTGTCGTAAACGCTCATGAGCTTTTCGACGTCAACCTGGCGGATGCCCTCAGTCAGGCGATCGAACGCAACGCGCACATCTTTCGCCGGATCCGGCTTAGCCCGACCGGCCGCTCCTTTTTGTCCGAACACCATCCCTGTGCCAATAAGAATCATTAAAAATATCAATCCAAATCTTTTCATATCATGAACTCCTCGACGCGTGAGACATTCCACGCAAAAGTTTATAATCTATCAACTTCGGGTTGCAAATCAGTGTCACCCGCCCATTTTCCGCACAAGTATGACCAACAGTTTTAGATGCGCTTCGTGTGCCGCTCCGCTCGAATTTACTGGAACGACGACGCAGAAATGCCCGTACTGTGGAAGTACGGTCATCGCTCCGCAGGAAATGCTGTATTCCCATGGCTCGGCTTTTCTCGATCTCTCATCGCTCACAGGGATCGCGCGAAAGATCGCCGAAATAACCCGTCTCGTTCGCGATGGACGTACCGCGGAAGCCATAAAACGCTTTCGCGAAACTTTCGATGTCGGTTCGGTGGAGGCAGAGCAGGCGATCGATCGGATGACTGAAGGGCGAAGCGTAGCGATTTCCGGAATGCAGGTCGAGACTAAAAGCGACTTGCTCGATCCGCAAAATCTCGAGGCGGTCAAGAAAATAACCTCCAGAGTTGGCCGCTTGATCGTGGTCTTGATATTGGCAAGTTCTCTTATCATTGGCGGTATTGCGATAGCAGCCATGTTTTTTGCCGGAAGCTCCGTCTCCGACGCTTTTCCTGTTAATACTTCTAACGCGTCGGAACCGACGGCGAGGGCCGAACCAACACCGGTGCCGGATCATGAAGAAATCCTGAAGCTCGGTGGCGAAGGAAACGGTGCCGGGCGGTTCACAGACAATAGGCATGTTGCGGTGGATGGAGAAGGGCGGATCTACAGTTCGGATTATTCTCCGCATCGCATCCAGGTATTCGACGCCGATGGCCGATTCCTGAATCAGTGGGCACCGGAAACAGGCTCGAATCTTTACGACCTGGTGTCGGATCGGGCGGGCAATGTCTATGTCGCAAATAACAAGGGTATCTTTAAGCACGAAGGGAGCACGGGCCGCCTGCTCGCGAAGTCGACGGACATCAATCCGCGCGGGATCGCGCTGACGTGGGATGGAAAACTGGTCGCGGTCGCTGGAAAATCAATTGTCATACTCGACAGTTCGCTGAAGACACTGACCGAGTTCACGGACGCCGCCGAACGCGCTAATTCAGTATTCGGATTTGAAAAAGTCACCACCGACGGGACCGGGGTCATCTACACGCTCGACAGGCACAACAAACAGATCTGTAAATTTTCACCCGACGGAAAATTCCTGGATCGCTTCGCCACCGGAGCATCCGGTGCTCATGCGATCGCGGTCGACCCCAAGGGCCGTTTGTTCGTCTCGAACACCAGTTCGATCCTCGCTTTCGACTCGGAAGGCCAGCAAGTCAGGACACTCAAAACCTATCAGGCCTTCGGCATTACATTCGATGAGCACGGCAATTTGTTTGTCGCAGCGAGGCCAAATGTTCTCAAATACAAGCTCAACTTTTAGCCGGCACTGCACGATTTGGTAGCTCGCCTGACTGCGTTCTACACGATTTCGTTTAGCGGTCGGCAAGCGGCCCTAACAAGCGTAAGTGTTTTTATTGCTTAACGTATGCGTGACCGGACGGCATGATTATTGCGGTGCGCCGATGTGTGATACGCAATCATGTTCCCGCTGCGTTCCGATTTACCGCTCTTCCCGAAGAGTACAAGTAAAAATTTAGGAGGGAAGCTTCATGCATTCCACGAAAAAGATCCATTGGGCAGTAGTGTTAATTCTATTGCTGTTATCGGGTACGGGTGCGCTTGCGAGCGAGGTGGACGACTATATTCCGGAGATCAAGGACCGCGTCGCGCGTATCAGCTTTGTTCAAGGTGACGTTCAGATCCGTCGCGCCGATAGCCAGGATTGGGAGGTCGCTGTGTTAAATCTCCCGATAGTCGAGGGCGATGAGATCGCCACTGACGGGAACGGGCGATTTGAGATCCAGTTCAACAGCTATACACACCTCCGCGTCGCGGAAAATTCGCGAATCAAATTGGTCGGCCTGAAGGACGGCGGCATCGCGCTTAGTGTGCCCCTTGGCACCGTGGTTCTGCGTACGTCCGAGTTCGACGCGAACCGTTCGTATTTTGAGATCGACGCTCCGAAGACTACGATCTCGATCCAAAAGGCGGGGATGTATCGCATCGAAGCGGGTGTGCCGGACAGCTTTGAGGTGATCGTGTCAGCGACCGACGGTGGCGAGGCTCGTGTTTACTCAGCCGATGCCGGGTTTACCGTTAAGAATGGACGTCGAGCTAAGATCTTTATCGGCGGCAGCCAATCCGGCGAGTGGGAAACCGCAGCCGCCGGTCGTTTCGCCGATGAGTTCGACTCATGGGCTCTCGAGCGTGACACCGTCATTGCCCAGCGTATTCGAAACGCACATTACGATCGCTATTACGACCGGGACATTTACGGGGCCGAAGATCTGAATGATTACGGCGAGTGGATACACACCCGGAAATACGGCTACGTCTGGCGACCGTTTAGCACATCGACAAACCGCTATTCGAACTGGTCACCCTATCGTTACGGAACCTGGCGCTGGGTCCCGCCCTACGGTTGGACGTGGGTCAACGACGAGCCCTGGGGTTGGGCGACGTATCATCACGGCAGATGGGTTTGGGATAATGGCTCGTGGTACTGGACGCCGTACGGTCTTTATCGCTACAGCCGTAGTTGGTGGCATCCGGCCCTGGTCGTCGTAAGTGTCTTAGGCGGAAACGTGTGCTGGTATCCGCTTCCGTACAATTACCGATACTACAATTACAACTCGCATTATTACTCTAATCACGGCGGGGGACACCACGGAAACAATCACGGTCCCGGCCACGGGCCCGGATCGGGTAGTCCCACTCCGACACCGACGCCGACCGGAGCACCACCGAATACTCCGATTCGTGGCGGACGGGACAAGATCAACCTTCCCCCATTTGAGAATGTTCCTCCGGGTGGTGTGGTTACGGTGCCGGCAAGCGAATTCGGCCGCGGCAAGAATATTTATGGAACGCCGCCGCTAGCGGTTGCGAAGACGGTATTATCAAAAATTCCGGATGACGAACAATCGCCGCCGATCCTTCCGACCTACACAGATCTGGACGGCAAGCTCGGTCGGGAGATCAGGTCGGTACGTCCGCCGATGGTTAGAACCGTATCCGAGGTGAAGACCGGAGCAACGGTTCGAAAATCGGATGTGCCGCTCGATGAGGAGTTGCAGAAATCTCGCATCTTCGGCGGGCGCCCGCCGCTTCAGATCAATACGAGCAGGGGCGAAATCAAGCCCGTGAGTTCCGACGACGGTGAACCGCGGAAGACGGGTGCGGTCGAACGACCGGTGATCAAACGGGAGAACGGCGAAACGCCGCCGATCCGGCAGGCACCGCCACGTAAGCAGGAACCCCCTGTCTATTCGCCGCCGACTAGACAGCCGGACGAAAAGCAGAACGAACCCGTTCGAGCACCTCGATCCGATCCGCCTCCGCAGCGTGAACCGCGTGGCAACGAGCCGATCCGTACCCCAAAGTACGATCCGCCGCAACCTCGTAACGATCCTCCACCGCGCTATGATCCTCCGAAACGCGACGATCCTCCGCCTAGGAACGACCCACCGCCTAAGAGCGATCCACCGCCGACTAAGAGCGAGCCGAGCAAGCCCGATGCTCCGGTCGAGCGGAGGTCAAAGGACGGACGGTAAACTAGAAAGTGAGAGGGTGAGAAAGTGAAAGGGTGAAAAAGTGAAAACGCATAGGTAGTGTCAAATCTTTTGTGTAAATGATCGTTCTTGGTTTTTATTCTGCCTTTTCATTTTTATCCAGTAGCAGCGGCTGTGGGAACGGTGGAAAAATGTTTTTTATTTTTCCACGGTTTCCACAGCCGGGGGTTTTGTA
>JBGTIQ010000072.1:0-151880 GCA_041745575.1 Pyrinomonadaceae bacterium
CGCACGCACGATCATCTTCGGATTGTGCTTCGACATCACCTTCGTGATCGCTGCCGTCAGCGTCGTCTTCCCGTGATCTACGTGACCGATGGTCCCGATATTCACGTGCGGCTTAGATCGATCAAATTTTTCCTTGCTCATAGCTTCTCCTGACTCTAGTTATCTCAAATTCCAAATTCCAAATTTCAAATCTCAAATTTGAAATTTGAAATTCCTTAGTTGCTCGCTCCCTTTACTTTGGCAATTATCTCTTCGGCCACATTTCGCGGTGCTTCCGCGTAACGCTCAAAATGCATCGACGAAGTCGCACGACCCTGTGTCGCAGAGCGAAGATCGGTCGTGTAACCGAACATCTCCGACAGCGGTACGAACGCCGTCACCACCGAAACATTACCCGGACGCGGCTCCATCTTGTCGATCTGGCCGCGGCGGCGATTCAGATCGCCGTTTACCGAACCCATGTATTCTTCGGGCGTAACAACTTCGATACGCATGATCGGTTCAAGCAGTACCGGCTTTGCCTTTTTCACCGCGTCCTGAAACGCGAGACTGCCGGCGATATGGAACGCACGCTCGTCGGAATCGACTTCGTGAAATGAACCAAATACGAGCGTCGCTTTGATATCGACAAGCTCGTAGCCGGCAAGAAATCCGCGACGCATCGCGTCCCGCATCCCTTCCATGGTTGGTTTAATGAATTGACGAGGTATGGAACCGCCGCTGATCTTGTCTTCGAAAACGAAGCCTTCGCCCGGCGCCGGCTCGATCGTCAGCTCGACATGTGCGAACTGTCCGCGGCCCCCCGTCTGCTTCTTAAATATTTCTTTACCCGGAGCCCCAAGCGTGATCGTTTCGCGATAGGCGACCTGAGGTTTACCGACGTTTGCTTCGACACCGAACTCGCGCTTCATGCGATCGACGATGATCTCCAAATGAAGCTCGCCCATTCCAGCGATGATCGTCTGGCCCGTTTCGTGATCGGTCGAAACCTGGAACGACGGATCTTCTGAAGCGAGGCGGTTGAGCGCGATGCCCATCTTATCCTGGTCGGCGCGAGTTTTCGGTTCGACCGCGACGCGGACGACCGGATCGGGGAACTCCATCGACTCGAGGATGATCTGTTTCGATTCATCCGAGATCGTCTCGCCTGTCGTGACATTCTTCATGCCGCCGATGGCGACGATCTCACCTGCACCTGCCGATTCGACGTCTTCACGTTTGTTCGCGTGCATCAACATCAAGCGACCGACGCGTTCCTTCGTATTCTTAATGGTGTTGTAGACGTATGAACCCGAGCTGACAGTTCCTGAATAGATCCTTACGAAAGCGAGCTGGCCGAGATGCTTGTCCGCCATCAACTTGAAAACGAGCCCCGAGAACGGAGCCTTTGCATCCGGTTCGCGCGTCTCGGTTTCGTCTGTCTTAGGATTGATGCCTTCGATAGCGGGCACGTCGAGCGGGCTGGGAAGGTAATCGACAACCGCATCAAGGAGCGTCTGGACGCCTTTGTTCTTGAACGCGGACCCGGTGACTACCGGAACGATCTTTAGCTCAAGTGTTCCTTTTCTAAGGCCCTTGCGAATTTCGTCTTCTGAGATCTCTTCGCCTTCGAGGTACTTGGCCATCAGGTCGTCGTCGATCGCCGAGACGGCTTCGACTAGTTTTTCGCGCCATTCCTTGGCTTGATCGACCAGGTCCGCCGGGATGTCAGTCGTTTCGTACTCCGCGCCTTTTGTTTCGTCGTTCCAGATCAGGCCCTTCATTGTGATCAGGTCGACGACGCCCTTCAGTTTGTCTTCGAGCCCGATCGGGAGCTGCAAGGCAACCGCGTTTGCACCGAGACGTTTCAAGATCGAATCGAACGAGCGTTCGAAAGAGGCACCGGCGCGATCAAGTTTATTGATAAAGCAAAGTCGTGGAACGCCGTACTTGTCGGCCTGACGCCAAACCGTTTCTGATTGTGGTTCGACACCGGCGACGCCGTCGAAGACTGCGACTGCACCGTCAAGGACGCGAAGCGAACGCTCGACTTCCATCGTAAAATCGACGTGGCCGGGCGTATCAATAATGTTGATCCGGTGTTCGACTCCGTTGCGTTTCCAGAAACAGGTTGTCGCGGCCGATGTGATCGTGATGCCGCGTTCCTGCTCCTGCTCCATCCAGTCCATCGTCGCCGTTCCCTCATGAACTTCGCCGATCTTGTGCGAAACACCGGTGTAGAACAGCACGCGCTCGGTCGTCGTGGTTTTACCCGCGTCGATATGAGCCATGATGCCGATGTTTCTAAATTTGTCTAAGCCTATCTGAGCCATTGTCGTAAATCGTAAATCGTGAATCGAAGATCGCTCTATTAACGATTCCCGATTCACGATTAACTAAAATCTATAATGTGCGAACGCCTTGTTCGCTTCTGCCATACGATGGACATCGTCCTTCTTCTTTACCGCTCCGCCACGGCCTGTAGTGGAGTCGAGCAGCTCACCGAGCAATCGGTCGCGCATCGTCTTTTCACTCCGGCCACGTGCATTCGAGACGATCCAACGGATCGCGAGCGTGTTGCGTCGGTCCTTGGTCACCTCGAGAGGAACCTGATATGTGGCACCGCCAATACGACGGGATTTAACCTCGAGGGTCGGAGCGACGGTGTCAACGGCCTTCTTAAAGATCTTCAGCGGTTCTTCACCCGTCTTCTCGCCGAGCTTTTCCATTGCACCGTAAAAGATCTCTTCAGCGACGCTTTTCTTGCCAGCCCACATCATGCCGTTGATGAATTTCGTCACCAAAGTGCTGTTGTAGATGGGATCCGGCAAAACCTCTCTGCGGCTTGCAACTCTTCTTCTAGCCATAACTTTTCGATTTTGGATTTTGGATTTTAGATTTTGGATTTCTCAATCCGCAATCCGCATTCCGCAATCCGCATTTATTTAGCTCCCTTCGGACGCTTCGCGCCGTACTTCGAACGACCCTGATTCCTGTTCGCGACACCCGATGCGTCGAGCGTTCCGCGGATGACGTGATAACGAACACCCGGAAGATCCTTCACGCGGCCGCCACGAATAAGCACGATCGAATGCTCCTGCAAGTTGTGCCCGATACCCGGAATGTAGGTCGTCACTTCGATCTGGTTGGTCAGACGCACGCGGGCAACCTTACGCAAAGCCGAGTTCGGCTTCTTGGGCGTCGAGGTGTAAACACGGGTGCAAACGCCTCGTTTTTGCGGATTCGACTGCAAAGCGGGACTCGCTGTCTTGTATTTGACCCGTTGGCGTCCTTTGCGAACCAGTTGGTTGATAGTCGGCATATTCTTTGTCCAACAAACTTCAGTTTGCTCGTAACTCAGCGACAAACTAAAGTTTGTCGTACTCTTTAAAAGGCAAAACTAACGTCTCACCTGACTCTTGCCGAAATCTTTTCGGCAGTTAGATCAAGCAGCATTTAGCTGACTTAATTAATCAATCGTTGTGTTAACCCGAAAGCAAAAACTTTGCTGTAGCGTGGCGCATAATAGAAGTGAATCGATTTTGCCCGGTGCGTTGGTTCGCACCGATTACGCTACAATTCCTTTTTCAGCTTTCAAAAAACTACGCCGCAGTAGCTTCCGCAACTACATAGCGAGCCAGACTGTCAGAGTCCGAAACTCTAGATAGTAGTAATTTCGACTACTTGAGTCAAGCGGCCTTTGCAGAATCCGACACGTTTCTTGTAGTATTTTCCTTTTCATTCGTTCCGCAGGATAAAACTACCGCAGGACCAAACTATGAGTACCCAGAACAGCAATCATTTTGAAACATATCTAAAAAAATTCAGTGAATGCGAATGGCAGAGCGCAATTGCGTCTCTTTTCGCCTCAATTCACGAAGTAGATCGCAACGCGGTCCAGATCTGGTTCCATTTTTACCCGCTTTCCTTACAACAGTACGTTGCTTCGGCTGATGATACGGCCGAGGCGAAGCGGAATCTGGCGATGCAAGGCGATTTCGGGCTCGACGACAAGATCGACACCTCGCACTCTTTTCTTTACGGCCACCGCTATTGGAAGACCGTCAAGGCTGCCATCGAGGCCGAGTCGCAGATATTCGGGAACGAGAACATCGACCTTGCTGATCAGATAGATCAAATAGCAACGATGATCGCCCAAAAAGTGAAGGCCGATAGGTCACTTTTGATCGGCATTACCGCGGTTGGGTTCATGACTTTGGCCCAGGTCGGGGTTGAGAAGTTCAAAGCGGCCGCGGGTGAGATCCGAAAACCTTCTGGATTATTGAAAAAGTCGCCGAGCTCGATCGTTGCCAGTCGTCAGGGGGATGACTCGCAAGGACTCCTTGGTTTTCTTAAGACGGTAAACAAGAAGTATTCGGTCATTTACGATGAACTCAAGGACGGTCGCTTCGATATCGTAAACGATCAGGAAATCGCTTCGGCCTCGGCTAACGATCGTTCACAGAATTGGCAAGCTAAGGATGCCCGATGCTGGGAAGGGCCGGTGCCTGTTGAGTGCACGTCCGCTTCGTGCGGAACATGCTGGGTTGGCGTGATCGCGGGCAGCGAGAAGCTATCCGAAGTCGACCGACGCGAGAGACGAGCTGTGAAGGTATTCGGATACGATCAGACTGAAGACTCAAAGCCCTTAATTCGCCTCGCCTGTCAGACGAAGGCGTATGGAAATGTAACCATAGTCATTCCACCCTGGAATGCGGTTTTCGGTAAGAAGGTATATGGCAATATCGAAGAGCTCGAGCTTGAGCCGGTAACGACCTCGGCAAAGGCCCTTCGTGAAGCTGTCCGAGAGGCGGCGGCGGGCGAATCGCCGAATTAGAGCAGTCGACAATGCGAAAACTGATATAGCGGCTCGTGACGGGCCGCTTTTGTTTATCGCCTCTCCTCCTCCCGCGCATTGTTTCAGTACAGCCTTAATCTCGAATTCTAGTGTAAGACTCTATTTCGTGCCGAATTTACTCCCGAATTTCCCTTTTTTCAAAGAGAACCGAATTTGGAACGCCTATTGCAAAATATAATCACCAGCACGGACCTGACCGTTAAATCCGATCTCTCCCGATTGGAATAATTATGACTACCACAATACGCCAGATGTACCCGAGTTCGTCCACAGCGGATCATCCGAATGAATCCCCACTGCCTGTGACTGCCGCCCTCATAAACAGAGACTTGAGCCTGCTCGAGTTTTTCAGACGCGTTCTCGACGAGGCGCTGGACGAGAGTCTTCCGATTCTTGAGCGTCTGAAATTCCTGGCGATATTCTCGGCGAACCTCGACGAATTTTTTATGATTCGTGTCTCGGGTTTGAAAGAAAAGACGACTGAAAGAAAAGTCGATGTCTCTCCTGACGGCTATTCGCGACCGGAGTTGTTGGCGGAGATAAAAAAACAGGTTTCCGAGGTGATCGGACGGCAGATGAAGTGTCTCCGCGAGGATGTCATTCCCGAGCTCAGTCGCCACGGGATCGCTCTGGTCAGCTACGATTCGCTTGACGAACGGGAACGCGCTGAAGCGAATCGTTACTTCAAGACGCGTGTCTATCCGGTCCTGACGCCTCAAGCTGTCGACCCGACACACCCTTTTCCATATATCTCAGGCGGCAACGTTAATATTGCGCTCATGGTCCGGCCGGTACTGAACAAGCGGGTCGCGCGAGCGATGCACAACGTGGATGAGTTTTTCGTTCGGATCAAGGTTCCCGCATTTGTGCCGCGGTTCGTTCCTGTCGGCGACGATGGTCGATACCTGCTGATCGAAGATCTGACCGCCGCCAACGTTAAGCTATTTGCCCCCGAGGCGGACGTCCGGGCGTGTTATCAATTTCGGATAACGCGGGACGCCGACATTGAAATTCGCGAGGCCGAGGCTCGGGACCTGCTTGAGGAGATGGAGGAAAATCTCAAACAGAGACGGTTCGGCGATGTCGCGCGGCTTGAAGTTTCATCGTCGATGCCGGCGGAGATGGTCGAGTATCTGATCGAGTCGCTTGAGATCACAAGTGACGACGTCTATGCGATCGATGGTCCGCTGAAGATCACCGATGCTTTCGAGATCACCGGTCTTAATCGGCCCGATCTGAAAGGTACACCGCTAACGGTTTCGACCCCGGCCGCGTTTGCGACAGACGAATCGAAGTTCGATGTTATTCGGCGGCAGGATGTTCTTCTGCATCATCCCTACATGCCGTACAGCACCATCACCGATTTCTTGCGTGAAGCAGTCGAAGATCCGGATGTTCTGGCGATCAAAATGTGTCTCTATCGAATCGGTTCCGATTCGCCTATCGCCCCGTTGCTGATGGAGGCGAGCCAAAACGGGAAGCAAGTCACTGCTTTGATCGAGATCAAGGCGCGCTTCGATGAGGAGAACAATATCGAATGGGGCAAGCAGCTTGAGCGTGCCGGCGTGCACGTCGTGTACGGTTTGCTGGGCCTCAAGACGCACGCGAAAACTACGTTGATCGTTCGTCGCGAAGGTGACGAGCTTCGCCGGTATGTACACCTTGCGACGGGAAACTATAATCCGGCGACCTCGACCGTTTATACCGATCTCGGGCTTTTGACGGCGGACGAAAAGATCGGCGAGGACGCGACCGAGCTGTTCAACTATCTGACCGTTTATTCGCAGCGCGACAGTTTCAATAAGCTTCTCGTCGCACCTATCAATCTGCGACAGCAGATGCTGGAGATGATTGCGCGCGAGGCCGAGAATGCTAAGCAGGCAAAGCCGGCACGCATCATCGCAAAGCTCAATCGCCTCGCCGACACTGAGATCGTAAACGCGCTTTATGACGCATCACGAGCCGGTGTTCAGATCGATCTTATCGTCCGAGGCATCTGCACGCTGCGTCCGGGCGTCCCGGGAATGTCTGAGAACATTCGGGTTCGCAGTATCGTCGGACAGCTCCTTGAACACAGCAGGGTTTACTATTTCGAAAATGCCGGCAACGGCGAGGTCTATATCGGAAGCTCAGACTGGATGCCGCGAAATCTCGACCGGCGCGTCGAGGTGTTGACACCGATCGGGGATGACCGGATGCGTTGGTTTCTGAAGGAACACTATCTTGAGTCTTATCTGCGCGACAACCAGATGGCGAGTGAGCTTCAGCCTGACGGCAGCTACAAGCGACCGGAGGTAAAGGATTCCGAGCCATTCAATGCGCAGCTTTCGTTTCAAAAACATTCGAACGTAGTGAACTTTGACAACAGAGTCTAGTAACGGAATAAGGATCGAGGAGGGGAACGGAATGTATCGATATCGGATGCCGTGGCAGGCGGCTTTCTATTTCTTAATCTTTCTGTCGCTCGTAACAAGCGGCTATGCTCAAAAGAAAGGTAAGGCTCCGGAGCGGCTTCCGAACGGAACGGCGGTACTTTGGGAGCCCGTGAATATTCGCTCGATGGATCTTTACGAAGGACCGGGTGGCGAGGAAATGAAACCCGATCTCAGCCGCATCAAGTTCATAAAAGAAGAGAAGCGCGGACATAACAAAAAGTTTCGTATCAGCGACGGCAGCGGCCGCATTTGGATCGCGAAACTCGGACGTGAAGCTCAGCCGGAAACTGCGGCCGTACGTCTACTCTACGGGCTCGGATACAAAACCGAGATCAACTATCTTGTCCCGTCTATAACGATCCCGGGGAAAGGAACCTATAAAAACGTTCGTCTTGAAGCACGGCCCGCGGACGTGAAACGTCTCGGCGAATGGAAGTGGCGAAGCAATCCTTTCGTCGGAACAAAAGAGCTGCAGGGTTTGAAAATCATGATGGCCTTCATGACCAACTGGGACCTTCTCGATCTTCAGAACAAGGTGCTGCACAAGAATGGCGAAAATCACTATGTCATCAGCGATCTCGGTGCGACCTTCGGAAAACTAGGCAATAATAATTTACCGATCTTTTTCCGGCTTGGCCGAAAGACGGGCAGCCCAAAGCACTACGTCAAAACAAGTTTTATAAAGGGAGTCGAACGTGGCGAGGTCAAGCTCGCATTTAAGGGAAAGAGCCGGAGCTTGATGAAAGGCATTACGGTAGAGCAGGCTCGCTGGCTCTCTACTCTTCTTAACCAGCTAAGTGACCAGCAGATTCGCGATATTTTTCGAGCGGCGAATTACGGGCCGTCTGACGTGGAGCTTTTCACGCGGGCGGTAAAGAACAAGATAGACGAACTTGACAGGGCCGTCGGCTCGAATCTGGCGCTAAACTAATACGATGAGAAACACACGACGTCTGGTTCTCGTTGCGGTTGTCGGCGGCGTTCTGCTGGCGATCATACTAATGCTCAGCAGATCGGGCAGTGCTCCGCAGCCGGCCGCTGCGAATCGACCTCAGGCGAACGCGACCATCTTGTCCGATAATCCGTTTATCGCGGCGGCGAACGAGGTAGTTTCGGGCGACAACGAATTTGAAACAATGACCCGCTCCGAAGCCGGACTTCAGATCGTCCTGCGTCTTCTTTTGGCAGTTATTTTGTCCGGCATCCTGGCTTTTCGGCCCCGTCAGGACGTTCCGCTATTTCGTCGCAGCCTTTTCGTTTCGCAGACTCAGATCCTGCTTGCCGTGGTCGCTGCCGCTCTGATGATGGTCGTTGGTGACAGCGCGGCGCGTGCATTTGCGATCTTCGCCGCCGCGTCGCTTGTCAGATTCCGAACGAACATTCGCGATCCGAAAGAGATCACGGTGCTGTTAATCAGCCTGGCGCTCGGCCTTGCCGCGGGAGTGGGGCGATGGGAGCTGGGTATTGCACTCTGTCTGTTCGCTCTCGCCTTGCTATGGCTGTTGGAATTCAACGAGAAGCAAAGCATTTTCCGTTCAATGGAATTGACCATAAAGACCAGTAATACCGACCGAACGCAACAGGTTCTGCAAAAGATCTTCAAACGAAGAAAATTGGATGCCGAGGTGCGTGAGCTCAATCCGCCCGATCCGGAAAAGGAGGGTGACATTGGAAGGATCGTGTATTACCTGAATCTCCCTCTGAGTTTACGAACGGATTCGATGAGCGATAGGATCCTGAGAGCCGACGCCAACATTGAAAAGATACAGTGGTCGAAGACAAAATCGGCAGGCGATGTTTATCAGTAATCAAACCGAAAGCGATGGCTCTTAAGCGCTCGTTCTATGAGTTTGCCGGGAAGTCCCGAAGGGACGCCTGATAATAGCCCCGCGATTCATCGCGGGGTAACGTTGTAAATTTCCGCCGAAGTCCCCGTAGGGACGACAGAGTTTCAACGCCCCTACAGGACCTGCATGAACCGCGGGCTACGATCGGAAAGTCCGTTTACTGACACGGAAAAAGGCTGCCTTCTTCAGACAGCCTCATAAATTACTCCTTGCCAAAAAAATGTTTAGTGACCGGTTCCTTGAGCGACGGCCGCCGCGTGTGCAGCGGAGGACGCCTTGGCTGCTTTCTCATCGGCCAAACGGCCTCCCCACTTCCTAACGAACGATCCGAGCTTTCCGTGTACCAAACCGTTTGAATAGTTGTAGTCTTTCATCTCTTTATAGACCTGGTCGTAATCCCAACCATAGTTCGTATAGCGATACGCCGCTCCGACGACGCCCGTTCGATGGATGCCCGCCTTGCAGTGAACAAAAAACTTTCCGGTTTCGGGGTTATTAACTAGTGCTAAAAACGCATCGACATCCTCCTGCTGCGGTCTTTTCCAGCCGCTCATCGAAATGTTCACGTATTTCATTCCAAGAGCTTCGACAGCACCTTTTTCATAAGCCATCGGATCGTTGCGGAGATCGATCACCGTGGTGACCCCAAGATCTTTTAACGATTGAAAATCGCTCTCAAGCGGCTGTGCTCCGCGATAAAAACGTTCGTCCATCTGGCCGAAATTTCCAATGCTAACATTCGCGAACTCTTTTTTAGCTTCGGTCTGGGCAAATGAGATCGACACAAGTCCGAAAATGAGTGCGAGCGAGGTAACAACGGGGCGTAAGGTTTTTTTGATCATGTTTTTCCTTTCCTCTTAAGTAGGTAAACCCAGGTTGATTGTTTCCGCGGCCCGATGTGAGTTGGTTCTTCTGGGTTTTTCGGGCCTGTTCCGTCGGCATCAGTAAGACTTCGCTTCAGCCGGTCGACTACCTGTATAATTACGTCTTTTGGTCAAACGCAATTTCTGAGCTTGTTGTGGAAAAATTGTGATTGACAGGCTTAAGAAGCTTAAAACTTTTCGCACGTTGCACCTTTTTTTCAACCCAAAAATGACCGCCGCGAACAACGAAACACGGTTCCCGCCCGCAGCCCTTGTGCTGATAGCCGTCCTTCTGTGGAGCACCGGCGGACTGTTTATAAAGCTTACTACGCTGGATGCGTACCAGGTAACATTTTTTCGCTCTCTGCTCGCCGGAATCACGGTCGCGATCCTGACGCGAAAACAAGGGCTCAAGATCGACGCGTTCGGTGTATTAACTTCGATCATTTACGCGACGCTGCTTTTCCTTTTCGTATGGGCCACCAAACATACAACGGCCGCTAACGCGATCTTCCTCCAATACACCGCTCCGATCTACATACTGATCCTCGCACCCTTCGTCATCGGCGAAAAATTCCACTGGCGCGATCTCGTAACCGTGGTCTTCTGCATCGGCGGGATGAGTTTGTTTTTCGTCGGAAAACTAGAGATCACCGACTATCAAGGCAACATCGCCGCGCTTTTTTCGGGTGTTTTTCTCGGACTGTATATCATGCTCCTCAAGCATCCCCGCGCGACGGGGAGACGGGAGACGGGAGACGGGAGACGAGAGACAGAAGACAAGAGACGGGAGACTGGAGACAGGAGCCAAGAGTCAGAACCGCGAGCGGTAGCGACCGGGTCACCCTTAACCGACGAACAGGTTGCCGAGCAAAGCCCAAAAACCAAAGACCAAAAACCAAAGACCAAGGACAAAGGACAAAGGACAAATCCAGCAATCG
This sequence comes from Pyrinomonadaceae bacterium, assembly GCA_041745575.1. Taxonomy (GTDB): domain Bacteria; phylum Acidobacteriota; class Blastocatellia; order Pyrinomonadales; family Pyrinomonadaceae; genus OLB17. Next base: position 10,924 of record JBGTIQ010000072.1, read on the forward strand.
CCGTCATCTACGGCAACTTCCTACTTGCTTTTCTGACGCTTCCCTCGGGCATTGCGGCGATCCCTGTGATGAACCTTACCGATATCGGGTCCGTCACATTCCTAGGCATCGTCCAGATCGGCATCGCCTACATCTTTTTCATCAAAGGCGTCACCGGCGGCACACGCCCCCTCGACGCCAGCATCATCGGCTTCGTCGAACCGCTGCTGAATCCTGTTTGGGTGTTTTTGTTTGTCGGCGAGCGGCCGTCAACCTGGGCCCTGCTGGGTGGTACAATCATTATCGGGACGGTGATAACACACACTTTTGTTCAGTACCAGAACCGAACGGTACTGAGCCATCTCCTGTAAAGTCTTAACCTTTCCCTAATCCTGTGATAATCTATCGCCATACTTTCGAAAACGAGTTCTTATTGCTCGTTTATTTTTATTTAATAAGCAATTCAAACCGATTTGATTTGGAGATGTCTCAGGATATCTGAGGGTATATGGCTAACTATACGATCCCTGAAAATATTAAGAACGAGGAGCTGCGGGTGTGGTTAAAAGACGCGGCGGAGATGTGCGAGCCGGACGCGATTTATCTATGCGACGGGTCGCAGGAAGAGTATGACCGGATGTGCCGGGAGATGGTTGAGGCGGGCACGTTCATCAAGCTGAACGAGGAAAAGAGACCTAACAGCTTTCTCGCCAGGTCGCATCCATCGGATGTCGCGCGCGTCGAAGACCGCACGTACATCTGCTCGCGAGCCAAGGGCGACGCCGGTCCGACAAACAACTGGATGGCGCCGACCGAGATGAAGGCGATCCTGAAGACGAAATTTACCGGAACGATGAAGGGACGCACGATGTATGTCGTGCCGTTCTGCATGGGCCCGATCGGTTCGCCGATCTCACAGTTCGGGGTGCAGATCACCGACTCGGCCTACGCCGCGGTGAACATGAAAATCATGACGCGGATGGGCAACCGGGCGCTGGATGCGCTCGGCGACGGCGAGTTCACAAAGTGTCTGCATTCGGTAGGGATGCCACTCGCCGAAGGCCAGCAGGATGTGGCGTGGCCGTGCTCACCCGATCCGAAAGATAAGTACATCGTCCATTTTCCGGAAGAGAATTCGATCGTTTCCTATGGTTCGGGCTACGGCGGTAACGCCCTGCTCGGCAAGAAATGCCTTGCACTGCGAATTGCATCGACGCTCGGACGTGCACAAGGCTGGCTCGCCGAACACATGCTGATCGTCGGCGTGAAATCGCCGGACGGCCGTAAAGATTATGTCTGTGCGGCCTTCCCGTCGGCGTGCGGCAAGACTAATTTCGCGATGCTCATCCCGCCCAAGCCGTTTCAGGAAGAAGGCTGGGAAGTGACGACCGTCGGTGACGACATCGCGTGGATCAAGCCGGACGAACACGGGAAACTTCGGGCGATCAATCCGGAATTCGGATTCTTTGGCGTCGCGCCCGGTACCAACTACAAGACCAACCCGAACGCGATGGAGTCGATCAAGGAAAACACGATCTTTACGAACGTGGCCCTGACCGACGAAGGCGACATCTGGTGGGAAGGCATGGATGGCGATCCGCCAGCACATGCTATCGATTGGCAGGGCAACGATTGGACGCCGGCAAGCGAGGCGAAAGCCGCACATGCGAACGCACGTTTTACGGCGCCGATCACGCAGTGCCCGGTTGTCGACGAGAACTTTGACGATCCGACAGGCGTGCCAGTTTCGGCGTTCATATTCGGAGGCCGACGCAATTCGGTCGTCCCGCTTGTCCAGCAATCTTTCAACTGGGCGTTCGGCGTTTACATGGCCGCGACGATGGGTTCGGAGATGACCGCCGCGGCATTTGGCAATATCGGCGAGGTCCGACGCGATCCGTTCGCTATGCTGCCGTTCGCCGGTTACCACATGGGAGATTATTTCTCGCACTGGCTCAACTTCGGTCGCCAGCTTCCCGACCCGCCGCGGATATTCTCTGTCAACTGGTTCCTTAAGGACGAGGACGGAAAATTCGCATGGCCCGGATACGGCGAGAATATGCGTGTCCTGAAATGGATCGTCGAACGTGCACGCGGAAAATCGATCGGGCGCGAGACGCCACTCGGCTGGATGCCGCGATACGAGCACATCGACTGGCGAGGACTCGATTTCTCGCGGGAACAATTTGACAAGGTGATGAAGCTCGACCGCGACATGTGGCTGAAAGAGATCGCCATGCACGACGAGTTGTTCTTCAAGCTCTACGATCGCCTGCCGAAGGAAATGACTTTCATCCGCGAGCTGCTTGTCTCGAACCTCTGGCGATCGCCGGAACTCGGACTCGCCGCACCACGGCCTGAAGTTGAGGAGATCAAGGCTGTGGCGAAGGGCGAGTAAGTCTACAATTTCAAATTTGAAATTTGAAATTTGAAAGCGGAGTTTGAGAATTAAGATCTGAAATTGAAACTGGAGATCTGAATTTGAAGTTTGAAATTTGAAATTTGAAATTTGAGATCTGAAAATCGAATACCGGCGGGCTGACATTGTTTCGGCCCGCTTTTTCTTTTATCATTCGATCACTACTTCAAGCGTGTCTTTAACAAACGGAAAAAACTATTCTCGCTTTCGATTCGTTCGCGAACCGCTCGACTCGATCGACAAGAACGAAGAGACGCACCGCGCGGATTTCCCTTTCGCCGAGGAGCTGAACAAGCGTCGATATCCGGTACGCGCTCTGAGATATTGGTGGCTGAGTCGCGTGATCGATGAAGAAGTGCGGCGAATGGATCACCCCCCGACGATCGTCGATGTCGGATGCGACCGCGGGATCATAAAGCGATTCATCCCGCCGATGGACGGCGCTCGATGGATCGGTCTTGACATTGATACAAACCGGTCCGGCGTTGAACTGGCGAAATACGACGACCGGATTCAGGCCGACTTTGACGAGGGGCTGCCGGTTCCCGATGCGACGGCCGATATCGCGATCTGCTCGCACGTTCTCGAGCATCTTCCGCGTCCCGAATTCACGATGCGAGAGATCTATCGACTTTTGAAACCGGGCGGGTTGCTTCTAGTTGGCGTTCCGACCGCGCCGAAATTTATTGCGCGGTTCCGCGAGAAACAATTTCAAAAGCAACTCGCCAACGGCAGCCGCGTTCATGGGCAGCATATTCATGTCTTCGATAGCGAACGTCTCACACACCTCGCCGAAGGCACTGGTTTTACAGTCGAATACATGACCGGCACAGCGCTCATCCGAAAGAAGGGTAGCAAGCTCGAGGATTACGCGGCGTGGATCCGCTTCAATCAGATCGGAGCGTCGCTCGTGCCGTCGCTCGGGCAGGAACTGTGCGCACAGCTTCGCAAGCCCGGCGTTTAGTTAATTTTGACTTGCCGCAGCGCAAGTGTTAGAAAATCTACAAATTCAGTAAACGGAGGTAATTGAAATGGAGCGGTTCTTAGGCAGCTATGCGTCTTACATCTACGCTTTTGTTCGGATCGTCGCGGGGCTTCTGCTTTTTATGCACGGGACACAAAAGGTCCTTAACTGGCCGCTCAACCTACCGATGCCCGCCGATACGATGATTACAGCTATCGGAATTTTCGAGATCGTCGCCGGCATCATGATCATGATCGGGCTGTTCGCGAGCGTGCCGGCATTTATCGCAAGCGGAATGTTGGCCGTCGGCTACTTCATGGTCCACCAGCCGAATGGCACATGGCCGATCCAGAACGGGGGCGAGCCGGCGGTTCTGCTGTCGTTTATTTTTCTGTACATCGCCGCTCGCGGATCGGGTCCGATCAGTGTCGATTCGATCCGGCGGGGGAACGCGACGACCGCTGCTGTCGTATGATAATTACACCGGCGAACTAACCGGGACTGATTCTAATCAAAACAACACTATGCAAGACTTTACATCCACATTCGGAAATTCGGCGGCGAACGCTCTGCCCGCACAGCGAGCGGAGTTTATCCGTAAGACTTATCTTTTACTGGCGGCAGCGATCCTCGCCTTTATCGGGGTCGAAGCTTTCTTGTTCGCAAGCGGTGCGGCGAACATGATCGCATCCGTAATTTTCGGCGGCGGCGCGATGGGATGGCTGCTCGTGCTTGGGCTCTTCATGGGTGTGTCGTACCTCGCCAATCGGTGGGCGACGTCCGAAACCTCAATGGCAACCCAGTTTTTCGGACTCGGGATTTTTATAATCGCGGAAGCGATAATCTTTGTCCCGATGATTTGGATCGCGACGTATTATTCCGGCGACGCGTCGGTTCTGGCGAAAGCCGGTATCGTAACGCTCGGATTGTTCCTAGGGATCACGGCTACTGTGTTCATCACGCGCAGCGACTTTAGCTTTCTCGGCCCGATCCTCGCGATGGGCGGATTCGCCGCGTTAGGATTTATCGTCGCAAGCGCGATCTTCGGTTTCACGCTCGGCAATCTATTTGCATTTGCGATGGTTGCGTTCGCCGGCACGGCAATTCTGTACGAAACCTCGAACGTACTTCATCGATTTAACACAAACCAGCACGTCGCCGCCTCGCTTGCGTTGTTCGCGAGTATCGCACTGCTGTTCTGGTATATCTTGCGGATTTTCAGCTCGCGAGATTAGAGGGACTTGTGAGAAACCGCCTGCGGTGGCGGGCGGTTTAACCATCGAAATAGTTGGCAGGTTTGAATTCTAAACTTCAACCGCCCGCTACCGCAGGCGGTTCAGACCTCCTTAAGTATCGATTCTCAATATCCATTCAACCGTCCGCTGCCGCGGGCGGTTCTGACGTTTTAGACTGGAGGATCGTCGGTATTATTTGCTCGGGACTAGTAGTTGTGATGTTCGCCGCCCTCGGGCCGCTTATGTTTGTGACGCGGTAATTTAGTTGTCGTCGAAAACGATCCGTTTTATCGGAGCCGATTTACTCGTCTCCGCGGTCGGATCCGCCGAAAGTTCGGACAGGCTCAATTTCCCATCTCCGTCCTTCATCAACACTTCGATGCGGCGCTCGGCATCGCTCAAACGCTCGCGGCATTCACGCGAAAGCTTCACGCCGACTTCAAACAGTTTTAGGCTTTCCTCGAGAGGCAATTCGCCGTTCTCAAGCTGCCCGACGATCTTCTCTAACTCGGCGAGGGATGATTCAAAAGTTTTTGCCATAAACGGGAGTTATTTTACCGCAAAGCACGATGAGGACGCAGAGACACCATTGAATCTTCCCTCCGCAGTCTCTGCATATATTATCGAAAGAGCTCTTCAGCCTGCCGCAGCAAAATGTTGAGGTTTCTGATCCCCAGGCGATCGCCGGCCGCATTGGCGCCACCGTTTGCCGCAACCGCAATTATTTCCTGTCCGACCTTCTGGGCGATCTCGGTAGCGAGGGTTTCGTCCCGAACGCCGACGATCCGCCATACGCTGCCGTTTCGCTGCATTCTAACTTCAAAGGAATGCTCCGGCAACCGGCTCCGCACAAACGCGGTCTCACCGTACTCTTTGATATCAAGATACCTTTCAGCTCCGAGTACCATCGCCGCGAAGGGGACGCTCTCAAAACGCTTTGTCTTTTTTCGAATTAGATTCGGGAGTTGTACTCGAGCACGTTCCTTCAGCGCGGGCATCACCGGAGTCGCCACGCGTGCAACGCGAGCGATCGTTTGCGGGGGCAGGCCGCGTCCGTAGAGTTCGACCGCCTGGCTTGTGATCTGCGGCATAAATTCGTCGACGATGCTATCAACCTCGACAAACTGATCGACCTTTGCCTGATCATCGCGCCGTGCCGCGTCTACCAGCAGTGCAAGTGAGTATTGCGGCGTGTTCTTAAAACTCTGCCAGTAGAAATAACCGCCGATCACAAAGATCATTATCGCCAGTCCGAGCACGCCGGCGATCGACAGAACGACCTTGCGCACACGCGAGCGGGGGACCGCTGCTTCGTTATACCCTCCGAAGCCCGGCGATTCCGTTTCAGCATTCGCACTGTCAAGAAATTTCGTCATTCGTTAATCCTTGCTTGAGTGTTGATTCGAGTGTTTGAATGGTTTCCGTCTCATAAAAGCGGGACCACAGACCATACGAACATGATCATTTGGAATGCACCTTTGCAATCAAACTTCCCTTCTCCAATCTGATCTTAACCAATTCATCCACCGCTGCTCTCGCGGCGTCGCGCAGTACCTCACCTTTCTCGTTCTCGACGATCGCGAATCCGCGTCCGAGTACTGATAGCGGCGAAAGAGCATCGAGCTTTGCCATCGAGATGTTCAGCGATTCTAATTTCGATTCGAGTAAACTTCGCTCAGCCGAGCTCGCACGCTGGCTCAGCATACCGACCAAAACTTTTCGATCGCCAAGCTTCGATGCGAGCCGCATCGGTGAGAGTTGCGCGGAGATTGCGTCGAGTCTTGCGTTCGCCCGCTGCAGCGTCTCGATAAACACAGGCGACATCGAGAGAGACTGGACGCGGGAACGAGCCTCGAGCAGGCGATAGCTCATTATCCGCATCAGGTCGTCGGCACGCCGATCGAGTGTGGAGCAAATATCCTCCTCGCGTTGGGCGACGATCTCGGCGGCCGCCGAGGGTGTCGGAGCCCGAAGGTCCGCGACTAGATCGGCGATTGTATTATCAACCTCGTGTCCGACAGCGGAGATCACGGGAATCGCCGACGCATGAATCGCACGCGCGACCGGTTCTTCGTTGAACGCCCACAGGTCCTCACTCGATCCGCCGCCACGGCCGACGATCAGCGTGTCGATCCGCGCAGCCGCGCCCGCCCGTTCGTTATATTCATTTGCCAGATGTACCGCACGGCTGATCTCGAACGCCGCGGTCTCACCCTGTACGCGCGCCGGGATGAGAATGACGCCCACCGAACGAGCACGTCGCGACAGCACATGAAGTATGTCGAAGAATGCCGCACCGGTCGGCGAGGTCACGACTCCGATGCGACGCGGATATGGCGGCAACGGACGTTTCCGTGCTGTGTCGAACAGGCCTTCCGCGGCAAGTTTAGTTTTGATCTGCTCAAAGGCGACACGTCTCGCACCTTCCCCGACCGGTTCGAGCGATTCGACAAGCAACTGAAATTCGCCCTTCGGCTCATACAAAGTCAGCCGACCGCGAACCCGCACTTGCAAACCGTCGAAAGGCTGAAACCGGATGCGATAATTCGTCCCTCGATAGCAGGCGGCCCGGATGATCGACGAAGCGTCATGAAGCGAGAAGTACCAGTGACCGGAGCTTGCGGCAGAGAAATTAACGATCTCGCCCTCAACCCAGACGTTTCTAAACCGCCGCTCGAGCTCGCTTCTGACTTCAGCGTTAAGCTCTGAGACTGTGAGTGGCCGTTTCTCGTCGTCATCGAATAATGATTGTAAGAGCGAGTTTTGCATCCGTCTGAAAATGATACTACAAGGGAGTCGGAGGTCAGTGGTCGGTGGTCAGTGGTCAGTTCACAGCCTCCTGTCTCCTGTCTCCTGCCTCCTGCCTCCTGCCTCCTGCCCCCTGCCTCCTCGGAACCCACGCTTTTGGTGGCACCAACGTTGCGTGCATAAGACCGTGAACATGCAACCTCCGAAACGATCCGATCCGCGTTTTAATCGCCAAAAGGGGGCAAAACAAGTGTCTAAGAGAGTTCTACTCGTGGAAGATCATGCCGATATCCGGGCAATGATGGCGATGTACCTTGAACTGAATAAGTACGAAGTGATCGAGGCAGCGGACGGATATGAGGCAATCGAGAAAGCGTTGAAGTACAAACCGGACATCATTTTGATGGATATTGCGATGCCCGTGCTTGATGGGTTGGAGTCGGTTCGAGCGATGCGACGGAACGCAGCACTTGCAAATACTCCGATATTCTGCCTGACGGCCTACGGCGATTTCTATAAGGATCGAGCGAAGGCGGCAGGTTATGACGAAGTGATGCAAAAACCGATCGATTTCGGTAAGCTCGACAACCTGCTCGAACGTCATATGCATTGACGACCATTTCTTCGGTCGCCTGCCCAGAACACATTTGCTACAATTACCCCGCTCAAACCACCGGGAAATGGTGTCTTCCCGAACCAACCGCTAATTCAGCTGATGACGCCTGTTGATAGGAGAACTATGAGCAGGAATATTTTTTTCGTTGCCCTGGGTGGAATGCTCGGCAGTGTCGGACGATTTCTTCTGGTGACGCTTCTCGTTAGTTTGCTGCCGTACACCTTTCCGTTCGGGACATTTGTTGTGAACATTCTTGGCTGTTTTGCGATGGGAGCCGTAGTCGGTGTCGCCGAACGATATCTCTGGTTTCACCACGATTGGCGAATATTTCTGACGGCCGGGTTCTGCGGAGGATTTACGACGTTCTCAGCTTTCGCATTCGAAAACGTCGAGCTCCTGCTAGACAAAAACTACGGAACCTTCGCCGCCTATTCGCTCACCAGCTTTGTCCTTTGCATCCTGGCCGCTCTCGCCGGTTTGCTGTTGGCAAGGGGATAAAGGACAAGTCCCAAGTCCCTTGTCCCTTGTCCCTCCTACTCGTCCATCTTCAGATGAGTAGTCGTATGCTCTGTAACGCTTCGGGGCGTTTCGACCAGATCATCCGTTTCGTAGATAGATCGTGAGGGTTTGATGTAATCGGGCTCACCGCTCGGCAGAGAGGGATGGGGTTCTTCCGCGTCAGGTTCGCGCAGACGTCTTAGCGCCCTGGCTTGAAACAGACGCGCGATTCCCGTTCCGAGAAAAAAGGACGCGAAGAAGAGCGCGAAGATGCCCAACACGGCGAACCGCATCGACATCGCAAACGCCAGGCCAGCAACAAGAAAGAACCCGATACCGACGATTAAACCCCTCAATCCCGATGCATAAAGCTCGATGTGTTTTTCGGCTAACGCTGGCAGGGCGGTAGGTTTTCCGTCGACCACCGCGAGCACATTGCTAACGTCCGCACCGCACCCGCGGCAGAATTTTGTTCCGTCGGCATTCTGCGATCCGCATTTCGGACAAAACATAATGGTCCTTGGTCCTTTGGTGAGTCTTTCCGATACGGTTACGCTTTGCTCGCGGTTAATGTTGCATCGAGCAAGACCAAGACCAAGACCGAAGTCCCAGGTCCCAACTCTCCTGTCTCCTGTCTCGTGTCTCCTGTCTCTTGTCGCTTGTCCCTTGTCCCTTGTCCCTCGTCCCTGTCTTGTATTTCTTTCGTAATCGGCGAAAAACTTCTTGCCTCGCACCGCCTCAAGGGCTAGTCTGAAAACATGATGAAAGTACTGCTCGTCTATCCGGAATTTCCGGACACGTACTGGAGCTTTCGACATGCTCTGAAGTTTGAGGGCAAACAGGCCGCGTTTCCGCCGCTTGGCCTGCTCACCGTGTCCGCGATGCTGCCGAAAGATTGGGAGCGACGGCTCGTCGATATGAACGTCGAGACGCTGTGGCCCGACGATATCGAATGGGCCGACATGATCTTCGTCAGCGCAATGATCGTCCAGAACGAATCGCTGGAGCATGTCGTCGACCTTTGTCGCAAGATGGGAAAGATGATAGTCGTCGGGGGTCCGTACGTTTCGACAAGCTCGGAACGAATGCCGGACGCCGATCATATATTTATCGGCGAAGCCGAAGCGACGCTTCCGGAATTTATCAACGACCTCGAGCTCGGCATCGCCCGCCGGATCTACCAGGCCGACGAGCGGCCGGCACTTACAAATACTCCCATACCGGATTTTTCACTGATGGATCCAAAGCATTACAGCGCGATGAACGTACAGTATTCGCGAGGCTGCCCGTTCAATTGCGAATTTTGTGACATCATCGAGATCTACGGCCGCGTGCCGCGTACAAAATCGAATGAGCAGATGCTGGCCGAGCTTGACGCACTGAAAGCCACCGGCTGGCGCGGCCTTGTCTTTATCGTCGACGACAATTTCATCGGAAATAAGAAAAATGTCCGTCTGTTCATGCCCGACCTGATCGAGTGGTCGCGTGAGAACCAATTTCCGTTTTCGTTCATCACCGAAGCAAGCGTCAACCTCGCCGAAGACGATGCGTTGCTTCAGCAAATGGAAGACGCGGGTTTTCGCCGCGTCTTTCTCGGCATTGAAACGCCGGTCGAGGAAAGTTTGAAGGAAGCTCAGAAGGGCCAGAACACACGCCGCGATCTGCTCGAATCGATCCACAAGATACAAGGCTACGGCATGGAGGTGATGGCCGGTTTTATCATCGGCTTTGACAGCGACCCAGAGAACATTTTCGAGCTCCAGATGCGGTTCATTCGCGAAAGTGGCATTCCACTCGCGATGGTCGGGCTGCTCACCGCTCTGCCGGATACGCAATTGTGGCGGCGTCTGGAGAAAGAGGGGCGACTGATAGATGTCTCGACGGGCAACAACACCGATTGCACAATGAATTTTGTTCCGCGGATGGATGTGGACCGGTTGGTCGAAGGCTATAAGAAGGTCGTCAGGAACATCTACAGCCCGAAAGAATACTATAAGCGGGCTCTGGATTGCCTTTCACGCTTTCACCAAAACCGCATCGAGCCGCGCCAGGTAAGCCTGCGCGACGATCTGCGCGCCTTTTTCAACATCGTCCTAACGCTCGGCGTGCGAGACGCCGCACGTTGCGAGTTCTGGAATTATTTCTATCAGCTCCTCCGCCATCACACACGCGACTTCGCGCACGGCCTGACGCTCGCCGCGATGGGTTACCACTTCCGTCAGGTAACCGAGAAATACACGCAGTAGTCGGTGGTCAGTGGTAGAAATGCGCAATTTGAAATTTGAAATTTGAAATTGGAGATCTGAAATCGGAATTTGAAATTTGAAATTTGAAATTTGAGATCTGAAATTATCTAAAATCTCTAATCAGAAATCAGAACTCGGAATACACGAAACAAGAAATAACCAAGGACGAAGGACGAATGACAACCCTCCGCTTCTCGTGTTAATTTGATTCCTCACGCCTGAACCCATGTCCGAATACTATAAACGTCTACGCAAATTCGAATTTACAGACATCCTCGGGTGGTCGTATTCGCGGCACAACACTTTTCAGCAGTGCAAGCGAAAGTATTACTACGAGTACTACCGCAAGCGCGACATCGAGAACGTTGCAAAGATCGCCCTCCTTAAGGATCTCACCACCGTCCCGCTCGAGATCGGCAACATCAGTCACAAATTGATCCAGGCATTGCTCAGCCGCCTTCAGAAGTCAGCCGGCGAGATCGATCGCGAAAAGTTTTACGAGTACGCGCGGCGATTGACATTCGACGTCTGCAAGGAAAAGAAATTCGAGGACGTATATTACGGCCGGCGCGAAGCGATCGACTTCGACACGGAGATCTTCCAACCGGTCATGGCCGCGATGAAAAACTTTCTTGAGAGCGATCGTCTGCAGTGGCTGTTCGAAGAGGCTCTGGTTTCAAAGGACGACTGGATCATCGAGTTCGAAGACAACAACAGGTACGGCGAATGCCGCATCGATAACCAGAAAGCGTATTGCAAAGTCGATTTTCTGTTTCCCGTCGGAGACCGACTGCACATTATCGACTGGAAAACCGGAAAAGAAGACTACGCGAAACACAGCATCCAGCTTCGCGGCTACGCCGGCTGGGCAAACTTTCAGTTCGGCACCGACTACTCTTCGATCTCAACGACCGTCGCCTACCTGCTTCCCGCGTATAAAGAGACCACCGTCGTCCTCAATGAATACGACATCGATGACTTCGCGACGCGCGTCCGCGAACAGACCGACGCAATGTACCAATTCTGCGAAGTCCCTGAGCTGAACATTCCATTACCCAAAGAACAATTCGAAATGACCCCGATGGTGAATTTTTGCAGGACTTGTAAGTATCGGGAGCTCTGCGATCGGAAGTAGCGAGGTCAGTGGTCGGTGGTGGTGGTCGGTGGTCAGTGGTCGGTGGTCAGTCGCACTCCGCACTCCGCACTCCGCACTCCGCACTCCGCACTCCGCACTCCGCACTCCGCACTCCGCACTCCGCACTCCGCACTCAGTACTCCGCATCGTGCGCTTGCATACGATACCGTACTCGATCACCCAGCCCGATCTCGATTTCACTAGCATTCCAGCTGATAGACGCTCGGCACGTTGATTGCCAACTTTAGGGGTATAAGGCCAGCTGATTTCATTAACCGAAGCGCCTTCTCTGGTCAAAAGCGGTTCAAAATAGGAATTTATGGAGAATATTAAAATGGTAAGAACAATGAAAAATGCTTTCGGAATCGGATTGATAGGAGCTGCAGTCATTCTGGCGGGTACCTTTACTGCGAATGCTCAGGGTGGTTACTACGATCAGGACGACCGTTATTACAGTCAGGGCCGCGATGATCATAAAAGCCACCGCAAGCAGGAAAAGCGTGCTCTAAAGCGTCACCAAAAGCACGAACGCGACCGCTACCGGAATTCGGCCGAGCTGCGGCGTCATCAGCAGGATGAGCGACGCGCAGTGAGGCAGCATCAGCGTTATGAACGCAACGACGGCTATTACAACGGTGGATATAACGACGACCGCTACAACAACAACGACGGCTACTACGGCAACCAGAACCGCAATACGGAAGCGCTCAGACAGGCCGTAAATCAAGGTTATCAGGCTGGCTATCGCGAAGGTCAGAGAGCTCGCCAGTACGGAAACCGAGGCGGATATTCCAACGACGGCTATCGCAACCAGGGTTATGGTCAGGGCGGTCAGTATCAACAGTACTATCAGCAGGGATTCCAGCGCGGATACCAGGACGGCTACAACCGGACATCGCGTTACGGATCGCGGTCGGGAGTCTCGACTAATATTCTTACGAGCATATTAGGCTCGATCCTCAATCGGTAATTCTAAAACATCCCACCCACACCGCGGCACTCGATCAAAAGATCGGGTGCCTTTTTTATTGGATCAGAATTCAGAATTCTAAATCTTGCGGATTATTTTGGAGAACACATGGGAATATTTTTTTTTGGTGCGTGCGGTTTCGCACAGACGCGGGTCTCCGGCTGCGATATCCTGACTCCATTCCGTAAATGGACAATTGCTTCGAACTAACTCCTTGAGGTGATTTACGAACGATGGGAAGGGCAGCAAATGCTGCGAGTTTTCGGGGGCAATCCCTCCTCTTATTTTGGCCTGAGAGATCTCAGGCCATTCTTTTTGTTCGCCCATATTTGACATGCCCCGCACCGACGATCTCGTCGCGTGGTGAATATTAGTTACGCTCGTCCGGCTCCCGGCGTTAAGGTAAGGCACATTTTGCGGCGCGGTGATCGCGATGCTAACGTCAATAGGAATCCCTGACAGCTTGCGTAGAGCAACCGAAACACATGAAGGAGAACTAAATGGCAGTCCACGATGTTTCATTCAACATTCCGCAGCGATCGCTTGGCAAAGCGGACGTCGAATTTGTCGTAAGGCGCGATCGCTCGATCCTCGGAACGCTCGCTGTTTCGAACGGTTCCGTCGTGTGGTTTCCGAAGGGGACAACGTACGGTCTCAAGATGGGCTGGAAGAGGTTTGACGAGATGATGCAGGAGAGCGCGAAGAAGTTTGAAAGACGATAGTCGTCGGCGTTCAGCGGCTGTGACGCATTCCTAGGATCCATCATTTCTGGCTTACACTGACGGAATTCACCTGCACAAATGCATTCGGTTTGCCGACGCGAATCTTTAGACGCGGCGACGGACGGTTGTCCGGATCGGCGGCGAACCCCGATCTGAACGTAACGGTGTATGCGGTGCGGATCTGCGCGACGATGTCGTCATATGCTTTCTGGATCTGCGAGAGCTGTGTGATCGGATAATAAACACCACCAGACACTTTCGCGAGCCGTTCGCCTTCGCCCTCTGCGCGGGCGGAAAGAGTCATGTAGCGCGTGCGGAGCGGATCGATCCCTTTATCGGGATTGTTGTTCTCGCCCGCCGCGATCAAGGCTGACGGTACGTAGAGCGGATAGACTAGTGCGCCGCTTTCTTCAATCGCTCCGATGAGCGATTCAAACGAGAGGAACGAGCGATTGTCGTCGCCGTCGGTCAGGACAACGATCGCGGTGCGTTCGCCTTTGAGAGGTCGCAATGTCTCAGCGAGAGTAAAGGCGACGGCATCGTAATAGCCGGTCGCACCGCCGGCGTCAAACGAGTCGAGGCTTTCCGAGAGCTGCGTCCTGTTCGTCGAGAATCCAGAGAGAACCTTTACATCGTCATTGAAAAGAATCAGGGATATGCGGTCTTCGGGACGAGCGGTGTCGATGAACGCGCGGGCAGCCTTGCGAATGAAGTTAACGTAATTCTCGACGCTGCCCGAAACGTCGAGCAGCAGAACGAGATTGACGGGCGCAGTGTGCGGCCCAAGGGACAGGATCTCGCGCGGCGCTCCATTTTCAGCGACGGTGAAATCCGACGGTTTCAGATCGGCGATCGAACGGTTGTACATATCGGTCACGCGAACGACGGCTTGTTTGACGGTGTCGCCGGGCACGTCGGCCTGCATCGCCCGTGTAGTGAGGGTCGGCTCGCGTCGCATGGGAGGCAATGTTCGCGAATACTCGCCAAAATATTTCGGGCTCGCGCGACGGATCGAATCCATTAAACCGATGTCGCCGCTGCGGATTATCGCCTTTGCCGCGTTTGTCAGAGGACGCTCGCGCAGGTCGCTGGAAACCTCATTCGGCGGAATATTTAGCAGGACGATCCCCCGTGCGGTCGTGAAGGCGAGCTCGACAGATGTCGAGCGCTCTTTCTTTTTCTTGTCTTTACCTTCTGACGTAGTTCCGGAAGGGTCCCCGGTTGCTACCGCTTCGCGTTCTGACTCTTGTCTCCCGTCTCTGGTCTCCTGACTTCCCTTCCCCGCGTCGCCGCGTCCCTCACTCTCCGCGTCGCTTTCGTACTTTCCTTTTAGCTGAAACTTCCCGCCGGACTTTTCTTTCACCTTGTTAAGCTCGATGTCGCTCAAGTATCTCGGGCGCGAGGCCGTCCAAAAGAAATCGTATTTCAGATCGTCCACGGGTACGTCCGCCGCGATCGTCCCCGTATCAGTCTTTGCTTCGAACGATTGGACATCGCCCGACACACGGATCTCACCTTCGCGCGTTTCGATCTTCAGCTTCGCTCGCTCGGGCACGGAAAGCGAAAGATCGATGCGCTTACTCCCTGCGGCGGCCAGCGTTTCGATCCGAAGACTTCCGCCCGCGTCGATCTTCAGGTCGGTCTCAGCGATCGGACTATTCGAAGTAGCTGTCAGCTGCACGCTTGTACTGTCAGGCCGCGCAAGTACTTCGACACGGCCCGTCAGATTTACTACCGTGATCGATCCGCCTTCGCCCAACTTCAACTCGCGAGTGAATGACTGCGCCGAAACATACGTCGACGCGATGAGTACAACGATGGCGGAGAGTGCGAGATTTAGAACTGAGGTTTTCATTGTTAAGGGCGACTCGTAATGCGTCCGGATTGTATGAGACGGTTTCGCACTCGCTCCTGCCACTTTTTTCTTGGATGCTCGGTTTCCTCAAACTGAATGAACAAATCCTGGAGGTTCTCGCCTCCGGCCTGGCGAGTCTTCAGATAGAGCAGGGCAATGATGATCGACGATAGCGACGTCAAAAGGATCTGTATCGGGAGCATGAGCAGTGTCGTTAGGCTTTCGCGAGCGACGCCCGCGATCCGCCGGATCATAGAATTCGACGCATCCGGCGCGTCCGGCGTGATGCGGACACCGCGACCCGAGCCGACACTCACCGTTATATTGTGATCTTTCGGCTGCTCAGTCTCGGTCGAGGGAGGAGTATCCGTATCTTCGGTGTTGACCGCCGTGGTGATCTTCTCGCTTGCCTCAGCAAACTGCTTGACGGCCAGGGCAACGATCCCGCCTGTGAGGCCGCCGATTGCCAACGGCACAAAAAATAACAAAGCGACTGCCGCCACCGTAGTTCCCAGCGAACGCATTACAAGAGCTTTCGAACGCTTCATCGCCGCAAATCCGCGCAAGTTTTCCATCATTACAACCGGAGCCACAAGTGCGAGGGTCACGGAAAGGACAAGTCCGGGAATAACGCACAATGCGTAGCCGAGAAAGGTAAGCAGCGTCGACAGAATGCCGGTACCGACCAGGCCCTTCCAATTTTCCCATGTCGCCCGAAGTGCCGGCCGCATCCGGACCGGGCGCAACGGAAGCGCAAGGATCTGATTTACCATCCACGTTATCGTCCCAATTGCTAGGTATCCACAAAAGAACGCCGCAAACGTGCTCAGTAATGTGAATAGTCCCAAGATAATTTTCCAGGCGGTCGTAGTCTCAGCCTCCGGATACTCGGCGATAAAGATCACGTTCGCCGCGATCGTCGCGAGCGAAAACAAGATATATGGAAGGAAAAGGAATATCGTGATGCCAATAAATTTCGGAAGATACTCCGTGTAGATCATGCCCGCTCGACGCAACAGGCCGAAAATTCCCTCGGACCGCGAACGCAGCGAGCTAGCGAACGCCTCGGCTGTCGGCGGACGCTCATCCGGACGTTTAGCAAGGGCGGTGCCGATCACGCGTTTCAATTTCTTGCGTACCTTTTTTGCATCGAGGGGCGGGACGGGCAACGTCTTGTGAGCCTCCATCACGTATGTGAATTCACCGGCGAATGGCGTCTTGCCCGACAACATCTGATACGCGATCACCCCAAGACTGTAGATATCCGAACGTGCGTCGAGGCGTTCGCCGCGGCATTGCTCGGGCGACATGTAGAGCGGAGTACCGATCACGGCACCGACACGGGTCAGGTCAGCACTGGTTGAAGATCCGCCGCCGACATTCTCGCCGCTTTCGGGAATCAGTCGGGTCCCGATCGTGTCCTGATCCCCGACTGGTGCGGCGAGTGGAAGGATCGCCGTCCGAGCTTCGTCCGACTTCGAAGGTTGTGCGATAGTTGCCGACTGCAGAATGAGCGTCGCCGAAACGCTGTCATGAATGGTGGCATCGCCTTCATGATCAACGACTGTCTGATTGCTGCCCTGGTAATAGGTCGGATTCGGAGCGACAGAGATGTCTAAGGCGTCGCCATCATCGTTGGGCGTGTGTTCCTCGAGCTTTGCGATACCGAAATCGAGTACCTTGACGGTGTAGCCGCCGCGCTGATTCGGCTCGAGCCAAATATTGTCGGGCTTAAGATCGCGATGGATAATTCCCTGCTCGTGGGCTTCGTGAACTGCGGAACAAACCTGTTCGAGAATGTCGAGCGTCCATCCGACCGGAAGATTTTTCTCTTCTTCCAGGATCTCGCCAAGCGTGCAGCCGTCGAGATACTCCATTGCGAGGTAAGCCGCACGGCCGTCCGAGGTTTCCGCGAAACCGAAGTCCGTAACATTCACGACATTCGGATGACGGAGCCGTCCCGCCGCCCGCGCCTCGCGTCGAAAACGTTCGACAAATTCGGGCCGTTCCATGAATTGCGGCGCGATGACCTTAACCGCGACCGGGCGCTCGGTACCAAGATGCGTCGCAAGATACACCGTCCCCATACCGCCCCGACCGAGCTCACGTTCGATCTTGTATTTACTATCGAGCGTCTGCCCGACAATGTTCGCAAGACTCATAACATTCGTATCGAATCGCTGTCACCGACTGCTCAATAGTTTCCGGTCGATATCATCGCAGTGTGTTGTTAGTTGGACGAGGATAGGCCGAACGTATTCAAGGCGAAAGTATAACCGATTAAGTTGGGTTCGTAACGTCCCAACCGTTAGGAATGTGCTTGCTCTTGCGATTCGTTTCAAATAAACTGTCTCCCGAAACCATACCAGTTTCTCCCGTGCCATTTACTCCGCTTTCGAAAGAATAAAAAGTGGTGTGTTTCAGCTATGCAACACGCTTTCATCTGTGTTAGACTCTACGAGTTCTAACTGGAAGTCATCAATCTTGGTAGTCAGTAGGTTCCTTGGAGGCAAAAGTTTATGGATAAAGCAAAGGCGATCGAGTCTGCATTACAGCAGATCGAGAAGAAATACGGCAAGGGATCGATAATGCGTCTTGGCGATCGGCCGCACGAAGAGATCGGTGCGATCTCGACGAATTGTCTAAGCCTCGACGCAGCTATCGGTGTTGGCGGAATGCCGCGTGGAAGGATCATCGAGATCTATGGACCGGAGAGTTCGGGCAAGACGACACTCGCTCTGCAGGTTGTCGCATCCGCTCAGGCGGCTGGCGGCATCGCGGCGTATATCGACGCCGAACACGCAATGGATCCGGACTACGCCGGAAAGCTCGGCGTGAACATCGAGGATATGCTGATATCCCAGCCGGACTCGGGCGAACAGGCGCTCGAGATCGCCGAAACACTTGTCCGTTCGAACAGCGTCGATGTGATCGTCATCGATTCGGTTGCGGCCCTTGTTCCGCGGGCCGAGCTCGACGGTGAGATGGGTGATTCGCTTCCCGGCTTGCAGGCGCGATTAATGTCGCAGGCTTTGAGAAAACTGACAGCGATCGTATCCAGCTCAAAGACGACTTTTATTTTCATCAACCAGCTGCGTGAAAAGATCGGCGTTTTCTTTGGTTCACCGGAGACGACATCTGGCGGCAAGGCTCTGAAGTTTTATGCTAGTGTCCGTCTGGATATTCGCCGCATCGGCGCGATCAAGGACGGTGACCGCATGGTCGGAAATCGGACCCGCGTAAAAGTTGTGAAGAACAAATGCGCGCCGCCGTTCCGCGAGACCGAATTCGATATCATGTACGGCGAAGGTATCTCGCGCGAGGGCGATCTGATCGATCTCGCATCGAACAATAATGTTGTCGAAAAGAGCGGTGCGTGGTTCTCGTACAAAGGCGAGCGTCTCGGACAGGGACGCGAGAATGTGAAGAATCTGCTTAAGGAAAATACTGAGCTCCGGAATCGGATCGAGCACGATGTCAAAGTGTTCCTCGGACTTGTCCCGGCGGAGAAATCCGAAAGCGCACAGGCATAAAAAAAGGGCTGGCCATGTCGGCCAGCCCATTTGTTTTATTGCGGCTTCGGAGTCGGTTTCTTTTTCATCATCATCGAATCTCCGGCCGTCGGCGGCGGTGCGTTGACATTCATTTGCCGCTGCATCTGCTTTCGCAAAGTTTCCGGATCGGGAATTCCAGGTGTAGGTGTTGCTCCGGGTTTGAACGGCTTTCTGAGAGTCGCGGGATCCGGAATGCCGGGCGTCGGTGTCGCACCCTTCTGAACGCTGTTCGCAGCCTTCGGGTCGGGAATGCCGGGTGTTGTATTCGCCGACGGCGCGATCGGACTGGTCGACAGTCCTTCCGGCAAATTGTTTGCGTCGACGGTAACGTTACCGATACCCGCCCCTTGATTTGTATTAACATTCGCGTTCGAATCACTAGATCCGCACGCTGTGACAAACGTCGCTAAAGATAAAAGAACGATACTGAATGTAACTTTCGACATCACTTTTAAAAACCCCTTCAATTTAAAATAGCTGTGCCGGCTTGAATGTTGCGTCCCTGGGGGACAGCGACGGCGTTCAAACCGGCACGGGCAGGTATCAAACGGAATTCGGAAGGTAAGTAGATGCCATAGGCTAGCAACTACTAAAGAGTGATTATAGGCTTAGAGCGCGAGATGTCAACAGCATTTTCGCCGGGCCTATCGGAAAAGAAACTTCTCCCTCGCCTAATTCTTCAAACATTTGACATCGTGAAATCGGTTATCTAGACTGTTTAACTTGCTCTTGCGGCACGTGAAATTGATATTGGCCAGGTAGCTCAGTTGGTAGAGCAGCGGACTGAAAATCCGCGTGTCGGCGGTTCGACCCCGTCCCTGGCCACCAAAATATTTTGAAATGGCGATCCAGAAAAAGGGTCGCCTTTTTTATTCTTGCCTCGCGCTTGCTACGCACCGCCAATCAATCGGTCGGGGGGCGATTTTCGCGAAGCCGTTTGATCACTTTTTTTATATTGGTCGTATCGGGGATGTCGGGATTCGCCTTGAGATAGAGCTCGAGAGCATCCGCTGCCTCCTGATACTTTTTGAGGTTGTATGCGTAAAGCAGGGCAAGGTTCCAATAGATCTCCGGAGTCTTGCCGGCGTCGATCTTTTTCGCCTTCAGCAATGACTTCTCCGACTCTTCGTAACGCTGCAGTGATCTCTGGGAGATACCGAGCAGGGTCAAAGTGGAAATCGAATTCTTATCCAGCTCCAGGGCCTTTCCCGCGCTTTCGATCACAGCGTTCCAGTCTTTCAATGTAAAGTTCGCGAAGGTTAGCCCGTGCCAACATGGGAAACATCTCTGATTTACCGCGAGTGCTGCCCGGAAAGAGTTGGTCGCGTCCGAATATTCTTCCTGATGTAACTGCTCGGCACCGAGCCGCTGAAGGGCAAGAAAATAAGTTGGAAATATTTCGATCGCTCGTTTGAGTCCGGCTACACCCTGTCCCGTTCGCTTGCTCTCCAGATCTGCTATCGCATTTTCATAAATCCTCTTTGCCGCATCCGGAACTTCCTGTGCAAACACCACCTCGTTGTCAGCCACCGCGTCGGGGCTTTTCCTCGGTTTTAGATAGAAGTCGACCTGCGCGTTTTCCGAAAGGGGCTGTCCCCTTGCGCCCGTTCCGGCGATCTCGATGCTCTGAGACTGCTCTTCAAAATTTGTGCCGAGCGGCAAGATCGTTATCGTGAAGCGTCCGCTTGGCACTCCAAAAAAAACGAACTGGCCTGACCCGTTCGTTCTCGTTCGAGCGATGACACTGTTGAAATCGTTCCGAAGTTCAACCGCCATCTGTCCGAGCGGGCTCCGGCCCGGCCCAAAAACATGACCGGATATCGTGCTGCGGTTTTGACCGAAAATTTCAGACGCGAAAATTATGGTGAGAAAGCAGAGCGCGAGCGAAACACGAAGACGAAAGACAGACAGGTTACTTATTTTCATCGGTCCGCAGCGGGCTGGATTATTGTAACTCGGAACTCCAAAACTCTCGCGATTCTATTACGACGCATAGATCTTTTCAATCGAAAACACTGCATCGGACAAG
This sequence comes from Pyrinomonadaceae bacterium, assembly GCA_041745575.1. Classification (GTDB taxonomy): domain Bacteria; phylum Acidobacteriota; class Blastocatellia; order Pyrinomonadales; family Pyrinomonadaceae; genus OLB17. The sequence goes on from JBGTIQ010000072.1 coordinate 31,894, forward strand.
CCGCGAGTGCAAAAGTCGGCTAGATAAGTCTTTCGTTGCTAGCATCAAAATCGTTGTGACCGGCTTCGCGGGCAAACTTCATCGGCGCCGAACCCATTCGGTATAACTCAGATACCGCGTCGTACTGATCAAATCTGGAGTCCGTGGGTAAAACGAGTGCGAAGTGGCCGCAGGCTAACCCTGCCCTCGTAAAATAAATCTTGAAATCTTACTTGAACGACTTGATTGGACCAACACTTGGTCATATTGTGAAATCACAACTCCTATGTGTGTGATATCGCACACGGTTCAGAATGTCTCCCGCGTCGTGTGAGTGCTATGCGATCGTCAATGCCGAATACAATAGGCTGCTCGGACGAGGCATCTCGCGAACCTTTAATTGATACCTGCATCATCTCGAGTCTAAGCGTGCTATCTTTAGGGTAGTCACTAGTTCTTTCCAAATTCATCATTCGACATTGGGACTGACCCTATAGCTTCCTCTTTGCCGTCTGTTGTTTTCACAACGAGACCAAATGAAGAAGACCATGGCCATTCCGACTGTTCCTGAAAACCGCTTGCTTGCGGCCTTACCCGCGGGCGAATTCCGAACTCTTTCTCCTCTACTCGAACGCGTTGAGTTGGTTTATAAGAAGGTTCTTTATCAAGCCAACGATAAAATCCGCCATGTATACTTCCCGGAAAGTGGAATCATTTCGCTTTTGTCGGTGGTGGACGCCCATAATTCGACAGAGGTCGGCATTGTGGGTAACGAAGGAATGGCTGGATTGCCGCTCTTTATGCTCGTGAGTACGTCGTCGACGCTGGCCTTGGTCCAGGGGGCGGGATTAGCACTGCGAATGAAAGCCGCAGATTTCAAGAAATATGCCGCGGAAAGTGCCTCGCTGCGTGCAGTCCTGCTTCGCTACATGCACTCGTTATTCACACAGATCTCACAGTCCGCTGCGTGCAATCAATTCCATAGCATCGACAAGAGATTGGCTCGTTGGCTGCTGATGACACAGGATCGGATGCACTCGCGTGAATTTCAGATCACACAGGACTTTCTTTCGAGTATGCTCGGTGTTCGCCGAGAGGGGGTCAACATAGCGGCAGGTGCACTCCAGGAGAAAGGTCTTATCTGTTATGTTCGAGGCAGTATGAAGATCAAGAACCGGAAACAACTGGAACGCGCTGCCTGCTCTTGTTATAAAGTGATCAAAAAAGAGTATGACTGGAAGTTAAAATAGCTGGGACGGATTCGAAACCCTACCGTGCTGTGATGACGACCGCGATACTCGCGACATGATGCAGTTCCTCGCCGCTGGGGCGAACGCCTACGTCACAAAACCCGCTGAAAAAGAGGATTTCATCTCCGCCGTCGGACGTGTCCTCGGCTTTAAATAAAACGAATAAACCTCCGTCCCTTTTGTTCCGCTCAGGTTCCGGACAAAAAAGTCCGGTGCTGCTGTGTCAACACCGGACGGCAAAAGGAACCTAGAGGAGGATTTATTCTATGATTCCGTTATCAATTAGGTTCAATCACGCCCTCCGTAAAGGAAAGTTGCAAAAAATTTCGATTCTCTGTCAGAAAGACGTTGTCAACGTATCGCATTACCCAGCGTCGCGCGACGTTTCTCGACGCAGAGGAACTATAGCAGACGAAAATTCACCGTCTGTACTGTCGGATACACTCAGAGTTATTTTTCAATCTTCTTCGGGGCCTCGAATCTCACTCGGTCAGCCGCAATACGCCGCCACGTTGTTCTATACTATTTCCATCGCAAAAGATGGAACCTCTTGCTAACCGAATCAGGCCGCGCGATCTAAGTGAATTTGCAGGACAAGAGCACCTTGTCGGCGAGGGCAAACCCTTGCGCCTTGCGATCGAACAAGGCCACGTATTCTCATTCCTGCTTTGGGGACCGCCGGGAACTGGAAAGACCACACTCGCGCGCATCTACGCGAATGCGATCAACGCGGAGTTTCACGAACTCTCCGCGGTCTCCGCCGGTAAGGACGATATTCGCAAGCTTATCGACAAGCGCGAACCACGGCTGATCGCACGCGTGCTTTTCCTCGACGAGATCCACCGTTTTAACAAAGCCCAGCAGGATTTTCTTTTGCCGTACGTCGAAAGCGGCGACCTCGTGCTGATCGGCGCGACGACTGAAAATCCAAGCTTCGAAGTTATCGCCCCTCTTCTCTCACGCCTCCGGGTCTTTGTTCTGGAGGAACTGTCCGATGTCGACATGGCGGCGATAGTTGACCGTACGGGTTACAAAATGACCAAAGAGGCCCGAGCGTGGCTGATTGAAATGGCTAACGGCGATGCACGCCAGGCTTTGACGATGATCGAGAACACCGCGCGGCTGTACGACAAGGTGACGATCGAGACGTTGAAGGAAGCTCTACAGTCAAGATTTCTCCGGTACGATAAGAAAGGTGACGAGCATTACAACGTAATCAGCGCATTTATCAAGTCGATGAGGGCGAGCAGGCCGGATGCTGCAATGTATTATCTGGCGCGGATGATCGAATCCGGCGAAGACCCGAAATTCATCGCCCGGCGGATGGTGATCTTCGCATCCGAGGATATCGGCCTCGCACAGCCGACGGCACTCGTCGTCGCGAATGCGGTGTTTCGGGCGGTGGAAACCATCGGGTTACCCGAATGCCTGTTGAATCTCGCGCAAGGCGTCGCGTACCTGGCAAACGCACCAAAAGACCGGAGGTCTTGCGATGCCATCGGTGAAGCGATGGAAGACGCAAAAAGATTTGGAAATCTACCTGTGCCGATGAATCTTAGAAATGCTCCGACAAAACTTATGAAGGGCCTCGGCTATGGTAAAGGATATGAAATGTACCCGGAAGCGGATGACTTATTGCCTGACAAACTTAAGGGCAAGAAATATCTTAAGGATGAGGGAGAACGTGAGTAACTTGAGAAAGATACTTGCGGAGAAACTATGAAGCTACTTCTAACTCTTGTGATCTCGATTTCGTGCGTTTCCACGTTGTTGTCGCAGAACCGCGATGTTGTTTCGACTCGTGAGATGGACCGGATCAATTGGATGGAATTCAAGGAAACCGTTCCCGCAAAAGTCGATACGGTTCTGCTTCCGACCGGAACGCTTGAGCCCCACGGCGTCATAAACAACGGCGCCGATAATACGGCTCCGACCGCGATGGCAAAAACGATTGCACGGCGGACGAACGCGATGATCGCGCCGACGCTGTCGTACGGAATCACCGGCTCGATGGAAGCCTATCCCGGTGCGTTCCAGATCACTGAAGCCGCGTATCGCCCATTCGTAAAGCAGATCCTCGAAGGCCTCGCGAAGAACGGCTTTCGTAACATCATCATCCTCAATGGTCATGGCGGCGCACAAACGGCCGTTCTGCAATCGGTCGCAGCAGAAGTCGCGGTTGAGAAAAAAGTGCGGACCCTGGTCATCAACTGGTGGTCTTTTGCCTCCGACGAAACGAAGGCCGTATTCGGTGAAGACGGCGGTCACGCGGGCTTGAATGAAACGGCATTCATACAGGCGATCGATGCGAGCCTTGTTCATCCCGAAAGATATTCTGCCGACTTAGCCACCGCATATCCCGCGCCCGGCACCTGGTCGGCCGTTCCCTTTCCTTCCTCGATCGGCCTATATCAGAAAGGCCAGGGCTATCCGAAGTTTGATCAGAAAAAAGCCGATGAATACTACAAGAAGGTAACGGACAAAGTTGCCGATCTGATTATCGACGTGAAGAAGAAGTGGGACCTCGCCGGATTGTAGATTCTCGCCCCGATGCGGATACAAGATAATGACCATCGACGCTCTCGCGGCGGAAGTCGGGTCATTTCTGCTCCTCCGCGTCCTACCGTTTCCAATAATTCTTTATCTTAAGGTCGAGCATGGGGAAAGCCACGTACTCTACGTTGCGTCCCGTTTCTCTTAGTTTCTGCACCATCGGGATCGCTGCGTCAGCATTACGTGTGTGGACGATGATGGTCGCAGCCCGCTGCAGATCAGCCCGTTCACGCAAAAATTCGGCTATTGCATAACCGGTATTCGCGTAGTCATCATGATCGTTCGTTTCATAATGATGCGGCAAGAGGTCGTGATCGAGAAAGATCGCGTCGTAGTTCCCTTCCGCCAAAAACTTCTTCGCATCCTCAACCGTCTCCGCGATGTCGAGCTCGTCGCCGGCGAAGCGCTCTTCGAACCACCGATGTCTGCGCCGATCGTCGTCAAGAAGGAAGACGCTGATCGCCGTTCTCTCGATGCTATGATCCGCCAGGCCGAGCTTAAGCAACAAATTTCCTAGTAAACCCATATGTAAAACCATCACGAAAACGTAAATATAGCACACGCCTGCTAGTTCGATATTGCTCCGCCATCACTTTGACGGAGTAAATCCGTCGGTAAAATTACAAAACTTGCGTCACTCATTCCGAGTGATATAATCCTTTCAACTTCTCCGATCTTCATGCCAACTGAACAAGCAAAAACGTCCTTGAGTGCAGTGCCCGCGGCCAACTCTATCGATGAGATCGATGACGCCTGTCCGGTATGTTTTGGTTCGGGTATGGAAATAATCTCAGGTAAGGGCGCGAGGGTTTGTGTTTGCCAGAAACAAAGAACGGATGGCGGACAGTTTGAGAAGGCAAAACTTCCCAAACGCTATGCCGGTTGTCACTTTAACAGCTATTTGCCATCAGATCCGAGCCAGGTAAAGGCACTGCGTCTCGCAACGCAGTTTGCCATGGAATATCCGGCTGTGGACCGTGGACTTCTATTTATCGGTTCGGTCGGCGTCGGAAAAACACACCTTGCCGTGTCGATCTTGAAAGGATTGTTCGAACGCGGATTTAGCTGTCTCTTCTACGAGTTTGGCTCGCTGCTTAAGGAAATTCAGGACTCCTACAATAACAACACTAAAACATCCGAACTCGCTGTGCTCGCACCGGTGTTGCATGCCGACGTACTCGTTCTGGATGAGCTTGGTGCGTCGAAGCCAACCGATTGGGTCAAGGACACGATGGCTCACATCATCAACACTCGGTACAACGAAAAAAAAGCCACGATCTTCACGACCAATTATTCCGACGAACGCCAAAGTGACCGCGAGGAAATGCTCGAAGATCGGATCGGTGTGCGCCTTCGCTCGCGTCTATTCGAAATGTGCAAAACCATCGAGGTCAACGGGCAGGACTACCGGCGGAAATTCGATTCGCGCCGATAGTTTTCCTAGGCAGCAGTTTCCTTTCTGGTTCTCGCCGGGGCCGACATTCGATTTCCAATAATTCGATAGCCCAACAGAAGCAATACCACCAATCCAAACAAAGCCGGATAAAATACGTCTGATTTTACGATCATCCAAAAGTGGATCACACCAAGGACCGCGATCAGGTAGCTCAGCTTGTGCAGGCGTGACCAGTTTTTTCCGCCGAGACGTTTGACCCAGCCGTTGGTCGACGTGACCGCGAGCGGAACAAGCATCGCGAATGCGAGCATGCCGATCGCAATAAAAGGACGTTGCCAAACATCGCCAACTATCGCTGCGATATCAAAGCTCTTGTCAAAAATACTGTAGGTAATAAGGTGGACAAGCCCGTAAAAAAATGCGTACAGCCCGAGCATTCTTCTGTACTTGATCAGCGCGTTCCAGCCGAATATTTTTCTAAGCGGCGTTACCGAGAGAGTGATGATTACGAAAACCAGCGTGAGCACTCCGGTGGTTCGTAAAAAGAATTCGATCGGGTTCGCTCCAAGTTTGCCGCGAGACCCATCCACCAACAGAAACGCTAACGGAATAAGCGCGTTGAGCGATATCAGGAACTTATTGAACTTTACGTCCTGCATCAGAAATACTTTTTCAGATCCATACCCGCGTACATGGAAGCCACTTCATCCGCATAGCCATTAAACAGAAGCGTCTCTCTTCGGCCTAGTTCGCCGATCCGGCGTTCGGTGGCTTGCGACCACCGCGGATGGTCCACGTCGGGATTTACATTCGAATAGAAACCGTATTCGTCACCGGCGGCCAGATTCCATGTGGTTGGCGGCTCGTTCTCGGTGATCGTGATCTTGACGATCGATTTAATGCTCTTGAATCCATACTTCCATGGAACGACAAGGCGGATGGGCGCTCCGTTCGGATTCGGCATCTGTTTGCCGTAGAGTCCGGTCGCAAGGATCGTAAGGGGATGCATTGCTTCATCGAGTCGCAAACCTTCGACATACGGAAAATCGATCCCCGCAGAAAATGAAGACTGCATCACTTCCCGGTCGTAAGCGGTCTCGAACGCGACGTATTTTGCACTCCCCAGCGGTTCTACTTGATCCAGTAACTTTTTCAGTGGAAAGCCGATCCACGGGATCACCATCGACCATGCCTCGACGCACCGCAGGCGATAGATGCGTTCCTCCTGATCGAATCTCAGCAGCTCGTCGATATCGAATGTCCGCGGATTCTGAACAAGTCCGCCGACCTCGACCGTCCACGGCCGGGTGACGAAATCTTTTGCCTTCCTCGCAACGGCACTCTTATCCGTAGAGAACTCGTAAAAGTTGTTGTAATTTGTGATTTCCTCGAGCGTATTCAGTTTCTCGTCGATTGGCGCTGCCCGCTGGATATTGCCGATAGTCGCCGTTTCAACCTCACCAGGTGGCGGCGGGTTGAAAAACCGGTATGTCATAACCGTTGCCGCGGTCGAACCTGCGACCAACCCCGCGCGAATAAAATTGCGCCGGTTGAGATAAACGCTCTCCGGCGTTATTTCACTCGGTTTGACGTTCGAGTCAGGTATCTTCACAACCTCCATTGTATGCTATCGACCGGATCACCCTTTCAAGCTCCATGATCCGCTTCGAAGGATCGGGCTCTGCGGATTCAAAACGGGCTGATGAACTGTAATTCCGACACCAAATTAGTTTATTCCCCGAAGTCGACCGCTCGATTTACTCACTGTTTGGTCAGTGTTAAATTTTTTTCAACAAAGTACTTCCATTTTGACCGACTTTGTATATAATTGATGTGGCACTAGGCTCACCCGCCGTTAACTCACCTAAAAACTATGCCCGCTACTAACGAACTCTTACAAGAAGGACGATATCGAATCAATCAAACCTCCACCCACAATGGCGAAGAGAAGACATTCGAAGCGTACGACACAGTCAGAAACACGAACGTCGTGGTTCGCGAGATTCCCGTAAAGTTAAACAAAGTCACGACCGTGTCTCAGCGCGAATCGCTGCAGTTGGCGTTCGCCAGCCACGCTAAAGCTCTCACTGAGATCGAGCACGAATCATTGCTCCACGTTCACGATTTTTTCTCGGAGATCGACCGGCAATATCTCGTGATGGAAGCTGTTGAAGGCGAAAATCTCGGAGCACTGCTAGCCACGAGGAATAAACCTTTTTCTGTGGCGGAAGTCACCAGTTGGGCGGACGAGCTGCTTGACGCTCTTCACTATCTACATTCGCGAAAGCCGTCGATAATTCACCGCAATATCGATCCCTCGAACGTCAAACTGCATCCTTCCGGAAAAATCAAACTCATCGGTGTTGGTGTAGAGGATGGCTCCGACCCCGAGTTCTCTTCCACCCCGTCTACCGAGGGCGACGCTCTTCACTACTCGCCAATGGAGCAGATCTGGCCCGGTCTGGATCCCGCATCCCAGAAAGTAATAACCAATAGCTACGACGACCGGTCCGAGAGAATTCTCAAACAGCCGCTGGACGAGCGCAGCGACATCTACTCGCTGGGTGCAACTCTATATTTCCTGATCACGGGTGTTGTGCCTGTTGACCCGATCGAAAGATCGATCGAGATACTAGAGGGCAAGCTTGATCCGCTGCGCGAGCCGACAAAGGTCGATTCGGAAATTCCCGCTGAGATCTCCGATGTCCTTATGAAGGCATTAGAGATCAAACGCGAAAACCGATTCGACTCTGCGGTCATCATGCGTCAGGTATTAAAGACGGCGATCACGCGTCTCCAGGAACGCGAAGACGAGGAAAATCGAGCGCAGCAGGAAGCCGCCGAGATGGGTCGGATTGCGGCGAAAGCTGAAAGCGAACCGTCGACCGATGATATCGCAGAACAAGAGCGCCGCGAGCAGGTAGCCGAACGGAAGCTCCTCGAGGCGGAAGCGGAAGATGCTCGACGCGAAGCCGAGGCGGAACAGCAGTTAGAAAAAGAACTAATGGAGCAACAGCTTCGCGAAGCGGAACAACAGCGTCTCGAGGCGTCGCGTGCCGCCGAATCGGAACGGTTACTCCGTGAAAAGGAAGAAACCGAGCGCGCTAAGCAGGCGGTCGCGAGTAAATCGAAGGTACCCGAAGACAACCTGCTTGAAATTCCCGTGGCGAAGGCAGAGGTTGTGGCCTACCGGGATACACCGGCGGTCGAGGAAAACGAACTTGCGGCTGTCTTGCGAGAGTTGGAAGAAGCCGACGCTGCAGGTGCAGAATCGGATCAGCCTGTCTCGGCGGCAGAGGCGATGGGGGCCGAGGACGTGCTGGTTCTGGACGCCCCGATTGATCTCGCTCCCGAAGGCAATGAATCCTCCCCGTCGCAAGCGAGCGACAACGACGAACCTGAGGATATTTTTACCGTTCCCGAAACGGCGGGGTTCTCGTTGCCCATGCCGGCTATTGCCGGGGGACTTGGACTGGTTGTCATGCTCGCCTTCGGTGGATGGTTCCTGATGTCCGGGTCGTCCGAGCCTCCCAAGCTGGAGGCCGTACCCGCAGTTCAAGTAGCTCTACCAGATCCCGCGGAGTCGAATTTACCCGCGGACACAACTAACGCCTCGTCACCGTCGGAAAGCAATTCCGCGAAGTCAGAAACACCGATCGATCCCAAGTCGGCGGCAGTTAAGACAGGACCCACGCCAAAAGCTAAGAAGGCGGACGCCGAAAAACCGCCGGCAGAAAAGAAAAAGGTAACGGTCGATGACCTCATCAACGATAACTAACAGCCGAGCATGTGAGGCAGCTAGCTCACAGCACTATATAACCCGCCCGCTCTCAATAAAAACGCTATGAAACTCGCCAATAACGCCCCGAATAAACTCTCCTGGACGCCCGTCCTCGTCATAATTGTGTCAGTTGTTTTGTTACTCGGATCCTCGGTCCGGGCCCAAACGCCACAGTTAAGTCTCGCAGATCTTTTGATCGGCCTGCGTTCGAAAAAGGTGGGCTTGGCAGATCGAAACACGATACTGACCGAAGCCGTTCGCCAACGCGGCGTGACGTTTGCCATGACTCCTGAGATCGAGAAGGAACTAGAAACAACCGGTGCTTCGCCTGCACTTTTGGATGCCATCCGGCAAAAAATAGCGGCCGTGAAACCGCCTGCGGCGGTTGTAAAACCAGTTGCGACCCCCATTCCTACGCCCACTCCGCCCGATTTTACTTTCTATCAAACGCGAGCGGATCAGAACGCCGGGAAAGGCGATTTCAGTCTTGCCCTCGCTGATTACAACAAGACCCTCGAAATTAAGCCGGACAGCTCCGTCGCTTATGTGGGGCGCGGCAAGGCGCATTTCAATCTCAAATCCTACGATCTTTCGGTCAGGGACTTTGACAAGGCTCTGGAGCTGAATCCCAAAGACTCGATGGCTTTTCTGAGCCGCGGAGTTTCGCACGAGAGACTTGGTGAGACCCGCAAAGCGATGGGTGATTATCAAAAGGCAATCGATTTGGATCCGGAAAACAGCTCGGCAAAGGCGAATCTAAAAAGGCTGCAGGACGAAGCCGCCGCGGCAGCAGCGGCTGAGGCCGCCAAGAACGTTCCCCCGCCGCCGCCCGAATTTGTAAACATGGGAATCGTCTCTGCCGCGAATGCCGTAAGAATGGTAACCCCAGTCTATTCGGTCATCGCCCAGAGATCTCTGGTTGAAGGCAAGGTGGTCGTCGACCTCGTGCTGGATGAAGAAGGCGTTGTCGTTTCAGCTAAGGCCACTTCGGGACATCAAATGCTGCGCTCGTCGGCTGAAGACGCCGCAAAGAGATCGAAGTTCAAGCCCGCCATGTTCAACAATAGGCCGATCAAAGCGAAAGCTCAGATCGTTTACAACTTCACACTGAGAGACCCTGTACGATAGGACCTATAGTTTGATTTGAGTTTTTCCGTGAGGAAGCACCTGCGACTGCGGGTGCTTTTTTCTTAATATGACGCAGCTGACGGAGCGAGCTTGATCCCTTCGGCTTCCTGAGCGATCTTAACGCCAACCGACGCACCGATCCGCGTCGCACCGGCTTCGAACATGGCACGGGCATCGTCAATTCCCTTCACTCCACCCGAAGCCTTAACGCCAAGGGCGCTTCCCACCGTTCGACGCATGAGGGCGATATCGTCAACAGTCGCTCCGCCTTTCGAAAAACCAGTCGACGTTTTTACAAAATCGGCACCGGCGTTCTTGGCCGCAAGACATGCACGGACCTTTTCCTCATCGGTCAGGAGCGCGGTTTCAATTATTACTTTGCATAGCACACGATTCTCGTGGGCGGCGTCAGCAACGGCTCGGATGTCGTCTTCAACCGCGCAGTCGTCACCAGATTTCAACAAACCAATATTGATCACCATGTCGACCTCTTTGGCACCGTTGAAGATCGAACGCCGAGCCTCGTAAGCCTTTACGTCCGGCAACGTAGCTCCCAGGGGAAAGCCGATCACCGTACAGACGGGGACACCGGTTCCGCGGAGAAATTCGGCCGACCTTTTAACCCAGCTGGGATTGACACAAACGGACGCGAAGCCGAATTTCGCAGCTTCATCGCAAAGTCTTCGAATGTCAGATTCGCTTGCCTCCGGTTTTAAGAGCGTATGGTCGATCAGACTCGCCCAGTCGTGGGCCGTCGCGGTTTCCCCGAGGACGATGCCGATGCGCTCCGCTCCGGCATCGACGATCCTTTGAACATCTGCGCTGCAAAATGTCGGCGAATAATCATCCCCGCCGATCTTCGCGAGAACAAGGTCAGTTATCTGATCAACAAGACGTTCGTAATTTCCGTTATTGTTCATAAACCGGATGCCGATGTTATCACCTTTTGTATTCCTTTTCGATGGCGTCGATCTTGGTGACGCGACGCTTGTGACGTTCCTCAGTTATCTCGGTTGTAACAAAGGCCCGAACGATCTCCTTAACCTCTTCAAACGAATTCTGCCCGCTGCCGAGCGTAAGGACATTAGCTCCGTTGTGCTCACGCGAGTTTCGCGCAAGCGTGGCCGAATAACATGCAGCAGCCCGAACGCCCGCGACCTTGTTTGCCGCCATTGCGCTCCCGATTCCGGCTCCGTCGATCACGATGCCCACATCGATATGTCTAGCAGCAACCGATCTCGCGACCGCGTGCGCAAAATCAGGATAATCGACTGCGTCCGTCGAGTTTGTCCCAAAGTCGCGGACTTGCATCCCGAGCTGTTCCAGGAAAATCTTGAGCTGCTCTTTAAGCGTGTACCCGCCGTGATCCGCACCGATACCAACCGAATGGACTTTCAAGCCCTCGGTTCGCGATTTTTTTCGGAGCAGAATGATTCCCTTTTCATTTACGATGTCAGAGGCAAGCGGAGTGAATTTCGCAGTTTCCGAAATACGGACGCGGGAGCCAAATTCCAGCCCTCGCAGGTCATCTTCCGTGATCAGTGACTTTGCCGATTCATCGCGGTCGTACTCTCGCTCACTTCTCTCGCGGAGAGAGTTTACGACGAGGTGTTCCGGTGCTTTGTCACTTGAAGCTGGCTCGTCCTCGACAGGCACTGTTTCGAGGACCTGACGTACTAGCGCGCGGACGCGTTCACGCGTCTCATCTGATTGATCGGCCATAATTTCGATTCACTAAGAGCAGCGGCATCGGCCGCTTGTAAATTATAAATTGTTTGAATAGTATTTCTAAACCGTCCATTCGAACCAAAGAAATTATGTCAGCCGAATCAGCAAAAATAGACGCTACTGAATTTACAAATCCCAATCTCGAGCTCCTCTACAGCGCAAGTCAGATACAGGATCGAATAGCGGAGCTTGGCGAACAGATCACCCGCGAGTATCGAGACCGCGATCTTGTGCTTGTTAGCGTATTGAAAGGATCGTGCGTTTTTCTTGCCGACCTGATGCGAGTGATCGATCTTCAATTGACGATCGATTTCATGTCGGTTTCAAGCTATAAGGACGGAACCGTTTCAACCGGCGATGTCGAGATCCTAAAAGACCTTAGCAACCCCATACGTGACAAGGACGTTATCGTCGTCGAGGATATTGTCGATACCGGACTGACCCTATCGAGGCTGCTCGAGATCCTGAGTTCGCGTGGGGCTAATTCGATCAAGCTCGCGACATTTTTGGACAAGCCCGATCCCCGAATAAAGACGGAGCTCAAGATCGATTACACGGGATTTGTGGTACCTAACAGATTCTTGGTCGGATACGGGCTGGACGCCGCGGGCCGTTACCGAAACCTGCCTTTCATAGCTGCCGTTCGCGATCCATCTGCGGTATAGACATCGCTAGATCGATACAGCGTTTTCCCGGATATGGCGACTCGCCAGCAATCCCTTGACTAAAAAGAAGAGGGCCAGGAGGTGGACGCCAAACCCAAATACGTCTCGCAATCCAATCGCCAGGAATGCGTCGATAACATACAGAAATATCCCTATTACAAATGCAATGTCGCTTCCCCGCCGAGCCATCAAGCCAAACGCGGCCAGCACTCCGGCGATCAGAATATTCGTAATAAGCGCGGTGCTCGACATGGTGGCGTTAAAACCGCTCGTCGTGCCGTCAACCCATTGCGTCAGGCCAAGAGCGATCGGAGTGTTCGGAATCTGGTAGTAAAAAACGATCAAGGAATTGATTACTGAAAGGATCGCCAGCCAGAAAAACCAGTCGGCGGCGTGCAGAACGCTAGTTCGCGTAACATGCCGAGCGGAATCGTCGTCGAAGATGTCCATGATACCTCCGTTTGTGGTGCGTATTGAGAAAAACAGGTAAATGATAGCACGTCTGTCGAGACGGTTTGTCTGGGTAGGTGTTTCGACACCAATCAACGTGAGTTTGACCTTGGCTAGTGTTTTCCGTATAATTTCAGCTTTTCGGCTACTGGACTAATTCTGTTCCGGGGGCCTCGGAGATAAAACGAGATGAGTTACGCAATTATTAGAACCGGCGGCAAGCAATTCGCGGTCGAAGGTGGCCAGACGCTTCGCATTCCCACCCTCGAAGGAAAAGAAGGATCAAAAGTTGACCTGGAGACTTTGGTTGCCGGAGCCGGGAAAGACGCAAAGATTGGAGCTGGCACCGTCAAGGCTACTGTGGTTGGCCACGGCCGTAGCGACAAGATCATCGTCTTTAAGAAAAAGCGCCGCAAGCAGTACAAGCGAAAGCAAGGTCACCGGCAAGGTTATACTGAGATCAAGATAGAAAAGATTTAGGAGTAAGGTCGGGGCGATCGCAATCGGCCTGCGACCGACAATTAGAAATGGCTCATAAAAAAGGTGTAGGTTCATCCAGGAACGGTCGCGATTCAAACGCGCAAAGACTCGGTCTCAAGAAGTTCGGCGGCGAACACGTGCTTGGCGGCAATATTTTGGCGAGACAGCGTGGAACAAAATGGAAACCCGGCAATAATGTTGGCCGAGGCAAGGACGACACGCTCTTCTCACTGATCGAGGGCTTTGTGAAATTCGAAGACAAGGGCAGGAGAGGAAAGTTCATCAGCGTCTACGCCGAAGGAGCAAAAGAGCTTCCAGTTCAAACCGCGTAGAAAACCTTCGAACTTAATTGAAGAGGCTGCCTGAAAAGGCCGCCTCTTTTAGATTACCGTCCGGTTCAGCGGGAGGCTGAGCTCGGAAGCGCTCTTTTTTTTCGTATTAAATCTCCGTGAAGCGAAAATTCTTTTTCGAGGATCGCAAATAATCTACTATTTTCAGGCGCGAAACATTAGCTCTTCTGACATCGTTCAAGATACGTTTAACATCGACTGTCCGATCAATGCCAAACAGCGAAATGAGTTGTTTAGTTTTCCACAAAATTTCCACAAACATGTTCGATATCTTTTCCACAAAGTTTCCACAATAGCTCGGTAAAACAAGGGCGAAAGCTCACGTATTTTATACTTGACAGTAAAAATTACGCGTGTAGAATCCATTACACAGTCGAGATTGCTTACGGGCATTTTGACCGGGATCTGGAGATGGAACGAACGCGGTGACGCATTCGTTTGAGAGTAGAAGGAGCGGAAAGCCGCTACTCAAACGCCAGGGCCGAAGCCGAAAGGCTTGCGGGAATCGTCGAAAGACATTTCCTGTTACTCGGATAAAAACGAGTAACGCCCCTCGGAAATGATCAACCGATCGGGTGCTACGCCGCTCTTGGTCGAAAGACTTTGAGCCTCGTTGCCGGGCACGTAACCGGCGGTGGAGGAAAAGCCACCACAACAAAAACCTAACGGCACCATGCATCTTCGGATGCAACAAATTGTGAAAGCAAATTGGGTGTTGACCGGAGACGGCTCCCCGCAGAGCTCCTTCGGAATACAAAAAACGCGGTTTTAGCGTGTGCATGCTGGAACCGCAAACCCTTTCGGGCACTTCGGTGCTCACTAAGGAATCAAAGGCGTCGATTTGAGCAATCAGATCGACGCTTTTGTTTGCGCTCTTCGCGGACAAATGCACATTTTTGGGTCGCGACGCTGGTGCCGTTTCCGAAGCTGACCGAAAATTGGCAACTATCCCTCTGTGTTCCAAGTTGTGTAGAATCGATGCGTGTTCATAGATCGAGTAAAAATCAAGATCAAGGCCGGCGACGGAGGAAATGGCGTGACAGCGTTTCGCCGAGAGAAGTTTGTACCGCGCGGCGGACCGTCCGGCGGTGACGGTGGAGTCGGTGGAGATGTTTGGCTCGCATGCGACGAAGGCCTCAATACATTGCTTCACCTTCGGTACAATCCGGAACATAAAGCCGAACGCGGTCACCATGGCGAGGGGTCGAATCGCTCAGGTAAAGATGGCGAATCGATCACGATCAGGGTTCCCGTCGGAACGCAGATCTTCAATTCAGAAACCGAAGCGCTGATGTTTGATTTTACCGAGGCCGGCCAGCGGTTTCTTGCCGCAAAAGGCGGAAAGGGCGGTTGGGGCAACGCACATTTCGCGACTCCGACTCGCCGGGCACCGAAGTTTCACTATACGGGCCGGCCCGGAGACGAGAAAGAATTGCAGCTCGAGCTGAAGCTTATTGCCGATGTTGGCCTCGTCGGATTTCCCAATGCGGGAAAGTCGACATTGATAAGCGTGATCTCAGCGGCAAAACCAAAGATCGCCGATTATCCTTTTACGACACTGGAGCCCAATCTTGGAGTCGTCGATATGGGTGACTTCAAGACTTTCGTCGTCGCTGACATTCCGGGATTGATCGAAGGTGCGTCGCAAGGTGCTGGGCTTGGCGATCGGTTTTTACGACATGTCGAGCGCACAAAGTTCATCTTGCACCTGGTCGACGTCTCGTCGTTCTCAGAGCGGGATCCAGTCTCAGATTACGAGATAATTAATCGTGAGCTGGCGAATTACAACGAGGATCTGGCCCGGCGTCCTCAGATCATTGTTGCGACTAAGATCGATGCGCTGGATGAGCCGGAACGTCTGGCAAAACTCGAGAAGAGAGCAAAGAAAGACAAGAAGCGGTTTTTCCCGATCTCTTCCGTTACCCGGACCGGTCTTGACGAACTTGTCTCCGCGGTAGCGAAACTTCTTGACCAGACCGAGCCGCTCGCCGGATCTTCCGACCACTTGACGGCCGACGCCGGCTAATTGCCTCGTGAGCCCATTGACGCAACCAAAACGAATCGCATTCTATGGCGGAACCTTCGATCCGGTGCACTGTGGGCACATCACGGTAGCTCGGCGATTACTCGAGTTATTTTCTCTGGATCAGTTTGTTTTCCTGCCCGCGTTTCACGCACCCCACAAACCGGAGCGAACCCCGACTTCCGCGTATCACCGCTTTGCGATGCTCGTCCTTGCCACGCAGGATGAGCCCCGGATCTCCGTATCGACCCTCGAGCTGTCTCACGCTGAAAAGCGATATACGGTGCAAACGCTGCCCGAGATCATTTCTCAACACCCCGATGCCGAGATCTTTTTCGTAATGGGTGCCGACTCCTGGAGCGATATTCGGACCTGGCGGGAGTGGGAGAAAGTCCTGCTGATGAGCAATCACATCGTCGTCACGAGGCCCGGTTACGAAGTAGTCTTTGATCACGTAACCCCAGCCGTTAGAGAGCGTATCGTTGATCTCCGGGAAGGCTCACGCACCGTGCATCAGACCGACGGGCCGCGTATCTATGTCACCGACGCTATCAAACTCGACGTTTCCGCGAGTGAGATCCGGGAAGACATAAGCACTGATGAGCGTCTCGACAACCCGGACGACGTCCCGCAGGCGGTTGCAAAATACATAGAAAAATACGAACTTTATAAGTGATGGAAGAATTACAGGAAAAGTCTCTTCACCGAGAGACCGTTAAAGTAGATATCTCGCAGTCGCGAACTCCTTTCGACCAACTCGATCCCGAACTTCAACTTGCGATCCACTCGGCCGATGAAAAAAAGGCCGTGAACATGATCGGCCTGGATCTGCGCGAGATCGCCAGCTTCACGGAGTTTTTCGTGATTGCGAGCGGCACGAACCCGAGACAGGTGCAGGCAATAGCCGATGAGATCAGCGAACAACTGAAGAAACAGCTCCGCCGGAAACCCGTCCGGATCGAGGGTTATAACTCCGCCGAATGGGTTTTGCTTGATTACGGCGACTTCGTAATTCACCTGTTCGATAAGGAGGCACGGGACTTCTATGATCTCGAGCGGCTCTGGCGCGATGCACGACGCGTCGAGATTCCCACGAGCGTTTCCTAGGATATGAAACTTCGCTTCCTCTGGATAGGAAAGACAAAAGACAAAAACTGGAAGGCGCTGCAGGACGATTATCTGGGGCGTCTTTCTCATTTTGTTAAGTGCGAAATCGTCGAAATCAAGGAATCCGCTCCTCACGAGGGGCCCGATATTGAAGGCGAACGAATTGTCACCGCGCTGAATCCAAGGACATTCGCCGTTTTGCTCGATGTAAAAGGCGAAACAGTCTCTTCTCCCGCATTGGCGAAGAAGATCGAACACTGGCAGAACCGCGGGCTCAAGGAAGTTACCTTCATTATCGGGGGAGCTAACGGAGTTTCGCCGCGGGTTGCCGAAACGGCTGATATTAGTTTATCCTTGTCGTTTCTCACATTTACCCATGAGATGGCCCGTGCGGTAGTGTTAGAACAACTATATCGAGCATACACAATCATTAAGGGGTTTCCGTACCAGAAATGACCGCTGCAAACTTGAAAAAAATCAAAGAACAGCTCTTGAACGAAAGAGCTCTGCTGGCTGAAAAGCTGAAAGGCAAGGACCTGTCGATCGATGATGCCGAGACGCCTGACCCGGTCGATCTGGCGGTTCGAAACTATTCGAAGAATGTGATGCTGGCGGTCTCCGAAAACGAGAGTCGACAGCTCGTTCTCGTCGATGAAGCGCTGATCCGGGTTGAAGACGACGAGTTCGGTTCCTGCCAGAACTGCGAAAAGTCGATAAATCAAAAGCGTTTGGCGGCGATTCCCTGGGCTCGTTATTGTTTGGACTGTCAGGAACTCGTTGAAAAGGGTTTACTTGATGATGAGTAATGTTACGGTCTCTCTCCGACTCGATCCTTGACGTTATTTATCCGCAAGAATGCGGCGTGTGCGGCGGCGAAGTCGAATCTTCAGACGACGGCATAGCTTGTTCCGGCTGCTGGAACGCGACAAAAGTTTTTACAGATGGTGAGACGCTCTGCAACAAATGCGGAGCGTTTTTGTTTGCTTCAGGCTCTTCAACCACCGCCTCATGCAGCAAGTGTACGGACCACTTTTATGATCGAGCGTTCTCGATCGGACTGTATGAAAAGGCTTTGGCGGCATCGGTACTCGAGCTCAAAACCACTCCAAACGTGTGTCGCAGGATAAAACGACTCCTCGCCGGGACCCTCGATCGATATGCTGTCGACAGCTCGAGCATTGTGATCCCGGTGCCTCTGTCATCGCGGCGACTTCGGGAGAGAGGCTTCAATCAGGCGGCGATCATCGGGGCGGTCGTTTCTAAACACCTGGGTTCCGCCGTGGACTCATTTACGTTGATCCGGAAAGTTCATACTCCGATGCATCGCGCCGGGATGGATCAGAAGGCGCGAGCGATGACGGTCAAAAATGCGTTTGAGGTCGCGCGGCCGAAACTCATAGAAAACAAAAGCATCTTGCTCGTGGACGATATTCTCACGTCGGGTGAAACGGCTTCGACCTGCGCCCGAGTCCTAAAAAAGAGCGGCGCGTCAACCGTCAATCTACTGACGATCGCACGCGCCGCGTAAATCAAATCAAAGTCGCTCTAGGGAGCGTCGTATCGTGGAATCGCGAGATCGCCCGTCGCACCGAACTGTACGAAAACATTCGCACCGTTCGAGCTGTTGATTCTGTACCACGTACCGTTTGAGGGCCTGAATACGGCGATGTCGTCGAGCCCGTCGCCGTCATAATCGCCAACGACCGGCACGTCGCCGTTTATTCCCCACTGCGTTATCACAACCGCGCCCGTGAGACTGCGAACGTAATACCACTGCCCATTTGAAGGTCTGAACACCGCGGTATCTGTTCGGCCGTCACCGTCGAAATCGGCCTGGGTCGGAATATCGTTGTTGAGTCCAAACTGATACGATCCGACCGAACCGTCGGAACTGTTTATTCGATACCAAACGCCGGTACTTCCCCGCCAGACAGCGACGTCGAACTTACCGTCGCCGTCATAATCCCCGACCACCGGAGTATCGCCGTTAATGCCGAACTGCAATTGATACGGCGAACCGCCAAGTGTCGGAAGGACGTACCAGGTGCCGGTAGACGGACGATAGACGACGAGATCCGCTTTTGCGTCTCCATCATAATCGCCGGCCGCCGGAATATCACCATTGGTGCCAAATGGAACGATCCCGACCGAGTTATCCGAACTGCGGTAGAAGTACCAGACCCCGTTTGAAGGGCGGAAAACGCCGATGTCGCTGATGTTGTCGCCATCGTAATCTTCGGACGTCGGGATATCGCCGTCGAGTCCAAAGCCTTGAATACGGAATGTACCGTTCGAGCTGTGCGCGGCGTACCAAACGCCGGTCGAAGGCCGGAAAACGGAAACATCGGTTCGGAGGTCACCGTCGAAATCAGCCGACGCCTTAGCCCGTGTGATCCGGCTGATGCTGCTGCCGAAACATGCGTACAACTCGTTATTCTCGTCTTGTCCGAAAGAGATGATATTCCCCGCCGGGTCCAACAAAACCTGGAACGGCGAAGCTCCCGTCCAGAGCATTATCTCGGCGGTGCAATAGTCGCTGAAGACATAAGAACCAAACGGAAGCGATCCTTGCGTTCCGCGATAGACAAACCCGCCGGTGATCGAGCATCGGGGGCTTCCTGAATTGTTGTAGGTAAAGATCGGCATCGTATAATTCGCCGGGATACAAAGCGACGGATCCAGATTTGTGCAGTTCGTTCCTTCGTAAACACGCCAGCCGTAATTACCGCCGCCGGTCAGAATGTCGACCTCTTCCAGGGCGCCCTGACCGACATCGCCGACCCAGTGTGTCCCGTTAGCGCGGTCGAACGACCATCGCCACGGATTTCGCATGCCGATAGTCCAGATCTCCTGACAGGTGTTTCCCGCGGTCGTACTGCCGCCATCACACCGTGTGGTGTTCGCACCTTGAAACGGATTACCTGGCGGTATGAGATATGGCACAGGCGAACCCATAGGGACGTTCGGATCGATCCGAAGCATTTTCCCGAGCAGCAACGCACGATTCTGCGCACGATTTCCGGGATCGTTCGCCGAGCCGCCGTCACCCATTCCGATGTATAAAAAGTCCTGGTCTGATGCTGTCGCGCCGAATTCGATCATCCCGCCGTTGTGATTGGAGAATGGCTGCGGGATGATCAGCAAGATTCGCTCAGACGCGATGTTCCCCTGATTCGGATTCCCTACCATCGTCGTATACTCCGCGATCACCGTCGCTCCGTCACCCGCACGTGTGTAGTCGACGTAGAATTTTCCGTTCGTGTCGAATTGTCGATGGACCGTCATTCCCAACAATCCGCGTTCGTCTCCCAATCCACCGATGTTCGGGATCTTCGATGAGAGGTTGATAAAATCGGTCGGTGTGCGTGAGCCCGGCTGGAGCAGACGTATGAGTCCGGTCTGCTGAACGATAAAAGTCTTTCGGCCCGCACCCGGACCGTCGTCGCGATAAAGGATCGGTCGATCAAGGCCCGTCATGAAGGTCTGCAAACGGACCGTATACGGCGCCGGCACACCTTGCGCAAACGAGGTACAGACAAGAAACGCGACGGCAAGAACGAGCGCCGTTAGATTACGAAGTTTGATCATTGCTCCCCCAAGTCCTGAAAAGGTAAGCGGCATTTATCTGAATATGTCACAGATTAAGAAACCAGAGCGGTCAGTAAAGCCTAACAAATCGGCCGTATTTTTATTGCGGGCGTCGGTTTATCCGTCGATTGCAATGCGAACGTGCGTTGAGGCCTGCACAAATTGTATCGATTCGAGATTCCGTATTGCAACAATTTATAGACGGTACCGCACCTTGCGGGCGCGAAGCTCGGCGTCCTCGTTATCAAGATTTTGCAAACGCATTCCAACATCGGCCGTCAACTCCAGATCCGAAACCTCGCCGCGCTGAAGGTGAAAATAACCGGCGGCGGCGATCATCGCGGCGTTGTCGGTTGAAAGATGTTTGGACGGAAAATAAACCGGAATATCGAGTTTCTCGCCGAGTGCACGGCATGCTTCACGAAGCGCTCCGTTACTCGCGACACCGCCGGCGACGATCAGCGTCGTCGCACCGAGCTCTTCCGCCTGACGCTCAGCCGTCTGGACAAGCGAATCAACGACCGACCTTTGAAAACTCGCGGCGAGGTCTCTTATCTCCTGCGTCGCATCCTCGCCCTCGTTCAGCGGCCTAATATTATTTTCGCGAAGGTGTTTCGCGACGGCGGTCTTTAATCCGCTAAAGCTAAAGTCCGGACGGCCGTCGGAGATCTTCGCACGGGTGAATTTTATTTTCTTCGGATCGCCATCGCGTGCGATCTTCTCAATCACAGGGCCGCCGGGATATTCCAATCCCATCATCTTCGCGACTTTATCAAACGCTTCTCCTGCCGCGTCGTCTCTCGTTCGTGAGACGACCTTGTACAGACCCGGCTCCGGAACATAGAACAGATTCGTATGTCCGCCCGACACGATCAGGGCAAGAGCGGGATATTCGACATCGGGATTTTCAAAGATCACCGAGAAGACATGTCCCTCGATATGATTCACGCCTATCAAAGGAACGCCGAGCCCATACGCCAGAGCCTTCGCGTAGCACACGCCGACGAGCAGCGCACCGATCAGCCCCGGCCCCTGCGTCACGGCGATCCCATCGAGATCCTTGAACGTCACACCCGCCTTGGACAGCGCCTCGGCGACCATCGGCTCGATCTTCTCGAGATGTTCCCGCGACGCAAGCTCCGGCACGACCCCGCCGAACGGTTTATGCAGATCGATCTGCGACGCGATTATCGACGAAAGTATCTCCCTCCCGTCCCTCACAACCGCCGCCGCCGTCTCATCACACGATGTCTCAATTCCCAGCACAAGCACACATCTAATGTATGCCGCCGCCGCAGATCTGGCAAAACGCAAGTTAGTATGAGGTCGTAGGGGTGCCGGCGAAGATCTACCGCGGATAACGCCGATCGTGCGGATTCAAACAGATCTGATTTCTATTTCTCAAATCAAAATCCAAAATCTAAAATCCAAAAATCGACAGGTGGCAGCCGCTTCGGCTGACGGGGTGGTAGTGCAGAAATCAGCACCTAGAAATTCGACGCTCCCTCGACGATCAAGTTTCGCACGGACCGCTGGATAATTCCGCGTTCTCGGTATAAAATCTCCGACACTCGAAAGAATTCGATGCTCGCTCCCCTCATCGAATTGCCGCAGTCCGAAGCCAAGTGAGAAAAGCGAAAACTGATTCCCAGTTTTTGGTGCGCATGAAAAGGCTAGCGACCGAATAGCTATGGCAAAGAAGAAGCTAGAAAAAGAAGAATCACTGGAAAAGAAGCTGTGGAAGGCTGCTGATAAACTGCGCAAGAACATGGACGCAGCCGAGTACAAGCATATTGTTCTTGGTCTCATCTTTCTCAAATATATTTCGGACGCGTTCGAAGAGCTCTACGAAAAGCTGTCGACCGGCGAAGGCGACTATGAAGGTGCGAATCCGGAAGATAAGAACGAGTACGTCGCGGAGAAGGTTTTCTACGTTCCGCCATCTGCGAGGTGGAAATGGATTCAAGGCCGCGCCGCATTGCCGACGATCGGCAAAGATGTGGATGATGCGATGGACGCCATCGAGAAAGATAATCCTGCGGCTCTTCGAGGAGTTTTGCCGAAAGTCTTTGCTCAGGAGAAACTGGACAAAGCCAGTCTCGGTGGATTGATCAATTTGATTAGCTCCGCGGTCCTCGGAACAAAGGATGCACAGAGCAAAGATATTCTCGGTCGCGTGTTCGAATACTTCCTTGGTGAGTTCGCTTTGGCCGAAGGAAAGAAAGGCGGACAGTTCTACACGCCGGGGAGCGTGGTTCGCTTACTCGTCGAAATGCTCGAACCGTACGAAGGCCGTGTCTTCGATCCGTGCTGCGGTTCGGGCGGAATGTTCGTACAGTCTGAAAAGTTTGTCGAATCTCATCAGGACAGATACAAAAATGGCAAAGGCTTAAAGATAAATCCGAAGGACCGCATTTCGCTTTACGGACAGGAAAGCAATCAAACCACTTGGCGGCTGGCAAAGATGAATCTCGCCATTCGCGGCATCGACAGCACAAACGTTAAATGGAATAACGAAGGTTCGTTTCTAAACGATGCTCACAAAGATCTGAAGGCTGACTTCGTCATCGCCAATCCGCCCTTTAACGACAGCGACTGGAGCGGCGAGCTTTTGCGTGACGATGCACGTTGGAAAGTTCTCGGGAAAAATCTCCCGCCTCCCGTCAATGGCGCTAATTACGCGTGGATACAGCATTTCCTTTTCCATCTTGCGCCGAATGGGCTGGCCGGATTCGTCCTTGCCAAAGGCTCGCTTACTTCCAAAACAAATAACGAAGGCGAGATAAGAAAAGCACTTATCGAAAACGATCTGGTCGATTGCATCGTCAATCTTCCGACCAAATTGTTTCTGAACACCCAGATCCCCGCGTGTCTCTGGTTCCTTCGAAGAAATAAACAACACCGCAAAGGCCAGATACTTTTCATCGACGCCCGCAACCACGGCTTTCTAATAAATCGAAAGAACCGCGATCTGTCGGAAGACGACATAAAACAGATCGCAGGCACTTATCACAATTGGAGGACTGGCGAATCCGTGTATGAAGATATCCCCGCTTTCTGCAAAAGCGAATCAACCGCCGAAGTAGAAAGACTCGGATTTGTTCTCACGCCGGGAAGATACGTCGGCCTAGCCGATGACGAAGATGATTTCAAGTTTGCCGAACGCTTTGCTTCTCTTAAATCAGAACTCGAAAGCCAGATGAACGAAGAATCGGCACTAAATGAAAGCATAGTTAGGCTACTTAATCGGGTAAGAATCAATGGATAATATCCCGTTATCGAAAACGACGAAGTTTGTTGTTGATAACCGCGGAAGGACCGCTCCAACGGCTAGTAGTGGCATACCCTTGATTGCAACCAACTGTATCAGCAACAGGGATCTGTATCCGATTTATGAAAATCTCCGTTACGTTTCCAAAGAAACCTACGAGACTTGGTTTCGGTCCCATCCCCAGCCGAACGATATCATTCTTACCCTAAAGGGAAGTCAAAATGGAGCAGTTTGTTTAGTGCCCGACCCGGTTAATTTTGTAATCGCTCAAGACATGGTGGCTCTAAGGGTTGATGAGAAAGTGATTTATCCCCGATTTCTTTTTGCAGCGTTGCGGTCTGTAGATGTGCAACATCAAATAAAGAATTTAGACGTTAGTGGCGTCATTCCGCACCTGAAGAAGAGTGATTTTGATAGATTGTTGATTCCGTTTCCGGACAGAGATCTACAAGAAACAATTGGCGACATCTACTTTTACCTCAGTAGCAAAATCGATTTGCTTCGCCGCCAAAACAAAACCCTCGAATCGCTCACCGAAACGCTCTTCCGCCAACGGTTCATCGAAGAAGCCGCTGACAGTTGGCATATTGGACGGTTGGGAGATGTAATCTCGATTTACGACAGCAAGAGAATTCCTCTATCTGCGATGGAAAGGGACAAAATGAAAGTTGGCGATTTATTTCCTTACTACGGAGCCGCTTCTGTCATGGATTTCGTCAATGACTATATCTTTGATGGCGAATATTTACTGATGGGTGAAGATGGAACGGTACAAACCGATGATGGAAAACCGATACTCCAAATGCCAACAGGTAAATTTTGGGTTAATAATCATGCTCATGTGCTACAAGCGACAGAACCATTTACGAATTACTTTATCTACATCTTTCTAAAGAACACGGATATTTCACACGCCGTGACAGGAGCCGTCCAACCGAAAATCAACCAAGAGAATTTGAAGGCAATCAAATTTACGATGCCCCGTGCGGACAAGGTCGCCGATTTTGTTTCTTTCTCAAATGATACTTGGAACAAAATCAAGTCGAACAATCAACAGATTCGGTCGTTGACGATCGTTCGCGACGTTTTATCGCCCAAACTAATCAGCGGCGAGGTCGATCTAACCGTACCCATTAAGGAGCGTGAACAATGAACGAGGCTGAGATAGAACAACTTTCGAAATCTGTCCAGAGTGGGCACCTGAACTTTCTGCTCGGGGCTGGAGCTTCCACGCCGTTTATGCCTCTTCTCGGCGACATCGAACAGCGGCTGAATGAAGCACTGAATGATGACGAACGGGAACCCATCTACAAGGAGTATTTTTCGAAAGTGATGCTGCCTAACAAACGGCTGGTCCTCGGCTCGCTGTTAGGGGATGAAAAGAACAAGTGTGACGAGACTCTAAATTGTTATTCACGGTTCTTGGCCGATGTCACGGGTACAGTATTAAGACGCCAGAGTTCGATTCTTAGTAAACAAGTAAACCTGTTCACGACGAACGTCGACCTTATGATCGAGTGCTCCCTCGAAAAGTTGCAGCTCGACTATAACGATGGTTTCTGTGGTCGGATCAGCCCGGCGTTTGGGCTGGGGAATTACAAAAAGACTGTCCATCGAAGGAGCCTTCACTACGATCATGTGACGGAAATCCCGGTATTCAACCTAATAAAAATTCACGGCTCGACAACGTGGGCCAGATCTAATAACGGCCAGGAAGCAATCTCGTATTCACACGGACTCATGCACCTCAAAGACGATCTTGAAAGTCTTGGAGGAGAAACATTCCGGAAAGCCTATGATCAGATACTCGTTGTAAATCCTCAAATAGGAAAGCACCTTGAGACGGTGCTTAATTTCTACTACTCCGAACTGCTCCGATTTTACGGAAGTGAACTTGAGAAAGAGAACGCACTTCTTTTTGTTCTAGGGTTTTCGATGGAAGACCGTCATATCCGGGAGATCACTTTGCGTGCCGCAAAGTCTAATCCGACCTTACACGTCCACATCTTCTGTGCCGAAGCTGAATACGACGAGATGCTTATTAAGATGGATGCGCAGAATTTGAAGAACATAAGTGCTTGGAAACCTGTTAACGGGAGCGCCTTCTACACGCTGGACTCCTTTACGTCCAACATTCTCAACAAAGTAAAGTGTGCGGAGGTGTGACTTGTCTGAGTTGAAATTATTCGTCGACGATTCCATCCTGCACGAGTCAATATTCATTGTTGGCTCAGTCTCGTCTGTTGAGGGTAGGAAGGTAAAGGTAAAGGTAAACAAAAACAAAAACCTTTCCCATCTGTCATTTCACGGACGCCTAATTAAAAACGTCTCCGTGGGCGGTTATGTAAAGATCGTCAAAGGTTTCGTCGAGATTATTGGAAAAGTAGAAGGTGAATATACCACTAGAGAAAAAGTCTTTTCGCCGGAATATCGCAAAGCTGAGGAGCTGATCTCTCGATTTCTAGACATCTCCCTGTACGGACACTTTGAGGCAGGGAGATTTCGACAAGGAATTAAGGAGATGCCACTGATAGACAATCAGTGCTTTCTTTTGACGCGGGAAGAATTCGAGCGGCTGCATGCGTTCCATCAGCCAGGTGAGGCGGCGGTCACAATCGGCAGATTAGCAGACGACCATTCCCAAGAGGTCAAGCTAGGCGTGACGAAGCTATTTGCAAGCCACACAGGAATTTTCGGCAACACGGGTAGCGGAAAATCTAACACCCTGGCGCGGCTCTATTCAGCTCTGTTTCGTGCGTACGAAGGCAATTTAGCTTTTCACGCGAACTCAAAATTTATATTTCTCGATCTGAATGGTGAATATGCGGGAGACGGCACGCTCACACCACACAAAAGCGTTTTCAATCTGAGCACGCGAACGGCGGGAGGCGATAAGTATCCGTTGCCGCTGTCTACGCTGCAGCGGCTAGAGATTATTTCAGTTCTTCTGGAGGCTACCGAAAAAACCCAGAAGCCGTTTCTAAGCCGAGCGCTGTCGAACGACTACCTGAATCAGGATTTCGTAAACCGTTCGCGGGAAAATCTTTTTCGCCTTGTTACAGAGATTCTTCAAAAAGGCGATCCCAACCTTGGCATCGCCGTTTTCTCCGAGCTTTTCACGCACTTGAAACCACTTGAAGACGCGGCTCATCCACAGATTCCTACCTATCAAGAGGCGATCGTCCGGGGAAGGCTGAAGTTCCATAGAGTTGCGTCGACCTACTATACTTCGATAAACGGGCAAGACGTCTATGCAAATGCCGCGCTCGACCAGGTTCGGAATGCTATTTTTCCGAATCTCAATCAGATAACAATAAATCCAGAGAACTTCGGACTACTTGTATTCAAAATTCTTTCGCAGTATTACCACGAGATTATAAACGGTTACTCAATGCAGGAACACATCCGACCGCTTATAGGGAGGATGTTTAAGAAGGTAGAAATGTTGAGTCGTATCCTCTCGATAAGTGAAGACGAAGTGAAGACCGAAAACGTGGAGGTCATAAATCTCAAAGATGTGAACCTTGAAATGAAAAAGACCATCCCGCTGATAATCGCTAAGCAGCATTATGACGACAGTAAGGCAAGGGGTGCATTCGACAAACGCTCCTTGCACATCGTTATTGATGAAGCCCACAATCTCCTTTCATCGGCCTCCGAAAGAGAGAGTGAAACGTGGAAGGACTATCGGCTAGAAACTTTCGAGGAACTCATAAAGGAAGGAAGGAAATTCAGCTGCTTTCTAACAATCGCAAGTCAACGCCCCTTCGATATCTCGTCGACGATCATCTCCCAGCTGCACAACTACTTCATTCACAGGCTGATTAATTCCAACGACATCAACGCTGTGGAGCGCGCGGTGGCGTACCTCGACAAGCTATCCTTCGAATCGATTCCCGTTCTGCCGGTCGGTTGCTGTTTCGTTGCCGGACTAGCTTCTGATATCCCGATCAAGGTCGATATTGACTTCCTTCCGGAAGCGGAGCGACCCAGGAGCGAAACAATAGATCTTCAAAAGGCATGGAGCGAAGAAGTTGCTGAGAATCAAGAAGAGGGGGCGGCACCTGCGCAACCTTGGGACGATGAAACTCCGTTCTGATGAAACCAATCACCGAAAGTCATATTGAGCAATATGCCATCGAGGAACTTGAGCGGCTCGGTTATCAATATCTTTACGGCGGTGGTATTGGAGGAGCCGGAGAATCGGTCGAGCGTGAAAGTTATGAGCAGGTCGTTCTGACGGATCGATTGCGAAAACAGGTTGCGATTACCAATCCGGACATTCCCGAGAGTGCGCGGGAACAGGCAGTGCAGAAGACATTGCGAATATTCTCACCTGAGTTTGAAACCAATAATGAAGAATTTCATCAGTACCTTGTCGAGAAAGTGCGGATTCCTTATCAGAAGGACGGCTTCGAGCGCAGCCATGAAGTTGCGCTGATCGATTTTGAAAACTTATCAAACAATGAGTTCCTTGTCGTGAATCAGTTCACGGTCAGCCAAAACAATCAGAACAAGCGGCCCGACATTCTTTTGTTTGTGAATGGCATACCCATGGTTGTGATCGAGCTAAAGGGAGCGGCGGACGAAAACGCCACGATCCGTTCAGCCTTCAATCAGATCGAAACTTACAAAGCTGTAATCCCGAACCTTTTCACGTATAACGCGATCTGTGTTATTTCCGACGGCCTGGATGCAAGAGCGGGAAGCTTGTCTGCCGGGTTCTCGCGGTACATGACTTGGAAATCAGCGGACGGACAAAAAGACGCCTCAAAATACACGCCGCAGCTTGAACCTCTAATCAGGGGAATGCTGAATCCTGCCACGCTGCTCGATCTTGTTCGGAATTTTATCGTCTTCGAGAAATCCAAGAAAGAGGATCCAAAGACCGGAATCACGCAGGTAGAAACTGTCAAAAAGCTTGCCGCCTATCATCAGTATTACGCGGTAAATAGAGCGATCGAATCGACCCTCGAAGCCGCTGCCGAAAACGGCAACCGCAAAGGCGGTGTCGTTTGGCACACTCAAGGAAGCGGGAAATCGCTTTCGATGGTTTTCTATACGGGGAAGCTGGTCCTTCGTCTTGCTAATCCGACCGTCGTTGTTATCACCGATCGAAACGATCTCGACGAGCAGCTCTTCGGAACATTTGCGGGAGCAAAACAGCTTTTGAGACAGGAGCCGGTTCAAGCAAGCAGTCGCGAGCATTTGAAAGAACTGCTCAAGGTTGCCAGCGGTGGAATAGTCTTTACCACGATTCAAAAATTCCTGCCCGCCGACGGTGGCATCATTTACGACGAGCTCTCCGACAGAATGAATATTGTAGTCATCGCCGATGAAGCACACCGCACACAATACGGATTCGAAGCCGAGGTCCGCGATGTGTTCGACAAGGATTCGAAGGAAGTGGTCGGCCAACGACTCGCATACGGTTTTGCAAAATATCTGCGGGATGCATTGCCGAACGCGACTTATATTGGCTTCACCGGTACTCCGATAGAAAAGGAAGACATCAATACCCCGCAAGTGTTCGGCGACTACGTTGATCGGTACGATATCAAGGACGCCGTGGCGGACGGCGCAACGGTGAGAATCTACTACGAAAGTCGGTTGGCAAAAGTAAATCTTAGCGACGAGGGAAAACGTCTGATCAAGGAACTCGACGAGGAAATTGAGCAGAACGACGAGATAACTGAAAAGCAGAAAAAGAAATCGAAATGGATAAGGGCCGAAGCGATCATCGGCAATAGCGAGCGAATTAAGAATCTTGCGAAGGACATCGTTTCCCACTTTGAAGACCGCCAACAGGTATTCGAAGGCAAGGCGATGATAATTGCGATGAGCCGCCGAATAGCTGTTGACCTGTACAGCCAGATCGTCGCACTTCGTCCGGAATGGCATGACGAAGACAAATCGAAGGGCGAGATCAAAGTCGTGATGACGGCTGTGAGCTCCGACGGACCGACGCTGGCAAAGCACCATACGAACAAGACTGATCGTCGAAATCTGGCCGATCGATTCAAAGACGAATCCGACCCGCTGAAATTGGTTATTGTGCGGGACATGTGGCTGACGGGTTTCGACGCGCCGTGCCTGCATACGCTTTACGTCGATAAGTGGATGCGCGGCCATACACTGATGCAGGCAATCGCTCGCGTCAATCGAGTATTCAAGGACAAGCCGGGCGGTTTGGTTGTGGACTATCTCGGCCTGGCAAGCGATCTCAAAAAGGCTCTTTCGTTTTACGGAGATGCAGGTGGTAAAGGCGACCCGACAGAAGACATCGAGCAGGCAGTTGCTGCAATGGTCGAGAAACTAGAAGTCGTCGTACAGATGTTCAACGAAGGGAGCAATGCTCGCGAAGATATCCTGGCTGAATCTTCGGATTCCTATGGCGCTGATGGTTTCGACTTCAAGCGATTTTTTGATTCGGATCCTCGCGGGAAAATGGAAGTCATCCTCCAAGCCGAAGAACATATTTTGGGGATCGAGGACGGGAAGAATCGGTTTGTTCGCGAAGTCGGACTTCTGGGCCAGGCTTTCGCTCTAACAATGCCGCATCCGACAGCTAAGGCTCTCATGGACGACGTCGCATTCTTTCAGGCCGTTAAGGCTCGCCTGGTTAAGTTTGTGGGAACCGGTGGCGGTGGTAAGACCGATGAGGAATTAGAGACCGCAATCAGGCAGATCATCGACAAAGCGTTGGTCTCTAAGAAGGTCGTGGATATATTCGACGCAGTCGGAATGGACAAACCCGAGATCTCGATTCTGTCTGACGAATTCCTTTTAGAAGTAAAAGGGATGAAGCACAAGAACCTCTCGATCGAGCTGTTGAAGAAGATCCTAAACGACGAGATCAGAGTCAGAATGAAAACCAATCTCGTTAAGAGCAAAGCGATGCTCGAGATGCTTGAGACCGCAATCAAGAATTATCAAAAGAATTTGCTTTCGACCGCGCAGATTCTTGAAGAGCTAATTCGGATCGCGAAAGAGATAAAAGAATCGGATAAAGAAGGGGAACGTCTCGGCCTCACGCAGGATGAAGTCGCCTTCTACAATGCCCTTGAGACGAATGATAGTGCGGTCGCCGTGCTGGGAGATGACACGCTCCGTGAGATCGCCCGCGAGATTGCCGAGAAGATAAGAAAGAACAGGACGATCGACTGGCCGATTAGAGAAAGCTCGCGCGCGAAGTTGATGGTGCTTGTTCGGCGCACGTTGTCTAAGTATGGTTATCCGCCCGATAAACAGCAGAAAGCTATAGATACCGTTTTGAAGCAAGCGGAGCTTATGGCGGATATTCTAGTCGGAACGTGATTGTACGACGAGATGATTGGGTATGAGTACTAACGCAAAAATCGTCGATGGGGATGTCTTTCGATCCCTTCACGATGTTGATACCCCTACGGACCCGCAGGCATATCTACATAAAAAAAACGCCGCATTGCTGCGGCGTCAAACGTCAAAGGACCAAGTCACTAGGACAAAATTATTACACTGACCCCCTTGTTCGTTCCCCCTTGTAAGTTGTAATAATCAAACCTATATTTTTACCTGCCCGCCTGACGTTCTATCTCGGCTGGCGAATCCGTGCTGCTGCCTGTCAGCGACACGAGAAAACCGCCAAAAAATAAAAGTGCGGCGATCAGTACGAAGGCTGCAAGGCTAAATAAAGCCCAGTACACGCCCCGAAAGGATTTCGCTGTATCTTCTCTGACAAGATGCTGCTCACCGCCCGTTGTAATAACCTGTTTCGACATTCTCTATCTCCTGGATGTGGCAGATCATGAATCCGCAATTGTTATCGCAATGAGCGTGCCACCATTTAAGACCCGTTTTCCGGCGGTTTGGGGGCTAACATGCATCGAATCCGTACGAAGCCGGCGTCCGACTAAACTGCGCGAGGTTCGCAAGATGACAAGGGCGCATCGCGCGATAGATATTTTGCACGACCCGCCGCACCGACTCTGTCATCTGTATTGCCATTGCCGGAGTCTTTCAACTATTATTTCGGCAACAACCGGGAACCCAACATGAAAAACGCATACGTGATACTGCTCGTTCTGCTTCTGGCTCACATGAGCCTCTCTGCACAGGTGAAAGACGAACTCGCTTCGTATAACGAACCGCCGTCGCGGCTGCGCGGCGTCATCGAAAAGTTCGACAAGGACCGCGGCAGCGTCGACCGGTTCTATACGGCAGCGACGTCACCAAATCGCGTAAACAGATTTCGTCAGCTCTACACCGATTACGTCGGCGTGCTCGTGCGTTTGAATTACGCATCCCTCAACCTCGACGAGCAGATCGACTATGTTCTATTCCGGAACTATCTGGATCACGAGCAAAAGGAACTCGCGCGGTTTGAAAAGCAGATCGCCGAGATGGCTCCGATCCTACCGTTCGCCGTTACGATCAACGATCTCGAAGACAGCCGGCGTCGGCTTGAGAGTGTAGACCCCGCAAAGACCGCCGCACTTCTGACCGCCCTCAGCAAACAGATCGACGACACGCAAAAAGCGCTCGAAGAAAAGCGAGATAAACCTAAACGGACCGTTGCCAACCGCGCCGTGAGAACTCTGGCGGGACTCCGCAGCACTCTGCGGAACTGGTACAACTTTCACAATACGTACGATCCCGTTTTTACATGGTGGAACGCCGAGCCGTACAAAGCGGTCGAAGATTCTCTCCAAAAGTATTCCGAGTTCATCGTGCAGAAACTCGTCGGCATTTCCCCGACCGACAAGACGACGATCATCGGCGATCCGATCGGAAGGGATGCACTACTCGACGAGCTTGCGTTTGAGATGATCCCGTACTCGCCCGAAGAGCTTGTCGAGATCGCGAACAAGGAATTCGCATGGTGCGAAGCCGAGATGAAAAAAGCTTCGCGAGATATGGGCTTCGGTGACGATTGGAAAAAAGCGCTCGAGGCGGTGAAGCAGAAATATGTCGAGCCCGGCAAGCAGCCTGAGCTGATCCGTGCACAGGCGATGGAGGCGATCGAGTACGTCGAGAAGCACGATCTCGTCACCGTACCGCGTCTTGCACGCGAATCCTGGCGAATGGAGATGATGTCGCCCGAGCGCCAATTGCAATCACCATTCTTCCTCGGCGGTGAAACGATCCTCGTGTCGTACCCGACGTCGTCGATGACGCACGAGCAAAAGATGATGTCGATGCGCGGCAACAATCCGCATTTCACGCACGCCGTGACGCATCACGAACTTATCCCCGGTCATCATCTGCAGCGTTATATGAATCAACGCTTCCGGCCGTACCGAGAACTTTTCCGCACGCCGTTCTGGGGCGAAGGCTGGGCTTTGTACTGGGAATTCCAGTTATGGGACCGCGGATTCAACAAAACAGCCGAGGATCGCATCGGTGCACTCTTCTGGCGGATGCACCGCTGTGCACGCATCATTTTTAGTTTGAGCTTTCATCTCGAGAAAATGTCGCCGCAGGAATCTGTGGATTTTCTCGTGGACAGAGTCGGCCACGAACGCGATAATGCGGCGGCGGAAGTTCGGCGTTCATTCACTGGGGATTACGGTCCGCTCTATCAGATCGCGTATATGATGGGCGGGCTACAATTCTATAAACTACATCGCGAATTCGTCGGCGGCAAGAAGATGTCCGATCGACAATTTCACGACGCGATCCTCAAGGAAGGCCCGATCCCGGTCGAGATGGTGAGGGCGATTCTGACAAAAGAAAAGCCGGCTAAGGATCACAAGCCGGCGTGGAGATTCTATAAATTCTGAAAATAGGTCGGGACATTATGCTGTCGACTTCCCGCCCGACATCTTGTTCCCTAACGCGGCAAACGGCAGATAAGTCGCGAGGCAAAGAATTATCGCCCACAGCGGACTGCCGGGCATCGTAACGAAAAAGTTAACCACGCCAAAGAACGTCAAAACTCCGCCGACAAACATTGCCGGGAAAAAACCCGCAGCAGAACCACCGGAGATCTTGCCTGCGACAAATCCGCCGATAAAGGACCCGATCGCGTAACCGATCGCAAGGATCAAATATGCCGTCGCGGGAAGGCCAGCAACAAAAGCTCTCATCGTGTCGGGATCGTTCATCATTTCTGCTGAAGGCGGTTCAACGACCAGCGACATCGCGGCCTGAGAAAGTGTGATGGTCACAACCGCAGCAACCAACCCGATCACCGCTCCAACGATCTTCAGAAGCATAACTTTTCTCCCTGTGCTGTATTGGGGAAACGAGACGCCGAAGTTATACCAAAATCCCATCCCCACAACAAGGCGGGGAGTCCGCACTCCGCACTTTACAATCCGCAATCCGCAATCCGCAATCCCAAATCCGCAATCCAGAGGCCTTGCCATTTTCGACCTGAACGTGCATCATGTTTTTTGTTAATCCTACTCTCGCGTCAGCATTAGTGATGCGCTTCGTCTTAAACGGTTTTGGATAAGCTAGAGAGCAGGTTGGTTATTAGAAAATAGAAGTCGCTCTCAGTTTTTGAGTATCCGAAATCGGGTCTTCGCTTCGATGTACCGATTCGACGCTTCTTTTGGAAAGTCCCGAGAATCCGGGCAGATTAAAAGTAAACATGTCAATGAAACTTTATGTGGGAAATCTTCCCTTCAGCACCAGTAATCAGGATCTAAACGATATTTTTGGAGAGATCGGAGCGGTCGAATCATGCAACGTGATCGAAGACCGTGAAACGGGCCGTTCGCGCGGTTTTGGTTTTGTCGAAATGGCAAACAAAGAAGATGGCGAACGTGCGATTGCTGAACTTAACGGTAAGGAAATCGACGGCCGTGAGTTGAAGGT
This sequence comes from Pyrinomonadaceae bacterium, assembly GCA_041745575.1. GTDB lineage: Bacteria > Acidobacteriota > Blastocatellia > Pyrinomonadales > Pyrinomonadaceae > OLB17. Next base: position 66,446 of record JBGTIQ010000072.1, read on the forward strand.
CAACGAAGCCAAGCCGCAGGAAAGCCGCGGTGGCGGCGGACGTGGTGGTTACGGCGGAGGCGGTGGTGGTGGCCGCGATCGCGGACGCGGAGGTTACGACGGCGGAGGCGGTGGTGGCGGCTACGGCGGCAATCGTTGGTAATTCGTTAACTAGACAAAGATCTAAACGCGGAGACCGCGGAGATCGCTGAGTGAATTTTCCTACTCTGCGATCTCCGCGGTCTCCGCGTTTAAGCAACTTTCTCAGCTAAGACTCAAATCTCAGCCAAAAAACTCTTTCCCGCATTCAATCTCACACCAAAATTCTCGGCGATCATTTGCCCGATATCTGCGAGACTGTCTCGCGTCCCAAGATCTACTCCGGCCTGCGCCGATTTCCCGTAAACCAGAAGCGGCGCGTATTCACGTGTGTGGTCGCTCCCTTCTTTGGTCGGGTCATTTCCATGATCCGCCGTCATTATCAAAAGATCGTCATCACGCATCGCCGCCATGATCTCCGGCAGACGCATATCGAAACGCTCAAGAGCCGCTGCGTAGCCTTCGGTGTCGCGGCGGTGACCGTACAACATGTCGAAGTCGACGAGGTTCGAGAAAATAAGTCCGGTCGTATCGTCGCCAAACGCGCGGATCGTCTGATCGACGGTCTGCTCGTTGTTCTTCGCGGTGATATCTTCGGTCACGCCGACGCCATCGTAGATCGACGCGATCTTGCCGATGCAAACCACATCGAGCCCCGCTGCTTTTAATAATGGCAACAGGTTCGCGTTCGGCGGTGGAACGGCGTAGTCATGACGATTCTCGGTTCGCGTAAAATTGTCCGCCGCGGTGCCGAGAAACGGCCTCGCGATAACACGGCCTACCTTATGCTCGCCGTCGAGGAGCTTTCTCGCGATCTGACAGATCTCGTACAAGCGTTCGATTGGAATGATCTCTTCGTGGGCGGCGATCTGAAAGACCGAGTCCGCCGATGTGTAGACGATCGGCTTGCGCGTTCGGACATGCTCTTCACCGAGTTCCTTAATGATCTCGGTACCCGACGCCGGGACGTTCCCGAGGATACCGGAAACCTCTGCCTGCTCGACGAATGCATCGACAACTGTCGGCGGAAAACCATTCGGATAAGTGGGGAATGCTTTCTCCAAAACGATCCCGGCCATTTCCCAGTGCCCCGTCGTCGTGTCTTTTCCATTCGACATCAGCGCGCACTTGCCAAACGAGCCGGCAGGCTTTTCCGCGGGCGGGACATTTACTAAGTCACGTATATTCCCAAGCCCCAGTCGCTGCAAATTTGGCAGATCAACCTTTCTACTCTTCAAGACATTTCCGAGGGTATCGGCACCCGCGTCGCCCCATTCGGCCGCGTCAGGCATTTCACCGATGCCGGCCGAGTCGAGAACCATCAAACATATCCGCTTGAATTTTCTTTTCATGATTAGACACGATCGATCGCGTTCAGGTTTCGCTCGATTACCTATTGAGGTAACCCAAACCGATCGATGTGATTCAATTGTACGATTAATTCGCCGGGGCCGTGTAGCCTTCCCTCGCCCTTACTTCCGCACCGGCTGTGAGACCGCGAATCTCGACGCGGATCTTTCGATAACTTCCGTCGCGTTTTCCGTTCGAGGAATAATAGCCGAGGCTGTACTTTGTCCCGATCTCTGCCGCGACATTTTTAAACGCATTTCGCGCGTCGGTGAGGTCGCCCGCGACGAACACCTTGCCGCCCGACTTCCTCGCCATAGAGTTCATTTCGGAAGCCGCGATCTCGTAAAGTTTCTTGCTTATAGCAAGGCGTTCGAAATCCCCAAGCTGACAGAAGTTTGTCGTTTGCTCGACGTTGGATCTGGAACCAAAGCTCCTATAGTATCGCCTTATCTGTGCAGCCGAAAAACGCGTTGCCCCTTCGCACGGACCGAGCAGTCCTTCTTCAAAAAACGGCCGCGTATCGACCTGAATGAAGTAGCAGATTATACCGGCTTGTTCGAGGCCTTCGCGCGCTTCGTCGAAACCCGAGACACTCGTCGAATCGACGCCGTCTGTAAGAGCGACCAGCGCCCGCCTTCCACGGAATTCCTCCTTCGGTGCCGCGGCGAAAACTCGATCGACTATCTGAACGAGCCCGTCATAGTAAGGCGTTCCGTTGCTGGTGGAAACCCGTTCGAGGGCAGACCGCAACGATGCCCTGTCGTCAGTTAACTCGATAACCAGATCCGCAGCAGAAGCCTTTCGATCGCCGTCAACGGACGTCTTGAATGCAATTATCGAAACCCGATCGCCGGGCCGCAGCGAATCGATAAAACTCTGCGCCGCGCGTTTGATCAGTTGAAGATCGGATCGAGTCGATCCGGAAGTATCGAGCAAGAGTGCGACCTCGAACGGCGCGCTGGTCGCAGCGAAATCAGCGACCTCCTGAGTTTTGCCGTCTTCGTAAACAATAAAGTTACTTTGCTTCAAGTTTAGAACCGGCTTCCCGGTTCGGTCGGTAACGACAACAGGAACTTCGACAAGCTCCGTCTCGACGCGAACGACTTCGTCCTCTTCGCTCTTTGGTGGTGGCTGCTTCTGTCCGGAGGTTTCCGTCCAAAAACTCGACGCCAATAACAACAGCAGACACAGAGTTCGCGACTTCATACAATATCCCCGCGTTTTTATGGATTATCGTCGAGTTTACCAAAAATTGTCCGCGGACGCTAAAACTTTTCCAACCGGCTTTTCGCGTCCCGTGAGCTAGTTCTGCAATCAGGTATTTTGTGATAATCTGTTGCCACCAAAATACTTAGGAAACGCAAATTTTCTTCGCATTCTGCGCATTCCGGACCGCTCTGTACCTTCACCATTATTTCACCAGGCGCGGACCTGCTAGTTACTTAGGGAGACGATATGAAAACAATTCAAAAGCTCTGGTGCCTCACTACGTTGGGTGCTCTGTCCTTTTTTTTCCTGGCCGGCCCGCTCGGGCGAACTGTTTCAGCTACGAACACGCCGCAGGCACTTCCGTTCAGTCAAAACTGGACGGCGAATTTGATTACCACTAACGATGATTGGTCACCGGTAGCCGGCATCGTCGGATTTCTTGGAGATTACACCGCAGCCTCGCCGACCGGCGTTGACCCAAGGACCTTGCTGGATCCCTTTCCGGCCGTGGCCGTTGACGTCATCGCAAACCAGTCCAACCCGGACACGCTTACCAATGGCGGCGTCGCTGAATTTGACGGTATACCAAATCCAACGATCGCGCTAAACGGCTCCGGGACGGCTGATGCGCCATATATCGTCATCTATCTGAATACGACGGGTCAGAGCAATATTCGCGTGCGTTACAACGCCCGCGATTTGGACGGCTCGGTCGACAACTCCATTCAGCAAATAGACACGCAGTATCGAGCGGGAGGAGCAGGTAATTTCTCAAGTGTGCCCGGTGGGTATATCGCGGATGCGACGACGGGTCCCAGCCAGGCCACCCTCGTAACGCCGGTTGACGTCACGCTGCCAGCCGTGGCTAACAATCAATCCGTTGTCGAAGTACGGATCATGACGACCAACGCGGCTGGAAATGACGAATGGGTTGGAATCGATGATATTCAGGTCACCACGGATGGTGTCGCGGTTTTGAACCGGGCGAATGCTGACTTCAACGGCGACGGCAGAACGGACTTTGCGATCACCCGCGACACAAATACCCCGTCGGCCGAAAAAGCAAAAGGGGCATTAGGGCCGGGAACCGTTCAGAAATACTGGTATATAAATTACACCGGAACCCCTACGACCAGCGTCGTCGCGTGGGGTTTGCAGAATGACAGTGTTATCCCTGAAGACTTTGACGGTGATGGTAAGGACGATATAGCGGTCTGGCGCTCGGGGCCTGCAACCACAGCCGCATTCTATATCCTGCAGAGCGGATCGAGTACGGTCCGCGTCGAATCTTTTGGGCAGAGTGGTGACGATCCGAAAATAGTCGGGGATTACGACGGAGACGGAAAGGCGGATCCTGCGACGTTCCGTTGTCCTTCCGGAACACCGGGACAGTGCATATTCTTTTATCGGGGCAGTCTTAATAATCCGGACGGGAACGTAGCATATATTCCCTGGGGTTTTGGGACGTCTAATGTGGTCTTTCCTTTCCCCGGAGATTTCGACGGCGACGGAAAACGCGATTTCTGCATTAGACGTGACGTCAGCGGGAGCGGGCAATTCGTTTTGCTGCGTTCATCAGATTTTGGCGTGGAATATATCGGCTGGGGCCTGGCGTCCGACGCCCTGATTCCGGGCGATTGGGACGGCGATAACAAAGCCGATTTCTGTGTTGTTCGGTTCGTGGGCAATCAGGCTCACTGGTACATCCTGGAAAGAGACGGCGGCGGCACCGGAGCCAATCCCATCATCTTTGGCGATCCGACCCAGGATTCCGGAGCCTGGGGCGATTACGATGGTGACGGTAAGCAAGACATCGCGGTCTGGCGTCCGTCTGCCGATCCAACGATGTGCTACTTTTACATTCGTCAATCCTCGAACGGTGCGCTGCTCGTTCAAGAATGGGGTCAGATGGGCGATCAGCCCGTTGCGGAGTGGAATGGCGACGGCGGAGCTCGACCTGGCTTCTAATTCTCACACGCAAGACCTTCGTAGGCGGCTCTAATCGAGCCGCTTTTTTTTATGCGCAGCTCGATAGAGCTCCCATTTCGGTCGTTAAATCTCCTTCGATCCACGCACTGGTTCCACCAGCAACGTTGCAGATATTTTCAAAACCAGCATTCTCCAGCAGGCTGGTCGCAAGGCTTGATCTATACCCGGTCTGGCAAATTACAAACGTTGGTCGCGACGGATCGAGTTGATCGATACTTTTCGAGAGCGAGTTCAAAGCAAGATTTATCGTCCCATGTGCGTGCCCCGCCGCGTATTCGCCCGGCTGCCGGACATCGACGAACTGCAATTGCTTTTCTCTCGTCAACCGTTCGTTAACTTCCGCTGGAGCTACTTGTTCAATGGTCTTCGGCTCATGGCCGTATTCGCTCATCAGGATGAAACCCGAAACGGTTTCTAATCCGACCCGCGCAAGACGCATGAAAGCTTCATCGACCTGTTCTTTTGTTTCCGCGGCGATCGCGAGTGGCGTTCCAACCGTAATAAATGTCCCCGCCCAGGTCGCAAATTTTCCGGATAGGCCGATGTTTATGGCGTTAGGAATATGGCCCGCACCGAATTCGCCGGCGGTGCGAATATCCAGAACTATTCCGTCGAAATCGATGATCTCATCCGATGACATCGCCGCGGGCTCAGGCAGATCTTCCAGGCTTGCAGGACCGGCCAAGTTTCGTTCGGCGCTCTTTGGAAAATACGCCGGCACCTGAGGCTGATCGGACGCAACGATCTTTATGAACTCTTCCTTGCTCATCGGGCGAAGAGCGTAATTTGTTTCTCGCTGAATCCCCAATGTGGACCATGTCTCGCTCGAAAGTGATTTACCGCAGAGCGATCCGGCCCCATGGGCTGGATAGATCTCGGTATCATCCGGATACTTCAGGATCTTTTCGCGAAGACTGTCATACAACATGGCTCCCATGTCCTCGGATGTAAAACCCTTGGAACCGATAAGGTCCGGACGCCCGACATCGCCGCAAAAAAGAGTATCGCCGGTGAACATCTTTAACGGCGCGTCTTTGGTCTCCGTGTCTTTGGCGATGATCGTGATACTTTCCGGAGTGTGTCCCGGCGTTTCGCGAAACGTCAGTTTCACTCGTCCGAATTCCAGCCCATCGCCGTCGGAAACCTTCAGCGTCGGAAATGCGGTCGCCGCGCGCTCACCATAAACGATCTGAGCTCCAGTCTTCGCGGCCAGCTCGATGTGCCCACTGACGAAATCAGCATGCGAGTGCGTTTCGATCACGTATTTTATCGTTTGTCCGTTGGCGCTCGCCTCGTCGATGTACTGTTGCACATCGCGCTGTGGATCAATGACCAATGCCTCGTCCCCCGAGCCGAGATAGTACGACGCGTGGGCAAGACAGCCTAGATAAAATTGCTTAAAGTTCATGTGGTCCTCCGATTCCACGGCATCTTCGAGATAAGTATTCCCATACCGCACCAGTCGATGGTGGCGGTGAATGCGAGTCCGAATCCGATGAATGCCGGTACGATGATGAAGTACGCATGCACGAAGATCGAAAGCAGCACGCCGACGAAGACGATGAGCCCGGCGGTAAAACGAACCTGCCGCTCGATCGACCAAGGCGCTTTTTCATCACGGTCGAACGGGAGATTTTCCTTTTTCCAGGCCTCAAACCCGCCTGTTACTTTTACAACGTTTTCAAATCCACGCGACTCGAGGTGTTTTGCCGCCTCAGCCGATCGACGCCCCGTGCGACAAATCAGATGGACCTCGCGCGACCGATCGATCTCGTTCGATCTGGATGTGATCTGAGCCAGCGGAATCAATCGCGAACCTGCTATGCGGCCTCCGGCAAACTCGGGCCAATCGCGGACGTCTATCAGCGTTACCCCTCCGAGGGCCATCTTGTCGCTCAGTGCCGTAACCGTACACTCCTTCATAATTTTCTCCTCGCGTATGCAGCTAAAATACAACGAACTATGCGCCGGTACAAGTAAAACGCCTCGCCGAAATTTATCCGGCAAGGCGTTTCATCGCAAAAAAGCTCAACGAGCTTATACGTATTTTCCCACAACCTTTGAAATCGCATCTCTCGATACTGCACCGACAATGCGTTCCTGTTCCTGCCCGCCCTTAAAGAGAATCAGAGTCGGGATTCCGCGAATGCCGTAACGCTGCGGGACGTTCATGTTCTCATCGACATTCATCTTGAAGAAGCCGGCCTTTTCACCGTACTCTTCTGCCACAGCTTCGACCGACGGGGCGATCATGCGACAAGGTCCGCACCATTCCGCCCAAAAGTCCACCAATATCGGCTTATCCGATCCCAAAACATCTTTCTCAAAATTGCTGTCAGTTATTTCCTTTGCAAAGTTCGCCATTTATAGAAATCTCCTATGTATTGCACGTAAAGTATAGCGAAGCGTTATCGAACCCGCAAAATCGCTAGTTTAAAACGCCGGGTCCGCTAAAAAATATTCCATCCACGGGAACAACTTCTAACCCGCAGCCTCGGAACGAACAAGAGTCGCCGTGAGATTTATGGGCGTCGCGGCAAGTGCCTTACTCACCGGGCAGCCTTTCTTGACGTTCTCGGCGATAGTTTGAAATTCGGCATCATCGATATCGTCTATTGTCGCCTTCGCCGCGAGATCGATCCGGTTTATCTTAAATCCGCCTTCGTCCTTCGCTAAGAAGACCTTCGCCTCGGCTTTTACCGAGCGCGCCGGCTTACCTTCCTTTTCGAGGGTCGCGTTCAGTGCCATCGCGTAACATCCTGCCAGCGCGGCTCCGAGCAGCTCTTCCGGATTTGTTCCCGGCTCCTCACCCATACGCGTCCCGAACGAGAAAGCTCCTTCAAATAATCCGCTTCCCAGTGCAAGATTTCCCGAGCCCTCTGTCAGGCTCCCGTTCCATTCAGCTGTTGCTTTTCTTTCTGCCATAATTTTTTCCCCTTAACTTACTAACGCGTAAATGCTCGTAACTTAATTACGAAAATCGTAGACAAGCGAATCTGTCACGAACCGCGGATTATTCGTGAGGTGCGGATAGTGCTTGTCGAGCTCATCGAGAAACATCTGGTACGGCATGTCATCAAATGCGCCGTAATCGTGCAGATACTCCATGAAGACGTTTCCCGTCCGATCATATTCCTGAAAGATCGCGTCGCTCTTGCCGTCAAACTCGATCGGATCGACACCAAGAAAATCACACAGCCTCTTATTAAATGCCGGCGTCGCCTTGACCCATTTCCGGTCGAGATACATTTCCGCGGCTCCATGAAAAACAAGGTAGTCTTTCTCGAGCGCCTTTGCCAACCTTTCAGTAGCGATATGATTGCGAACAATATAAAAACTCAATCGCGAGGGAATTCCGACAGCCCGTGCGGCCGCCGCGAGCAAGAGAGACTTCTCAACACAATAGCCTCGAGTTTTTGTCAGAAGGACACTCGCCCTCATTGCGTGACGCCTGAGATCCAGCACATAAGGATCGTACTGAAAGCCGTCGCGTACGGCGTAATAGAGCTGGACGGCACGCTCGACGTCGCTCGCCGCATCACGCGTATTCTGTAGCGCGTATTCGCGGACACTCACGTGATCGCTGTCGAGAAATTCAGTTGGCTTCAAAAAGTTTTCCATCAACCTACCCGTACTACAACTTTGCCAAAATGCGAGCCGCTCTGCATGTGCAGCATCGCCTCCCTCGCCTGGTCGAAATCAAAAACCTTATCGATCACCGGTTTCATCTTTGCGACCGTGATCGCTTTGGTCATATCCTTAAACGTTTGGCGCGAACCCACGAAGATTCCCTGCAGCCTCACCGCTTTCATAAATACAGTGACAGGGTTGAAATCGGCGGGGCCCGTAAGAGCTCCGATCATCGCAACATGGCCGCCAAGCCGGACCGCGTTAAGTGATTTTCCCAGTGTACCGGAACCGCCGACCTCGACCACATGATCGACTCCTTTCTTCTCAGTGAGCTCAAGGACCGCGTTGTCCCAATCTTCACGAGTTCGGTAGTTGACGATCTCATCCGCACCGAGCTCTTTTAATTTTTCGATCTTCTCTTCGCTGCCCGTTGTCGCAATTACCCGAGCTCCGAAAAGCTTTGCGAACTGCATCGCAAAGACAGAAACCCCCCCGGTCCCGAGTGTGAGGACCGTGTCGCCCGCCTTCAGTTTGCCGGAAACGGAAAGGGCGTTCCACGCAGTGACCGCCGCACAGGGCAGCGTTGACGCTTCGTCGTACGAAAGGTGTTCGGGAATCCCGACAAGGCCCTCTTCATCGAAAGCACCAAATTCTCGCAGCACGCCATCCCACTGCGAACCGGCTCCCAACGAGGTGCGCCGTTTCTCCTCACTTGTGTCTCCATCGATCCAACCTTGCGCGAAGATCGGCATCACCCGATCACCCAATTTCCACTTAGTCACGCCGTCGCCCACCGCTGCAACCTCACCAGCACCGTCAGACAATGGAACGGCGGGCAGCTTCATTCGCGGATTGTACGTCCCCGAGGCAACCATAAGGTCGCGGTAATTTAGCGATGCTGCTCGAAATCTAACGAGCACCTCATTCGCTTTCGGCTCCGGCGCTTCCCGCTCGACCACTGCAAGCTTCTCAATACCAAATTCTTGAATTTCGTATGCGTTCATATATAGAATCCCGCGAACATTGTGTCGATCATGAAAAATAGACAGGTAGAATTTTCACGCCAATCCACAAGTTCGCGAAAAATGTATTACCTATTTTTTCCTAGGTGTCTTGAGATCAAGTTTTATAACGACGTCATCTCTGATCAAGTCGTCGGCCTTGCCAGCATACACGATACCGAAATCCTTTCTGTTGATCGAGAACTCAGCGTCGACTGATACCTTGTCCGGCGTGATCGCGATCGTCGCCGGAAACGTAACGGATTTTTTCACACCGCGCAGGTCGAGATCCCCGGTGACCGTGAAATTGTTCGCACCCTTTTCTGCGTCGGCAACGATCTTGGTCGATGCAAAGGAAGCCTTGGGAAATTTCTCAGTCTCAAAGAAGTCGCCTGTCTGAAGATGTTTCGTGAGGCCATCTGCGTCTGTGAATACCGAAGAGGTTTCGATGTCGATTCGGACACTGCTCTCCTCGGGCTTGCCGTTTACAAGATCGATCGCACCCGAAAACTGATTGAAACCGCCCTCGTGTGATCCTGTCAGCTTGGAACCAGTGAAAAGGATTTTCGAATTCTCAGGATTCAGCACGAGGCTATTACCTTTCTCGGGCATCTCGGCTATCGACGACGAGATCGCGGCAGGTGTCGAGGCGTTACCCGTCAATGCCTTTGCCTTGTTCGCTGCCGGATCTTCGCACGCGACAAGAAGTCCTGAAAACAACAGAATCGCCAAACCAAACTTTTTCATAAACATTTTCCTCAAATGATTTGTTTCTCACAGCACTTTTACTGCATTACGCGGTGAAGCATCAACCCGACGCGCAAGAACCACGGATAAAATTTCATCAGTCCCGACATCCAGTTAAGCAGGAAACCCGGTGGCTCGATGATCGAGCCCGTGACACCGTCTATAAATTCTCTCGACATAAAAACCTTCCCTTCGCTCAATAACCCCCTCGCTCGATAAAAACCGGTTCTAAATTCGTTCGATCAATTGGCACTTAGGCTTTCGAACCTTTGGCAATGGAGCCAACCAATCATTCTTTGCATCACGGTAACCAACCGCCGCCAGAGCCACCGAAGAATAGTCGGTCAGCCCTAAGATCTGATCCACCTTCCGCGGATCGAACCCTTCCATCGGCGTTGCGTCGAGGTCTAGCAGCGCCGCCGTTTCGAGTAAGAATCCGAGAGCGATATAAGCCTGGCGTGAATTCCAGGTTTCAACATATCCACCTTCAATAGCCTTCTTCGTCGTGCCTTTCACCGAACTCTCAAGTCCGGCCAGCGACTCCCGACTTTGATCGCGAACGTCCGCGATCCGGCCGATAAACTGATCGACGTCGTCGTCCGTCAGTGTCCGCTTGTATGCAAAAACCAGGAGATGCGAGGCATCGGTGATGGCGGACTGGCCGTATGCCGCGGGCTTCAGCTCTTCACGGACCGCCGGATCCGTAATAACAAAGATCTTGTAAGGCTGGATCCCAAAACTCGACGGAGTAAGCAGCAGAGCATCCTCCAAGACTCGAAAATCTACTTCCGATACCTTTTTCGTCGGATCATACGCCTTGACGGCGTAACGCCAATTCAATCTGTCTAAAATCGCCTCGCCCCGCGAAAGCTTCAATACTGTCGTCTGTGTTCCCATTATTCGTCCTTTGTTTGTAACTCCTTCTGATACAAATGCTGTTAAAAAAATTTATGCCTTCCCCTGCTCGACCATCTCAAAAACGTTTTGCAGAGTATAGCGAGTCAATTTTTCCGCTATCCCTTTGTCGATCTCACGCTGGATGCATCCGAGCACGGCTTCGATGTTCCTACCTATCGGACAGTCCTTACTCGGGGACTTCGCGTGGAGAGCAAAAACTTCTCCGCAATTGACCGCCTTATAGATCTCGGAAAGATCTATCTCGTCCGGGCACCTCGCCAACCGGGTTCCACCGTTTGCTCCGGTCTGGGAGACAACCAGGTTTGCCTGATGCAACAGCCCCAAAAGCCTTCTCACAACAACCGCATTCGTATTCACGCTGGCTGCAAGATATTCGGATTTGAGATTCTCATCCTTTGATCGAGCAAGCATTGCAAGCACGTGTACCGCCATTGAAAATTGACTGTTTGCCGCCATAACTGTAACAAGAATAGTTACAAACTGAGTATTTGTCAACCGCGCCCATCAAACAATGCGTTTCGGGCTATCGTCAACGTCGCCGACAGGCGCACTGTCGGTATCCGGCGGCTCTTCGACAGGTGCTCCTGGATTGGCGTCCGGCGGAACGGGTATTACATCAGTGTCGCTTCCGCGTTCGATGTCCTGCGAGTCATTCTTCCGGTTGTTCGTGGGATCGGAACTCTCAGTTGGATCTACGTCCGGACTATATGAATTGACGTCCGGGTTCTGGGTTCGCTGTGAGTTGGTCATGTTGTGGCCTCCTTTTCTGCTGACCATTCTGCTGCCGCAAGACGCGTGCCTTAAAAAGGCGTAACAATTTAGAACATTATTTTCCTGATCGCGGCCAACTCATCGAGCGACTCGTCCGAAATGATCTGAAATTGGCGTATCGGACGCCCAGCATCCAGACCGCTTGCTGTAAGGGTGTCGCAGATGATTATCGAAGCCCGGTCGATCGCACTCTTCCAGCCGTCGTTCTCGGTAGAACGAACGATCAGGCTTCCCGGATCGATCTTCGCCGCAAGAAGGATTATTCGAGCAAAGTTGAGGAACCCGTCCCACCCGGAAACGACGGCGACGATCTCATCGGGAGCCGGCCGGTCCTGACCGGACATCGCAGCTGAGACGGAACGACCTTTCAGATAGACGCAGCGTTGCCCGCCTATCAAATGCGGCTCTATCTTTGGCTTCTCGTCGAACATCGCAGCTACTGTCGCGCCGGCGGGAACGCGGCCACCAACGTATTCTTCGAGGCTGACCCCCTTAGCTTTCGGATAGCGCCCGGAAAGCTCGTGAAGAAGTATTCGCCGAAGGGCCTTGTCGGACTCAACTACGATTATCTCGTCTGAAGTTGGCGACGGGCGAGGGGTGATCATCATCCCGATAACTTCGCTTTCACTAAAGCCCAGCGACGTCGCCGATTCGAAAAAGTCTTCGATCAGGTGTTCGAGCTTTCTGGTCCCCTCAATGCGCTCGCTCGCCGACTCGGCAACATAGAAACCGCTTCCCTTCTTAAACTCGAGAAGCTTTTGATCGACGAGTTTTTGGTACGCTGAGCCGACGGTGTTCGCATGAAGATCACACCTCCGGGCGATCTCGCGCGTGCTCGGAAGTTTTTCGCCGACGGAAAGATCACCGGCGGCGATCGCAAGTGTGATCTGAGCGATCAGCTGCTCCCGCACCGCCACTTCAGAGTTTTTCGAGATCCAGATCTTCACTGCAGAAATAATAGATAAGGAGCGGATGCTTATCAAACCGCATGCTCTTGGCTGAAAACTGTTTCAGCGGCTCATCCTGCCCGAGTAACGTCGTCACTGGCTCCGTTATTCGTCGAGACAGCAAACGGTATGCGCACGGTAATTCACAATTTCGAAAGGTTACATGATGAAAGACGGGCGCAAAAAAGCCGGAGTCGACAGCTCCGGCCTTTTTAATTCAACGCATCGGGAACCTACTTCATACCCGACTGCGGAAGCCTTATCTCACGACCGGCTCCGAGAACCGAGTTCGGTAAAAGACCGTTGTATTTTGCTACTTCGACGGGGTCGAGGTTGTGACGAGTCGCAAGCTTTGCCACGGTGTCGCCCGACTGTGCCCTAACGATTTGCGCCGATTTCGCCGACGCGCTTCCCTGACTGGCCGGACGCGAATAAGCGATCGTATTGACCCTGTTTCCGCTCACCGGCACAAACACCTTACCTTTTGGCTCCTTCATCCCGGGATTCGCCGCCATGAGATCATCGACGCTGACACCTGTCCGGTTCGAAACCGTCTGCCAGGTCTCGCCTATGACCGAATTCGCAAGATTAGTGTTATTGATCTTTGACGCAGGCATTCGCTTGAATACAGCAACGACGTCATTCGCCTTGCCGGCCGGTACATTGATTATGTAAGGCTCGGGCGGTGTCATATTGCTGCGTAGGTGCGGATTCAGATATCGGAGATATTGAACACTCGTGTCGGACGCTTGAGCAAGGATAGTCAGGTTCGTCGACGCCGGTACGCGAATACGATCGTATCGCAGGGGCGGAGCAGGTCGAACGTGACCAAACCCGTATTGCGTCGGATTGTTGGCGATTAGAATCGTGGCCAGAATATTCGGAACGTAGTTACGGGTTTCCTGGGGCAGGTACGGATAAGCCGCCCAGAAATTGGCAACTCCGGCTCGGCGGATCGCACGGTCGACATTACCTTCACCGCAGTTATAAGCTGCCATTCCGAGCTCCCAGTTTCCGTAACGATTAAACAAGAATTTCAGATAACGCGCCGAGGCTCGCGTTGCTTCGTCAAAACTGTTCCGTTCATCGATATGAGCCGTACGTCGGAGACCAAAGCGAATACCAGTTCCGGGAATAAACTGCCAGAGGCCGGATGCGGCCGCCCACGACATAGCCGTAGGTTTCCAACTGCTTTCAACCTGGCCGAGCCAAGCCACGTTCTCCGGAATTCCTTCTTCGCGGAAAATGCGGCGGGCCATGGTCATGAACATCCCCGAGCGGTAAAGCCCGACTTCCATCGTTCCGCGTCCGCGACCGCGATAGTAGTTGATGTACTGCTGGATCATCGGATGGACCTGAAAAGAGAAACCGAGCGACTTGTTCGCGACAGCGTATTGAATGTACTGATACTGTGCTTGAGCTATCGGGTTGTTCTCGACATCCTGCTCGTCGGTCGTAAGCTCGAGTCTCGAAAGCTCGTCGAGCGGCGACGGTTCGAATTCCTGAGAGTTAAATCCCACTGTCGAGTCGATGGCCACGCGGGCGGACTTTCCTCCGGCTGTAGCCAGGATGGCCGAATCGTTAATGTTCTTCTGGGTCGGCTTTACTGTCGCGACGACGGCATCGGCAAGCTTGAAATCTTCGTCATTCCAGCGCCATCCGCACGATGCCGAGAGAGTTCGCAGCTGCGGCGCTTTAGATTCAGACGGAAACTCCATCAGGTAGATCGTCTCGATCAATTGGGAATAACACGCCTGTAGCTTCTGGTCCTTCTGAATATTGAGCGTGGAATACAGGAAAACTTCGACCGATTTATCGAACTTCACACCGGACTCGGAACGCTGATTTGATTTCAGCGCCATCAAACCGTCGCGAAAATGTCGGCCAGAATCTTCGAGAACTTTATTTACCTGGGCCTGAGCCTTTTCGATCTCGGGCGTCTGGCCGAAGGCGAATAAAGCGAGACCTAAAATTATGAGTGCAGATGTACTGAAACCCTTGTATATGGCAGTTTTCATTAAAATTCGTCTATTTCTCTTTATGTATCAACTTTAAGGTTAGGGCGAATAAAAAACGACCTAATAACTATGGCGTAACAATTTCTCTAACGCCGGCAATCGAAAAAAGTTCCTCTTGATGAAGGTTCCGTAGGACCGGAAACCGTTTCAAAAGTACCATATGAAGCAATGCGGGTCAACGTTTTGCGGCTTTTGCTGCCAATTTCGGCTTAAGCAGAGCCTCTTCGAAAACCTGACGCACATGCTCAACAAAAACAAACTTCAAATCGTCGCGTACTTCCTGAGGCAAATCCTCCAGATCGCGGCGGTTTGGCTCCGGGAGAATCACCGTTTTTATCTTGGCACGCCTTGCAGCAAGCAACTTTTCTTTGACTCCGCCTACTGGCAGGACGTTGCCCCTTAAGGTGATCTCGCCGGTCATCGCCACGTCTTTCCGGACGGGTCGTTGGGCGAGGACGGAAACAAGGGCAGTTGCCATTGTGATCCCCGCTGAGGGTCCGTCCTTCGGGATCGCTCCCTCGGGCAAGTGAATGTGAATATCGAAGTTCTCGAGCACCGATTCATCGATGCCGAGTTCTTTTGATCGCGCCTTAGCATAGGAAAATGCCGCCTGTGCCGACTCGATCATCACATCGCCAAGTTGTCCGGTCAGCATCAACTTGCCTTTACCCTTCGTCTTGAGAGCCTCAATGAAAAGGATGTCGCCGCCGACCGCGGTCCACGCGAGGCCCGTAACGGTTCCGATGACATCTTTCTTGAGGGCACTTTCATTAAAGATCTTTGGCTGACGCAGAAAATCCTTCAGGTTTTCGACGGTGACGCGCACAGGTTTGAACTCGCCTTCAGTCTCGGCCTTCCGTCTTGCAACTTTGCGACACACCTTGCCGATCTCACGTTCGAGCTGTCGCAAACCCGCTTCCCGCGTGTATTCGCTGACGATCTTTCCGAGAGCACGGCGGTCGAACCGAACGTCTTCTTTCTCGAGGCCATTCTCCTCGATCTGCTTGGGAACAAGATGTCGCCGGGCAATCTCCAGTTTCTCTTCCTCGGTATACCCCGACAGCGAGATGATCTCCATACGGTCTCGAAGAGCCGGCTGAATGGTATCCAATACGTTCGCCGTCGTCATGAACATCACATTCGAGAGATCGAATGTCACGCCAAGATAGTTGTCGCGAAAGCTGGAGTTTTGTTCGGGATCAAGCACTTCAAGCAGTGCGCTTGACGGATCGCCTCGAAAATCTGCGCCGACCTTATCGATCTCATCCAGCATGATCAGCGGATTGTTCGTGGCCGCCTGTTGTATCGCCTGGATGATGCGTCCGGGCATCGCCCCGACGTATGTCCTTCGATGGCCGCGAATTTCCGCCTCGTCGTGCAACCCGCCCAGTGAGAGTCGAACGAATTTCCTGTTCAATGCTCGCGCAACCGAGCGGCCGAGCGATGTCTTACCGACACCGGGAGGTCCAACCAGACACAGGATCGAGCCTTTCGGCTTTTCCATCAGCGTTCGGACTGCAAGGGCCTCGATAATTCTTTCTTTGACGCTGTCAAGTCCATAGTGGTCATCGTTCAAGATCCGCTCGGCCTTCTTGAGATTCAAATTATCTTTCGACTGTTTCGACCATGGAAGGTCGGTCATGATATCGAGCCAGTTCCGAAGCGTCGCCGTCTCGGCCGTGTCGGGATGCATGCGTTCGAGCTTCTTCAGCTGACGCAGTGCTTCCTCCTCGGCGTTCTCCGGCATTTTGATCTTCAAGATCTTATTTCGATAAGACTCGACTTCTTCGAAAAGCTCGTTACCCTCGCCCAGCTCACCCTGGATCGCTTTTAGCTGCTGACGCAGGAAATACTCGCGCTGCGACCGATCGATATCGGCGCGAGCCTGCGTGTTGATTTCCTGCTGGACAGTAAGGACGTCGATCTCTTTGCTTAGGAGATCGTTCACACGTCTAAGGCGTTGGACCGGCTCGAAAATATTCAGAACGCTCTGAGCATCCTCGACTTTTAACTCAAGATTCGAAGCAGAAAGGTCGGCCAACCGGCCGGCGTCATCGAGATTTGCAATTATCGCCAGAACTTCGGGCGAGATGTTCTTTCCGAGCGAAGCCGCACGCTCCATCGAGCCGCGTACGTTACGGACGAGGGCCTCGACTTCAAGTGAGTTTTCGGGCGCGAGGGGCTCGGAGACGGGAGTAATGTGTACTCTGACGTAATCGCCCTTGGCATTGACGGAATCGACGCGCGTACGCGACAAGCCCTGAATGAGGATCCGAATTCTTCCGTCTGGCAGCTTCAGCATTCGCATGATTATCGCTACCGTGCCTACCTCGTAAAGATCTTCCTGCTCAGGGTCTTCTTTGTTGACGTCCTTCTGCGAAACCAACACGATCATCCGGTTTTCCTTCAGAGCTTCTTCGACAGCCTTGATGGATTTGTCGCGTGAGACAAATAGCGGAACGATCATGAACGGATAGATGACGATGTCGCGCAGTGGCAGAGCCGGCAGCTCCGGCGGAATTTGTATCATCGGCTCGATCGCTTCGGACTCAGCGAGCGCTACCGGGAACTCTTCGATATCGACCATAACAAATTATGTTATGCGCAATGGACGGAGTGAGCAAGGATGTAGGTGAAACCGAAGTCAGCCTGAGGTGGAAGAAAGTAGTCGCAAGATAAACTTGCGATGGTCGTCGGTTAGATCGGTGAATTCAACCCCAAAGCCATTAGCTTCAAAGATATAGGCGACGGTGCCTGTGAATTGCATTATCTCGCCATTCCTAGCCGAGATCCGCAGATTGAGCGGCTCGCCGACCGGAACTTGCGCGATCGTATCTATGTAGCAACCGCCCGCGCTGATATCGCTGATACGCGCGGAACGTTCTCCCGAAGCAAACTCAAGTTCGACCTCTTGGAGGTAGGCGTAACGATCTTCTTTCCTCGGCATAGCTTTTATTCGTAGACAGGTGGCGGGGGCCAGAATAGTTTTAAGTATAACTGCTATCGATGGGAGAAGTGTAGTGCTTTTCTGTGGGATGAAGAGTCCAAGTCCGATTACTCAGCGGGGGGTACTCTTTTTTGTTTTCTTATGCTTCTTTACCGGAGTCCGTGCCCGCACCAGGTCTTTTAGCTCAGTCATGAATGCCGAAACGTCTTCGAACTCGAGATAAACGGAAGCGAACCGGACGTACGCGATTTTATCGAGCGCCTTCAGACGGCGCATTATTATCTTCCCCATCTCGCTGGTCGGTATTTCGCGATCGCTCGAATCCTGCAATTCTTTTTCGATCTCGTCGACGATGGTTTCAAGTTGGGTCACGGAGATCGGCCGTTTTTCGCAGGCCCGCAGCAGGCCCGCGAGAACTTTGTTGCGATCAAAACTTTCGCGCTTGCCGTCCTTCTTAACGACCATGTAAGGAATCTGGTCGATACGCTCGTACGAAGTAAAACGACGGCCGCACTCGAGGCATTCCCTCCGTCGCCTGATCGAGTCGCCATCCTTAGCCTCGCGAGAATCAACTACCTTGTCTTCAATATGTCCGCAGAATGGGCAGCGCATTTCGATTTTGGATTTTGGATTTTGGATTTTGGATTCGAGACTTCGAATCGGCATCCAGCCGAATCACGACAGATCGCAAACCACATTTCCCTTTTCACTATTGACTATTCACTATTCACTATTCGAGGAGCATCAGATTCGATCACTTCGACCGCGTGTTCGCTCGAGAGCAGGCTGCGAAACCGCTCAATACTTATATCGCCGTGCAGAAAATAATACAAACCGAAAAATAATGCGGGTGCGAAGTAAACCAGATGCATTGCGATCGAAACGGCCGCCGCATCCTCGTGACGCATGTCCGGGCGGAGAAAGATCAAGCTCGCCGCGGTCGCGGTATGGAATGCACCCGCTGCTCCACCTGGTGTCGGGATCACTGAGCTGACTGCGGCGATTCCCATTATTAGTATCGAATCGCTGAACGTAAACGGCAGGTCGAACGCCTGGAGCACAAGCCAGGTTGGCACTGAGATCGCGAGCCATAACATAAACGACCAGAACGAAACGAGCAACATTTCGCGCCAGTCCTTGAGTATCTCGAGTGCACCCGACAGTTTTTCCAGAATGCTGAGGAGGATTCGTCGAATGCGTTTCGGAATGAAATCCTTGTCCGTAACTCGGCCCGCCCATGCGATCACCCTCGGAGAAATTCGCAGATATACGACCAGGGCAAGAAACCCAAGTACGACGGCGCCGAGCAGGGCGTAGCCGACCGTTGCAACGTACTGAAATTCAGTTTCGCGCCCGGCAGGCGGCGTTATCCAAACCAGATTTACGGCGAACAAGCAGGCGAGCGCGGCGAGGTCGAATATTCGTTCAAGACCCAGCGTCACAAGCGCCGCCGACGGCCGCACACGAGGATCGCGCATCGGGAGCCACATCGGTCGAACGATCTCACCAGCTCGGCCGATCAGGAAGATCGCCGCGAATCCGACGGTTGTCGTAGCAAAAAGTTCCTTTAGACTTGATTGAGTAATGGGCTCGAGAAGGACTCGCCATCGGATCGCGCGAAGCAGATACCCAAACGAAATTATCGCGGCGGCAAATCCCAGAAACCACGGGTCCGCCTTTCGTAGACTCTGGCTGACCTCTTGCCAATTCAGATTGCGCCCGAAAAACCAGACAATTAGCGCAGCGAATAAGAAAAGAAGGATGAACTTAACGTACTTTCGCAAATCTATTTACTTCCGCAGTTTAAGATAAAAAGAAAACATACCGCATCAATGACGGAAACGCGAGTGAGACGAGTCCGCAGGGGCGGCATACACGAAACCAGCTGTTACTTGCTTCATTGTCGGAACTTTCGCGGATTTGGTATCGTAAGCTTGCATTGACAAGGTGGGCTGTTACAGCATTTCTCGCGGAGATACGGGCATTTGGAAGCTTTAAAGGCTGCAGTAGAAACGAACGGTGCGGAACTCGTGCGAAGGGCGCGGGCGGGCGATGGCTTGGCGTGGGAAGAGATCGTGCAGGCGTTCTCGCGACGGATATTTAATCTCGCATACCGATTTACATCCAATCCAGACGCGGCCGAAGACCTGACACAGGAGGTCTTCATCCGAATCTACCGAACGCTCAACCAATACGACTCCAAGCAGGGAGATTTGGCGAACTGGCTTATGCGGCTCGCGAGAAACCTGATAATCGATGATTACCGACATCGACAACGCAATCCGCAAAATACGATGGCGGACACGGTCGATGACCATCAGTACCACCTTCGGGCTGTCGGAACTTCGGCACAAAAGCAGATGGAGCGTCGTGAGCTAGCTTCGCAGGTGCAAGAAGGGATCGATAAGCTTCCGGCGGATTTGAAAACGTGCGTCATCCTTCGCGATATCGAAGAAATGACATACCAGGAAATTGTGGACGTGCTCCAGATCCCAGAGGGGACCGTCAAATCGCGGATCAACCGTGGACGGATTGAACTGGCCAAGATACTGAGGCGAATGCGGGTTGTGACGGTGTAAGAGTTGCCTAAAGGCAAATGATGGTGCGCGATCGCGTCGTCCGAACAAGGGGTTAGAGGTTATGACGTCTGAGACGCAAAAATTAATAAACTGCTCGCAGTTTGAAGAATCCTTGACGGATTATTTGGATAGAACTCTTGACGGTGGGACGCACAAGACCATAGCGGCTCACGCGCTGTCATGCCCCCTCTGTCATTCTCTGCTGAACGAGGTCAAGGGCGCTCTCGCTGTCTGCCGCGATCTCGGCGAACCGAGACTCCCCGTCACACGACTCGAAGCTCGAATTCTCGCTAGCACAATGCCGGAGTCGGCTCTTCACTGCGAAGAATTTGAAAATTACCTGACTGATTATCTCGACGGATTCCTTCCTGCTCAGGTCTTCCATCGATGGGAGCGTCACGCTGTTCTATGCGACGACTGCACGGATCTGCCGGGGGCCGTCGTTCGTTCCCTCGCCGCGATAGTCTCGTACAAACTTGACGAATTGCCGCTACCGGCCGGGCTCCATCAACGAATTTTGCAGAGTACGATCGGGACGGAAAGAGCCGGGGCGGCCAGGGCTTCGACGTCAGATCGTTTCAAGGAATGGCTGCGCGGATTTAGTTTCCCGATCTCGGTTCCCCAGCTTGCTCCGGTCGCGATGATGCTGATGTTCGCGTTTCTTGTTTTCAGCCAAACTGTTTCGGCAGACGGATCGCTGACTGATGTGTATGCCAAGAGCTTTCAACTAGCGGAACAGACCTACGAGCAAGGCGCAGCGGCCTGGAACGGCAGGCAGCCAGATTCATTTCAGGAACCGCCCTCCGGAGCGATAGACGTCGAGGATAATAAGTAATGAATTGTGCCTATCACAGCCAGAACGTCGCGACCGTCCAGTGCAATGGATGCGGTAAGCCGCTCTGCCCGACCTGCGACCATCGCATTAAGGGATTTCCCTATTGTCAGGACTGTATCGTGATGGGTGTGGATCTGCTTCGACAGCAAAACCAATCGAATTACGTACCGTACGTCAAAAAGCGCACGTCGCCGTTCGTAGCGGCGCTATTGTCCTTTGTATGCCCGGGGCTTGGAGCCGCTTACAACGGCCAGACGGTTAAGGCTCTGGTGCACTTCGCGGTTTTTGTCGGCCTTTTTCAGATGGCGATCCTGACCGGCGGAACGCTGCTTTTCGTATTCGGATTTCTCGGTATGTGGCTATTCGCCGCGCTGGATGCATGGCGAACCGCTCAAGCGATCCGCTCGGGCCTTACGCCCGACGTCGCCGAAGATATTTTAGTGAGACGTTTTTCCGGCAACCCGAAGCTATGGGGGATCGTTCTAACCTTACTCGGCACCGCGTTCCTGCTGCAGAACGTATTTAACTTACGCGGTCTCATGCGCGGCTTTCTGCCGCTGATGCTCATCGGCCTTGGGATTTACATCGTGCGTGGATATATCTTCAAGCCGAAAACCGACGAGCGGAAGTGGCGGGACTTTGATAGTTCGAGACCGTCGCCGACATTTGCGAGTGCATTGAGTGAACCCCGATATAGAACCGGTGAATTCGAGAATCGAGACGAATCGCGTTATGGCGGCTGGCGGGGGCGATAGATCATTAATCGGCAGTTGAGGAGCTTTTATCATGATGTTTTTACGGGCAGCTGGAATTGGAGGTAGTATCCTCGCGATCCTTGCACTAGTTATTTACTTGCTCAAAACCCTTATCTCGTTGATCGCATTTTTGACCGGAGCGTTGAAAATACTGGTCGTTCTGGTATTTGTCGCCGTTATCGTCGGCATTGGATTTATGGTTCTTAAGGGCTGGAACGAGGCTCGGCGAAATCGCGATTAGCCTGAAAGGGGACCCGTAGGGTATAATTGGCCATCGGTTGGCGATCCTGACATGGTTCGTCTTTCCGGTGGCTTTCAGCTTATATTCCTAAGCTTCAGCAATAAACGTCGGTCGGGACGGATCGGCCATTTCCCAAGGGTTAGTTTTTTCTTAACAAACACTTTCAGGTTTCGCGTTAGTCGCTCGCGGCTATCTCTGCGTGATTCCATGTGATCGCAACGATGGATTTGCGATCAAGCAAGATCAACAAAGGAGCTTAAAAGCATAATGCAGAGTTCGAGTAAATTTTTTACTTTTCTTTTTTCGCATTCTTCAAAATCAAAAATATATATTCGCCGACTGGAGGTTTCAAAAAAGCCTCTCCAGAATGGTTTCCTGAGTCTCGCACTCATGATTGGTATTACAGCGTTTGGAGCAGGTATCGTTGGAGTCTTCAATTTCGATCTATCGGAGGCTTCCGCAATCGCATCGACTGTTGAAACACAAACATTAAATCAGCTTTCATTAAATCCGAATCAAATTAAAACTATTGACTATTCACGACCTGACGCTTCGGACATCTACACGCTCAACAGCGGTGGTCCCCTGAGCATTGCTGATATGGATCCGGAAGACGCCGAGATCGAGAAGCAGCTTCGGGCGATTCAGGCAACAAGTAATCAGGCATATATTCCGTCAATGTGGGCCCACATGGGCAAAATCAATAACGAGTTCGGGTTTCGCCGCAGTCCGTTCGGCGGACGTACCTACGAGTTCCATGGCGGTATGGATATCGACGGCGAGCGGGGCGACATGGTTGTTGCACCGGCTAATGGCGTCATAACCGAAGCTGGCTGGAAAGGCGGCTATGGAAATATGGTCGAGGTCGATCATGGAAACGGATTGAAGACCCGCTACGGCCATCTTTCGAAGATCGACGTGGAGGTTGGCGACGCGATCACTCGCGGACAAGTTATGGCATTCGTCGGTTCGACGGGCCGCTCGACCGGGCCGCACCTTCATTACGAGCTGCGGCTGAACGACCGTCCGATCAATCCACGTAGATTTCTTCCGCCGGAAATAACGGAATTGAAAAGAGTGGGCTAATCGTTTCCTAACAACCATTCAGCGGAAAAGCGAGTCGAAATGTTGGCTCGCTTTTCTCGTTGATAGCGTGTCCACAGCAAATTGGTTATACTGCGTCTTTGCCGAAATTCAACAAATATCTAAGGAACCTAACTGGTATATGAATCAGAAGAAAAGTGCCCCCCTGTCAATTGTCCTGGCGTTCGCGGTGACGCTGTCGTCTTTCTCGTTCGCATTCGCCTGGATGGACGAAGGAATGTATACGCCGGATCGGATCGCGTCACTCGGATCGATGCTGAAAAAGCGCGGGCTCAAGATCCGCCCAGAAGAGATATACAACCCGAATGGAGGCGGCTTGAGTGAAGCCGTGATTCAACTGAGTGTTGGCTGCACGGCCGAGTTCGTTTCGCCCGAAGGCCTCATACTGACGAATCATCACTGTGGATTCGACGCCGTCTCGTCTGCCTCGACCCCGGAGAAAGACCTCATCGAGCTGGGCTTCAAAGCGGACAATCGTGCCGGCGAAATTTCGGCGAAGAATTACACACTCACCATCACACAGCGCGTCGAAGACGTAACTGAAAAGATCAGGAACGGTACTTCGGGACTTAGCGGCGATGCACTCGCGGCAGCGATCAAGAAAAATATTGATGATTTGAAGGCGGCCGAAGACGCGAAAGTTCCGGCCGGCTCGACGATCCGCATTCAGACTCTGAATAACGGCTACTTTCATTACCTGTACCAGACCCAGCAGATCAAGGACGTCCGCGTCGTCTATGCTCCGCCTCGCAACATCGGCGTGTTCGGCGGCGATCCCGACAATTTCGAGTGGACCCGTCACACCGGTGATTTCACATTCTTGCGGGCTTACACGGCTCCTGACGGATCGGCCGCGACCTATTCGCCGAACAACGTGCCGATGAAGGTCAAGAAGTACCTGACAATGAATATTGGTGGCCTTAAGGATGACGATTTCGTTTTCGTTCTTGGATATCCAGGAAGCACGACACGATATCGCGAATCTTCATCCATCGAATTCGCACGCGACGCGAATTATCCGTTTCTTTGGAAGTGGCTGGACGCACGCACCGATGCGATGCGGCTTATCGGCGAATCGGATGAGAAAAAGCGGCTTGAGCTTCAATCAGACATTGCGAGCCTCGACAACGCTCGAAAACTTTACTACGGCCGTTCCATCCAGCTTCGGCGAGCCGAGGTTGTTCAGAAAAGACAGGCTGAGGAAGCGCAGTTCGCAAAATGGATCGCGGCTGATCCGGCCCGTCAGCAGAAGTACGGTACGGTTCTCTCTGAGCTCGCGGCGCTCAGTGCCGAGTCGAACAAGTATGCGAAACGCGATGTGGTCGTCCGGCGAATACCCGATCCGCAAATGACGATCTTCGGCCAGATCTACGCGGCCCTGAACCAGAGCACAGCGCTTCCCGATAGCGAGAGGCCTGCAAAACTTTCTGAAATTCAAAAGGCGCTCGAGGAACGTGAACCGGTTTACGAATATGAAATGCTGAAGTTTTTCTTGCGGGCGTTGGCAGATCTGCCGGAAGGCCAGAAGTTCGAATGGGCTGAGCAATATTTCAAAGACAAGGGCAATCGCCGCATAGCCGAGGAGGCGTTCGCAAAGAATATCGCCGACGGCCCTTACTGGAATGCCCAAACGCTCGCGGCTCTTTACGGTCCGCAGACCATGGAATACCGGCCAGAACGCGACGATGTTAAAGGATTCGTCGCGGCGATCTCGCAAGAAAAAGCGGCCGCTACGGCCCGGGCCACCGCCTTCGCTTCGAAGATCGATCGTCTGCGTCTCTTATATCAGCAAGGTATGGCCGATATGAAAGGAATTACGCCATATCCGGACGCGAATCTGACGCTGCGGTTTTCGTACGGAAACGTTAAGGGTTACAGCCCCCGCGAGGCCGAGTACCGGACGCCCTTTACAACCCTCAAGGGCATGCTTGAAAAAGATACGGGCATCAATCCGTTCGACGTTCCGCAGAAGATAAAAGCTCTGAACGCAGCGAGGGATTTCGGACGATATGGAAGCGGCGATACGGTCTTCGTGAATTTCCTTTCGACGACTGACATTATCGGGGGTAATTCAGGTTCGCCTATCTTGAACGGAAACGGCGAGCAGGTCGGCATCTGTTTCGACGGAAACTTCGAAGGCGTGGGTAACGACTTCTATTACAACTTGAACAACGACCGGACCATCTCGGTTGATATCCGATATGTTCTCTGGGTCACCGAGAAATTTGCCGGGGCTAAATGGATCGTCGATGAGATGAAGCTTGTCGGCGGTGGGAAAGCGAAGGCTGCGTCTCACTAGAGAGTGAGAGAGTGAGAAAGTGAGTCATAGGTCGGGGAGAAGGACGGCCATGACATGAAAATAATTCGACATCAAGACCTCGACGTTTATAAGAAGGCACTCGAGGCGGCGATGCAGCTCTTTGACCTGAGTAAGACGTTTCCGCGCGAAGAAACGTATTCGCTCACAGATCAGATCCGCAGATGTTCGCGTTCAGTTTGTGCCAATCTCGCCGAGGCATGGCGAAAGCGTAGATACGAGGCGGCGTTCGTCAGCAAGCTAAACGATTCAGAGGCCGAGGCGGCAGAAACACAGACCTGGATCGAATTTGCGGTTAAGTGCAAATACATCGAACGCGACCATGGGCGTGAACTTTTCAAGGCAGACGACGAAATTGTCGCTATGCTCCTGTCGATCGCGAACAAACCGCAAAGTTGGGTGATGCCATCTGGTCAGAAAGGAAAAGGGCGACGATGATATCCATCTCCCCTTCTCATTTTCTCACTTTCTCACTTTCTCAATAGGCGAGCTTCATCCCATTCATATACTTAAGAAGAACCCGCTGTCTTCGCACAACTCTTTTCCTGTTTTTCTGCGGATTGAACACGTTCAGTGGCGATGGGATCATCGCCGATAGGAACGCGGCTTCTTCGCGAGTCAGGTTCGACGCCGATTTGTTGAAGTAATTTCGTGACGCGGCTTCGGCGCCATATACGCCATCTCCCCATTCGATAACGTTGAGATAAAGTTCGAGGATGCGTTTCTTCGACAGGTTGCGTTCAAGAAAATACGTATAGACTGCTTCGCGACCTTTGCGTAAAAAGTTGCGGTCCTCCGAGAGGTAAAGATTCTTAGCAAGCTGCTGCGTGGCGGTCGAAGCACCGCGCGTAAAGCTGGGCAGCGGCGGGATCCAATCGTCCTGGCTGGGCGTACAGTCTTTCTTTTCCTGTCTTGTTTTAGCGTCGACCTCGCATTCTTCCTTTGCTTCCCTTACGCCTTCTTTCACAGCTTCGTCCCAGGCTTTCTGAATCGCGTCCCAATCAAATCCGTTGTGCTCGAAAAATCGCGAATCCTCCCCCGCAAGTACCGCACGCTGCAGGTGCGGCGAGATCTGTTCGATTGGCGTCCAAATCATGAACTTACGCGGCTCGCGGCCGTCCGCTCGCGCCTCTGACAACCGATATTCGATCATCGACGTCGTCGTCGGATTCTCCGTCCGCAGCGTTCCGATCGCTGGAAAAGTGACGAGCTCATAGATAAGCCAGACCCCGACGGCGCCGAGAAGCGTGAGAAAAAGTATCTTAGTCCAGTACCACATTTGTCTTTCGTGTATTTAGTGGGAGCCGTCAGCAGGTTCCGGGGTCGAACACTAAGAATCTAGCATAATCTATGCAACATGACGCACCGCTCGCCTTGTGTCGCGAATTCTGGATCGTGCAGTCCACAATAGTGTCGTTCGAGACCGGACGGTAATCTATAGAACCTTGTGTCCGAGGTGAAATAGGGCCCGCCGCGAATCCGAGAAGCGTAAAGCTCAAAACGGGCCCGAATGACAAAAGGCGAAATCGAATATCGGCCCGTTGTTAGAGGGTCGTCTCCGCAAGATTTGATTTATACTTCGTACTCGTCTGCCGGTCGTTCAGCTCGATGTAGACCCAGCTCGGCGGTATGACGCCCTCCTCCAGCGCGAACCAGATCGAGTTGAGATTCTCGCTCTTCCCCAAAGCACAAAATCCATACAACCGTTTTCCGCGCATGTCGAAGACATCGACCCAAGTGCGCGATGAATTAGTATTCGCCCCGCACGGCGGCAATGCCGGAGCGGCGGCGAACATGGCATCGACATAATCCGACGAATTCTGTACGGCGTAGCGATATCTGATGAAGTTCTTCCCGCCGATCGAATACGGTTCTTGCCCAAGAAAGTACAATATCGGGTTGGGCAAAACGGGCGGCGTGGCTTGCGCCGCACAGATACCTTCAAAAGAAATGACGGTCAGAATAGCGATGACGATCGTCAACGCGGCAAATATCATTTTCATTTTGGCTCTCCTCTCGTGCATAAGTTAGTGACTTCGCGCACAATCATACACCGGGTCAAAATATTTGCGGATTTCGCACCGCTCGCCCGCACTAAGTTTTCTCACCCTTGAGAAAATGATCAGTTTGCGGCTATGCTGTTTGAGCGCAATATATGAATCGGAATTCTTCCCTATGGCTCAAAACGAGAATGTCGTAGCGGTTATCTTAGGTGGCGGTGCAGGCTCGCGTCTCTTTCCGCTGACACGCGAGCGATCGAAACCGGCGGTGCCGCTCGGTGGCAAATACAGGCTGATCGATGTTCCGGTCTCGAACTGTATAAACTCGAACATCAGCCAGATCTTCGTGCTGACTCAATACAATTCCGCGTCGCTTAATCGTCACATCTCTCAGACATATCGCTTTTCAAATTTTTCATCAGGTTTCGTTGAGATACTCGCCGCCGAGCAGCGAAAAGACAGCCCGGACTGGTTCCAGGGTACTGCCGATGCGGTCCGTCAGATTTTGCCGCATCTGCGCTTTTGGCGGGTGAAGACTCTGTTGATCCTGTCAGGCGATCACCTCTACCGAATGGATTACCGGAAGTTTCTCGAGCGCCATTATTCAACAAGTGCCGACCTGACGATCTCGGTTATACCTTCGACGCCCGCCGATGCGGAAGGATTCGGCCTTCTTAAAACGAACAGCGTCGGAAAGGTAATTGAGTTTCGAGAAAAGCCAAAGGGCGAAGCTCTCGAGGGAATGCGCGTCGATACCACGAACTTCGGTCTGACCAAAGAAGAATCCGAAAGCCGGCCTTATCTCGCGTCCATGGGGATCTATGTTTTCGATTACGAAAAGCTCATCGAGCTGCTTCAGGCGGAGGATGCCGGAGTGGATTTCGGAGGCGAGGTCATTCCATCGGCGATCAATAAGTATAATGTCCAGGCACATCTTTTTGACGGTTATTGGGAAGATATCGGGACGATCCGCTCTTTTTACGAAGCCAACCTCGACCTCGCTTCCCCGCTGCCGAAATTTAATTTCTTTGACACGGATTCGCCGATCTATACGCGTAGCCGCTATCTTCCGCCATCGAAAATCCACGACTGCGATATCGATAATTCGATGATCAGCGAAGGCTGTATCCTGAATGGCGTCCACGCCCGCAACTCGATATTCGGCTTGCGAAGCCGCATCGACGGCGGCGTTCGGATCGAGAGCTCCATTGTCATGGGCTCGGATTTCTACGAAGCGATCGACGAGATAAAAGCCAATATCGAACGAGGAATTCCGCACGTCGGCATCGGTACAAACACGGCTATCCGCCGCGCGATAATCGATAAGAACGTCAGGATCGGAAAGAATGTTAAGTTGTTGAATGTCGGCGGAGTAGAGAATTTCGATCATCCAAAGGGGAGTTTCTATATTCGCGAGGGCATCATCATTGTTCCAAAGGGCGCCGTGGTGGCCGACGGTACCGAGATCTGAGTAGATTGCGGATTGGGGATTGGGGATTGCGGAGTGCGGGAGTGCGAATAATCTAATTAAGCTTCGGAAGAAATTCAACCAACGGAAGCGAAAGATTCACCGCCTGCCAGAATCCGCATTCCGCAATCCGCAATCCGCAATCCCCAATCCGCACTCCGCACTCCGCACTCCCCACTCCGCACTCCGCACTCCGCAATCCGCAATTAAGATGTTCTGAGCTTTTTCTTTTTGGGTACAACGTAGCTGTCACGCGCCCGGACGGCGACGCCGACCTGACTAACCTTCACCTTGATCCTGTGTGTCTTGCCCGGTATGCCTTCTTTCGCGGGATAGTAACCGATGCTGTAATACTCCCGCAACTCGCTGGCGATCTTTGAGAACGCCTGGTTCAAATTCCCAAACGTGGTCGCCAGATAGATCGTTCCACTTGTGCGGTCAGCCAGCTGGTTTAGATAATCCTCGGCCGCTTTGTATTCTTCAACTGTCGTTCCTTTATCGTTCGCCGTTCTCCTCGTCGGAACCCCGGGCACGCTGGTTGGAAACGGGTTTCCGCTGGTCGGAGATGTTGGCGTCGTGCCGGGGAGGTCGATGATCGTCTTCTTCTTCATCGATTGGACGTCGGCAAACGTGTCGTACCGTATCGAATAGATCAAAGCGTCGAGTTCTAATGCGTCACGCAAATTTTCGAGATCGTGCGAACGTCGACTGGTCGTGTCGACACCGTCGGTGAACAAGACCATGGCCTTCCGCCCCTCTATCGTCCGCAGGCGGTCATTCATCGTCATCGCAACGGCATCGTAGAGGCTTGTACCGGTTGCGACCCTCGTGTTCCGGATCGCACGGTAGATGGTTCCGCGATCGTTCGTCGGTTCGCAGAGAATATGAACTTCCTCGTCGAATGAAATGACAAGGACCTTGTCTTCGGCTCGCAGCTGGTCGATAAACGCTATTGCGGCCGACTGTATTTCGCCGATCTTGAATGTCGTCGAATAACTCATGTCGAGGACCAGGGCCACGGTGAACGACTGGGCCTCATTCGTGAAGTAGGCAATTTCCTGTTCGACGTTGTCCTCAAAGACCCGAAAATTCTCTTGCCGTAATCCACCGACAAAACGATTTTTTCGATCTATGATGCGTACCGGGATCGTAACGAGACGTGTCTCGACCGATTCGACGTCGTCGCTCTCAACCGCCGACTCATCGTCGTCGAGAGTGTTGGAAATTAGTGTCGGAGTAGGTGTCGGGGCAGCGACAGCGGGTCTGTCATTTGGTTTGTCGTTTGCCTTCGCGGGCGGGACTCGCCGCGACTGCGCACCAGCGAACACCGCGGATATGAAGCATAACACTAAGCTGGCATATACAAGTCTCTTCATGATTTAGGTCCGCGGCTGCGAAACGATTGTACGATGCTTCGGTGCGACGTAAAAGATGTATTTTCGGGCATAAACCTAACCGAAAAAAAAGGCGACAGAAACGCCGCCTTTGAGAATCATTAGTTGATCCAATTTATCTTCCGGCAAACTTCCTATCGCTCTGACCGAAGATATAGGTGTTCTTGGCTTTGACGATGACATTCGGCCGCATAACTCGCACTTTGATCTGCCGGCGTTCGCCCGTCTGCCCAGCTTTATCAGGATAGTAGCCAAGCGAATACTGACGACGAAGCTCTTCCGCGATTCCGGCAAATGCAGCTTCTAAATTGTAAGTTGTGTCGGTCTCGAATTTTCGACCGCCGCTATTCTGGGCGAGCGTTTCCAGGTAACGAAGTCCAGTGGCGTACTCCCCGGGACTAGAACCAGCCGACCCACCGCGCATCTGTACATTTCCTCCGCCGAGGATAATACCGATCCAATCATCCACTCCGCCGCTCCTCCGATTGCCACGGTTGCCACCACCGCCGCCGCCATAATTCCGCTGCGTGTTATAGCGGATCGGATAAAAGAGCGCATCGACTTCTTCCACGTTGGCGATCGAGCTTTGATAATTTGACCGACGTGAGGTTGTATCAACACCATCAGTAAATATCACTACAGCTTTGCGGCCCTGGATACTCGGAAGCTCTCGTTTCATTACGTAGTCGACAGCGTCGTAGATGCTGGTCCCGTCCCCGAACCGGGCCTGGTTGATCGCATTCCGAAGCGTTCGCCGGTCGTTTGTCGGGCGGGAGAGGACGTGGACGGTTTCGTCAAACGAAATGACCATTACCCTGTCCGCCGGTCGAAGCTGATTGACAAACGCGATCGCACCTTCCTGAATCTCGTCGATCTTAAAAGCGGTCGAGGGGCTGACGTCAATCATCAAGATAACCGTGAACGGCTGCTCGACCGACTGAAAAAAGCCGACCTTCTGCTCTACACCATTTTCAAAAATACGAAAATCGTTTTGCTTCAAACCCGAGATGAACCTACCCTCGCGATCGATCACCGAAACCGGCATTGTCACGAGATTGGTCTCGACGCGGACGACTTCATCCTCTTCTGAGATAGCGGGCGTCGTTGAAGAACCAGGAGTCTGATTCTGCGGACTCACACGACTGTCGTTTCCGAGAACCGGCGGACGTCGCGTTGACGACGGCGACTCGTCTCTCAGTATGGGCGCGTCGTATCTCGGCGAGGGCGTTGGAGCGATGCGCGGACGCGTGCTTCTGGTAGTCTGGCCGAACGCAGCGATCCCCAGGAATCCTACGCAAATCAAAAACGGTACGAACCTTTTCATAGATAAACTCCGAGCGCGGATGATCTTTGGGGAAAGCGGTGTTTTGACGGGATGCGGAGGCGTTTAGTTGCTAAATTTTTCGTCGAGGAGTTCGACCGAAAGGTCGTGAAATTGGCGGCGAACGGAATTGATGTTCGTGAATGGCAGCGAGTGGTTATGGGTCCGGTTTGTGAGAAGCACAAAAACCCTTTCCTTGACCGGGTCGATCCAGAGACTGGTGCCCGTAAAACCGTTGTGGCCAAAGCTCTCGGCCGACATTTTAGTCCCCGCCGTCGAACCTTGGGTTGAAGCAAGCTGAAAAGCAAACGAGCGGTCCTCGTTCATGCCTTTTGTTAAGTTCGTGCGGAACAGCTCGCAGGTCTCAGGTTTCAGAAGCTTCGTGTAGTTTGGCAAAAACTGCTGTGCGATCTTGAAAACTTCTTCGGCGGTCGAGAACAGCCCGGCGTGTCCGGCAACCCCGCCCATGAAGTACGCGTTACCGTCGTGAACTTCACCCCAGATCAGGTGATTGCGGAGTGGGGATTGCGGAATGCGGATTTCGTCACTCGGGTTCTCTTCGCTGTTTAGGAGTGGTTCAGCCGCGCGGTGATAGTTCTGCAAAAAGCCCATCTCCGTGCACGTTCGTTTCTCGTACTCATTTCCATTCTCGCTAGCGGCGATACGCGGGCGAAGCCGTCGTGCGGGGTTAAAATTACTCTCGAGAAAGAGCGGCCCCGAAATTGTTGCCTCGAACAACTCCTGAAATGAATCTGGGCCAAACACGTCAAAGCGTTCCTCGAGATGCACGCCCAACATCATGAAATTCAGATCGCTGTAAACTACACGTTCGTTCGGATTAACGTCATGCGAAAGCTTAACGATGGTATCGAGCACAGCCTCGTGCTTGTGTCTCGGATCATGAAAGATCGTGTAGAACGGAAACCATGCCGATAGACCGGACGTGTGAAACAGAAGATTCCCGATTGTAATGTCTTTGTTCGCATACGGAAAAAATTCACGAGCTAAACGGTGAATTGGCTCGGACAGATCCAACCTGCCCGCGTCAAATCGGATGGCCGCTAACAATCCCGTCACCAGCGGCTTGGTCAAACTCGCGAGATCGTAGATTGTATCGAGACGAGCTTCAATCCGCTCGGGCTCGACGACGGCATATCCGAGAGCGTCGTGAAACTTGATCCTGCCCTTCTCGGCGACGAGATAGACGGCGGATGGAAAATCGCCGGCGTCGATTCGAGTTTGAAGAAATTCCGTGATCTTTTCTTGCATGGAAAATGAAACAGCCGGGTCTGTTAAATCGAACTTAGCTTAATGTTCAACAAATTGACACTACTGACAGCTCGCAATAGACTCACTGTACAAATCTTATCCGGAGGTAAATATATGAGCAAAGAAAAATCAGCCGAGCTGATAATGAAATTGTATGACCTGCGTCGCGAAGAAACGATGCGAAAGGCGCGAAATTGGGTATTCTCTTTTAATCCTACGAGTCCTGAAGACGTCGAGAAGACGATGATGGATCCGGAAGTCGGCGCTTATCTAAGAATGGTTCTCTCTTATTGGGACATGGCCGCGTCCTTTGTGAATCACGGCGCCATCGATGCCGACCTGTTCAACGAAACCGTTGGCGAGCATATCGGCGTCTTCTCGAAGATCGAACCCTTTATCGCCGATCTTAGAACTAAATGGAATCAGCCCGATGCCTTCAAGAATCTTGAAAAAGTCATCTACGACAAACCGGGTGGAAAAGAACAGCTCGCGAAAACCCGTGAATGGATGAAAGGGATACAGGAAAAAATGGCTGGCACTCAAACAAGCGAAGCCAAGGCGTGATTATCAAGAGGCTGTCTGAAAAGGCGGCCTCTTTTAGTTACCACCCGCTGAAGAGGCTGTGTCAAAACTGAGGCGCTGGCTGTTTAAATTGCCACGACCTTCAGGTCGTGGGGTTTGAATATCTGGAGCGCGGCTTTAGCCAAATGAAAAAGGCAAGGATCCGATTGGCTTCAGCCGAAAGGCTAAAGCCAACTGGAAAGCCTTTCTTATAGTTGGGCTTGAAGCCCGATCCCGACAAATGATCGCAGTCCACGACCTGAAGCCGGAGGCAATTCATAAGAAACATTTTTTCAGACAGTGTCTTTCTCCCTTTTTCCCTTTTTCCCTTTTACACGTTCACGACGCCAGCATCGATTTTCTAACGCCTATCAGATGAGCGTCGATTTTCTCGAGGACTCCAACAGCTAAAGCCAAGGCACGTCGACCGTCCTCGCCGGTAACGGGCGGCGCGACATCATTCTCTATCGAATCGAGAAATGCCGTTATCTCGGCGCGTAAAGGCTCGACGTCGTCGATCTCCAGACGGTCGATCGAAATGCCCAGCAGAGGATGTGCGGCGCCAGGATTCAGGGACGTTAGCGACGCAAACTTCGTCGCATAGTCCAGAACGACGTATGCGTTCGTCTGATAAAAACGCGTCTTCCGAATTTTCTCAGTCCCGATCCGCGACGCCGTGATATTCGCAACCGCACCGTTCTCGAACTCGATGCGTGCGTTTGCCGCATCGACCTTGTCCGAGATAACCGGAATTCCAACCGCGTGAATTCCCAAAACTTTCACATCCTCGCCGACGAGCCACTGCACGGCATCAAGATCATGGATCATGACATCGAGCACGACATCGACATCGAGCGAGCGATTCGGAAAAGGCGAGACGCGATGGATCTCAAAATAGAGAGGCTGGGTGACCCGCGGCCGCAGAGCGACCATCGCGGGATTGAACCGTTCGAGTTGACCGACCATCAATTTCGCACCGGATCTTTCCGCAGCAGCGATCATCTTGTCTGCCTCGTCGAGTGTCAGAGCGATCGGCTTTTCAACCAGGACGTGAATTCCTTTTTCTAAAAACTCGCAG
The DNA here is from genome assembly GCA_041745575.1 of Pyrinomonadaceae bacterium. GTDB lineage: Bacteria > Acidobacteriota > Blastocatellia > Pyrinomonadales > Pyrinomonadaceae > OLB17. The sequence goes on from JBGTIQ010000072.1 coordinate 100,973, forward strand.
GCGATCTCCGCGTGGGTTCCGGTCGGCGTCGCGATCGATACGAGATCGACCTTGTCTAATAGCTCGTTCCGATCCGCAAACGAAGCGCAGTTATTGTCTTTCGCAACTGTTGCTCGAGTTTCGGGATCGACATCGCAGACACCGACAAATTCCACGCGTCCTTCGCGATCAAGCTCGGCGTAATTTCGCGCGTGATGGCGGCCAAGGCTTCCTACGCCAATGACCGCGGAACGCGGTACGCGGAATGTGGAATCTGGAATTCGTAATTCAGACATTTATTAGATTTGAACCGGCAAAAGAATTCAGCGATACTCTACATTCTCCGTGAAGTCGTCCGAGATGACAAAGAACAATTCAGCATTCCACGATCCGCGATCCGCGATAATTTGGCTGCTCTTGGTCGCTCTGGCGATCGCGGTCTATTTCGTCGGCCTTGGGGTCCCACTGCTTGGACCCGACGAGCCCCGCTACGCTCAGGTAGCGAGGGAGATGTTTGAGCGCGGCGACTGGATTACGCCCACGCTCGGCGGATTCAATTGGTTCGAGAAACCCGTACTTCTCTACTGGCTCGAGATCACGGCTTATAATCTATTCGGTGTTTCAGAATTTTCGGCAAGACTCGGGTCAGCTCTCTTTGGCTTGGGCACCATCGTAAGCCTGTGGCTGCTTGGCAGATCCGTCGAACGAGATCCGACAAATAACGAACCACGATCAATGAACAGCTTTGCGAACTGGCTTGCCTTGATCGCGGCATCGACCTTGGGAATCATCGCGTTCTCTCACGGCGCGAGTTTCGACATCATTCTGACGTTTCCTATCACCGCAGCCCTTGTCAGCTTTTTTATCTACGACTCAGGCAAACGCCGGGGCTGGCTCGCCGGGTTTTATTTCTTCATTGGCATCGCCATCTTGGCAAAAGGACTCGTCGGGATCGTTTTTCCTTTGGCGATCGTCGGGTTCTATCACTTACTGCGGTGGAAATTTCCGACGAGAGCGTTTACGTTCGGTTTGGTCTGGGGGAGCCTTCTCGCGGCGGCGGTCGCAAGTACCTGGTACCTGCCGATGTACGCCCGTCATGGTTGGGAATTCATCGACCAGTTCTTCATCCAACATCATTTTCAGCGCTACACGTCGAATAAGTACCTTCATCCCCAGCCGTTCTATTTCTTCTTTTGGGTGCTGCCGTTGATGACAATTCCATGGCTGCCGTTTTTCGCCGCGTCGATCTGGAATGCAGGAAAACACATCGCGGGCGGAGGAAACGTCGTGGGCGACGAAGACACGGCGGTGCTTGCCGGCAGGGGCAGATCGCTCGTCCTTTTTGCTCTGGCGTGGCTCGCCGTCCCGCTCGTCTTTTTTTCCTTTTCCGGCTCGAAATTGCCCGGCTATATTTTACCGGCGGTCCCGGCAGCCGTAATTCTCACTTCTGAATACGTCGCCCGATTCGTCCGAAAAAGTGTCTGGCGAGTTTATGCGGTTCAAGCCACAGCAGGAGTGACTTTTGCATTGGTCCTGATCGCAATTCTGGCCTTTTTACCGACGTTTGCCGAAGCCGATTCGGTGAAGTCCCTGCTTGCGGCGGCAGATGACCGCGGCATGGAATCTCTGCCGGTACTCATGCTTCACCGCGTATCGCACAATGCCGAGTTTTATGCTCCGGGCCGGATCGTCCGCGACACGGAAGGTAAACAAAAGAAATTTCTGAGCCCGGCCGACATCGTTACGGAAATGCAGAATCGCGGCGACAACCAAGTGCTCGTACTGGTGCCTCCGGAGTATCTTCATCAGCTTACACAGACCGATAAGCTCAACGCGGAAGTTCTGAAAAGTAATGGAGAGTGGGTGCTTACCTCTGTGAGTTCAGTGACGCCTTAACCGACCGCGGCGCGTCGGATCCGGTCCATCAATGCCGCACCGATTCCATCCTCCGCTACTTCCTCGCAGAATATTCTCTCGACGCCAAGACGATCACACTCGCGAAAAAATTCGAAGAGTGAGTGCGCATATTCCTCAACGGTGCGACAAACCAGATCAAGCTTTAGGGCTGTTGTCGGCGGGGTCAAGCCGATGAACGCATCATTCGCCATTGCATTCAGATTCTCGGCGTCACCAGTGATCATCACAACAGCTCGCGGTGAATAGTGTTTATGTTTTATCCCCGGACTTCGCGGCGCGTGCGCCTCGACTCCCTCAACGTCGCGCATTTCGGGGACGAATTTTTGCAAACGTTCCAACGGGATCGCCCCTTTGCGTAAAAGTATTGGAATAGCGGATGTGCAATCGACGACAGTTGATTCAAGCCCGATCTCTGTCGCATCGTCCTGTAAGATGCAATCGATCCTACCGTCGAGATCCTCCTGGACGGTCTGCCAGGTCGTGGGACTGGGCCGGCCGGACAGATTTGCTGACGGTGCCGCGACTGCCACTCCGCACGCCTTCAGAAAATCTCGCGCAACCGAATGGCGCGGCATGCGGACCCCTATTGTCTCAAGACCGGCCGTCGCCAACAGCGGCACTGCTGTCATTTTTTTCAAGACGATCGTCAAGGGACCAGGGAAAAAAGCGCCCATCAGTTTTTGCGCGTTTGGGGAAATAAAAGAAACGAGCCTCGGAAGCTGATCGAAGTTGCCGATGTGGGCGATCAATGGATTGTCGGCCGGACGCTCTTTGGCCTCGAATATTTTTCGAATAGCGCGAACGTCAAAAAGGTTCGCGCCAAGGCCGTAAACGGTTTCGGTCGGAAATGCGACGATGCCACCGTGCTTGATGAACTCGGCGGCTTCATGCACTGACTGGGTAAGAACCGTCTTCACGCTAGAGAGTGTCCCCCAAAAGATGAGTAAAGAGCAAAGCCGCGGCATTTTCTATACATGCCGCCCGCGTCGATTTTGATTGTTGATGTTTTGAAGTGGTAGATTTTCTTATGGCCGACATTCCTCAAAAGCTCAAGTCATTGCCAGTCGCAGCAGGCATTTACCTACACAAAAATGCCGACGGCAAGATCCTTTATGTCGGCAAGGCCAAGAATCTACGTAATCGAGTTCGGCAATATTTTCAGTCCAGCCGCAATCAGGACGCGAAAACGCGCCGGCTCGTCCGGGCCATCGCGGACTTCGAGTTTATCGTCGTCGATAACGAAGTCGAGGCTCTCGTGCTCGAATCTAATCTCATCAAAAAGCACAAGCCGCGGTTCAACGTGCTGCTCAAGGACGACAAATCATATCCGCATCTTAAGCTGACGAACGAGCCCTTCCCAAAAGTCGTCGTCACGCGCCGGATCGAACGCGATGGTGCAAATTACTACGGCCCGTTTCTACCCGCGGCGCTTGCCCGCAAAACACTTAATCTCGTCAACCGTGCTTTTCAGCTTCGCACTTGCGACATCGATATCAATGGCAAACTGCCGCGTCCGTGCCTCGAGTATCATCTCAAACGCTGTCTCGGCCCGTGCGTTAAGGGATTGTGCACGCAGGACGAATATCAGGAAGCGGCTCGCGATGTCAAAGTTCTCCTCGAGGGAAAGAACAAGGAGCTGGCAAAGGATCTCGAACAGCGGATGTGGAAGTTTTCGGACGATGGCAGGTTCGAGATCGCCGCCCGATACCGCGATCTTCATCGGACTGTTATCGCACTCGGCGAACAGCAAAAAATGGCGACGACCGCCGACCGCGATGTCGATATATTCGGCTTTTATCGCGAAGGCCCGCGGCTGGCATTACAGCTTTTTACAATGCGCGAGGGCAGGATCGTCGGGCGGCGCGAATTCTTCTGGGAGGATCTTTCCGAAGATGGATTCGATCCGTCGGAGTTTTTGGGCGAAGTGCTGGCGCAATACTACTCAACGGACTACGTGCCGCTCGAGATCCACGTGCCGAACGATTTCGAAGACCGTCCGATACTTGAAAAAGCACTCGCCGAAAGGCGGGGCCGACGCGTCAAGATCTGCGATCCGAAGCGCGGAGAGAAGAAAGACCTCGTTCATCTCGTCGAGACAAATGCGAAGATCGCGTTCGAGCAGCGCTTCCGCGTTTTAAAGCCCGACAGCGAGAAAGTCCTGGCAGAACTGCAGGAGCTGCTCGAGCTATCCTATTTTCCGGAACGCATCGAGTCGTTCGATATATCCAATATTTCCGGGGCCGAGAATGTAGCCGGCATCGTCGTATTTGAAAATGGAAAGCCGGCGAGGGCCGAGTACAGAAGGTTCATTATCAAGTCGGTCGAAGGCTCGAATGATTTCGCTTCGATGAACGAAGCCGTGTTCCGTCGATACAAGCGCCTGCTTGCCGAAGAAAAGCCGTTGCCTCAGATCGTCTTAATTGACGGCGGCAAGGGACAGCTTTCGGCGGCCGCGGCCGCGATGCAGTCTCTCGATCTCGAAGCGATCATGTTGGTTGGCCTCGTCAAACCGCCGAAAAAGCATACCGAGATATCGCATCTGCTCATCAATGGCCGCGAGGATAATCCGATTCAATTCGATCGCAACTCGCTGGCGTTCAGGCTGATCCTGCAGATTCGCGAAGAGACACACAAGACAGCGGTGCAATACCATCGCAAACGGCGCGAAATGCGCGACTTCACTTCAGAGCTTTCAGAGATTCCGGGCGTCGGTGATAAGCGCAAGATGAAACTGCTTCGTCAATTCGGCTCCATCGAACGCATCGCGAAGGCGACCGTCGACGAACTCTCGCCTTTTGTCGGCAAGAAGGCCGCCGCCGAGATCACCACCCACTTCGAGCGGCAGCGTAATATCTCAACAGCAGGCTCGATTGACATTCCTTCCGAACTCCTATAGCTTCGCGGTGTTCACTCCACACTCCTGACAATTCAAGGGCTTTTGGTAAACCTTTCGCAAAGGAGCTTTTCTATGCTTTCAAGAGTCTTGGCCGCCACGGTCGCGGGCGGTGTCGCTTTCTTTATTTTGGGCGCAGTTATCTATGGCTTGATCCTCGACCCGATGGTAATGAAGCCGAACATGAATCCGGATGCTGTGAAACTGATCAAGGATCCGCCGACGTGGATACCGCTCATCCTGGCCAATTTCGTGTCGGCGTTCTTACTTGCGTACATTTTCGAAAAGTGGGCGACGATCCGGACGTTCGCCGGCGGCATGTCGGGCGGAGCTGTCGTATTCTTTCTGATCGCTCTCAGCTTCCAATTGATGTTCGCCGCGTTTATGACGCTGATGAACGGCTACGTTCCGGCGATCGCCGATGTTCTCGGTTCAACCGTTATGGGCGGCCTCGGCGGCGGTGTGATCGGAATGGTACTCGGGATGCTGAATAAAGGCGGTGCTGCGGGCAATTAAGAAAAGGTTCCCTTCGCTGAAATTAAAAGCCGCGCGCTCGATGTTGAGCGCGCGGTTTTGTGCTTGAGTTACTGCTTCTTCACATATGCCCGATGAACGACTGTTTACTCTTGTCGTCCCGCGCCTCATAAACAACACTGTCCTTGCGATCGCGTGTGACGATCAGCGCGCTCCCGCTCGCAGCCCGTACTTCGCCACGTCCCTCGTCCGCGTCGGACATGAAGGCTTGCACCTCGGTTGGCTTTGCTACGGATACCGACGCGGACCGGCCATCGCGTTCTGCAACTGCTTCGATGGCCGCTGCCTTTAGCATTCTCGGCCAAAGCTTCTTGAACAGAGCGTTCGAAACATATACATCGGCGCTGTTGATCTTTCCGTTGACGGCGAATGCATATCCGATAACGTCCGACCTGCCGTCGATCAGATTGCTGAGTTTCCTGATGTATTCGTCGGCGGTGGCCGTTAGTTTTACATTCTCCAAACTGAGCTGCAAGCTTGAGCGCGAGCTCGCCGACGACACCGCACCGCCAAGATTCTTGCTTAACTTTTCCTGTGCCTCCGAAACCTTAGCCCAAACTTCCTGCTGCGAACGCTCGCCATTTGCGGCAAGCTTTAGCTCCTTCGAAACGATTCGATCGTTCGACGAAGAGAACCGTCCCGCGTCCTCGTTCCCGCGTTTTTGCCACCGCCCCGATTCAACGCAAAATGCTTCGATCTTGATCCGCCCCGAACGAGCAGGAATGACAATGCTCACGGCCAGGATGCGGTCCTGCTTTCCGCCTTTGACGATGTCCCCCGACTGAATAAAAACGTCAAATACTTTCGACACATTCTCCACGGCGAGAGCGTTTACGTCAGATGTTTCATACACTCGCAGGATCTGCCGCTCCATCGCCTCCTGCAGCGTCAGGATGTTCGTCCTCGACGTTTCGTTCTTCCCGTGGATCAGGAAGATCGTCAAATTCTTATGTGAATAGGGAGCCGAGATTCTGTAGGCCGGACTCTGTGCGGCGACGATCGTCGCAAAAACAAACAGCGCGGCAAAGCCGCAGAAAATACTCTTCAACTTCATAAACAAACTCCTTTCTTAACGATTTCTTTTCCCTGGGGAAAGCTTGTTCAGTTAGCTGAACGGAGTCTGAAGGAAGTTCTTGCAGCGGAGGAGTCAGAACCGGGAGCGGTAGCGACCGGGTTTCCCTCCGTTGCTTCGCCATCGAAGGGTGACCCGGTCGCTACCGCTCCCGGTTCTGACTTAAGGATTAAACCCGCCGACCGATTCGCCCGGTCGGATGATGGACATGGCTCGACCGATCTCGTCGGCCAAACCGAGTAATACGATGGTGTCGCCTTCCGACAACTTATGATCCGCTCCGGGACTTATTTTTGTGTCGCCGCCGCTAACGATTGCGATGACGGTAGCCCCACTTTGTTTACGCAGATCTAGCTCGCCGAGATTGCGGCCGAGGACAGGCGATCCGGCGTCGAGGACGATCGTCTCAGTGCTTGCTCCATTGAGGTCAATGATGGGCGCGTTGATCGAAATCGCCGGAAGAGCGGCCGACCGCAGGATCTCATAGCCCTGCTCGCGGATCTTTGCGATCTGCTGCTCGATGATGCTTCGCGAAATCCCGAAACGATTTAGCACACGGGCGAAAATCTCGATACTCGTCTCAAATTCTTCAGGAATCACTTCATTCGCTCCGAGCTCGTAAAGCTCAGTAATCTCGGCAACGTACCGCGTCCGCACGATGATGTGGAGCTTGTCATTGAGACGGTGTGCCAGATCCACGGTCCGGCGGGCCGCAGCCGGATCCGACATCGCGAGAACGAGCGACCACGCGTGCTCGACGCCGGCGTGGAGAAGCACTTGGCGCCGGGTCGCGTCGCCGAAATTTATCTTCTCGCCCCTCGCCCTTGAACGGCGAACTACATCTGCATTTAGCTCAAGTACTAGGTACGGCACACCGACCGCCCGCAAGACGCGTGCAAGGTTCCGTCCGTTCAAGCCATAGCCGACAATGATCACGTGCTGCTGCAAACCGCCGCTCGAGGTCAGGTGAATATCTTCTTCTATATTTTCAACATCGGCGGAGCTGCCGTCCTTTAGAACCGATTGCAGGAAAAAGCCGATCCGCGGAGCCGCCGAGATCAGGAACGGCGTCGCGATCATCGATATGATCGACGCTGCGAGAAAACTCTGATAGTCACTTTCCGGAAGCAGATTCGCGTTCTGGCCCGCATTTGCCAGAACGAATGAGAATTCGCCGATCTGGGCGAGACCGAGGCCGGCCATCGTAGCGATGCGCTGCGGATATCCGAGAAGCCGAACGATCGCCCAAACGATAAGAGCTTTCACGAGAATCAGCACGATCACAAGCACGATCACAGAACCGAAGTTCGCCACAAGAGCCGTCACCGAAAGCAGCATCCCGATCGAGACGAAGAAGAGGCTGTTGAAGACATCGCGAAACGGCAGAACTTCCGATGTCACCTGATTGCTGAACTCGGAATCGGCAAGCACCATTCCGGCGATAAACGCTCCGAGGGCGAGGGACAATCCGAAATATGACGTGACCCAGGACATCCCGAGGCAAAGCAGGACGACCGTCAATAGAAACGCCTCCGGACTGCGCAGGTGAGTAACCTGCTTTAGAAACTTTGGAAGCAGAAACCAGGCGGCGAGGACCAGTATCGCAAGCGCAAGCAGCGAGCTTCCGAGACTTAGAATGATCGACGTGAAGGAAACTATATCTTCGCCGCCGAGCAGCGGAACCGCCAGCAGCATGAAAACGATGCTGATGTCCTGGAAGAGAAGAATGCCGATACCCGCACGTCCATGTGGCGAATCGACCTCGTTCCGTTCAACATAGCTCTTGAGCACGATGGCCGTGCTGGACAACGCGACGAGAAATCCGAAAAAGATCGACTGATTGACCGATCGGCCCAGCAGGACGGCCGCACCCGCCGTCGCCGCGATCGTGAGTATTACCTGAAGCCCTCCGCCCAACAGAACCAGCCTTTGCATCTCGGCAAGCCTGCGCAGCGAGAACTCGAGACCGATCGTGAAGAGCAGGAGCATCACGCCGATCTCAGCCAACACCTTGACCGCCTCGATCTCTTTTATCAGTCCGAAACCGGACGGGCCGATCGCTATTCCGGTAAGCATAAACCCTACCAGCAACGGCAGCTTGAGCCGCAGACAAATGAATGCGACCGGCACCGAGAACAGGAGGATGATCAGAAGATCACCGAAAAGCTGAGGGGTATGCATGAATGATTTCGATTATAGCAAACAGAAAATATGAGTTGAGCGCAAATTGATTTTTATCGGGAATGTGGTGACAATGTTCCCGACTTCTTTCAAATCCATCCGGAGGGCATCACATGAAATCTATCTTGTCGTTGGGACTCATTACTCTCGCGCTTACATTCTGCGGGCTGGGCGATAAGCTTAAACAGCTTACAGGCGGGAGCGGAAATGGCGACGGTGCGAATACATCGTCGAACAGTTCGTCGAAGGCTTCTTCCGGTAATATTGAGCAGCCGAAACCTACGGCCGCGCAGCAAGCGATCATTGACGGCGGCACCGAAACGACCTGGGACACGCAGGGAATATCGTGGCGTCTTCCGTCGGGGTTCAACAAGATGCAGGTACTGAAGGAGAGTTTCAACTATGGATCTCCGGCCGCAGGCTTTTTGATCGCATCCGTCTCCATAATGCCGGACGACTTCCCGTCCGAGTCGAGCATTGAAGCGACTTACACGAGCGCCCTCGAACAGCTCAAGCAGGGAAAGTACGAGAGCGTGAGGTGGCTTGAGATCGACGGCGTAAAAGGGGTGGAGTGGGTCGAGGCGATGCCGGAGATCAAAGACGGCCCGCGTCGTCATCAATGGATCGCGGCGCGAAGATACCTCGGTCAGAACCAGCAGTTGAACATCATGGTCTCAACGGAGGGCGATAAGTTCGATAAACGCCGCGATGCGTTCGCCGCGATCATGTATTCGATGAAGATCCCGAAAGGGTAGAGGATAGTGAAAAGTGAATAGTGAATAGTTAGAAGAAGTAGTCGCGATCGTCACTTTTCACTTTTCACTATTCACTCAAAGGGGTGTTGGCGCATCGGAATGCGGAACAAAACACTGCCGGCAGCGGGCCTCGTACTTGTCGCTGGCACCCACCTCAACCCGCTCGTCCGATTCGACGGTCCTCTGTGAGTAGTTCGCCGTCCCACCACATTTCACGCAGATCGCGTGGGTTTTGGTAATAAATTCAGCCACCGAAAGCAGCTGAGGCATAGGCTCGAACGGCCGGCCCGTATAATCCTGATCAAGACCGGCGACGATCACGCGCTTCCCGTTCGCGGCGAGCTCGTTGACCGCGTCGATCAATCCCATATCGAAGAACTGGCCTTCGTCGATCCCGACCACCTGAGTGTCGGCGTCGATCTGCTCCATCAATTCCTTCGCCGTCGTAACGGGTTTCGAATTGTGCGTCTGGCCCGAGTGGGATGCGATTTCCTCGACAGAGTAACGGGCGTCGATCTTAGGCTTGAATACTTGTACCTTCTGGCGGGCGATTCGCGCACGGTTCAGACGGCGGATGAGTTCCTCCGACTTTCCGGAAAACATTGAGCCGGCGATCACTTCGATCCAGCCCGTTCCATTTTGCCTGTTCTTGCGGCGTTCTTCGGTGTTATCGAACGCAAATTCTTCGACCATAGTGTAAAAGGATAAAGGATAAAGGATGAAGGATAAAGTCGGAACATGCGGCTCGCAGGTTCTTTATCCTTTCGCCCTTATCCTTTATCCTTTCTTGGTGGCAATCAAACTTTGCCCGAAATGTAAGCGGCCTTTTTTGGCAGAGAAGGAAGTCTGCCCGCACTGTCCCGAGCCCTACACCTGGAATCAGGAAAGCCTTGCGAATCTTGGCTGCCTGGTCGCGACCATACTTCCACTCGTCCTGCTGATCCTATTCTGGCTATTCCTATTTCTGGGTGCTTTCTTTCGGTAGATCTACCCGGCGATCCTGAGGTCCGTCCCGGTCATGTTCCCCGGTTTCTCAACTCCCAGAAGCCCGAGGATGGTCGGAGCCACATCGCAAAGCGAACCGTCGTTTCTCAGCCGCAGATCCATTTTGTCCTCGCTCACCACATGTAATGGCACTGCGTTAGCCGTTGCAAATCTGTTCGGTTGCCCGGCGATGTCAACCATCGCCTCGCAGCTTCCATGGGACGCAGTCACGACGCTTATGCCGCCCACTTTGCTCACCTTTTCGAGCACGCCGCCGAGACAAGTATCGACGTACTGAACCGCCTCGATCGTGCGTTCGAGATTTCCAGTTTCGGCAGCGATCGCCGACGCCGAGAAGTTAATGACAAATACGGCGGGCTCGTCGGCGCTCATATGTTGAAGTACACGGTCTGCGATCTTAAAGCTTTCCATCTCCGGCTCGGATTCTCTGTGGTGATCCCCGGGTAGTTCGACCTGCACTCCGCACTCGTAAATCGACGGGTCCCCACCGCCGTTGAAGAAGCTGGTGACGTGCGGAAACCGATCAGTACCGGCAATGCGATAGTTTGCGATCCGGTGCCCTGCCAGAACCTGGCCGAGAACGCAGCCTTCGGTTTCGGGCATGAATGCGACGGGCAGATCAAAACTGTGGTCATACTCGGTCAGGCATATCGCATCGAGCGCGGGTTTTGCCATCGAGAACCCGATATCCGGGATCGCCAGCGAACGTGCAAGCTGGCGCATAGTATCCGCTCGATGATTAAAAAAGATTACGACATCACCTTCCTTGACCGTTGCGACCGGAACACCCTTGTCTTTTTCAAGAACGATCGGTGCGATAAATTCATCCGCGATCCCGCGAAGAAACGATTGTCGGACAGCGGTCCGCGCATCGATGGCCCGTTCGCCCTCGGCGTGTACGAGCATCGTAAAAGCTCTCGCGGTGCGTTCCCAATTCTCACCACTATCCATCGCGAAGAAGCGGCCGCATAGCGTTGCAACGCATCCGACACCAATATCAGCCATCTTTATCTCGAGCGCCTCGACGTAAATATCCGCGGTTCGCGGTGGCACGTCGCGCCCATCGAGGATCCCGTGAACGTAAACGTCCCGAACGCCTTCGCGCTTTGCCATCCGAAGAAGAGCGTATAGATTTTCCGGAGACGAGTGGATCCCTCCATCGCTCAACAGGCCGATCAGATGAACCGGTTTACCGGTCGCCGCAGCTCGGACCATCGCCGGCCGCAACACCGCATTGTTTTCAAAATCACCGCTGCGAATAGCTCTTGAGATGCGAGCGATATCGGTCTGGACAACACGGCCCGCGCCTATGTTGAGATGACCTGCTTCGGCGCTCCCGGGCAAACCCTTGGCTAATCCGACGTACTCGCCGGATGCGGCAAGCTGCGTCCGGGGATATCGCGAACAAAGTTCGTCGTAATACGGGGTGTGGGCAAGGGCGATCGCATTCCCGACGCCGCTATGGGAAATTCCCCAGCCGTCAAGAATGATCAATGCTACGGGACGGTTAGTTTGGGTGGTCATAATAAATGAAAAGGAGGGATCGTTGAGGAATTCCGGTAAGGATCTCAGGACGAGAGACCTATCTGCGGCCTTTATTATAACCGAAACGACGTGGGCGGATGCAAGAATTTGTTTCGGTGAATTCTGGTCGGACGTAATGGACAGTTGATAGTTGATAGTTAGGAAAAAGTCGTCCGAGTCTTAGATATGACGACCAACTCTCAATTATCAATTATCCACTATCAATTATTCTCTAGTAAGCATCTGGCGCCGTCCGCTCCATCCATCGCTCGGGGAACTTCAGGGCTGAGAATTCGAACTGCTCGTACAAGCCGTGGGCGTCACGAGTCGCAAGCAGCCACCGCCGCAAACCCTGCAGGTCCGGATGCTCGATGATCGCTTCCATCAACATCTTGCTTACACCGCGTCCACGGTATTCGCTCAACACAAATACGTCTCCGACGTATGCAAACGTCGCACGATCGCTCACGACGCGGGCAAATCCGATCTGTCGATCACCCAAGTACGCGCCGAAGCACAGCGAGTTTTCGATGGCGGTCCTTGTCTGATCGAGCGTGCGGGTTTGCGCCCAGTAAGATTCTTTGGCGAGAAAACGATGGATCGCCTCAATATCGAGACGTCGCGTGTCCGTGCTGATCTCAAACTGATGTTGCTCCATTCGATAACCTGCTCCCGCGTAGTTACCGACCTATTCCCTGAGACTGCTCTTCAGCGAGCTGATAGAACGCCTTCCTTCCCGGATAGCGAGCCGAATCGCCGAGATCTTCCTCTATGCGCAAAAGCTGGTTATACTTCGCGATTCGGTCCGATCGGCATAAGCTTCCCGTTTTGATCTGCCCGGCGTTTGTCGCGACCGCGAGGTCGGCAATAAAAGTGTCTTCGGTTTCGCCGGAACGATGCGAGATGACAGCCGTCATGTTGTTCGTCCGCGCAAGTTCGATCGCGTCGAGCGTTTCGGTCAGCGTGCCGATCTGATTCACCTTGATCAATATCGAATTCGCCGCCCGTTCGTCGATTCCCTTCTGCAGGAAGCGAACATTCGTAACGAACAAATCGTCACCGACAAGCTGGACGCGTTTGCCGACAGATCTCGTCAGACTTTTCCATCCATCCCAATCGTTTTCAGCCATGCCGTCCTCGATGGAAATGATCGGATACCGATCGCACCAGTCAGTCCAGTACGCCGCCATTTCTTCGGACGACAATTCGCGTTTATCGCTCTTTTTGAAGATGTATTTCCCGTCTTTGTAAAACTCACTCGCTGCCGGATCGAGCGCGAGCATCACGTTGCCGCCGGCGTTGTATCCTGCTTTTCCGATCGCTTCGAGAATCGTCTCGATCGCCTCTTCGTTCGATTTCAGATTCGGCGCGAATCCGCCCTCGTCGCCAACACTGGTCGAATAGCCGCGTGACTTCAGTACCAATTTCAGATTGTGGAAGATCTCGGCACCTATCCGAAGAGCTTCTGCAAAGCTCTCGGCTCCGACCGGCATGACCATGAACTCCTGGAAATCGACATTATTGTCCGCGTGTGCACCGCCGTTGAGGATGTTCATCATCGGAACGGGCAGCGTTTTGGCATTTGCTCCGCCGATGTACCGGTAGAGAGGAATTTCCAGCTCGGCCGCTGCCGCACGGGAAGTCGCAAGTGAGACGGCGAGGATCGCGTTCGCCCCGAGATTCGATTTCGTCGCCGTACCGTCGAGCCCGATCATCGTCTCATCGACAAGCGTCTGATCGAGCGCATCGACGCCCTCGAGCTCGCGGCTGATCTTCTCATTCACATTCTCGACCGCTTTCAAGACGCCTTTGCCGAGGTACCGGAGATCGTCACCGTCCCGCAGCTCGACTGCCTCGTTCTCGCCGGTCGATGCACCGCTGGGGACAGCGGCCCGTCCGGTCGTGCCATCTTCGAGGATGACCTCGGCCTCGATCGTCGGATTGCCGCGTGAATCAAGTATCTCGCGTGCCCACACTCGTTCAATAAAGCCCATTTATTCGCTCCGTAAAGTTAGTTTTAGAGTTAATTAAATTTAGCGTGAATGAAGGTGAAAGACAAAGAGCTTTGTTGGTGTTTATTTTAGTGTTCTTTTCGTGTGAGTTCGTGTGAGTTCGTGTGAGTTCGTGGTTCCAGTCCGCCGCCTAATTACTGGAACCACGAACTCCAACGAAAAGAAGTCCGGTGATCTTCGCCCGCCAAGGAACTGCGACGGTCAATACATCTGCGGGTATAGGATCGAGCCGGCGGACCGGGACAATCGTGACCCCGCTCCAGCCGGAGCGCCACATTCGACTACTACGGAGCCGACGGTCGTTATCGCATACGATATACAAACATCGGGCTCCTACCGGAGCCGAACGCGGTCAAGTTTCCAACTTTTCCAGGTACGCGAAATCAGCGAAATCCGCTCTATTGAGATGAAGCTTTCAGTAAAGTTCTGTTTGCCACTAAGTAGTCTTTTCCATCCGCACCTGGAGGATCCTTCGTTTAGCGGCTTTCTCGATCTTGAAGATGTGGCCGTTGAAAGGAACGGTGTCGCCTTCGGATAGGATCTCGCCGGCCTGAGAAAGGAGAAATCCGGCAACGGTGGTATAGCCTTCGGACACCGGCAGGTTCAGAGCCAACCGACGGTTGAGGTCGCGGACTGCCATGCCGCCGTCAAGAAGATAACTCCCGTCCGGCTGGTGGTGGATCTGATCGTTTACCTCTTCGTCGTGCTCGTCCGATATCTCACCGACGATCTCTTCGAGCAAATCTTCAAGCGTAATGATCCCTTCGACACCGCCGTGCTCGTCCACGACGAACCCGAAATGAAATTTTTCTCGCTGCATCCGCCGCAGGACATCTTCGAGCCGTGCCGTATCGACAACGTAGACAGGCTTTTGCATGATGCGTTCGAGACGAAACGCTTTCGGCCGCAACAGGCTGGTCATAACCTCCTTGCTGTGAACTACACCGACCATGTCATCGAGAGAACCTCGATAAACAGGCAAGCGCGAATATCCGTGCAGACGAAACGCCTCGGCGATCTCTTCGAGCGTGCATGTTTCCGGAACGGCGACGATCTCGGTGCGCGGGATCATCGCCTCTTTGACCGTCGTCTCAGAGAATTCGAATACCTTGTTGATGAGCCGGCGCTCTTCTTCGTTGAGGTGGCCACTTTTTTCCGAGACATTTATCAATTGTCGGATCTCGTCTTCCGTATAGCTCGAGCCGTGCTCGCCGGACGGATGCAAACCAAACAGCCGGACGGTCTTTGTGCCAGCCCAATCCAGAAGGCGTATCGGATAGTTGAAGATCTTGTAGAAAATCTGGAGTGGCAGGGCCACGGCGAAGGAAACTCTCTCGGCCAGTTCGAGCGCAGCTGTCTTCGGAGCAAGTTCGCCGAACACGATGTGGAGAAACGTAATGAACGCGAATGCAATAATGAATGAAATACTGTGCAGCACGGGACCCGACGAAAGGAACCCAAGTCCCATGATCGATCCGATCCACATCAATACCGGATCGAGCAAAGCTGCGACCGCCGGTTCGCCGATCCATCCCAAACCGAGCGACGAGAGTGTTATTCCGAGCTGAGTCGCCGAGATGTAGGCGTTTAGGTTGTTCAGCATCGCGAGCAGCCGGACCGACGCTTTGTCGCCGTCGGCCGCCAGCGATTCGATTCGCGACTTACGCACACCAACCAGCGCAAATTCGGCCGCGACAAAAAAACCGTTCGCGAGAACGAGCACAATTACCAGAAAGATCTTGAGTGCTGCGGACAGGAATGTCGGCGATTCAGGGATTGCACCGATCTCGGCGGCAAGAAAGAAAAAAGCCAAACTAGCGGGGTCATCCATCTCGGAAACTGAACTAAACTATCGAGCCTCGATCTCCTTTAACTCAGCCGTTGTTGCGGCTTGATTTGACTGGCAGATTATAACACACCGGCTACGAGCAAGCCCCGACATCGCAAGGTCGAAAATAATTTGAGAGTAGCCCAGATCGTCTGTCACGCCCGCCGCCTAGAAATCGTCTGTCACGCCCGCCGCCTAGAAAACGCCACTTTCGCCGCAGAACTTACGCCCGCTGATCTTTATCGCCAAATCCGCCCGCCTGCATGTCGACCAGCTCCTGGATCAGCATTCGACAGGATCCGCACCCGGATCCTGCCCGACAAGTTTCCGACACCTGCTCGACCTCGGTGTATCCGTTTGCCGAAATCGCAGCGACGATCGATTCTTCGGAAACGCCAAAGCAGGTGCAGATCAACGCCTTTTCTCCCTCGTACTCTTCGATGCGACGTTTGCGATGGATCGCCATGGCGTCGCGAAGCGATTGAAACACGACGAGTGCGCACTGAGCACGGTCGGCGGGAAACGCTCCGAGCTCAACACAAATCGCCTGAGTCAACTCATCGTCGTTCAGTCCATGGAGGTCCGCGAGAGTTTTTCCACTGAGCCATTCGCAGAGGGTGTCGGCCGCCGCGATCATGAATCCGCAGCCGTTCGTACGAAACGTCACGCCGTCGATTGAATCCGCGTTGTCCTTCATTCTCACCGACAGCTCGACAAACGAGCCGCACACAAAGCTCGCGCTCCCTCCCACCGTTCCCGTTCGGTCGAGACCGGAGTTCGAGGGCGATTCGAATCGCTTTTCGATCGGTCCCGGATAAAATCCCACATGCCGATTCTGCCACGATAAGACCCAATTCGCATGTGAGCTGATCTGTCATGTAAAATCTCGTCAGGATGTATCGCGTCTTTTTGTACATGGCTGTGTTTACCGTTTGCTTCGGCTGTCGCCCCGCGGCCGCTCCGGTATCGGTCGGTAATAGACCTGTATCGGTCAACGGCGTTCCGGCTCGGGATGCCCAGTCGCAGCCGACGAAACCGGTGGGCGACATGGGATGGACCGACCGCGATGACGGCAACGTCGAAAAGGTGAAAGACCTGAAAGGCAAAGTTGTGATCCTCGATTTTTGGGCCACCTATTGTCCACCGTGTATCGAAGAGATCCCGCATCTGATGGAGCTTCAAGCAAAGTATGGATCGGATCTGGAGGTCATCGGGCTGCATGTCGGCGGCGAAGAAGACCGGCCGAAGATCCCGGCGTTCATCGAGCAGCTCAAGATTACTTACCCGGTCGCCTATCCGGAAGATGCCCTGACCGCATATGTCTTTGGCCAGGACACAGCGATACCGCAAACGGCCGTGTTCGACCGGGCAGGCAAGATGGTGAAAAAGATCACGGGCTTTAGCCCCGATATTAAAGTTGAGCTCGACGAAACCGTCGCTTCGGAGATCGCTAAGAAATGAACGGACCCGTAGGCGACAAATATATTCGAACGCTCGAACAGGTTTCCGCTGGCGGAGTCGTGTTTCGTCTGACCAACTCCGGAGCTGAAATTGCGATCGTCCGCATCGTCCCGGATATGCGCTGGCAGCTGCCGAAAGGAATCATTGATCCCGGCGAGACCATCGAAGAAGCTGCACTACGCGAGGTCCGCGAAGAATCGGGACTGATCGCGGAACTCATTTCTTCCATCGACACTATCGAGTACTGGTTCGTCGCCGACCGCGACGGAGAGCGGGTCCGCTATCACAAGTTCGTGCACTTTTTTCTGATGCGGTATGAGACTGGTGACGTCGCAGACCACGATCATGAAGTTGATGAGGCCCGGTGGGTCGACATTGAAACGGCACTCCGGATGCTCGAGTTCAAGGGCGAACGCGACGTCGTCGCGAAAGCCGCGGCGATGATCGCCGGCTTGAGCGAACAGAGCTCAGCCTGACGTTTCGACATTCATAAGCCATGTGTTAATTTCGATTTCGGTCTACTTTACTTAATGCGCGATATTCCAGTTGGTAATGGCTCCCTGCTTGTCGCTTTCGATGACAAGTATCAAATACGTGATATTTATTTTCCTCACGTCGGGCAAGAAAATCACACCGAGGGCTTTCCGTTCCGGTTCGGCATCTGGACCGAAGAAAATTTCTCGTGGACATTTTCCGACGCATGGTCGCGAAGCCTTAAGTATCTCCGCGAGACGCTTGTTACGGACGTTCGGCTCGACAATACCGAGATCGGAATTCGAATCGAGTGCCGTGACACGGTTGCGAGCCACGACAATATTTTTCTGCGTCGCATACGCGTGACCAACATCAGAGACAGCCGACGCGAGATCCGCGTTTTTCTGCATCACGATTTTCGTATCTACGAAAACGAGGTCGGCGATACGGCATATTACGATCCTGAAACTTCGTCGCTGATACACTACAAAAAGCATCGGTACTTTCTGATAAATACCGAACCGCAATTTGATTCGTTCGCGACCGGACGTAAAGGATTTCGAGATCAGGAAGGAACTTGGCGCGATGCCGAAGACGGCAATCTAGGCGGCGGTGTAGTGACTGAGGGTTCGGTGGATTCAACACTCGGAGTTCATTTGGAAATAGACGCCGACAGTTCGCGAGAATTCTTTTACTGGATCGCCGCCGGGACGTCATATGCCGAAGTGAACGATCTGAACGCTCACGTACTTGAGCGTCGCCCGCAGCGCTATCTGGACTACACCTCCAGCTATTGGCAATCGTGGGTCAACAAGAACGACGTGAACTTTGGCGACCTCCCGGCCGAGGTCATTGATCTTTACAAGCGTTCGCTGCTGATCATGCGGACGCAGATCGACAATGACGGTGCGATCATCGCCGCGAACGACTCGGATGTGACCGAGCGCGCGACCGATCATTACAGCTATCTTTGGACGCGTGACGGCGCATTGGTCGCCAACGCCCTCGACCTTGCGGGCTATTCTCACGTCGCTCGCCGGTTTTATAAAATCTGCGCGCAGGTGGTCCATCCAAACGGTTATTTCCTTCAAAAGTATAACGCCGACGGCACGGTCGCCTCGGGCTGGCATCCCGCATGGGACATCAATCATAAGACCCCGATGGTGCCGATCCAGGAAGACGAAACCGCGCTCGTTTTGTGGGCCCTATGGCAGCATTACGACAGATACCGCGACATTGAGTTTGCTCATCAGCTCTACAGAGATCTCGTTATTCCGTGCGCTGACTTTATGTCGGAATTCCGTCACCCCGAGCTCAAGCTTCCAAAGCCAAGCTGGAACCTCTGGGAAGATCGCCGCGGCATTCATACTTTTACCTGTGCGACAGTCGTTGGCGGCCTTCGCGCCGCCGAAGGATTCGCCTCACTCTTTGCCGAAGGGGACAAAGCCGCGAAATATGAATCGGCCGCCGCTGAAATTGTTGAAGCAATGCGAACGCATCTCTATAGCTCGCAGATCGGGCGCTTTCTACGTTCTTTACATTTTCATAACGATGATCAGTACGAGCCTGACGCGACGATCGACGCTTCGCTGTTCGGAACGTTTTATTTCGGAGCGTTCGATGTCGATGACCCGATGGTCGTGTCGACGATGTCGGCTATCGAAGAAAAGCTCTCGGTCGCCGGTGGAATAGCCCGCTTCGAAAACGACGGATACATGCGGACATCGGCTGACTCGATCGGAAATATTTGGTTCATCTGTACCCTCTGGCTCGCCGAATACTATATAAATTCAGCCCGTACGCCTGTGGAGCTTGAAAAGGCATTGGCGATCCTCAATCAGGTTGCCCATCAGGCGCTTCCGTCCGGCGTATTGTCGGAGCAGATGGATCCGGCGACCGGTCGGCACGTGTCCGTTTCACCTCTCACCTGGTCGCATTCGACTTATGTGGCGGCGGTGCGGAATTACTTGCGCAAGTCTTACGAGTTGACGATTTGACCCCGTTTCTTTCCGTGCAGAGCGTGAGATAACATTTCCTTCAAATGAGAAAAGCGAAAATCCTGGCTACCCTCGGACCGGCATCGGATACTCAGTCGGTGATCGAATCAATGATCACAGCTGGCGTGAACGCGGTGCGAATCAACATGTCGCATGGTACCGAAGCCGAACACTCGGCGGCGATTGAAAACGCGCGCGCGGCCGCTGCAAATCTGGGAAAGCCCTTGGCGATACTCGTTGATCTTTCCGGTCCGAAGATCCGTACGCGGACCCTAAAGAACGGGGAGCCGGTGGAATTAAAGTCGGAAGCAGAGTTTACGATCACCACCCGTGACGTCGAAGGCAGTGATCGCCAGGTGTCGACGAATTTTGCGGGTCTTCCGGAGGCGGTCGAACCGGGAACACGGATCCTGATCGACGACGGAGCGATCGAGCTGCTCGTCGAATCAAAAACCGCGACCGACATTCTTTGCCGGGTCGTTGTCGGCGGATGGCTGAACGAACGAAAAGGAATAAACCTTCCCAACACTTCCCTGCCGATCCCGTCGATGACGGAAAAAGACGAAGTCGACCTGGTTTGGGCGATGGCGAACAACGTCGATTACATTGCGCTTTCGTTCGTTCGCCGGGCCGAGGATTGTCGCGAAGTAAAGGACCGGATCAAGAAACTGAACACGCGAAAACGAGGCCGTGCGCTGCTTGTTGCAAAGATCGAAAAGGCGGAGGCCATCGAGAATCTTGACGCAATCATCGAGGAGACGGATGGGGTAATGGTCGCTCGCGGCGATCTCGGGGTCGAAACAAGCGTCGAGCACGTGCCTGTCTATCAGAAACGTATCATCGAAAAAGCAGTGGCGAACGACAAGTTCGTTATCACGGCGACGCAGATGCTTCAGTCAATGATCGATAGCCCACACCCGACGCGCGCCGAGGCTTCGGATGTTGCCAACGCGGTCTGGGACGGCTCGGACGCGGTGATGCTTTCGGCGGAAACCGCATCCGGAAGTTATCCCTTGGAAACTGTGCAGACGATGGCCCGGATAATCGACGCGGCCGAAACAGTAAAGCCGGGTGAATTACGAAAGCCTGTCAAATTCGGACAACCTCCGTCGGGCCGGACGAGTCAGGCTCTCTGCAAGGCCGCGGCATATGCCGCAAAAGAAGTAATGACGGAAAAGGTTGCCGTCTTTACCGAATCCGGATTGATGGCTCGTCGATTGTCGAGTATCCGATCGGGTCTGCAGACCTTCGGGCTGACGACCTCTCTCGATGCGTGTAATCAGTTAGCGCTTATTTGGGGGGTCCAGCCGATGTATCACCGAGCCGTTCGCGCAGTGACGGATCCAATGGAATCGATTGGAAACGTGACGATGATGGATCTCGCAGGCGGCGGCGCCGATGCTACCGCCGAGCTTTTGAAAGTCGGGGAAGAAACATTACTTGAGGCCGGCGTCGTGGATCCCGGAGAGACGTTGATCATGATGGCGGGACGATTGTCCGGGCATGGGCTGTCCAGCTCGGTCGTCGTCTGGACCATCGGCAAAGACATCCCGCGGCGATGATCTCGAGCTGGGCAATTCCTACACGGTCGCCCCGATAAAATACCCGACCAGAGAAGTGACGATCATCGCGATGAGGCCCCAGAATGTCACCCGGAAGGCACCGACCAGGACCGACGCTCCACCCGCCCGGGCCGCAAGACCGCCAAGAAACGCCAACAGTATCAGGGACAGAATCATCACTGTCGGAACGATCATCTTAAAAGGAATAACCACCGCCGCGACGAGCGGAATCCCCGCGCCCAGTGCGAAGCTTATAGCGGAGAAGAACGCCGCCTCTAGCGGACGGGCAGAGCTTTCGACCGTGATCCCCAATTCGTCGCGTGCATGAGCTCCGAGGGCGTCGTGGGCCATTAGCTGGGCGGCGACTTCATGTGCGAGTTTTGGATCGAGGCCGCGCTCGACATAGATACCGGCGAGCTCCATGCTCTCCCCTTCGTGATCGGCGGCCAGTTCGCGCTTCTCCTTGGCGAGGTCGGCCTTCTCGGTATCGGCCTGTGAATGCACGGAAACATATTCGCCCGCGGCCATCGACATCGCTCCGGCGACGAGACCGGCGAGCCCGGCGATCAGAACCGCCGGCTTACCACTCTCCGCCGCGGCGACGCCGACGATCAAACTAGCGGTCGAAACGATTCCGTCATTCGCTCCGAGCACCGCGGCTCGAAGCCAGCCTATACGGTCCGACCGGTGCCTTTCGCGATGATGTCCGAAGCGGTGCGTATGTTCAGCCATTCCGATAGGTTAGACGCTCGGGGCAGAACTGGCAATCGTTGAATCCGAAACTAGGTGTGAAACTTTGAAGGGACATTCTGACGGCCCCAATTCAGGGTACGGGCCATCCAGACCAGTTCATCGAGAAAACCCTGAACGCGTGGTTCGTATGCTTCGTCTAGCAAGTTTCCATCCTCATCGAACTTGCCTTTGACCGATGGAAAATTAAGATCCGAAAAGGTGACCGCAAGACCGAGCTCGCGAACCATCGGTACACTTGCCTCGATGACACGCGTCCCGCCCCACGGACCGGCGGAAACACCGACGAACGCGACGGCTTTGTGAATGTATTCTTTGAGCAGGAGATCAAGAACCGACTTCAGGCTGCCGGGATAGCCATGATTGTATTCGGGGGTAACAATGACTAACCCGTCCGCTTTTATGATCGCGTCGCGCCATTCGGGAAAGAGATGTCCGATCTCGGTCCCGTATTCGCCGCGTGGAATCTCAAAACCGCAGACGTCGAAGAATTGTGTCTCAATATCCTCGCGATCCTGCATCTTGCCAAAAACCCATCGAGCGACATTTTCGCTCTCGCGGTTCTTGCGCTCAGTCCCGAGGATCAACGGAACGAAAAGTTTCGGTTCGCTCATGATCTTGAGATTCCCACGTTTGTGGTTTCTATTCCAGTAGACGGATAAGGCACGTATCGGTTAATCGGCCCCGAGGACTTGTGCGACAGTTTCTTTCTTCAATCCTTTTCGATTGTTGTAATCGCCAAGCGAGATCTGCGGATCGCGCCATGAGTCGAGATGGCCGACCTGATGGACACACTGGATCGTGCATGTCGGTGCACACCATTTTTCGGTGATGTACTCGCGCTCCATATCGCCATGGGTATATTCAAGAAGGGGAATGCCCGGCGTTCCCCGCTGCTGCGAGCACCAGCTGACAAGGCCGTTCTCGTCGATGTAAAGATAACGGGCTCCGGCACGACATCGCCACTCGTATTCGCCGCCGTCGACGAGCTCGTCCTGAAACCAATTCCATCGCGCGTACGATCGACTGCCTTTCGACTTGATCTCTTTGTAAACTTCCTTTTCGCGATCCGTCAATCCTTTATTCAACCCCATCTCGTCGTGAATCACACCGACCGTCGATGAAAAGCCGAGCTCACGCGCACGATTCGCTATGATCAGCGCCTCATCCGGTTTCGCAACACCTCCGCCAACGACGGAATTGATATTGACCTTGAACTTTGCGTAGTCGCGAAGATTGACGAGCTTTGAATCGAGAACCTTAAGGCTCTTCTTCGAAACGTCATCCGGTGTGACATTGTCGATCGAGATCTGAAGATAATCCAATCCCGCTTCGTTGAGTTTCTTCACCTTTTCAGGCTGGAAGTAATAGCCATTAGAGATCAAACCGGCGATCATTCCGTGATGTCTAATCCGAGCGATGATCTCGTAGATCTCCGGATGCATCATCGGCTCACCGCCCGAGATGGTGATCACGGATGAACCGAATTCTGCAAGCTTGTCGATCCGCTCGAGCATCACATCGATCGGCACCGGATCGCTGGTCTTGTCGTATTCGTTGCAGTACGTACAGGACAAATTGCACCGCCGCATCGGCACAATGTGCACAAGAACCGGATGCTTTGTCGACGCGAATGCCCGGACCGTGTGCCGGACACCTCGCGTAAATCTGCTGAAACTACTTGCTTTGGGCATGGATCAAAAGGGACCGCTAACCGAATTTGTAATTATAGGAGCTGATACTATCCTTTTCAAACCAGTGAAAAAAGCTTCGGCATAACCGAAGCCTTAGTAACGTAGGATCTCCCAATCAATTATCCCTGGACGATCGCAGTTCCTTTTTTTGGAGAGATCTTGAAGACGCTCGCCTTGATGGTCGCGTTCCTCTGAATATTCGAAAGCAGAATCGTGGTCGTGTCGTTATTCTTCTCAACGATCTTCGCCTGAACCGGCATACCGTTGGAATCGACCCAAAGATCCGCTGACTTGTAGCTGGTAGCGGTCTTCGGCGCAAGCAGGAGATGCCACGTTTTAACACCGCCGCTGACGGTTTCCTCACCGGCGTATTTAACATCGTAATTCGCGCTTAACTGGGCCCTGCTCATCGTCATGAACGCGAGCGCTCCACCAGACTTCGAGTTTCCCTTAGCGCTGTCGACGGTACCCGTGATCGCCTGCTTTGTACGCGGCCGGTAGAGAACGTACTTTCCGTTCGCTATCGCGAGATGCTCAACAACGGGCTTGGTCCAATCGATCCGGACGTAGATCTGTTTCTCCGAACGTCCCGGCATATAACTCAGATCCCCTTCTGTCAGATCGTTTTCTCCAAGCTGAGAGTTCACCTTGTTCATCTTGATGCTGCTCTTCAGGCTCGTAAGAGATTTGTTGTTGGTATCCATGCGATTTAGTATCTGTCGCAGAATATCCTGCGCAGAGACTACGCCGGCTGTGGCATTAAATAGAAATACGATCGCGATCGCCGGGAGTATTAATCTCAAAACTTTATTCATAAAAACGTTACTCCTTAACAGAAAAGTTAGAGCCTTTGTCCGGTTCTAACCTTTTGAGCCTAATATAATATCTGAATTCTATCGAATATCAATCTCGTAAACCGTCTCGCCGTCCAACGTTTCTCGTTTTCGCCAGTCGACGATCTCGGCCTGCGGGTTGCCCGATAGCGTCCTCACGCGTTGTTCGAGAACCGCTTTTTCCGGAGAGAAATCAGACTCTTTGACGATCAGGCGCGACGTCTGCGTTGCAAACGAATCCGTTCGATTGAACCATTCTTTTGGGGTTAAGAAGATGAAGGCGACGATTAGAAGGCAAAAGATGACATAAACCGAGGTTTCGCGGCTATAGCTCCATAGGATTAGTCTTTTAAGTCGTTCCATCTCGCGTCAGCCGGCAGGAGTTTATCATTCGTAGTCTAGTAGCAATTTCCGAATTCACGGTTGGAGCAAGCCACTGCCAACGGCCAACTGCCAACTGTCTACTCTTCCACCAGGCCATCGCGCATCCTGATTATTCGGGAGCAAACGGCTGCGGCTTCGGGGTTATGCGTGATCATAATGATCGTCTGATTGTACTTCTGATTCAACTCTCGAAACATGTCGAGTACGATCTTCGAGTTCTCGGTATCGAGATTTCCAGTCGGTTCGTCCGCGAGAATAATGGCCGGGCTGTTAATTACCGCTCGAGCAAGGGCGACGCGTTGCTGTTCACCGCCTGAAAGCTCGAGAGGTTTGTGGTGCATTTTATCCTCGAGCCGAAGCAGCCGCAGTACTTCCCGTCTATTGGTGCCGTCGCTGCGGCCGTTTCCGGAATGGATCTTCTCCGCAAGCTTTAGATTGCCTTCCGCGGAGAGTGTCGGGAACAAATTGAAACGCTGAAATACAAAACCGATCTTTCGCCGCCGAATATCCGTCCGTTTTGCGTCCGAAACTTTCGAAAGATCCTCGCCGTCGATCAGTATTGAACCGGTAGTTGGGCTGAGCAATCCGCCGAGCAAATGAAGCAAAGTCGATTTGCCGCAGCCTGACGGGCCCATTATCGCGACGAATTCGCCCTCAGCGATCGCAAGCGATACCCCCCGAAGGGCCGGGACCTCGAGCTTCCCGATCGAGTACGACTTTGTCAGATTATCAGTTCGTAAGACAGCTTTCACTAATGGAACCTTGTGGCGGTGTTCTGATTGGTGCTGACCGGGCGGGAGGCCGTGGCTTCTTCGAGTTTTTTGTCCAGATCGACTTCTTCGAGCGCCCATGTGTTCTGAAGTACGAACGCTGTCGCCGGATACGTCTTTCCGATCGTCACGGCTTCGGGCGACTGGTAAGTCAGCTTCATGGAATATTTTTCCTGCGGACGTGTGACAACTATCTGCAGCGGGAGCCGCGTATACTCCCCGGAACTCGTCAGGTTCCCCTCGGCTCCGTACACGATGTCCGATTCGATCTCGCCACGCATATCGAATATTTGCTGACGAGCAAGGCGAATTCCGCCGACCCGGTCGAACCAGAAACGGCGTGCGATGATCAATTCGCCGTTCGCACCCTTAGTAAACTCATCGAGTAAATAATAGCCCCGAGTGACGCGCCGTAACGGAGATTTTTTTGGCAACGTCTCATCTATTTCGATCTGAAAGATGGTGCTTTGCGTGTACAAGTGGGCACCATCGGTCGGGCGAACGAGCATTGCATCGGTGAAGTGCTGGGGCCTCAGGTTCGCGAACGCGCTCACGTTCTTCATGGTCGTCCCGTCGCCGTTCAAATCGTCGAGCGTCTTTTGCAGCTTCGAGTAATCGGCGTTGTTAGTTCCGCTCACGAATTTCTTGTACTTCCCACTGCCGCCGTCCTGCAATATTGCGACACGAAATTTCTCGCCATCTGACGTCATCTGGGCGACGTCGGTCTTGATGACCGGGACCGAGACTTTGAGCAGAATGTTCGCGGGACGCTGAACGACAACTTCGCCATCCGCCGCACGATAGACTTCTTTACTGCCAAACTGAGCGAACGAATTGTCCTCGAATTTGAGATCCATTTTCGCCCGCATCGAAGCAACCCGCGCAAAACGGTTTACCTCAGCCATCAACTGGCCCTGAGCTGCGTCTTCGGTCTTCAAAAGCGTCGGCGTCGTGTCCGGGCGCTTTACGGAGATACACCCTGACAGAAAGAAGGCCGAAACGAGGAATAGAAAAATATATAAATGTAAACTGCTGTTTCTGGCGAACATGTTCAGTTTTCGATGCTTTGCAAAATCTGCCTGTTGTCCCGGTATTACTCGCGAAATAAAAGGGTGAAACGTATCAAGTCGAAAATAATAGCACGCTGAAAGGGATAAACCTAACTGAACAAAAGACGCGATAACGAAAGGTTTTTGCCTCGTTACCGCGCCTCCCGGGTTTGATATTTACTAAGCTCCGAAGACTCCGGAATCTCGCGTCAGGTAATCCTGCATCGTGTATGCGAACATGATCGCAAGCCAAAAGAAGCTCGCGATGGCGGCGAGCCAGATCAGTTTCGGGCTCCAGTAGACATGCATGAAAAAGAGCATCACGCATGTCATTTTTGTGAATGCTATCAGCAAAGCGACAAGCGTATTGGCGCCCGGAAAAATAAAATCAAGATCGACCGTCGCCACGGAGTAGGTAAGGATCGTGCCGACAACGAGCACGAGAAACACTCCGATATAGCCCGGGATCCCGATGTGGCCTTCGCCTGATTCAATATGTTTCTCTGACATTTATTTCTCCA
Organism: Pyrinomonadaceae bacterium; assembly: GCA_041745575.1. Classification (GTDB taxonomy): domain Bacteria; phylum Acidobacteriota; class Blastocatellia; order Pyrinomonadales; family Pyrinomonadaceae; genus OLB17. Next base: position 128,168 of record JBGTIQ010000072.1, read on the forward strand.
CAGTTTTGAGTCCCGCCTTCAGGCGGCCAGCCGGCTGAAGCCGGTACTCAGAACCTAATGCATAAAGTGTCGTCCGAGCAGATAGAGCAACGGAAACAAGAATATCCAAACAATATCCACAAAGTGCCAGTAGAGTCCTGACATCTCGACCGGTGCAAAATAATCATGACTGAATGTTCTGACCCAAGCCTTCCACAAAAGCCATGTCATCAACCCCAGACCGATCACCATGTGCAACGCGTGAAGCCCGGTCATGACGAAATAAATCCAGAAGAATATCTGAACTTTATCGCGAAACTTGTTGGCGTCGATCAGATTGACATCGATCGTACTCGCACCGATCTGGTTGCTCGCAAAGTATCCGACACGCTCCGCCTGAGTTAGATATGTACCATTCGGATCGTGGTTTTGCTCTTTTACGGCCTGCGCGACAAGCGAACAATCCGTCCACTGAAAGTCACCCCGCGGGTTCGGATGCTCCACCACCGGAGCATCGTGATCGACTTCCCAGCACGGTGTTGCAGACGCGTGACCAGCCGTCGCGTCTTCTTTTATTTTCTTGTTCCAGCCAGCAACAGGCACGAAGCCGTGAACGTATTTGTCCGTATATTCGATCGCCTTAACGCCGAGAAACACCGCGCCGAAAAACATCGTCAGCACGATCAGGATGACCTGCATGTTCCGATTACCCTTCTGCGCATAGAAAACCGTAAGCGCCATCGTCAAGCTGCTGACGATCAGCACAAGCGTGTTCAAACCGCCCCAAAACGCGTCGAGATGATTACTTCCGGCGGCAAACGCCATCGGGAATTTCGAACGAAAAACAAGGTAAACGGTAAACAGCCCGCCGAAGAACATGATCTCCTGCACTAGGAACATCCACATACCGATCGCAACAGACTCTTCCTGCTGCTTCATGTCTTCAAACTGATGCTGAAGACCCGGCGGATGATAATGAGGGTGCTCTAATGTGTCTGCGTGTGTTGCCATTTTAGATTTTAGATTTTGGATTTTGGATTTTGGATTCCGACCTTTCTCGCATGAAGCGATCGCAAATCGAAAATCGCAAATCGAAAATTAACTAACTATCGCTAAGTCTCTGCGTCGTGCCTCATCCAAATCGAGCCCGCTTTCTTCACCGAACTCATACGCTTCCCACGTTACGATCGGAGTCGTTTCAAAATTCTCGGTCGGCGGTGGCGAGCTCGTTCGCCACTCGAGTCCGGGAAGCATCCACGGATTGTCACCCGCTGCACGTCCGTAGAGAAGCGAATGCCCGAGATAGATCACCGGCATGATAAGTCCGACCCCGAGCACGGACGCACCCGCCGTCGAGAAAATATTTAGTACTTGAAATTCTTCCGGGTAAGATGCATAACGTCGCGGCATCCCCTGATAGCCAAGGATAAACTGAGGAAAGAATGTCAGGTTAAAGCCTATGAACACAAGCATTGCGGAGATCTTTCCCCAGAATTCCGAATACATCTTGCCCGTCATCTTTGGCCACCAGTAGTGAATTCCACCGAGATACGCGATGACCTGTCCGCCGACCATCACGTAGTGAAAGTGAGCGACGACGAAATATGTATCGGTCAGGTGAACGGTGAGTCCGATAGCGCCGAGAAACAGTCCGGTCAATCCGCCGATCAGGAACAGTCCCATAAAACCGAGCGCGTACAGCATCGGCGTGTCGAACGAGATCGATCCTTTATAAAGCGTCGCGGTCCAGTTGAACATCTTGATCGCCGACGGAACGGCGACGACCATGGTCAGGAACGAGAAGACGAGGCCGGCATAGATCGACTGGCCGCTGACGAACATATGGTGTCCCCAGACGAGAAAGCCGAAGACCGCGATGGCGATGCTCGAGAACGCGATGAACTCGTATCCGAAGATCTTCTTGCGCGAAAAGTTCGAGATCAGTTCACTGATCACACCCATGCCGGGCAAGATCATGATGTAAACGGCCGGGTGCGAGTAGAACCAGAAGAGATGCTGGAAGAGGATCGGATCGCCGCCGATCGACGGATCGAAAATTCCCACCCCGACAAGCCGCTCGAGCGCGAGCAGCAGGATCGTGATCGCGATCACCGGTGTGCCGAGGATCATCACAAGGCTGACGGCGTACATCGCCCAAACGAACAACGGCAGGCGGAACCATGTCATTCCCGGTGCACGCATCGTGTGAACGGTGACGATAAAGTTTAGTCCCGTCAGAATTGACGAAAATCCATTAATGAAGATCCCCAAACCTACGGCCATGACATACGTGTTCGAGAATGTCGTACTGTACGGCGTATAGAACGTCCAACCGGTGTCGACACCGCCCTGCAACAGCGCGTAGACCGTCAGAGCGCCGCCGATCCAATAAATATAAAGGCTCAGCAAATTGATACGCGGCAGCGCAAGATCCTTTGCACCGATCATTATCGGGAGCAGGAAATTACCGAGAACGGCGGGTATGGACGGAATGAGGAAAAAGAAGATCATCAGCACGCCGTGCTGGGTGAATACCTTGTTGTAAGTACCGCTTTCCAGCAGGTCGCTGGCCGGCGTCAGCAGCTCGAGCCGGATCGCAGACGCATACAGACCACCGGCGAAGAAGAACATCGAAACCGTGATCAGATACATGATCGCGATCCGTTTGTGATCTTTGGTCAGCAGCCACGATTTAAGCGTGAAGCCGTTCGTCAAGTAATTCAGTTTTGGCGAGCCGGTTATCCCGGAATTTATCGCATCTTGCGTTTGCATAGTCTTACCACACTATCTGTTGCTGTTCGCCGTCGGGGCATTCGGATTACTTCCCTGCGGATTCGTGTTACCACGATCGGCCTTTGGCGGAACGGTCGGAGCTGCATTGTTCGCTGCCGGTGGCGGCGCAGGCGTGCTCGTAGTTCCCGTAACGCCGCTAAGCGATTTTATATAAGCCACCAGCGAGACCAACTGCTCTTCAGTAACTTGTCCTTTAAATGTCGGCATGATCGGCTGAAAACCTTCGACCACCTGGCCGCTCGGGTTGAGGATCGAGTTACGAATATATTCTTCGTTCGCGATGACGGTCCCGCCGCCGACCAGCTTAACTTCATGACCGAAAATCCCTTCCAGCTTCGCACCGCGCTGCTGCGGACCGCCGGCATGACATGACGCACATCCGAGCTTATTCTCAAAAAGATCGCGGCCCTGCTCGACGGGCGTCTGGCCGGAGACGTTCCCGCTGAGCCAGTTGTCGAAGTCGCGTTGCTCCATCACATAGACAAAGCCGCCCATTCCGGAATGGTTCAGACCGCAATACTCGGCACAGAAAAGATGATATTTGCCCGCCTTCGTCGCTTCGAACCAGAGATATGTATACCGGCCCGGGACGACGTCGGTCTTGGTACGAAACGCTGGGATCGAAAAATCGTGGAGCACGTCCTCGGTCGTCATGGTGAGTTTTACCTTTCGTCCGACCGGAATGTGCAACTCGTTGATCTCTCGTTGGCCCGTGCTGTGCTGCAGCTTCCACATCCACTGCTTTCCGACGACGTACACTTCCATCGCAGGATCGTCGGGCATCCTAAACTGGTTGTAATAGACGTAAGCTCCGCCAAGAAAGATCGTCATCGAAACCACGAAAGGAATGATCGACCATACGGTTTCCAACATGATCGACCCGTGCATCTCGTCCGGAGTTGCATACTTTTCCTTCTCGCGATATTTGAGTCCGAAGTAGAAGATAGCGACGACGATCGGGATCGTAAACGCGATGCTCACGATGATCAGGTAGGCGTAGAGTAGATCAACCTGCCACGCGAACGTTGACGCCTGGTCTGGAAATAATGGAACCCACGAATTCGTTTGCATAATCTCTCGAAAGTTTCTCGTTTCTTGTTTCTAGTTTCTCGTAACGTAAAAAACAAGAAACCTGAAACTAGGAACCAGAAACTTTTTTTCCTCGCCGCCAAAACACAAACCCTAACGCACCCATACCGAGCAATGTCAGCACGGCGCCTAACCGGATCACGCTGAGGATCGCCAGGCCATACTTACCGGTTGCGGGATCGTAGTGATAACAGTAGAGCAACAACTGATCTGCGGCGCTTCCGACCTTGTCGTCGCCCGATTCCATAAGGCCGAGTTTCAGGTCTCGTGGTGAATAATCGATCCCGTAAAAATATCGCGACATCTTGCCATGCGGTGTAACAATCATCACGCCGCCGGCATGAGCGAACTGATCACTCTTTTCATCCCATCGATAATTGAAACCCGCCGCCTTCGTAACTGCGTCTATCGCGGGCTGCGTAGCCGTCAGAAAATGCCAGCCCTTTTCCGATCCTGCACGACCGTATCGCTCGAGATACGCCGTTTTCTTATTCTGCGCAAGGCCCGGTTTTTCATTCTCGCGAGCGTCAAAGCTCAGAGCGATGACGTCGAAATCTTTTCCGGCATCGAGTGAGATACCTTTTAGCGATCCGGTCAACCCGTTGAGAACCTCGTTGCAAAGCATCGGGCATTCGTAATAGACGAGTGCAAGCACGACAGGTCGTCCGCTTTCGAACATGCTGCCCAGCTTTACGGTGCGTCCATCCTCGGTCGTCACTTCCGTGTCGAGCGGAAGCTGCTCTCCAAGCTTCTGCTCTATACCAATTTCCTTTAATGCCTGGGGCAAGCCGGTTCCCGCACTCTGCGACGGATCGTATTTCTTGGGCGAGTAAAGCGGCGAATTGTAATGCTCGGTCTTCTGCGCCGAGACGCAAATCCCCGTTGAGACAATTACTATCGCGAGAACGATCAAAAATTTGCAATCTCTAATACTCATACTGCTTACTGCTTACTGCTTACTGCTTACTGCTTACTGCTTACTGCTTACTGCTTACTGCTTACTGCTTACTGCTTACTGCTTACTGCTTACTGCTTACTGCTTACTGCTTACTGCCTTCCGCCTTCCGCCTTCCGCCTTCCGCCTTCCGCCTTCCGCCTTCCGCCTCCTGCCTACTGCCTACTTCCTACTGCCTACTGCTCACCGCTCACCGTCTCTTCTCCGTAGCTCGTCTGCCGGAGCTCGAATCTGTGTAATAAAACTTCGATCTCGTCGCGGCTTGTTCGGCTTCGGTGCCGGCTCGGGCTTTCACTGCCTGTTCGAGAAAACGTTCCTTCGCCATATCGATCGGGAGAGACGAAACAGCACCCGTCGCCGCATCTTTATGACCATGCTCCCAGATCTCGTCCCACTGCCTTTTTAACTCACGATATTCGGATTGAGGATCCCGGAGCTCAAAATTTACACGGCCCTGATCCGACTCCACACCAAATCCGGGTGCGGCCTGCAGCCGCGGCTCGGGCGGAAGCCGTTCTCTCTCCGACATCGCCATCGGGCCCGATCGCCCTTTTTCGGCGATCGCATCGTCCTCGAAAACCTCCAACAGCGCCCACATCAATGCGAAAGTTATTACGATCAAAAGCCCCAAGCCGATGCCGAAGTAAAAAACTCCCTTTAGCCCGATAAGATTCTGCTCGTAAGGTTTTTCGAAATCGACAAATGATTTTTCGTGTTTCGTGGATCCCATATTTTGATTTTGGATTTTGGATTTTGGATTTTGGATTCCGGATTCTTAAAATCCAAAATCCAAAATCGGCAATCTAAAATCGTTAGTGTCCGTGTCCGTGCTCGATCGCGTTCTCGAGGAACGGATCCATCACAGGCACCAGCGGGCGCTTCATAAGCTGCCCCAGAAAATACCAAACCCAAATCCCGCCAACCGCGAGCGGAGCGACAATATCCATCCAGCTGATCGCGAAAGCTACACTCAGTGCTGCGTGCTCGCCGATCCTCGGACTAGGGCCGATATAAAAGTACATATCGACAAAACGCATGAACAGAATGAACGCGGCAACGGCCGCGAGGCGCATTGGCTTTCGTTTCAGATCTTGCTGCAAAAGGACAAGAAATGGGGCGGCGAAATGAAAAAGTATCAATCCCCACGCCATCCATCCCCAACCGCCTGTCGAGCGTTTTATGAACCAGACCGTTTCTTCAGGCAAGTTTCCTGAATAGATGATCAGGTACTGCGAAAAATTGAAGTAAGCCCAAACCATTACAAGCGCGAGCATGAGCTTGCCGAGATCGTGAAAATGGCGTCGCCCGAGAATATGGTTCATCGGTACCTTGTCGGACAAGTACGCCAGAAGGATCACCGAGAAGGCAAGGCAGCTTAACGCCCAACCGACGACGAAGAGCAATCCGAAGATCGTCGAGAACCAGTGGGGCTCAAGGCTCATTACCCAATCGACGACGGCAAACGTCACGATCAGGGCGTAGATGACCATCGTCGGTCCGGAAAAAGCTGTTGCGCGTCCCAGCCATAAGGCCGCTTCCTCGTGGTCCTTTGACGCGTCCTGGTTTGCCGACCACTTGTTCAGCAGATAAACGATCACGCCGAAAATGATGAAATAGATAGCCGAACGAAGCAGCCACGACGTCGGCGTCTGAAACCAGCCGCGTTGCCGCATCGTCGGATCATCCGCCGTAAAGTGTGTCCACTCGTAGATCTGTGTGAGACCGATCGCGATCGGCAAAAACAGAAGGAAAATTACAGGCAGCGTACGCGTCGCGGCCTCAAGCGTCCGGCGAATGACGACGCCCCATGCACCGCCCGTCAGGTACTGGAGCATGAGAATACCGATCGCGCCCAGACCGATCCCACCCCAGACAATAAATCCGAGCAGCCACGAACGAAGCGCCTGCTCAGGGCTGAGATAAAGCCCGACCGCCCACACAAGCGTTCCAATTCCGCCGACCCCCAGAGCAAGGCTGCGCAATCCGTTTAGTTCGCCGGGCGTTCGATAGCTATCGCGTTCCGCCATTAACGTTCACCTCCGTGCGAGTTCGCGTTCGGAGAGTTGTGGGCCGTCGGAGCCGCGCTGTTTGTATTTGCACTCGAATTCATCTTTAAAGTTTCTTCCGGGTTCTGACTCACCTGCAGAGCACGGATGTATGCAACGACCGCCCATCGGTCGGCCGCGGTCAGCTTATCCGCGTAGCTGTTCATCTTCCCCCAACCGTTGGTGATGACATCGAAGAAATGTCCGACCGGAGCATTTCTCAAACGGTCGTCGTGATAGGTCGGCGGCTGCGAGAATCCGCGACGGACGATCATCCCATCGCCACTGCCGACCGGTCCGTGACAGACGATACAATAGATATTGAACCTGTCCTGTCCGCGATCAACCAGCTCTTTCGTGATGGGCATCGGAAACTCGTCGATGGCGTTAGGGAAGCTTGTAACGATCGTGTTGCCAGCCGCATTGGTTGTTGTTTCAACCACGGCGTTCAGGTTAGGATTGTCGATCTTACCGGTGTGGAGAGCCTTGTCATCTTTCAAAAATCCGCGAGCAACCGTTCCTTCCGGAAGATTGCGCGATCCGCGCTTGTCACTAAAGAATTCGCTCTTTTTATATGCCTTGTAGCGCGGCTGATCCTGCATGTCGAAACGGACACCGCAGCCGGCTGCCAGAAGGCAGAAGGCAGTAAGCAAAAAGCCGGTTACGCGACGCGGAGACGGGGTGACACGGCGACGCGGCGATAGTTTGCTAAGCATAAAGTTGTTGATGAACACGCGAGGGCACTTCTTCTCCCCCCGTCCCCGCGTCACCGTGTCCTCGTCCTCGCGTCCCCGCGTCTCTCCCGCACCGCGTCGCAACTTATTCGTCGACATCGAAAACCTCCTGGGCACCGAGGCCTTCCATAAAGCCGCGCGTATCCTCATCGAATTTCGGATCGGCAGTCTCGATCAATAAAAAGAATTTTTCACGCGTCGCCAAAGCGAATCGCGGAACGTTGAATACCGGATGATAAGGCCGCGGCAGGCCGTTCAGGAAGAGCATTCCGAAGACGGCGGTGAAACCCGCAAGCAAGATCGTCAGCTCATATGCCGGCGGAATAAACGATGGCCAGCTCAGGTAAGGTCGGCCGCCGACGTTCAGGGGATAATCGATGTAATGGACGAAGACCTGCAGACCGAGGCCGAGGCATAATCCGGTTATCCCGCCGAAGAAAACGAGCACGGGCAAGATGCTACGCTTTATCCCGAGAGCCTCATCGATCTCGTGAAGCGGAAAGGGCGAGAAGGCGTCCGTCTTCGTGAAACCCGCCTCACGGACAGAGTTCGCCGCGTCGACCAACTCGGTCGGCGTATCGAACTCAGCCAGCAATCCGTATAAATTCTTTTCCATAACCCAAATCTCGCACCGACACTAACAATCTAATGAGAACCTTCTAAAAAAAAACGATCATTTCCCTGCTTCGGTCTCTCAATCATCAAAAACTTTCAAATAACAATGGCGAACCTTACCGGTTCGGCGGATCGGTCCGATCATACGTATATTCGACTTCCAAAACGCTCTCGTCGAAATCCTGCTGACGCCCATGGACATTTGCCGCCGGCAAAAGGGTTCGCACCTCGAAGATCGATATGATCGGCAGGAACCGCACGAACAGATAGATCAGCGAGAAGAAAAAGCCGAGCGTTCCGACAAACATCGAGATGTCGAAGATCGACGGAGAATACATCGCCCAAGACGATGGCAGGAAGTCGCGATTCAAGCTCGTGATAATGATCACAAAGCGTTCGAGCCACATTCCGATACTGACGATGACCGAGATCACGAACAGCCAGAACGGGCTCTCGCGAAATCGTTTGAACCACAGGAACTGGATCGAAATTCCATTACAAAAGATCAGCATCCAGTAGAACATCCAGTACGGACCGGTCCAGATACGATTCTTGATCATGAAAACTTCGTACAGCGACGCACTGTACCAGCCAAAGAACGCCTCCATCGCGTAGCCGTAGACGACGATCAAACCCGTCGCGAGCATCACCTTGCCCATGTAATTGAGGTGGGTGTCGGTGATGAAATCCTTCATGTTGTACCAGCGGCGAAGCGGTATGCAGAGGATCAGCACCATCGCGAATCCGGCGAATATCGCACCGGCGACAAAGTACGGCGGAAAGATCGTCGCGTGCCAGCCCGGAACCTGTGACACCGAGAAGTCGAATGACACGATCGAGTGGACCGAAAGAACGAGCGGTGTCGAGATGCCGGCCAATAAGAGATAGGCGATCTCATATCGATGCCAATGCCGCGCGCTCCCGCGCCATCCCCACGACAAGATCGCGTAGACAAATTTGAAATACTTATTTTTCGCACGGTCGCGGAGAGTCGCCAGATCAGGGATCAGACCGACGTACCAGAACAACAGCGAGATGGTCGCATAAGTCGACACCGCGAAGACGTCCCATACGAGCGGGCTTCGAAACTGCGGCCAGATCCCCATAGTGTTCGGATATGGGAACAGCCAGTACGCGGCGAGCCACGGCCGACCCGTATGGAGCAGAGGAAATACCGCGGCGTTTGCAACCGCGAACAACGTCATTGCCTCGGCGAACCGGTTGATCGACGTTCGCCATTTTTGATTCAGAAGCAAAAGGATCGCGGAGATAAGGGTACCGGCGTGGCCGATACCGATCCACCAGACAAAGTTAATGATCGGGAAAGCCCAGCCGACCGGCTGGTTGTTTCCGAAGATACCCATTCCCTTCGCCAGCAGATAGCCGACGGTCACCACCAAGAGCTGCGCGACCATGAAGGCGATGCCAAAACCGATAAACCAATGGAACGGCGTCTTCTTTTTCAGCGTTACGTCGCCGATCTTGTCCGACACCGAGCCGAAAGTGTGGTCGCCCTCGACCATCGGTGGGTAGATTTTTTCCTGGATCTCTTTCAAATCCTGCATGATTTTCGCAATTTGCTCGAGGGACTCAGCCCGACCGACAAACTTATTTCAAAATGATCAATGACCTTCGCCCGCAGGCTCTGTCTCACCATGTGACTCGGCGCGCTTAGCCCTTGGTTTCGGTGCCCTGTAGTCGGGCATCTCCGGGTTCTGGTTTCTCAGCTCCGCGAGATAAGTCGTACGCGGCTGTGTGTTCAGTTCATTCAGCAGGTTATAATCCCGCGGATCTTGCTTGAGCTTGGCAACCTCACTCTGCTTGTCGTTGATGTCGCCGAACACGATCGCATCGGTCGGGCAGACCGCCTGGCACGCGGTGACCACTTCCCCGTCGGCGATCGCACGTCCGTCCTTTTCAGCTTCGATCCGGGCGGCCGAGATGCGCTGTGTACAGTAGGTGCACTTTTCCATGACGCCGCGGCTGCGGATCGTCACTTCCGGATTTCGCATCAGTTTGTACTGCGGCGTGTCCCAATCCTGATACAACATGAAGTTGAACCGGCGAACTTTATACGGACAGTTGTTCGAGCAATAGCGCGTCCCGACACAGCGGTTGTAAACCATGTCGTTAAGCCCCTCGGCGCTGTGAACGGTGGCCGTCACGGGACAAACAACTTCGCACGGTGCCTGCTCGCACTGCTGACAAAGAAGCGGTTGAAAGTGCGGCCCCTCGGGATTGTTGAGATCGTCGCCTGCAAAGTATGTGTCGATCCGCATCCAGTGCATTTCGCGGCTTCGCTCGACCTGCTCACGCCCAACGACCGGAATATTATTTTCCGACTGGCACGCGAGGACGCACGCGTTGCAGCCGACACACGAGTTGAGATCGATCGACATGCCCCAGCGGTTATGCTTTTCGTACCCCTTTTCGTATTCCGCCGCCGCCGTCGCGTACATCGACTTCGGATACATGTTCTCGTTCTTCGGGATCGCAAGTTCGATCTCATTCTCGAGATCGTTAAAGTCCCACACACGAAGAATGTCGCGACCCTCCATATTAAAATGGATCTGGGTCGAAGCGATCGTTCCCTGGTCACCGTTTTTCGCAATACTTCCGCTACCAAAATTCATCGCGTCGGAACGCATCACGTCGTAAGCGTTATAGCCAATACTGTTTCCGACCTTTCCGGCCCGGGATCTCCCGTATCCGAGAAAGATGGTCACGACATCATCGGGTTGTCCGGGTGCGATCCAGACCGGTACGGGTTTCGAGATCGTTCCGCCCTGATAGTTGAGCGTCACGAGATCCGAATACATGTTCGAACCCTTCGAGTTGATAAAGGCGGCGGGGCGTTCGCCGCCCGCACCTGACAGTTGATCGCTGTCACCGGCCTGATTGAGATTCAGTTTTCTCGCCGTATTCGGGCTGACGAGCGCGACATTGTCCCAGGTGATCTTCGTGAGCGGATTGGGCAGCTCCTGAAGCCATCCGTTATTAGCAAAACGTCCGTCGTAAACCGATGGGTCGGGGAGGATCGATATCTCGAGCTGATCCGCGTTCGCCATCGGAGCACTCGGCTGACTCAGGAACGACGTATTGACGGATACCGATTTTGGTGTCGCCGCCGTATTAGGAACGACTCCGTCGTGAACGATTCGGCGCCAGTTGTCTTCGAACGAACGCGGTCCGGCTGCGGCAGCTCTCTGCGATGTCGACGCAGCGGGCTGCGATCCGTTCTGCGTAGCGGTCGGCGTGCTTGCCGCGACCGGTGCCTGATGTGCTTCCGAGGAATTCGCATTCGCCGTGTTCGCCGGCCCGGCTGATGCAGAAGAGTTGGTCGTTGCTGCAGCCGCTGCCGCAGCAGCGGGTGTTGAACCTGCAGCGATATTCTGCGTCTGCCAATAGGCCCGCACGATGTCGTAATCTTTCTGCTCGAAATTTTCGCGGAAGAAAAGCTGCACGACCTCGTGGATGCTGTGACTGTCATAGAGCGGTTGGATCAGCGGCTGGACGATCGAAGCCGTCCCGTCGTATGCACGCGCGTCGCTCCAGCTTTCGAGGTAATGTTTTTCCGAAACGTGCCAGTGACAGAGCTCGGCGGTTTCGTCAAAGTAAGCGCCGAGATGCGCTCGAAGCGGCACTTTGTTCATCCGATCAGCATCCAGCCTGAGATCCGCGGGAGTGTTATAGACCGGATTCCCGCCAAGAATCACAAGCACCTTGACACGTCCGGCATCGACATCGCCGATCAATTCGCGAAGCTGTTCGATCTGCGTTTTCTCGGACGGCGTGAACGGATCGACATATACGACCGTCTGTCCGACATTCCCGAGCGCGGCGTTCATTGCGTGTGCGAGAGCGTGCACTTCGGGCGATTGACTCTGGCCCGGAACGACGAGCGAGCGGCCGCGGAACGCGAGCAGGTCCTTTGCCATCGCGGCGATCCACTGAGCATTCTTGGTGTATGTCGAGATCGCACCACCGACACCGAGCGCCGCGGCAACAGCTTTAGCAATTTCAGCCATCTGGCTGGGTTTGACGGCGATCCGATGATCGGCTTTCGCACCCGTCAGCGTCATCGTCGTCTCGATCGAATAAAGCCGATTGATCTCCTTCTTCTCGCCGCGAAGATTTTTCTTCTTCGCGTAATCCTTCATGTAGCGAACGTTGAAATCGGAAAAGATGTCCTTATCGAGCGTCAGGATGCGATCGGCGAGGTCGTACTTATAGATCGTCTGGACCGGCGAGCCGAATGCCATCCGTGCGCCGGTGATAGCGTTGTCGTTATTGACCGGCTCGTAACTTACCCATTTAGCATTCGGCAATTCCGAGGCTAATTGTCGGAATTGAGCGAGCAGTGTCGGCGAAGTAACCGTCTGTGTCAGGAATCTCACGCCGGCTCCGCCATCGGCGCGATTTTCTTCGATCGTCGAACGCAGCGTCGTCATGAAGTTCTGCCACGTCGTCGGTGAACCGCGAAACGAAACTTCCTGCGAGCGGTCCGGGTCGTAAATGTCCATCAACGACGCCTGGGCGAGTATGTCGGTCGCGCCTAAGCTGCCGGGGTGTTCCGGATTGCCCTCGACCTTGATCGGACGGCCATCGAAAGATTTTGCGAGAAGTCCCGTAGCGACGCCTCCGAGCGACACCGCCGTCGCGAAGAATAGCGGCCTTCCGGGTAAAAGGTCCTCCTCTGGGCGGACATACGGCACGATCTTTTCAGCGGGTTGGATCACGCATCCCGACAGTCCGGCGAGGGCCAGCGTTCCGCCCATCAGCTTTACGAACGTCCGGCGACTGACTGCGTTGTCCCAGTCTTCGGAGTGTACGGGATACTCGCGTTTGACGAACTCCTCGAATTCGGGAGCATCGACAAACTCGTCCACGCTGCGCCAATAGTCTTTCCCGCTCTGAGACAATATCTTGTCCCGCATCAATGCAAAGTTATTTTTGCTGTCCTGGCTGGGCATTCTTCTTCCTTTAGCTACTTGCCACCAAATCTTTGCCACAGAGAACACCGAGATTCGGATAAGACATGCTCCGAACAACCGGCGATCGAATAACACTCTCTGTGGGCTCTGTGGCTAAACTGCATCCTCATCTGTTGCCTTTCTTAGTACTTACCTGTGACAAGTCGAACAGCTCGTCATCATTTCCTTGCCTCGTATCTTGTATTTTTCCTTAAGATCGATCCGTTCCTCGGCCGTTAGATCGCCGTCCTTCCACTGCATATTAAAGACCTCGGATTTTGGCCGGATAAACTTCTCGGGCTCGCGATGGCACGCCAGACACCACTCCATCTGCAGAGTGTTTTCCTGGTATACCGCAGGCATGTTGTCGATCTGCCCATGACAGGTCGAGCAGCCGACGCCTTTTGCTACGTGAATACTGTGATTGAAATAAGCGAACTCCGGAAGATCGTGGACGCGCTCCCATTCGATCGGTTTGTTGTCGCGGAAGCTCGCTCGAACCGGCTCAAGATAGGGGCTATCGGCCCAGATCTGGCTGTGACAGTTCATACACGTCTGGGTCGAAGGCATTCCCGCGGACGCCGTCGTCTCGACCGTCGAGTGGCAGTACCGGCAATCAATGCCATCGTCGCCGACGTGATGCTTGTGACTGAACTGAACGGGCTGCTGCTTTTCCAGGTAACGTCCCGTTAGATACGACGACCTGGCGACCTGCGTGTAAACATAAAACGCCGTCCCCGCAAGGACGACGCCGAGGATCATGCTGATCCGAGCGATGTTGTTTGCACTCTTATGAAAAAATTGCGCCATTTATCAAGTCTCCCGCTCGGGTCCGAACGATTAAACCTCGACGGTTACCCGGCTGTTGAGGTGCCGGGCCGGTATTCGCAACTAGCTGAGTTGAATTGAGAAAGCTTCCGTAAAACTTTTTACAATGTTACTAAATCTCGTAAATTCCGCAAATACCACCGTCTAGAAAATAGTTCTCGCGGGAGTGATTAGCAACGGTCCACGAAATTAGCGTTTCTCATCAGTAAGATTATGAATTCTTGTGCGTTTGTGGGGCCAATCTAATTCTCGTTTGCGATGAGAGCGGCGCCGATGGCGGCCGCGTTTTCGCCGAGTTCGCCCGCGGCAATGTCCGCGTTCTCGAATGATGGGCCGAATGACAGCTCGCGTGCACGGCGAACAACGGCGTCGAGGACTAGATGACCGGCGTGCATGATCTCACCGCCGATCACGATCTTTTCAATATTAAGTAGGTTGATCACGGTCGCGATCGCCGTCCCGACATAGCTGCCCGTCCGCTCAAGCATAAGGCTCGCAAAGTCATCGCCTTTCTCGGCCGCCTCGACGATCTTGTAGATCGAGATCTGCTCTTCGTCGAGCTTGTTCAGGGATGAGGTACTGTCGCGGTTGAACCGTGTGCGTGTCCGACGTACGATGTTCGCTGCAGATGCCACATCTTCAAGCCGCATGCCGTCCGAATTGATCGCGACATTGCCAAATTCCCCGGCGAAACCCGACACACCGCGCCAGATGTGATTGTTCAGGATCAACGCACCGCCGACACCTACGCCGAGCGTCGCGTAAAAGAGATTTGCGCTCCCGCGTCCGGCGCCGCGCTTCAGCTCGCCATACGCGGCTGCGTTCGCGTCATTCTCGATAACGGCTTTCAGGCCGGTCGCTTTTTCGATCTCAGCCGCGAGATCTATTTCGGAATGTTCGGGAATATGCGCGGAATAAGCGACGCGCCCCGATTCGCGCCAGACAAGGCCCGGCACGGCAACGCCTACCCGTTCGAACGCACCGAACTCCTTCTTTAATGTGGAGATGAATTCGCTGACCTGTTCAACTGTGCCGCTCGCAGCGTCGATCGCGGCGGTCCTGGCGTCGAAGCTATCGCTTCCCTTAAGCCTCACACCCGTCATCGACGACACCGACACCTCGATCCCGACAAGATTATCCGCTTCGCTCATATAGCCCGATGAAAACTAGAGCGATTTTAGACAGACTATATGGAAAGGTCAATCAGTTGATGTTTGGATGTTCAATACTCGAAGTTTTCGCCCGGGTGCTGATGGGATGCGGGCCGTGTTCGGGCCTCTCGAGCCGAACTCCGGGCGCCGGAACTTTTCTTTTCACCTGTGCACTTTAAACAGAAGCTCACGAACCGTCCCTTTCTGCTGGTGCGGCTCGTCGCGTGTATCTTGATTAGAACTGTTTCTGTTATTCCGTTTAGGCTCTCCCGATTTCCAAAACAGGATTCGTGTGGAACGAGTGATACTTAGTCGCCACAATTCGAGCATGTTAAAAAATAGTATGTTCCATCATCGATCCGCCTTTCGTCCGCCATGAAAACTGCGGAATCAGAAAAAACAGAGCATTTTTTTGCTGCATCGCGGATTTCAAATACGACATCACCAGCATCAGTAGGCCGGTCAACCTCATCGATAACTTTTTCCTCGGTATATACAATGGACCCCTTCAACTCAAAGATCCATTTTTTTGAATACGGGGAGGAGCGAAACTCATATTGCTCCCCAATCAACTCGCGAATTTGATAATCCTCCGCGGCCTCAGAACAAACATATAATTTATCCCAAGGAAAATCAGTGAGATTGGCCAGAGTTATGTGGGCTTTCGAATTGGCGTTTCTCTCGGCCGAGATCTTATCAAAAAGCAACTGATTCAGATGTCCGGAGTTTGCCGAGCCAGTGCACGACCCGAACAAAACCAAAAACATTGTACAAAGGGACGATTTCAAAAACATGCTATTCCTTCGTTGGTATTCTCTGCCTCTCTTCCGCGTCCTTTTTATCTTGCAATCTGCGGCGGCTGATTAACCTATTATTAACCCGTGACCGGGAGTTTGAAGTCAAACACGATATAAACCTCCGCATAGTTTTTCGGATTCTTTTTGGTCTTCGGTCGAACAAAAGCCAGACCATAGCCGGGCTTAAACTTCCATTGTAAGGCCGCGATCTCGGCTGGCGCCCGCAATTCCGATTCACCTTCGATTGCGCACGCTTTCTCCACCTGACCCTTACGATTAATCAATGCCTTCACAGTAACGCGCCCTTGAACTCTGCGAATGATACCTTCAGTTGGGTATTCGGGTTGAATTTGCTTCAACACGGCGTCGGAATCGAAATGATCTATCCGAACCGGTGCGTATTCCGAAAAATCACATTGAATGACAGAGTTGGCTAGCGTAGGACGACCCCCGCCATTTTCGCTTCGTGGCGAAATCGTTTCGCAACTCTGCCATAGTAGGATCATTGTTAGCGGCAGCATTAGTACAGTATTAGGCATATCTTTGCTCTTTGGTCTAACCGTGACAGTCGGTGCACATATGCTGTCTGCAGCAAGATAAACGGAAGAAAAAAAAGAAATCTACCGTATCTCTTCATTTCCTCCTGATCGAATCGATTATAGTAGCCAGCCGAATCTGATCCAACTCAGCGCAATGCGTAGTGAAGAGAATTCTTAATTCGCGAGAGGTCCATCGTTTGAATCAGGATTTCTGGTAGTGTATTCCGAAATTAAGACACTACCCGTTTTCCAAACTGTTTGACTCGCGGCAACCCGAAAGTTACTCTTTGGGGAGCCCGGCATATCTCTATCCCCATCGATCTCTATGGATCATCTTTCCCAAATTATCGAGCAATATGGTATCTACGCGGTGTTTGCGTTATGCACCGTCGAGGGCGACATCACGCTTTTGATATCGGGCACGATGGCGCACGGAGGGTTTTTCGGGCCGTACAGCTTTTTGAAAGTGATCCTGTTCGGAACGCTCGGCGGCATGGTCGGGGACAGCATCGCGTATGGTGTCGGTCGCGTCTTTCACGAAAAGGCGAAGGATTACCGTTTTTATCAGATGGCCCAGCCGCGGGTCGAAAAGCTGATCGAAAAGTTCGGCGGATTCGCGATCGTCATATCCAAATACATATACGGGATTCGCGCCGCGATGTGCGTCTTCTACGGTATCGGAAAGATGCCTTTTTTGCGATTCCTTGCGCTCGACGCGATCAGCTGCTTTATATGGGTTTCGCTTTTGTCAGGTGCCGGCTACTTTTTCAGCGGTGCGATCACATCGATGATCGGCGACTTTCAACAGATCGGCGTCGCCCTCTTCTTTATAGTCCTGACCGCGATCATCATCTTCTACGTGATCGAGCGGTTTTGGTTGTCGGAGAAAGTCGAAGAGGCGAATCCGGAAACGATCCACCGTCTCGAAGAGAGATTTCATGCGGTCGAAGAGGTCGCGACCGAGAAGCTCCATGATCTCGGCGAACGTCTGCATCTGACTCGCGAACCAAATCGCGACGAAAAGGAAACGAAGGCGAAAGCGGAGGCGGCGAAGAAGTGAGGTGGTGGTTGATCGTGGATCGTTGTTCGTGGATCGTTGATCGTTGATCGTTGATCGTTGATGGTTGATCGTGGTTCGTCGTTCGTGGTTCGTTGCTCGTTTTGCTACAATCTCGCCAGCGTTCAGCTACACACAACGAACAACGATCAACGAACAACGATCCACCAACCAATGATCATAGAATCTTCTGCTCCGACGCGGGTCGATCTCGCCGGAGGAACAATTGATATACCCCCTCTATTTTTATTTCACGACGGGGCGGCGACCGTTAATTTTGCCGTAAGCCTGCTGGCAAAGTGCCGGATCGAGACGCGCGACGATTCGACGATCGTTCTCGAGTCTGTCGATCAGCGTGCGAAGTTCGAGACCAGTCTTGACCGCATGCACGAGTTGAGAGATGAGCCTCGCCTCGAACTGCTCTCCAAACTCGTTCACTTTTTCAAACCCGAAACCGGCTTTCACATGACGACCGAATCCGACGCACCGGCGGGTGCCGGCCTCGCAGGTTCTTCGACATTAAACATCGCGTGTATCGGTGCGCTGAATAAGCTTGTCGGCGACCGCTATACGCCCGATCGTTTTATATCGATCGCGGCGGCTGTCGAATGTCAGGTGATCCGTGTTCCGACCGGCTATCAGGATTACTACTCGGCGCAATACGGTGGAGCGGCGTGCATTCATTTCGGCCCGGCCGGGATGAATCGCGAGCCGCTTACGATAGACGTCGAGACACTCCAGCGCCGCATCGTCGTCTGCTACACGGGCGAGCCGCGCAATTCCGGAACGAACAATTGGGAGATCACCAAACGCCACATCGACGGTGACCGTGAACTGTTCGAGATCTTTGAAGGGATCCGCGATACGTCGATCGTGATGCGCGAAGCGCTTTTGAAGAACGACTGGAACGCGGTCGGTGAGATTCTCCGCGATGCTCATCCACAGCGGAAACGACTCTCGCCGCACATCACAACGCCGCAGATGGACATGCTGATCGAAAAGGCAATGGCCAACGGTGCGATCGCTCCGAAAGTGTGTGGTGCCGGCGGCGGCGGATGCATGGCGTTTTTCTGCGAGGATGGCCGAAAATCCGAGGTCGAAAAAGCGCTCGCAGCGGAATCCGGTGTGGAAGTTTTGGATTGGAAACTCGCCCAAGACGGTCTTGTCACCAAGGTCACATAAAGTTTCTCGTTTCTAGTTTCTAGTTTCTGGTTTCTGGTTTCTTGTTTCGCGTCGCCGCCACGAACCAGAAACAAGAAACCAGGAACTAGAAACTCCCTCGTTCTCCTGTCACAAAAATCTCCGACGTGGTGTTTACATTCTAGAAAGCGAAATAAATCACTACACACCGGAGGTTTCCAGTAATGAAAGCGACATCAATAATAATGCTCGTGTTAAAGGCCGCTATCGCGACCGCGCTATTATTTCTCTCCACCACAATTCTGTTCGGCCAGGAAAAGGCCGAGCCTAACCACGCCTACAAAGCCGAGAAGATCAAGAACAAGGAGTTCTGTTCGGGCGAGAACTGGTCCAGCCGCGGCAAGGTTTCGTTCAAGGAATTGCGCGAGATGACTCTGCCGGCATCGAGCTCGCTCGCCGTCGACGGCGGGAAGAATGGCGGGATCAAAGTAAAGGGCTCCGATCGTTCCGACATTCTCGTACGAGCCTGTGTGCAGACATGGGGAACGAGTGAAGAGGCAGCTCGGGCAGTTGCGAGCGGGATCAGGATCTCGACCGCCGGAACCGTCAAGGCCGATGCTGCCGGAGACGAGAACTGGGGAGTTTCGTACGAGGTGTTAGTGCCGCGTTCGACCGATCTCAATCTCAAGGCGCACAACGGCGGCATCGGCATCAGCTCGGTCGAAGGACGTATCGTATTTGAAACAACGAACGGTGGTGTTCACCTGATGGATACGGCCGGCGACGTTCGCGGTCGAACAACGAACGGCGGAGTCCACGTCATGCTTGGCGGCAACAGTTGGAAAGGCAGCGGGCTCGACATCATTACGACGAATGGCGGCGTGCATCTTTCGATGCCCGCGACATACGCGGCGAACATCGAAACCGGAACGACGAACGGCGGATTTCGCAGCGACATTCCCGCATTGAGCGTCACGCAAGAAGATGTCAAGGGCGATTTTGGGCGTCACCGCGCGACGCGGCTTAACACTGTCCTGAATGGCGGCGGCGCCCCGATACGTGTCATCACGACAAACGGCGGCGTCAATATTAGTTCGGCTGGTAAGGCTGATTATTAAGCACCGGATCGAAGGCTCCGTTTAGGAGCCGGATGTTGGTAGAATCGGCCAACAAAATAATTGAGCTCCGTAGGTGCGACATGCTTTATGTCGCTCCTACGGAGCTCGTTAATTTTTCCAACCTTGGTGCTACCAACATTTCGCTCCTCACGGAGCGAGCAACTGAAATCTAGACTCCCGTCCCGTTCTGCGAAATCGCGTGTGTGAGCGAACCAAAAATTTCCCGGCCGTCGTTCGACCCCAATAACTCTTCACAGGCGCGTTCCGGATGCGGCATCATTCCCAACACGTTCCGATCGAGGTTGCAGATACCTGCGATATTTGAGAGCGCTCCGTTAGGATTTGAGTCGGGCGTCGTCTCGCCATTCTCATCGCAGTACCGAAACACTATCTGATTGTTCTCCTCGAGCGACCGAAACGTCGCTTCGTCGCAAACATAATTCCCTTCGGCGTGTGCGATCGGGATGGACAAAACATCACCGTTCTCGAGTTGGTTCGTGTAAGGAGTATTTTGATTCTCGATACGAATGTTGACGTGCTTGCACGCGAAATGAAGGCCGGCGTTTCGCATCAACGCACCGGGCAGTAGACCGCTTTCGCACAGGATCTGAAATCCGTTGCATATTCCAAAGACGAACTTCCCTTCCGCGGCAAATTTCTTTATCGCCGGCATGACCGGAGAAAAACGCGCGAGCGCACCGGCACGGAGATAATCGCCGTACGAAAATCCACCCGGCACGATGACAGCATCATATCCGCTCAGATCGGTTTCCTTGTGCCAGATAAAATCGACGGGTTGGCCGACATGCTTCGACACGACGTGATATGCATCGTGATCGCAGTTGGAACCGGGAAAAACTATTACTCCGAATTTCATGACTTAGTGGGTTGATCGTTGATCGTTGATCGTCGATCGTTGCTTTTCGTTCTTCAATCGTCCGAGGGATTTTGCATAAGCGTTAAGCTTCGGCGCCAACTCATCCAGCAAAGGTTTAAGCGTCTCGACCTGCGGTTGCGACAGAAGCCTTCGTCGATATGCCCGCCTTAGCCAATGTTTGGTTTCATTCACCGATCCTCTCGCAATGTAGATAAAACGCTTTTGATCTTGCAGACCCCATCTGCCGACACCTTCTGCAATATTGGCCCCAATACTGTCCGCCGACCGCACGACCTGCTGTCCGACTGTATTACGGGCAAAGCTATTCCAACTGGCAACGATGTCCCAAACTCTGTCCGCCAGATCCTCCGAGAGTTTGTATATGCGTAAGTTTTCAAAATTTGTGGGAGTCATAATGACTTTTATTATAAGGCCAACGATCAACCATCGACGATCAACGATCGATTTCCACCCGGAAATCTTCGATCACCGGATTCGCTAAAACGTCTTTCGCAATCTTCTCCGCTGCGGTTTGCGCTTCGCTTTCAGTTATCGCGCCGTCCAGGGAGATCTCAAAATACTTCCCTTGCCGAACGTCGGCGATCTTTTCAAAACCCAACGACTCGATCGAATGATGTATCGCCTTTCCCTGCGGATCGAGCACGCTGGGCTTGAGCGTTACATATACTTTTGCTTTCATATATCTCCCTGAAAGAAATTGTAGATTGTGCCCGAGTTTGTTGTTTTAATCAACGTCATGTGATACGTTTCCGACAGTCTTTTTCTGCCAATCCCTGAAATAATCGAACCCCTAAAGGAGAAAGTAAAATCATTATGCAAAACACGTCAGGTGGTAAAACTGCACTTGGACTGGACACGAATGTCGGCGCGCTGCTCTGTTATTTACCTGTATGCGCGATAAGCTTGATCTACAGCATTATTGTGTTGGTCACGGAGAAGGATAATCGGACGATGAGGTTTCACGCATTCCAGTCTTTATTATTGACTGGAGCTTATATAGTCGTCGTCATCGCGCTCCAAATTTTCACTGCTGTTGTCGCCGGTGTGACCGGGTCAACCATGCTCGCAATGCTTCTTTACCTCGTCGTGATCGCTGCCGTAGTGGCATTCCTCGGAGCGATGATCTATGGAATGGTCAAAGGTTACCAGGGGCAGCAATTCAAGTTTCCGGTGGTTGGCGACATGGCCGAAAAGTGGGCTAACGGCTAATTGAAGACGCGAGCGAAAACTTTTTCCACATTTCGCAGATAGTGTTTTAAGTCAAAGACGCGGGCGATCTCTTCAGCCGAAAGGTGCAATGAGATGTCCGCGTCTTTCGTTACAAGTTCCTGATAATTTCCGCCTTCATCCCAAACCTTCATCGCATTCCGCTGTGTGTACGCATAAGCATCTTCACGCGAGACTCCTTTTTGCGTCAGCGCAAGCATCAGCTGTCCGCTAAAGATCAGACCGCCGGTGAGGGTGAGATTTTTCAACATGTTCTCGGGATATACAACGAGCGTGTCGAGCAGCGATGTCGTTTTCGCGAGAATGTAATCAAGCGTGGCGCTTGAATCCGGCAATACGATCCTTTCCGCCGACGAGTGCGAGATGTCGCGCTCGTGCCAGAGAGCGACGTTCTCCAAACCAACGATCGAGTTCGCACGGACGGTGCGTGCCATTCCACAAATTCGTTCCGATAGGATCGGGTTTCGTTTATGCGGCATCGCCGACGAACCTTTTTGTCCCTTCTTGAATGCTTCCTGCGCCTCACGAACCTCTGTGCGTTGCCAGTGACGGACCTGAAGCGCGATCTTCTCCAACGTCGATGCAACGATCGCAAGCGTGCAGAGATATTCGGCATAGCGATCGCGCTGAATGACCTGCGTCGAAACGTCCGCCGCTTTTAATCCGAGTTTCGCGCAAACTCGTTCTTCGACATCCGGCGAGAGATGAGCGAACGCACCGACGGCTCCGCTGATCTTTCCGACCGCAATGCGCTCTTTCGCAGTTTCCAAACGCATCCTGTTACGCTGCATTTCCGAATACCAGAGTGCCCACACCAAACCGAACGATGTCGGCTCGGCGTGTATACCGTGTGTCCGTCCGATCTGGGGTGTGTCTTTGAATTCGTATGCACGCCGTTTCAAGACCGCAAGAAGGGCATCAATCTTCGCGAGCACGATGTCGCACGATTCCTTTAGCAAGAGAGCATTCGCCGTATCGACGACATCACTCGATGTCAGGCCGTAATGAACAAACCGCGCGGCTTCGCCGATGTTCTCCGCGAGGTTGGTTGTGAAGGCGATGACATCGTGATCCGTCGTCTTCTCGATCTCACCGATGCGCTCAACCGTGAACGCGGCTTTCGATCTGATCTCGGCAAGCGCTTCTTTGGGTATCGTTCCATCTTCCGCATGCACCTCGCAGACGGCGATCTCGACATCGAGCCACTTCTGAAACTTGTTCTGCAGCGACCAGACTGCGCCCATCTCGGGCAATGTGTAACGTTCGATCATAATTTTTGCGCCTGCACGACACTTAACCGGCGTCGGAACCGCCTGCGGTAGCGGGCGGTTGAAGGTGTTTGCTCGACTAGCTGAGTTTCACTTCAATCTTCATCATCCCACAAAGGTCCGCTTGCTCCCGGTCAATGTGTAACGATCATAAACTTAATAGCCGTCGGAACCGCCTGCAGTAGCGGGCGGTTGAAGGTGGTTTTGACTGCCACTGAGTTTACTTCGATCTTCATCATCAGAGAGCACCGCAACTTGTTTTTGTCATGGAACCCGCGTCCAGAGTCGTCAGAACCGCCTGCGGTAGCGGGCGGTTGAAGGTGGTATTGACAGCCACTGAGTTTACTTCGATCTTCATCATCAGAGAGCACCGCAACTTGTTTTTGTCATGGAACCCCGCGTCCAGAGTCGTCAGAACCGCCTGCGGTAGCGGGCGGTTGAAGGTGGTATTGACAGCCACTGAGTTTACTTCGATCTTCATCATCAGAGAGCACCGCAACTTGTTTT
>JBGTIQ010000073.1:0-24368 GCA_041745575.1 Pyrinomonadaceae bacterium
GGTCTTTGGTCTTTGGTCTTTGGTCTTTGGTCTTTGGTCTTTGGTCTTTGGTCTTTGGTCTTTGGTCTTTGGTCTTTGGTCTTTGGTCTTTGGTCTTTGGTCTTTGGTCTTTGGTCTTTGGTCTTTGGTCTTTGGTTTTTGGACTCGGATCTCGGTCTTTTCTGCGAAGGCCCAAGACCAAAAACCAAAGACCAAATGCAAAGACAAAAACCAACCTACTCCTGATCTAAGAGTTCGTCCTCGATCATCGCCAACTCGCGCCGAAGGTTTTTTTCCATTGATGTCGCAACCTCACCGTGCTCAACCTGAATGGCCTGTTCCTGTAGATCGTAATCGAGCTCGATCCGCTGAGCGGTATTTACACGCTCGAGCTGATCGTTGATCTCATCGCGGCGGCGGACAAGCTGTTCTCGGGTAGGTTTGCTCGCGGGCATATCGGTTACCTCCTTAATGATCGGTTCCTTCCAAGTATATCAATGCCGAAGTGGGAACGGGGAATCGGCTCATCAGCACGTCGCCTGATCAAACCTCTCAAGCTTTCAGATACGATCCCACAGGACGGCCCGGTGATGAAAGGCGTCGTGCAAGGCTCTTGGATAATTAGAAAGTTTTTGCCGCGGATGAACGCGGATTACGCGGATCAGATCCTGAATGAACGATACCGCTTGCAATTCCTCCCCTGCCGAATACAATTAGGACACCCCGATCCTCCGGAGAAAAACAAAATGAAAAGAATCCTACTTTCTGTCAGTGTGCTGATCTGTCTCTCGACGCCTCTCTTCGCCATAGACATGAGCCGTGACATCGACGCCGCGACGGCGAGGCTGATGCCTAAGATCGTCGAATGGCGGCGTCACCTCCATCAATATCCCGAGCTCGGGAATCGGGAAGTAAAGACCGCGAAGTATATTGAGGATCATTTGCGAAAGCTTGGCATGGAGGTCCGCACCGGCGTCGCAAAGACGGGAGTAGTCGGGATCTTGAAAGGCAGCCGGCCGGGACCGGTTATTGGTCTGCGGGCCGATATGGACGGGCTTCCGGTTACCGAAAGAAATGCTCTGACTTTCGCTTCGAAAGAGACGGCCGAGTACAACGGTCAAAAAGTCGGGGTGATGCACGCATGCGGCCACGACACGCACGTCGCGATGCTCATGGGTGCAGCCGAGATCCTCAGCGGAATGCGGGACAAGATCAAAGGGACCGTTGTTTTCATCTTTCAGCCAGCGGAAGAAGGACCGCCCGTCGGTGAAGAGGGGGGAGCTCCGTTGATGGTGAAAGAGGGCGTGATGGACAACCCGAAGATCGACGCAATATTCGGCATCCACATTAACTCGCAGACTGAAGCCGGGACGATCAAGTACAAAAGCGGCGCCGTCATGGCATCGAGCGACTGGTTTCAGATCAAGGTTAAGGGCCGGCAGACGCACGGCGCATATCCGTGGCTCGGGGTCGACCCGATCGCGGTCGCGACCCAGATTTATACCGGGCTTCAGATGATCGTGTCGCGCCAATCCGAGCTGTCGAAGGCACCGGTCGTTATTACCGTCGGCAAGATAAATGCCGGAGTACGGGAGAATATCATCCCCGAGGAACTAACGATGGCGGGAACAATTCGGACGCTCGACGCGGCGATGCAAAAGGAAGTCCACGAGAAGATCCGGTTGACCGCGACAAAGATCGCCGAGAGTATGGGAGCGACGGCCGAAGTTTCGATCGATTCCAAAACGCTTGTCACGTACAACACACCGTCGCTTGTCGAAAAGATGCTGACTTCGCTGGAAAAAGCCGCCGGCAAGGAAAACGTTCGCGAAACAGAGTGGGTAACTGGGGCCGAAGATTTTTCTTACTTCGGTGAAAAAGCACCGTCGTTCTACTTCACCGTCGGCGGGATGAGAAAAGGGCAGGACCCGAAAACGGCCGCTGCCCATCACACACCTGATTTTCTGATCGACGATAGCCGACTCGACGTCGGCGTCAAGGCCTTCGCGAATATTGTTTTCGATTATGAGTAGGAAAAGTGAGAAGGTGAGAAGGTGAGAAGGTGAGATAAGAGTTCTCACCTTCTCACTTTCTCACCTTCTCACTTTCTCACCTTCTCACCTTTTCACTTTTTCCCGGTTAGCGAACTTCGGGGGCGACCGGTTGCTGTTGCGGCGGTCCCTTAACGGTGCCCGAAACTGTTATTCCGGTGCCGCGAAACATAGGGGTGAATATCCAGTTGGAATGCTTCTCGATCCCGTAGTAAGCGATGATCGACTTACTGCGGCTCTGGCTGGCGACGCCAATGAAGGGCTGATTGTCGGTTGTGACGTCGAAATCCTCGTCGACGATTTCCGTCTCGTCTTCGGTTCCGGTATTCAGGTTTACGAGAAGCTGGATCGAGTAGCGGTCTAAAATCTGTGCTCCCTTATCATTGTTACCTCTTGAATTATTCGGCAGCAATCCGTTGTTGTAGCTCTGCACCCGCTTTGCAAACGCGGCAATTATTTTCGGGTCGGGCTTGATCAGACGCCATTTTCCGTCATCACTGAGCGGATCGGTCGCCGCCGACGCACGAAGGATCATGGTTTTCTTGGTGCCCTGCGGCAGGCCCTCGAGCAGATCGTCGATCGACTCCGGCAACTTTCCATTTTTGGCAATAGCGTACTGACGGATCGCGTCGGCGATCTCTTCGCCGCGTCGAATCGATTCCAATTCTTTTTCGCGCTGGACCCCTTGCTGAACAGACGGCGCAACCGCAAGAAGGGCGACGGCGAAGATCGCCATCATCATCATCACCGCGATCAGCGTCATACCGCCTTCGCCGCTTCGCAATTGCTTACGGTTTGCCCTCGCCGTCATCATCGTCGTCCTGATCTTTCTTGTCCGGCGGGCGATTCACCGCTGGTGGTACGTAGCGTGGAATGTTGTCCGGAATTCCGGGAATGCTTTGACCAGGCGGAACCTGGAAGTTGGTGCCGGGATTATAAGGCACGTAATTTTCGCCGCCCGGAATGCCCGGTCGGACCGGCTGTGTGCTTACCGTTCCCGGCGCGGGCCGAAAGAGTGGAACCTTGTGCTTAAAACCAAGGCTGACATCTTCGAACACGGTTTCCTCAGCCGATATGCTCATCAGTCGAAAGCGTCCGCCGACAACGTCATTCAGCCGAGCGCTCAGTGGCGTTTGACGTCCCTGCTCCATGAAATACGCCGTATCGTTATTGCTCAGCCTTCGGGCGATCATACCGATGTACTGAAATGCGGGTTTTGGCGGAGCCTGTACGTTCAACATCACCGCGTTCGAATACTTCTTGCCGTCCGTTGTCTGAATTATTATCTGACGCGGGCCCTCGGCGGCAATGAAGTTTGCCGGGACATCGGCGACCATCCTCTGCTCATTTACGAAACTCGTCGGAAGCTCGCTCTGGCTGAAGTATATTTTCGCGTCCGGCTGCATCCGCTCGCCGGAGATCTCAAGCCTGAATCCCCTTGAACCCGCGTACACACTGCCCGGATTAAACCCGGTGATGTAGATCGCAGGTGTCGGTGTCGGTGTCGGAGGGTCCGGGGTTTTTATCGGAGGCACCGGGCAATCAATTCCCGGTTTGCATGGTGGCGGCGGCTCGTAGAATGCGAAAATGTTCCGCCCGGGATCCGGGCCGGAATACGTCCCACCCAAAACAACCGGTGTCATGTAGTTCAGGTCCTGTTCAGCTTGGGACGGGATCGTAAAATCGCTCGGATTTGTCGGGACTGTTGCCGAAGGTTTTGGTGTCGGCGACGTTGAAACAGTGACTTTGACGCCGCTCGAAAAGATACTGCCGCCAAATGCGAAAAACAGTGCCCCGAGCGCGAGTACGCCAAGCACCATCGCGACGATGATCTTGTTCCTTTCGGTCGGGGATTTACCTGCAAACGGATTCATCACTATATAACTCTATTGTCCCGTGGACGCCGGAACTTGGGGCACCGCATTCGGACGGCGGAAATATGCCGCCATCTCGAGCCTTAGACTTACCACTTCGCCGTGCGTCTTGCCTCGCTGCCGTGCAGGCGGTGCATTCTGCTGCCCGACGGTTGGATTTGAAAATCCAGGCGGGAACCCCGCATTCGGATTCACGACCACTCCGGACTGAGTTTGCCCCTGCGGCTGCACCGAACGCTGCTCGCCTTCGGTGGGCTCCAACTCGACGGCGCTCACCACCACGAAATCATTTCCCGTTTCTATCTCGCGAATAAACCGTCGGATATTTTGGTACGAACCCTCGACCGTA
The DNA here is from genome assembly GCA_041745575.1 of Pyrinomonadaceae bacterium. GTDB lineage: Bacteria > Acidobacteriota > Blastocatellia > Pyrinomonadales > Pyrinomonadaceae > OLB17. Next base: position 4,254 of record JBGTIQ010000073.1, read on the forward strand.
GTTGTGACGTAAACGCCCGGAAACAAACTCCTGTATTTCGTCCGGCCCCGCTCCTCTTCGGACTGTCCGCCTTTATTAACGTCGGCGGTTTCGAGCGGCGCATAGTCCGGGCCACTCGTATTTATCAAGCCATACGCGGCAATCAGCCCATTGAGACGCTGGTAAAGCGCCGTCCTTCCGTTTGACTCGATAGGGAGGTATCGTGATTCAAAATCATCGACGCTGGTCATAAGTTTCGTGACCTGCGTCTCCGTATCCCGGATATCGCCATACTTGCTTTGCGCCGAGATAAGCTCGAACTTAAGCCGATCACGCTGGGCCCGGGCTCTTTCAAGTTCACGGTTCGCCGGAGCGACCATAAAGATGTATAGCAACGCGACAATAAACAAAGCGACCATCGCAAACGAAACCGTGACTAGTTCGGCCGGTCCCCACATTCCGCCATAAACTTTACGCGGACGATTGACCGGGACGATTTCAATACGCGGTTCCTTGTCGATCACTATCGTCTCGTCAGCGGTGAGGAGTACGGTGCGGTTCACTTCTTCGACAACTACAGCATCGTCACGAGTTTGGCCGTAATCATTTACGACGATCTCGGTCTCATTCTCTTCGGGGATATTGGTCTGGTCGAGAGGTTTTTCGTCCATACTATTGGGCACCTCCCTGATTAGTCTGTGCAATATCACGTGCCGGGACCGGTGCGTAACCGTAGGCCGGGGTATAGATCAAATGCAGCGTGTATTCGGTGTAGGTCAGGCGCTCGTTTTGCTGACGGTCCTGCCCGCGAAGCTCCGCCTGAAACAAACCTGAATTGTTCATTCTCGCGATCATTGTCACGACCGACTGATAGTCGCGACTGAGAACGTCAAAATCGAGTTCCGCTTTGATACGGTCCCCGTCCTTGTAAATATTTTCAACCGCGATTCGCGACGCGCTCACGCTGCCCGGCAGGACAGCTTCCAGATCCGCGAACAAGCGCGACCACCCAAAGGTTTTGTTTGCGACAAGTTTGTGAGAGGCGATTAGTAAATTCTGCTGTTCGGGAGTGAGCTGTTTCTTTACCTCTTCGCCCTTTCCTTTCAAAGCGTTGATGGCCTCTTCCTTTTGCTTGATCTCGGTGCGGGCAAGTTCGGTCTGGGTCGCAGCCTCATTGAGCTGTGAAAAACACAGCAAACCGGCGGACACAGCCACCGCAAGCAGCAATAGCGATATCAGGTACGGCGTGGTTCGATTTCGAAACGGCCGGCTAGCTAGATTGAGTCTGGTGATCACTGGTCGTAATGCTTTGAAAAACTAATTTTTGCGGTCGAATTCAAGGGCGCGCGAAAAAGCTAAGCTTAGCACGAAACGAATTCCCTGTCTTTCACGGGATATGTGATGCAAAAGTTGCAAAAAGAGTTACTCGCGACGTGACGGCAGCGAGCGCTTTAGCTCGTCCTCGGTGAGGTCGTGATAAGCGCAGACGCGGTTACGTCCTTCGCGTTTTGCTCGATACAGGGCGGAATCCGCCATTTCGACCAGCTCGATCGGATCAGTCGAGTCGTGCGGAAAGGCCGAGATGCCGATACTGATCGTCACGTGATGCTTCGACCCCGGCTGTCCCGTCTTCACCACGCTGAATTCCTGTGATTCGATGACCGACCTTATCCGCTCAGCCGCGATCATTGCCTGAATAACTTCGGCATCAAGCAGGAACGCCGCAAATTCCTCACCCCCGAACCGGGCGGCGGCATCACCGCTGCGCATGATCTCGATGATCGAGCCCCCTATCTCTTCGAGTGTTTTACTTCCTGTCAGATGGCCGTGCGTGTCATTCACGTTCTTGAAATGATCGACGTCCATCATCAGGACGCAAAATGTTCGACCTTCAGCTTTTGCACGCGCCGCTTCGCGACGAAGCTCGGAAAAAAATGAACGGCTCGACAGCAGGCCCGTCAGGTCGTCGTGCGAGATAAGGCGGTGGATCTGACGCTGGTACTCGCGGTCGATCTCATCGAGAAGGTCAAAGCGTAAGATCTGTTCGCCGATCGTGATCTTGTCTCCGTTTTGAAGAACCTCGCGTGAAACTCTTTGGCCGTTTACGAGAATCCCACTTCTCGAACCGAAGTCGGTGAGCACATACTCAACGGCGTTTGTTTCTTCATTAACGATCTTATTGATCTTGGCGTGACGGCGTGAAACCTTTGTGTCGTTAACTCGAACGTCCGCTTCGAGGGCGCGGCCGAGAATAACCTCTTCGCGCTCCAAGGGGATCGGAACGGCGATCAACTCCCCGCTTAGAAAAACAAGCGCAGGGCGGAGATCACGTTTCAGTCTTTCGGGTTTCATCATACGGGACGGGTGAATGCGGATGTGAGGCGTGGGACTCCTGATATAGGATAGCCTAACCGCGCCCTAAATTTCCAGAAGTTTTTGGCTACCCCCCGGACGCATGAAAAGTACAGATGAATCGCCGCATTTCCTGTATTTCATCATTCGCGCATACCATTAAAGAACGTGAGGATCCTCATAATAAAACTGGGCGCCATCGGCGATATCATCCATACTCTGCCGGCACTTGCTGCGATCAGAGCGAGTTTTCCCGCCGCCGAGGTCTCGTGGGTCGCTGAACAGCGGTCGGCTGAGATACTTCGCGGCAACAGACTACTCGACAATTTGATCGAGGTGGATACGAAATCACTTCGCGGCGGCAAAGTGATTGAAAAATTGCTGATCGAGGGCGCGAAGCAGGTCAAGAACCTTCGCCAGTACGATTTCGACGTTGCGATAGATTTTCAGGGGCTCTTGAAATCGGGAGTGATCGCAAAGCTATCGGGGGCGAAAACTCGCTGGGGATTCGCTCGAACTGATCTGCGGGAGCCCGCGGCCCGGGTCTTTTATACTGACACGCTAAAGATCGCAGACAGGGCGCACGTCATTCGCCGTAACCTGGCCCTCGCGAAGGAAGCCCTTGGTTCCGAATCAAGTGGCGAGCAAATAACCTTTCCGGTTTTTACCGCGGACGAACACACCCATGAGGCGGAGGCGATCGCGCGGCGCGTTGGCCCGAATTTCGCGATTCTCAATCCGGCCGGTGGTTGGGTAACGAAGCTTTGGCATGCTCAGAAATACGGTCGATTGGCGGACATGATCTGGGATGAGTTTGGGCTTGAGTCGATCGTCGTGACCGGGCCTACTGAAGCTGCTCTCGCATCGGAAGTTTTGCGGGCGAGTCGCTCTGGCAAAATGATCACAGCCGAACCGAGTCTGAAAGGCCTATACGAGCTCGCGAAACGTGCCCGCGTTTACGTCGGCGGCGACACGGGACCGACGCATCTTGCGATCGCGGCGGGTGCTCCGATCGTGGGAATGTTCGGACCCACCGAATGGTGGCGAAACGGCAGTTTGGATGCGGATGATATTTGCGTCGAGCGCCTCGACATCGGCTGTCGAGTAGATTGTCATCGTCGAACATGTTCGAACTGGATCTGCATGGACATCGCCCCCGAAACCGTTCTGGAAGCTGTTCGGACGAGGCTCCGGACGCGTGCACCGGCAACACTCGGATGACTAACATTTTTCCGTAGTGCTCTTCGATTTGCGATATAATCGGGAAAACAAGCGAAGCTGCCGGCGGACGCCTCAGGAACATTCCTTGTTGTCTTTATATGAAAGTTTTTGGAGTAAAAACACTCGCCCTGGTCGGCCTTATCAGTATCTTTTCGATCGTTCTATTTGGACAGTCCAACGGAAAGACAGTGGTGAGAACGCTGCCTTTTATTGACGGAGAAAATCTCACGTACGAGGGCAAGATCAGCAAGATCATCCGCGGTATCGCGATCGCCGATCTAAGCTTTACGCTTCAGAAAGACCCGAACGGCGAAGATTATATCGTCAAGACTGAAGCAAGATCGAAAGGGACACTGTTAAAGATTTTTCGTTTTAGCTTTCTGCAGGAATTGGAGAGCAGCATCGACGCGGACACTTTCCGGGCGACCCGCACCGTCAAGCACGACGTTCAAAAGGATAGGGTCCGCAACAGCGAGTCGGTATTTGATTACCGCGAACGTCGGGTCACGTATGTCGAGACCGACCCGAACGAACCGATGCGTCCGCCGCGTCGCATTGCTTCCAAGATCGATGACGTGAGCCATGACCTGATCTCAGGCCTGTACAGTTTGCGGCTCTTGCCGCTCGCGGTGGGAAAATCGTTCCGCATGACGGTTAGTGATTCCGGGCTCGTTTACGATATTCCGGTCCGCGTCACTGCGCGCGAGCTGCAGAAATCGATCCTTGGACGGAAATGGTGTTTTCGGATCGAACCGGAGGTCTTTGGCCCGAATCGTTTGATCGAGCGCGACGGCGATATGACGATCTGGATAACTGACGACGCTCGCCGGTTACCCCTCCGATCCGTCGTAAACTCGCCGTACGGGAAGATCGACATCCGCTTGAAAAGCGCAAAGAGCCTTCGCTAGCGTCCACTTCCCGCCCCTACAAAAACAAACCCCAGCTTGTAACTCGCCGGTAAAGCCATCATAATTTCGTTTTATTTCAGGCTCTATTTTATAAGAGTCGGCTTTCGCGATCGGTTTTGTTGAATGAGTAAAGGTTTGAAGAAAAAAAGTAAGTTAGTTCCGAAAACGGAGTTTATCGAGTTTATACCGGTCGACGAGTTGTCGTCTTCGTCCGAATTTGTAAGTTCTGCGGCCGAGGCACCGAAAACCCTGGCCGGCGACACTGCGGCGCCTCCACGCAAGCTTGAGCAAATGCCGCCGGTCTTTCGCGAGCTCGCCGAGCCGAAACTACCCGAACTTGCTCGCGAAAATCGTGCTCGCCTTCAGATGCAGTCGCCAAATCGCCTCTTTTTCTATTGGTCGATGGGATCCAATCCATTTCATAAGCTGAACAAAGCACTGGGCTCTCAAACAGCCAGCTATTCACTTGTGCTAAAGCTGGTTGACCTCAAACGGGATCTCGAAGAGATCCACGCTATCGACGCCGAAGGTTCATGGTGGTTTGATGTCGAAGCCGACCGCGAGTATCGCGCCGAGATCGGTTTCTACGCCCCGAACCGGCCATATGTGCGAGCGTTGTTCTCCAACACCGTCGAGACTCCGCGTAAGAGCCCGAGCCTGCGCGTCGATACCGAGGCGGATTGGTCTATCTCGGCTGATCGTTTTGCTCGCGTGCTGGAAGTCGCCGGATTTACCGAAGACGCATTTGATGTCGCCCTAGCGGGTGATGATCTCGAAACTGCGGAGATCGCGACACACGCCGCGTTCACGCAACTTGTCGGCGAGCCTGACTTTGATTTCGCGGGCATAGCGGCCGATGAGATCCGCAACGTGCTGTTGCTGCTCGCGTCGGGTGTAAGCCTTGAGGCCCTCCGATGGAAGATCAGTCCTTCGCTTTTTGCGATCCTTCAAGAACGCGCCGACTCGTTGAGTGCCGAAAACGCTCTTGGAGTTCTAAAAGAGCGGTTTGATATCGAGGCAGAGGAAATTGAACGAGAAGAATTCGGCCCCGCAGTATTTGGCGCAAGCATCATAAATTTTCCGAAACGGTTAAAGACACGTCGCACGCTTCCTAAGTTGCGACCTGTTAGCTCGTCGACACAGACGGGTCGGCCCTAAAATTCGTACAGGCGTTCTAAACCCAATCGTGGAGGCGGACGTCATCGTGTTAATCAACATGCAAATCCGCCATCTGCAATCCACAATCCGCATTTGAACGATGCCTACCGGTTTCTTTAGCCTCATTCTTCACGCTCACCTGCCTTTTGTTCGGCATCCCGAATACCCTGAATTTCTGGAAGAAGATTGGCTTTACGAGGCGATCACCGAAGTATATCTTCCCCTCATTTTTATTTTCCAAAGTTTGCACGAAGCGGGCGTGAAGCCGAGATTGGCGATGAATGTTTCGCCACCGCTTTGCGAGATGCTGTCGGACGAGCTTTTGCAGGGGCGTTACACACGGCATCTCGAGAATCTGCTCGAACTTGCCGACAAAGAGGTCCATCGTACCCGGAACGAAGCGGTAGAGTATCACGAGGTGGCGATGATGTATGCCGAAGGGCTGCGTGCATCGCTCGGTCTGTGGAACGATCGCTATAAGCGGAATCTTGTTGCGGCATTTCGCGAGCTCCAGGATCTCGGAGTGATCGAGATCATCACCTGCGGAGCGACTCACGGCTTCGTCCCGCTGATCTCGACCCACGAGGCCCGCCGTGCACAGATCGTGGTCGCGGTTAGCAACTATCGAAAACATTTCGGACGGCAGCCGCGCGGCATCTGGCTTCCTGAATGCGCATACGAGCCGGGCGTTGAAGTTCTCTTAAAAGATGCCGGGATCGAATATTTCATTTCAGATACGCATGCCATCCTTTACGGTGATCCACGGCCGCGGTACGGCGTACATGCTCCGGTTTTTTGTCCGAACGGCGTCGCGGTTTTTGCGCGGGACGTCGACACCAGCCGGCAGGTGTGGAGCGCGGAGATCGGGTATCCGGGGAGCGATGTGTACCGTGAATTTTATCGCGACGTCGGCTGGGACCTGCCGATCGACTACCTAAAGCCCCACTTGCACGAAGACGGTAACCGTCGGCATCTTGGCCTGAAATATCATCGCATCACCGGCCGAAATGTTCCGCAGCAGAACAAAGCACCGTACCTTCCCATGCTCGCGCGCGAGAAAGCGGCCGAGAACGCATCGCATTTTATTGGAGAGCGGATCAAGCAGGCACACAAACTCCGCGCGACCTTCGAAGGCCATCCACCTTTGGTCGTGTCGCCGTACGATGCCGAGCTGTTTGGCCATTGGTGGTACGAGGGGCCGCAATTCATCGACTTCTTTTTCCGAAAGCTGCACTACGACCAGTCGGAGATAGCAGCCGTCACGCCGGGCGACTTTTTGGACTCCGGATTGCCGATACAGCGTCAACAGCCAACCGCATCCTCGTGGGGCGAGAATGGGTACTACAAGGTCTGGCTAAACGAACAAAACTCGTGGATGTATCCCTACCAGCACGACGCCGAACGGAAGATGACGGATCTCGTTAATCGTTTTTCGACCGGGCCTCGTGCCGGAAGCCTGCTTGAGACCGAGGACAGGCTTTTAAAGCAACTTGCTCGCGAACTTCTGCTGGGCGAATCCTCCGACTGGGCGTTTCAGATCTATCAGGGCACGACGGTCGAATATTCGTCGCGCCGGTTCCAGTCGCACATCCATCGCTTTGACCTGCTCGCAAAAATGCTTGAGACAGGTGATGTCGATCACGAGCTGCTTGCCGAGGTCGAACGCCGCGACAATATTTTTCAGGAGATTGATTATTTGGTTTATGGATCGTTGATCGTTGATCGTGGATCGTAGATCGTAGATCGTTGATCGTTGATCGTTGATCGTTGATCGTTGATCGTAGATCGTTGATCGTAGATCGTTGATCGTTGATCGTAGATCGTTGATCGTAGATCGTTGATCGTAGATCGTTGATCGTAGATCGTTGATCGTAGATCGTAGATCGTTGATCGTTGATCGTAGATCGTTGATCGTTGCTCAACACCGCAAACACAAACTTCTAACAACGAACCACGATCAACGAACAACGAACAACGATCAACGATCAGCCATCCCTTTTGCCCTTTCATCCTAAACACGCGATAATACCACCTTACTTTTATGAAGTTTTTTTCGGATCTCAGACTCCTGCTTTTGAGCATTTGGCTCGGTTCCGCCGTGTTTTTTATCGGCGTCGCACAGACCGCGTTTGCCGTCTTGGCCGAGCGAGAATTGGCCGGAGCGGTGGTAAGTCGAACCCTTTCGATCTTGAATATCGGCGGGATCGTCATCGCCGTGGTTTTGATCCTTACCTCTTTTATCGCGGCGAAGAATGTTAACCGTCTTTCGATTTGGATCGAACGTTTTCTGCTGCTTCTCGTGGCCGCGGCATGTGCGGCCGGGCAATTCGTCATCGGTTTGTGGCTTTCTATGCTCCGCGGCCAGATGGGCCGCCCGATCGATGAGGTTCCGGCAGACGATCCTCTCAGAATTCAATTCAACAATCTTCACGAGTGGTCGGTGTGGATACTGTTCGGCGCAATGGTTGCGGCACTCGTCGCTTTCTTCATTATTTCAAATCGAAAATACGGTGCGGCATCGAAAACCAGTACGAATGATCCTTACGATTTCTCGAAGGAATTTAAGATCTGACCTATGGCTATAATTGAAACGACCGGGGAGTTCTCGCATCGGTTTTCGAAATGGAACGAGAACGAAGAATTGAAAGGCTATCCTTTCATCAAAAATATTCACGCTCCATTTACACCCGTTCGCCGTGCGCTGCCAATGCTGAATCTGGCGCTGATCTCGTCAGCCGGTGCCTATATCGACGGTACCGATCCATTCGATCTGAGCTCAAGGGACGGTGACATTAACTTTCGCGAGATACCGGTCGAAGTCGATGCGGTAGACCTCCGCTACGCCGCGAAGAGCTACGACACGCGGGCGGTGATCGAAGATCGCAATGTACAGATCCCTATCGATCGCCTAACTGAATATCAGGAGAACGCCGTCATCGGACAACTGAATAGTGTCTGGTGGAGCCTGAGCAGCTGGATCCCGAATGCGAGACTTGTCGCGGATGAGATGGCACCGAAGATCGCGGAGCGGCTTCATCGTTACGAGATACAGACCGCGCTGCTGATCCCGGCGAGCCGTCTGTGCCATCAAACACTCGGACTTATCGCACGCGGGATTGAACAGACCGGAATCTCCACAATGATGTTGTCCGTGGATCCTGGCATGACAGACCGCGTTCGCCCGCCGCGTACGGGATATTACAACGGCGAGTTCGGAACCGTCGCCGGCAAACCCGGCTGGCGCGAATATCAGCTTCGTATTCTGGATGAAGCTCTGCGGTGGACCGAAACGTTCGATCAGCCCGGAGCGCGAAAGCTTGCCGTTGACCTTGAAACTCAGGTCGAGGCAGCGAGGGGGGAGCGGTAAGTTTCTAGTTCCTCGTCTCTAGTTTCTAGTTCGTAGTTCAGTGTGTCGCAGGTCGGTCAACGATCATCAACCAGAAAACTAGAAACTAGAAACCAGAAACTAGAAACTAGAAACCAGAAACTAGAAACTTAGATTCCCTGCTGCCAACTCTTAACCGAATCCAGCGGCGATACAAGCATCAAGATATTCAGCAGCAAACTATCCCGGATCCAAAAGAGCAGGATCACTTCCATCATCACAAACACCGCCAGCGACCACCACAGCCTGATCTTATATGCGATCAGAAATCCCAAACCACAGGCGACGATGTCAGCGAGCGAATTCACGATCGAGTCGCCGTAGTAGTCGAGCGAGATAGTCGCTTCACGATAACGGTTGATGATGTAGTTCGTATTCTCGACGACTTCCCAGGAGCTCTCGATAAAGATCGCGATCACGAACCGCCATGCAAGCGAAACTTTTCGAAAGACAAGCCCGATCAGCCAGAATTCCAGAATCCCGTGAAGAAGGTGTGTGAAGGAATATGGATCGAGGAGGTGTTGGGAATTGTGTCGCGAGTTGACTTGCCATGACCAGGGCAAATAATCGCCTGCCTCGCACCACCACACGCGTCCCAGCAAGTTTAGCGCGACGATCGCGGTCAGGACGATCGCCGCGAGAGCCGCGATCTGAAATCTGTGTTTGGCGAGGATGTCCATTTGGGTTGTTCTAAACGCGGAGATCGCGGAGAACGCGGAGTGAATTGTTTTTACCTCTGCGTTCTCCGCGATCTCCGCGTTAAATGCTCCCGTCTACTCAGTCGACACGACTTCTTCACCATGCAGTGCCGCGTGCAGTGTGTGCCAACTGAGCGAAGCGCATTTTACACGCGCCGGGAATTCGAGCACTCCGGCGAAGATCTTCAGTTTGCCGAGATGATTTTCTTCCGTCTCCACGTCGAGCCCGCCGGTCACCATGCTGTGAAATTCATTAAAGAGCATTTCAGCTTCTTCTTTCGATTTCCCTTTTACGACCTGCGTCATCATCGACGCCGACGCTTTCGAGATCGCGCACCCTGATCCTTTGAACGCGACATCCTTCACCGTATCGCCTTCGAGACCTACATACACGCGCAGAGCGTCGCCGCATAGCGGATTGTTCCCGTCCGCCGTCCCATCTGCATCCTCGATCTCGCGAAAGTTCCGCGGGTTCTTGTTGTGATCGAGAATTGTTTCCTGGTAAAGCTCGTTAAGGTCTGACATCTTCTTTCTGAGACCAAAGGCGGAAACCCGACCGGTAGGGAGGGTGTTCTTCTAAAATCCCGAATCCAGAGCGGAAGAACACCCTCCCTACCGGTCGGGTTTCCGCCTCCCATTAAGCAAAAACCTCAATCACCTTCTCCACCGAGTCCGCCAGCTTATCGACCTCTTCGCGAGTGTTATAAAAAGCGAACGATGCTCGGGCCGTCGCCGGGACATCGAAGAATTTCATGACGGGTTGTGCACAATGATGACCCGCGCGAACGGCGATGCCGTCCTGATCGAGTATCGTCCCGATGTCGTGTGGGTGAATCCCCTCGATAGTAAAAGACAACACACTCGCCTTCTCGGCTGCCGTCCCGACGATCGTCACGCCGGGAATGTCCGCGAGACGTTTCGTCGCATACTCAAGCAGCTCGTGCTCGTATTTCGCGCCGGCTTCAAAATCGATCGCATTCAGATAATCGATCGCCGCACCGAGGCCGATGCCCGCGGCGATTGCCGGCGTTCCTGCCTCAAACTTTTCCGGTATCGGTGCGAATGTCGTCTTTTCAAAACTCACGGTTCGGATCATCCCGCCTCCGGTTTGATACGGTGGCATTTGATTCAGCCACTCGCGCTTTCCGTAGACGATGCCGCTGCCTGTCGGGGCGAACATCTTATGACCGGAAAAGACAAAGAAGTCAGCATCGAGAGCCTGCACATCGACCGGAAAATGCGGAACGCTCTGGGCTGCGTCGACGCAAACCGGCACGCCGAACTTGTGCGCCGTCGCAACCATTTCCTTGATCGGATTCACCGAGCCCAAACTGTTCGAGACATGCGCGACCGCAACCATCTTCGTCCGCTCGTTCAGCATGTTTTCGTATTCGTCGATAACGAGCTGGCCGTGCTGGTCGATCGGGATCATGCGAATTTTCGCCCCGCGTTCTTCGGCGACCATCTGCCACGGGATAATATTCGAATGATGCTCCATCTGGCTCACCAAGATCTCATCACCCTCGCCGATGAACTTTCGTCCGTACGAATGGGCGATCAAATTTATCCCTTCGGTACAGCCGCGGACGAAGATACACTCCTTCACATCGGGTGCATTGATGAACCGTTTCACTTTTTCGCGCGCGGCTTCGTACGCCGTCGTCGCGTGTTGCGAAAGGTAGTGCACGCCGCGATGGATATTCGAATGCTCCTCCGCGAGATACTTCGACGTTCGGTCGATCACGCTCTGCGGAACCTGAGACGACGCGGCGTTGTCGAGATACACAAGCGGCTTTCCGTTGACGTCTCTCGACAGTACCGGAAAATCCTTCCTTATCTTTTCAACGTCCCAACCGCTCATTGTTTTAGTAGCCGTCACGCCTTGTTACCTCTTGGCGCGGGCCGTTGTTTTAGCAGGCTGTGCAGCTCTGGACCGTGCCGCCGACTTCGCCGCCGAGACTGCAGCAGAGCGTGCTGTGCCCCGCACCGGAGCTGCCGGCGGTTCCGGCTCAGTGACGACCGGATTCGCTTTAGCCTTGCGTGCCTGCCGCGCAATATACTCCTTTAACGCAGTTTCGATCGTCGCCGCACGGCGATGTTTTTCGCCCGCGATCTCATCAATTGCTTTGATCAATGATTCTTCGATAATCAATGGAATTCTCACTCTCATAATTTTTTAGACTGACAAATTAACATTCAGACGGTTAAGTACTGATTCATCGAGGTCCGATTTAATGCTCTCGATCCCGATCTTGTTGATGATCTCCTCAGCAAAGCCGTAGGTCAGGAGATTTCGCGCCAGATTCTCGGGCAGTCCGCGCGTAGATAAATAAAACAACTCTTCTTCTTCAAGCTGGCCGACGGTAGCGCCGTGCGCGCATTTCACATCGTCGTTAAAAATCTCGAGCTGCGGCTTAGTATCTACACGGGCCTCATTAGACAACAAAAGATTCTTATTTGACTGCTTTGCGTCCGTGCCATGCGCGTTCTCGCGCACAAGCACTTTGCCATTGAAAACGGCCCGTGACTTGTCGTTGAGCACACCTTTGTAGTTCTGGTGCGAGGTGCAGTTCGGGACCGTGTGGTCGATGATCGAATGCGTATCCGAATGCTGCGAACCGTTCAACATGTAGAGCCCGTCAACCCATGCTTCACCGCCAGTTGCGGTGAATTTCAACTCGATGTCATGCCGGGATAACGCGGCTCCCAGATTTATGTTCGTCGCATTGTAAACGGCGTCGCGACCGACCGAAACTTCAGTCACACCGTAGTGAAAGACCTCTTCCGATTCCTTCTGGACGCGATAATGTGTCAGTTGCGCATTATCTTCGACTACGATCTGTATCGCCGTGTTCGTAAAACTCTTCGATGCGCTCGCATAAGACTCAACGATCGTCGCTTTGCTGCCAGCTTCGGCAATTATCAAAAGATGAGGAAAGTGCGCCGATCCTTCATCCGCCGTAAAATTGAACGAGATCGGCTCGTCGACAATCGTGTCCTTCGCAATTCGTAGCGTCGCAAACTCACCAAATGCCACGTTGAGCGCCGTGAACCCGTTTCTTCCGCCGTCAAAAATATCGAGTAGATCGAGATCGATGTCAGCCGCGCTTTTCTCTGGCGAGTCAGGGATCTTCCAATCGCCCCCCGCAAACGGCGCAACGTTCGTATATTTCCAGTCCTCGGTCTTGACCGCCGGGAATCCCATTCGCGTAAACACGTCGAACGCATCGGCACGCAACCGACTGAGAGCCTCCGGCTCATCCAACGAAGCCGCGAAGCGTTTGAACGCGTCGGCGTAAATTGTTTCCATCACTGCTGCCATAAATCTAACTGTGAAGTGTGAACTGTGAACTGTGAGCCTTGAAAGGAGGGTAGGACTCCAGTTCATAATTCACAGCTCATAGTTCATAGTTACTTGGTCGCTGCCTTTACCCAGTCGTAACCTTTTTCTTCGAGCTCGAACGCGAGCTCCTTTCCACCTTCCTTAACAATTTTTCCGCCGGCAAGTACGTGAACCATATCGGGAACGATGAAGTTCAACAGCCGCTGGTAATGCGTCACTAAAATGATCGCGTTGTCGTCGCTGCGTAACTTGTTGACACCTTCGGCAACGATTCGCAGCGCATCGATATCCAAACCCGAATCAGTTTCGTCGAGGATCGCGAGCTTCGGTCCGAGCACGGCCATCTGCAGGATCTCGTTTCGCTTTTTCTCGCCGCCCGAAAAACCTTCGTTCACGGACCGTTTGAAAAATTCCGGATTCATATCGACGATCTTCGCTTTTTCTTTCAGATAGTCGTTGAATTCGAGCGGATCCAGTTCTTCCTGGCCGAGGTGCATCATCTTTTGGTTGTACGCGAGCCGCAGGAATTGCGAGTTCGAGACGCCGGGCACTTCGACCGGATACTGGAACGCCATAAAGACGCCTTCTCTCGCACGCTCGTCCGGTTCAAGATCAAGAAGATTCTTGCCCTCGTATAAGACCTCGCCCGAGATCACCTCGTATGACGGATGCCCCGCGAGCACCTTCGACAACGTCGATTTACCCGAACCGTTCGGCCCCATGATCGCATGGACCTCGCCCGTTTTGACCTGAAGATTCAGGCCCGTGAGGATTTCTTTGCCGTCTATTCCGGCATGCAGATCTTTTACTTCTAGCAACATAATTCGTTTTCAAGCTCCGCTCCTTTTTAAGACGAGCGGTCGTTCTGTCAGAACCGGGAGCGGTAGCGACCGGGTCACCCACTGTGGTCTGCGATCTTTTTCGTCAGAGGGTCACCCGGTCGCTACCGCTCCCGGTTCTGACAAATCCTTCTCCATCTCGAGGCCCGCCATATCGTGCCATTCCTCAGCCGGCGTTTCTCTCAATACATGAAATCCATTTTTCTCGTACAGGCGTTTTGCTCCGGGCAGGACGTGCGTCGTGTAGAGGTAGATGCGTTCGAAACCACCTTCCCGCGCGAATGCTTCGAGCGGTTCCAACAGTCTCTGTCCGATCCCGTGTCCCTGTGCATCCGGACGCACCGCCATGCTCCGAACATAAAAGCGATCTTCTTCCGGCAAGCCGGATACAGTTCCGATCATCGTGTTGCCGTCCATAGCAACCCAAACAGGGCCTTCTTCAAACCGCCCCCGAACCACTTCCGTATTCGGCGTCGTATATTCGAATGCACCGGGTGTGTACTCCGCTTCGAACATTCCGAACGACTCGAGCAACAATTCCGAGATCGCCTCCGATTCGTCGGGCCGCGCCAAACGATATTCGATATCAAGCTCGGGCGCTTTTTTCGCTTGCAACATAGATCTCCCCTTTCATATACAGCACGGCATTGCCGCCGATCTTTACCCGATCGCTAACAAGCTCACAAAAAAGCTCGCCACCGCGGGTCGAAACCTGCCGCGCGAACAGCTCGTTCTTCCCAAGTTTCTCCGCCCAATACGGGATCAACGTACAATGCGCGGAACCGGTCACCGGATCTTCGGGCACTCCAACTTCCGGTGCAAAGAATCGCGATACGAAATCAGACGAATCACCTTTCGCCGTTACGATCGCAGCATGCGTGTCGATCTTCATCAACGCGTTAAAGTCCGGCTTGATCGCCAGCACGTCGGCTTCGTTTTCATAGACGAGCATGTAATCGCGCGACTTCAAAATTTCTTTCGGCTCGGCACCAATAGCTTCTATCAATCCCGGAGGAGCATCTGACGCGATGCCGGGCCGTGACGGAAAGTCGAGCACATATCTTTCACCTTTTTTCTCGACGGTGAGCTCGCCGCTTCGCGTCTGAAACCGAAGCGTCGATTGATCCGTTCCGAGAATCTCAAAGATCACATATCCGCTCGCCAGCGTTGCGTGGCCGCAAAGATCCATCTCGACGGTCGGTGTAAACCAACGCAATCCATATCCATCGCCTTCGCGTACAAAGAACGCGGTTTCCGCGAGGTTATTTTCCATCGCGATCGCCTGCATCACATCGTCCGCAAGCCAGGCCTCGAGTGGCACAACGGCCGCGGGATTTCCCGTGAACGGCCGCGATGCAAATGCGTCGATCTGATAAATCTCTAGTCTCATTTCGCCACCTTTATTTCCTGCGTTTCGAGAAAGCCAAGCTCGCGTGCGTCGCGTTGCCACTTTAACCAGCCCCGGACGTGCAGTCCGAAAAATATTACGCTCCCGACGATCAGGGCGAGACTTCCGATCATGAAACCCACCGTCATCCAACTCAGGCTCGCGATCATCATGATCAGAAAGCCGTATTTGTTCTTATTGCCGATGAGATAAACACCGGTCAATCCACAAAATGTCGCCAGCCAATCGATTCCGTAAAAGCCCATCGTTTTCTTTAACGCAGAGCCCGCGGAAATCGCGGAGTCTTCAAACAGAATCTCTGCGTGCTCCGCGATCTCCGCGTTGAAATATTCAGTCCTTCGAAGCCGCGATCGCCTGGATCTCGATCTTCGTATCGAAATGCAGGTTCTTCACCGGGACGATCGCACGTGCCGGTCGATGATCGCCCATCACGCGTGCGTAAACCTGATTGACCTTTCCCCAGAGCTCAATGTCCGAAACGTAGATCGTCATCTGCAAAACATGTCCGAGATCCGTTCCCGCTTCTTTCAAAACCGCCTCGACATTTTTCAGCGCCAGTTCGGTCTGCTTCTCAATATCTCCCGCGAATGGCTCACGCGTTTTCAAATCCATCGGCAACTGACCCGACACGTAAACCAAACCGTTATGCACCATGCCTGGAGAGTAGTGTCCCTTGGGCTGCGGCTGATCTTGTGGCTGTACCTTTTGCATCTCTTTTCGAAAAGGGGCAGAAACCCGACCGGTAGGGAGGGTGCCTCGCCGATCCAAAACACCCTCGCTACCGCTCGGGTTTCTGCCTATCACCTATCAGTTACTCCGAAAAATCCCTTTCTAGTTCCCTGTCCCCGTGTACTTCAGCGCCACCATGGTCAGACGCGCCAGCCGATCTCTTCTAACGCTGCAAGTACGCGTTTCGCCTTCGCCGACTTCCATTTGCTCATGTCGACTGAAAGACCAAACTCTCGAACTGCTGCGGCAAACTCTCACCATTCTCCAACCGATCCGCGATCACACGAAGAGCCAACGTCTTCACATTACGGATCGCATCTTCCTTCGTTTCACCATAGACGAGAACTCCGTCGAGTTCGTCGATCTCTGCAATCCAGCGGCCGTCTTCTTCTTGTTCAAGCTCAATCGCAAGATTCATAGAAACCTCGAGCTACCCAACACTTCCCTCCAATTTCAATCCTAAAAGCTTTGTCGCCTCGACCGCATATTCCATCGGGAGCTCGCGAAATACTTCTTTACAAAAACCATTAATGATCAAACTCACCGCGTCTTCCTGGCCGATACCACGCTGCTGAAGATAGAACAATTGGTCCTCGCTGATCTTCGATGTCGTCGCTTCGTGCTCGACTTTCGCGGTGTTGTTCATCACCTCGATATACGGAAACGTGTTCGCCTCCGACTTTCCGCCGATGAGCATCGAATCGCATTGCGTATAGTTTCTTGCTCCGGTTGCCTTCGGCATTATCTTTACGAGGCCGCGGTACGAGTTGTTCGACTTGCCCGCTGAAATCCCCTTCGAGATGATCGTCGATTTCGTGTTCTTGCCGAGGTGGATCATCTTCGTTCCCGTGTCCGCGATCTGCGCATTGTTCGTCAGAGCCACCGAGTAGAATTCACCGATCGAATTATCGCCCTGCAGGATCACGCTTGGATATTTCCATGTGATCGCACTTCCGGTCTCGACCTGCGTCCACGAGATCTTCGAGTTCACACCGCGACAAGCTCCGCGTTTCGTCACGAAGTTGTAAATCCCGCCCTTGCCGTTCTCATCGCCGGCGTACCAGTTCTGGACAGTCGAGTATTTGATCTCCGCATCATCGAGCGCGACGAGTTCAACAACTGCGGCGTGCAACTGATTCGTATCGAATTGCGGTGCGGTACAGCCTTCGTTGTACGCGACATAGCCGCCTTCTTCGGCAACGATCAGCGTCCGTTCGAACTGTCCCGCGTCTTGCGTGTTGATGCGAAAATAGGTCGACAATTCCATCGGGCATCGAACACCCTTCGGAATAAAAACAAAGGATCCGTCGGAGAACACGGCCGAGTTCAACGCCGCGTAATAATTGTCATTCACCGGTACTACCGAACCGAGATATTTTTTGATCAGCTCCGGATAATCGGCGACCGCTTCGGTGAACGAGCAGAAGATCACTCCGGCTTTCTTCAATTTCTTTTTGAACGTCGTCGCAACCGAGACCGAATCGAACACAGCATCGACCGCTACGTTCGCCAGCATCTTCTGCTCCGAAAGCGGAATGCCCAGCTTTTCGAATGTCTTGATCAGTTCGGGATCGACCTCGTCCATCGAGGCCTTCTTCGCTTTCTGCTTCGGTGCCGAGTAGTACGAGATGTTCTGAAAATCGATCTGCGGATAATCGAAGTTCGCCCAGTAGTTCGGCTCGGTCATCTTCAGCCACTGACGATACGCTTTCAGACGAAACTCGAGCATCCACTCCGGCTCGTTCTTTTTCGAAGAGATAAGCCGGACAGTGTCTTCAGACAGACCCTTAGCGATCGTATCCGTTTCGATATCGGTAACGAATCCGTACTTGTATTCGCGATTTGTAAGTAATTCTGCTGCTGTACTCATCTATTAGTCCCGAGTCCCGAGTCCCACGTCTCTTGTCTCTTGTCTCTTGTCTCTTGTCTCTTGTCTCTTGTCTGCCTTCTGCCTACTGCCTTCTGCCTACTGCCTACTGCCTACTGCCTACTGGAAACCGGTTCGATGGTGCGATGAATTCCCTTTATCTCGTGAAACATCTTATCGACCGACTCTTCATTCCCAACCAACTGTGCCAGGGTTATCTGCGAAAGCGCATTCTCGACGATCTCATGCAGACCGACGATCACCGGCCTGATGCCGCAGTCACCTTTATGGACGCATGAGTCGAGTATGCCTGTGTAGCTTTCGCAGTGCTTGCTCAATACATCCTCGTCCAGAACTTTGATGATCTCGCTGAGCCTGATCTCACCTGCCGGCCGCGACAGAAAATAGCCGCCCTTTGTACCGCGTGTCGATTGAACGAATCCGGCTTTATTCAACAGCCACAAAAGCTTTCCGGCGTTCGCCGTCGAGATCCCCTCGAGCTCAGCGATCTGCGGCAGTGTAAGGCTTTGCCCAACCGGCAAGTTGGCAAGCTGCACAAGGCATCGCAATCCATATTCTTCTTGTGCTGAGATCTTCATAAGCGTTAACGCGAATAAGGTTTAGGTTCAGAATGACGTTGAATTATCGCAAATCATTACTTTTTAGTCAAGATTAGAAGTGACGCGACGCGGCGAGTATGAGACGCGGTGACGCGGGGAGCGAGAGGCGTCAGCCATCGCGACTCTCCCCGAATCCCCGCGTCTCCGTGTCACCGCGTCGCAAATTTCGCCCGGATCTTCACTGCACGCTCGATGACATCGACGTTCTCGAGGATCTTCAGCCGCAAGTCGCGATCGAGTGTTGGATTATCAGCCAGAAACTTGTTGACGATCGCGAGCGCCTCTTCGCTTCGCTGCCCGCCGATGAACGCGGCGAGCCATCCGTTGATGAAGAAGATCTTGCGATTGCGTTTGTGATTGGGAAGCTCTTTCAACGCACGTTCGAGATACGGCAGCGTCAGATCTGAGTGGCGGACTGAATTGAATGGACCGAACGCCGCTTCGATCCAGCTTTCGGAAACGTCTTTATTGCTCACAAAATCGCTCCAGAATTTCGCTTTGTTTTCCCTGCTGGCGATTCCCGCGCGCGCCGCGTAAGCGTAGCGTTTGGCTTCGTCAGTCGTCTCGGTTTTTTCGAGTTCAGCTAAAAGTTTTGACGCGTCTTTGTCGCCCAAAATTAAAAGGCGCGTTGCGATGTCGAATTTGTCTTTTGCTTTTAACTTCAAATCTTTTATTTGATATTCGCCGCTCAAGGTATCTTTCAAAATCAATCTAGCTTTTTCGCTAGAAGCGACATTCAAAAACGCGCGATTAAAAGTAATGCGTTGTCCGAGCGTCGGCGCGCTCTGCATTTTATCAATTAAAACCGTTTCGATTTGCGGCGCGAGTTCGTCGCGCTGTTTGTCCGATAAATAATAATTTATCGCCGTCGAAACGCGTCCGAGCAAAGTTTGAATCGTGCTTTCGTCGGTTTCAACCGTGATGTTTTTGATGACGAGCCGGACATAATCGACGGGCGCGAGTTCGGCTTCGCGCACCGAGTCCCACAAACTTCCCCACATCATCGTGCGGAGAAAATCGTCTTTTTCGTTCTGAATATTTGCGAGAATATAAACGCGGCTTTTATCGTCAAGCAGAAAGATGCCGTAGCCGTAATCTTGGTAGTTTGGAAAGGTAGAATAGTCGACACTGTTATCGTTAGCATATTTAGTGTTAGGTGAGCCGCTTATCACAATACGATTCTTGTCCTTAAATTCAAACTCTTGAATTCTCTTCGTAAATCCTTTGAATTTGAATACGACACTAATTTTCATTTTCCATAAATCATTATTGTTCAAAGCATTTGTTTGTTCTATTACATCCAAAATTATTGATTCATTAACAGATTTGCCTTGAACCATACGAATAATTGGCACTCCTGCTTTCTTTACCCAAGTGTTCGCCCAATCTTTCAAATCCTGCTTGCTCGCCGATTCAAATTCCTTCACCAAATCAGTCCATTCGGCGTTGGCGAATTCGTGTTTCTTCAAAAACGTGCGAACCGCCGTTTGAAATTTATCCGCGCCTAAGTAAAATTCGGCTTGCTTCAAAAACGAAGGCGCTTTGCGGTAGACGATGTTGCCGTAAGCCGATTTTGCCGAACTCAAATTCGGGATTTCCTGATAAATC
>JBGTIQ010000074.1:0-11873 GCA_041745575.1 Pyrinomonadaceae bacterium
GTCGTGCGAGTTTTACCTCGCCGTCTCTTTTGGGCGAGATCTATACGATCGGAACCGCAGATGGCGACGGACGTCTCGTATCGATCGGTCAGACGGTTAATGACCAGACGCGAACCGTTCCGGTAATTTATGAGGTCAAGAACCCATTTAGCCGATTAAAGGACGGGAATTTTGTCGAGATAACCATCGACACCAGCGAGAATAAGCAAGTCCTAGCAGTACCCAAATCGGCGGTGGTCCGTGAACAGGGCGAGAGTTTTGTTTTTGTTTTTGACGGTGGCGAAACGTTTGAAAAACGGCCCATCGTTTTGGGTGCAGAGGGCGCCGAGTATTACGAGATCGTATCTGGATTAAAAGAAGGAGAGCGAGTTGTTGTCGAGGGCGTTTACCAACTGAGGACGACCCAACCTGCAACCTAGAAATAAGAAGAATAGTTATGAAAGCAAGAAGATTAGTATTGCCGCTGATAATGATTAGTGGTGTTTTTACAATTGGCCTACTTTCGGCCTGCTCCGTTGTTGGGGTGAACCAATCCGAACACAGCGCGAACCACTCGCCCGCGCCTGTAGATCCGGGTACGTCCACCGCCCCCTATTCGATGGAATTCACGACCGAGCCCACAGAAGTTAAGGCGAATGAGGCCGCCAAGTTCATTTTTAAGGTAAAGGACAAAGCTGGAAATATCGTAAAAGACCTCCAGGTCGTACACGAAAAGCCGATGCACCTGTTGATCGTCTCGAACGATCTGGCGGAGTTCTATCATATCCATCCCGAGCCATCCTCCGACGGCACGTTCCGAGTCGAACATACGTTTCCAAACGGAGGCGGTTACAAGCTTTATGCCGATTTTACACCTCAAACCTCAGAGCAGGTGGTTGAAAAGCTGGATCTGAAAGTCGCCGGAACCGCGAGGCCAAAAACCGCCTTGGTTGCCGACGCAAAACTTGAAAAAGCTGTCGATGGACTCAAAGTCACGATGAAGCCAAGTGTCGCGATCAAGACCGGGCAAGAGTTGACGCTGGATTTCGCGGCTTTTGACGCGGCATCGGGAAAACCCGTCACTGACCTAGAGAATTATCTCGGCGAGTTGGCCCATTTTGTGATAATTAGCGAGGATCTCGTCGATTTTGTTCACGCTCATCCGATGGCGAAAAGCGAATCGATGGAAGGGATGAAGATGGAAGGGCAAGAGGATCACAACGCGGACGGGCATTCTCATGGCGAGGAAAAAAATTCCGATAAAAAGGCCTTGGGTTACGAGGTGTCGGCACACACGACATTTCCTCGTGTAGGAATGTACAAACTCTGGGCTCAATTCCAACGCGCCGGCAAGATTATCAGTGTGCCGTTTATCGTCGACGTCCCCGCCGGCGACAATGCCCCGGTCAAAGCGGCCAATGTGCCCGCAGGAGCCACCAAGATAACGGTGGCGGAAAAAGGATACGAGCCGTCGTCTATACCTGTGAAAATGGGCCAGCCGGTAAAGCTCGCGTTTTATCGGTCGGACGCAAATAACTGTGGCGGTGAGGTTATTTTCGCCAAATTAAACATTCGAAAAAAATTGGATGTAGGAGAGACCGTACTCGTCGAATTTACACCAAAAGAAGCCGGTGAGATCGCATTTGCATGCGGCATGGATATGCTGAGCGGTAAAGTGGTCGTCACCGAAAATTAGATTTTAAATAGCAGAAAAGAGGAGATTACAAAATGAACAAACTTAAATTATCTGTAGCAGCAATCGCAATTATGCTCGTCGCCGGCGGCGCATTTTTCTTACAAACGGACGTTGTCGAGGCTCACACGCGGACCGTAAAGATCAAGGTTGACAAGAATGGCTTTTCACCGTCGTCCATCGACGCCGAAGCGGGCCATAAGTTGAATCTCGTATTTAACCGCGCCGACAAAAATAATTGCGGCAGCGTCGTAGTTTTTCCGAAACAAAAAATTCGCAAAAATCTACCCGTCGGCAAAGACGTTATCGTCAGTCTGAACCCTACCGAAACGGGACAGATTACCTTTACATGCGGAATGGGGATGTATAAAGGCAGTATTGTAGTTAGCGAAGGCTAAACGACTTACACAGAAGAAAGGGGGAAGAAATGAAAACACTATTTTTATCGGTCACACTACTTGCTTTGGCGATCGGTCTCGTCGGTTGCGGTCAGGCGGGAAGCAACGCTAATTCCATGAATCATAATTCGATGATGAAGAATTCAAATTCATCAATGAACATGAACGGCATCGATCACAATTCGATGCCGATGAACTCGGACAGTCGCGCTGACCATTCGGAGATGAAAAGCTCGCCTAACGCGGCTTCGCAACCGTACGATTTGCAGTTTATCGACACGATGACCGGTCACCATCAGGGCGCCATTGACATGGCAAAGACGGCGCTCATGAAATCTCAAAACGCCGAACTGAAAACATTCGCGCAAAAAATCATCGACGACCAGAACAAAGAGATCGCTCAGATGAAAGAGTGGCGCGAGAAATGGTATGCCGGCAAACCCGCCGGGATGAATATGGAGATGCCGGGCATGGGCGATTCGATGAAGATGATGACGGGCGACGGCATGAAAATGATGGAGACAGCGACGGGCAGTGATTTTGACCTTCTCTTTCTCGACATGATGATTCCTCATCACGCCGGAGCGACGGTGATGGCAAAAGAAGCCCTGACGAAAGCGGAACACCCCGAACTAAAGACACTGGCGAATCAAATTATCAAAGAACAAGAAGCCGAAATTAGATTGATGACGGAGTGGAAAGCGAAATGGGGAAATAAATAAAATGGACAATGCAAACGACAACATGAAATCGGGCGGTTATGCGAAATTCGGTGCAATGATCGCGTCATCGACCATCGTGATGTTTGGTCTCATGTACCTGAACACCTACCAACTGGATCATGTCTTTTTTAGTGAGACACGAGCCTATATGGCGATCTATATGGGGGCAGTAATGGCGATTATTATGTTGCTGTTCATGCTCAATATGTATTCGAATTGGCGTATTAACGTGGGCATTTTGGTGGGGAGTGTTGTCCTCTTTGCGTTGGCACTTTGGCTGGTTAGAAGCCAGGAAACTATCGAAGACGTTTCCTGGATGAAAGCTATGATCCCGCACCATTCGATCGCCATTTTGACCAGTGAACGGGCGAACATCACCGACCCGCGTGTTCGCAAGCTTGCCGACGATATTATCGAAGCTCAGCGTCGGGAGATCGACGAAATGAAAAATTTGATAAAGGACCTTGAAAACAAGCGATAGGCGCATCTTGACGGCCGTCTAATAGCAGTTGTCCGGTTGTGAAATAAATAATGCTCAACGGAATAATCAAATGGTCCCTGAATAATCGATTGATCGTCGTGGCTCTGGCGGCGCTCATTTTTGTGTGGGGAACCTATGTTGCTCTTAATCTACCAGTTGATGTATTTCCGGATCTAAATAAGCCGACGGTGACGATCCTGATCGAGGCCGAGGGACTTGCACCCGAAGAGGTCGAGACCCAGGTTTCGTTTCCAATCGAAACTTTAATGAATGGCGTGCCGGGTGTGACACGCGTGCGCTCGCAAAGCGGTGTTGGCCTGGCGATTGTTTACGTCGAATTTGACTGGGGCACCGATGTCTACCGTAACCGGCAACTCGTGACCGAGAAAATATCGCAGGCAAATGAGCAATTGCCGGCCGGCGTTACGCCGTTTATAGCACCCATCTCGTCGATCATGGGCGAGATTATGCTTATCTCGGTTCGATCGACCGACGGGACGACGAGCCCGCTTGATGTCCGGACGATCGCCGATTGGACGATCCGCCCGCGTTTGCTGACGATACCTGGCGTTTCGCAAGTCATCAATATCGGCGGCGGCGTAAAGCAGTATCAGGTATTGCTTTCCCCCGAAAAGCTCCGTCAGTTTGGCGTCACGGTCGAGGAAGTTTCAAACGCACTCAAAAATTCAAATCTCAATTCGACGGGCGGTTTTGTCGATACCAATAGCCAGGAATTTCTGGTCCGCAATCTCGGCAGGTTTTACTCTATCGACGAATTAAAGCAGACGGTGGTCGTCTATAGAAATAATACGGCGATACGCCTTGGCGATGTGGCGACTGTCGAATTTGGCTCGCGTATTAAACGGGGCGACGCCGGAACAATGGGCACGCCGGCCGTCATTATGTCGGTGCAGAAACAGCCGGGTGCGTCGACACTCGATCTGACCGAAAAAGTAGATCAGGCCGTTCGAGAACTGCAGACCACATTAAGCGGCGATGTTGAAATAAATACCAAACTGTTCCGCCAGGCTAGTTTTATCGATGCGTCGATCTCTAACGTCGTCGAAGCTCTGCGTGACGGTGCAATTCTGGTTGTCATCGTACTTTTCCTGTTCCTGTTGAATTTTCGAACCACGTTCATTACGCTGACCGCCATTCCACTGTCGTTCGTCGTTACGTTTCTTGTTCTGTATGCATTTGGAATATCGATAAATACGATGACGCTCGGCGGTCTGGCGGTCGCGATCGGTGAATTGGTGGACGATGCGATCGTCGATATCGAGAATATTTTCAGACGTTTGCGCGAAAATCGGCACGCCGAAAATCCGCGTCCCACACTTGAGGTCGTTTATCACGCCTCGCTTGAGGTGCGGACATCGATCGTTTACGCAACCGTAATCGTCGCTCTTGTTTTTATTCCGCTGTTCGCACTTACCGGCGTCGAGGGCCGTCTGCTCGCACCGCTCGGCCTGGCCTATATCACGGCACTTGTTGCTTCGCTTTTTGTCAGTTTGACAGTCACGCCGGTTTTGGCGTCGTACCTGTTGCCAAAGATGAAAGCGATGCACGAGGAAAAAGACAGTTTTATCGTCAGGTTCCTAAAAAAATGGGATGAGAAACTCCTGCATAAAACGATTGGCCATCCGTATAAGGTGATGGCGGGTGCGGCAATACTTTTTCTTTTGGCCGTGGCGATGCTGCCATTTGTCGGAACATCTTTTTTACCCGACTTTAACGAGGGCACGTTGACGATCAATGTGTTGGCACAGCCGGGTACGAGTCTTTCCGAGTCGAATCGCATCGGCCAGATCGCCGAAAAGCAGCTTTTGCAGGTCCCCGAGGTCATCTCGACGGGACGCCGCACCGGGCGGGCCGAACTCGACGAACATGCCGAAGGCGTTCACTACACCGAGATCGATGTCGATCTGAAAAAAGGCCGCGATCGCGAGGCGATTCTAAGCGACATCCGCGAAAAGCTGGCGATCATTCCCGGTATTACCTCAAATGTCGGTCAGCCGATTTCGCATCGACTGGACCATCTGCAGTCCGGTGTTCGTGCTCAGATCGCGGTAAAACTATTTGGCGATGATCTAGGAACCCTGCGGTCAAAGGCAGAAGAGATTCGCAATGTGATGCAAACCGTCGAGGGAGCGACGGATGTAAATATCGAAAAACAGGTTTTGATACCACAGGTTCGATTTAATATTGACCGGGCAAAAGCCGCGCAGTTTGGCCTCTCACCGGGCGAAGTCGCCGAAACTCTTGAGACGGCATTGAACGGTAAAAAAGTTTCCGAAGCAATCGAGGGCCAGCGGCGTTACGATGTCGTGGTCCGCTTTGACGACGCTTCGCGTTCAAGCGTCGATGCACTTAGGAATGTCACGATCGACACCCCCCAGGGAACGCAGATCCCGGCGTCGGCGATAGCCGCTATCGAGGAAATTCCGGGGCCGAACCAGGTTCTGCGAGAAAATACACAGCGGCGGATCGTGGTGTCGGCCAACACTTCGGGCCGCGATCTCGGTTCGGTCGTCGCTGAAATGCAGCAGCGGGTTGCGACCCAAGTCAGTTTGCCGCAGGGATATTTTGTCGAATTTGGCGGGCAGTTTCAGGCTTCGCAGGAAGCGACGCGAACGCTTTCGACTCTGACCTTATTTTCGCTGGTCGCGATATTCTTCCTGCTGATAAAAGCCCTCGGCGACTGGCGAAGCGCCGCCCAGGTGATGATCAACATTCCGCTTGCTTTGATCGGTGCAATCATCGCTTTACTTTTGTCGGGCGGCATTTTTTCGATCGCGACCCTGGTCGGCTTTATCTCACTGGTTGGAATAACTTCCCGAAACGGGATCATGATGATCTCGCATTACCTGCACCTGATGCGTGAGGAGGGTGAGGAATTTACAGAACAGATGGTCATCCGCGGTTCGCTCGAACGCCTAGTGCCGGTTCTGATGACCGCTCTGACCGCCGGCCTTTCGCTTATCCCTTTTGTCCTGGCCGCCGATGCTCCTGGCAAAGAGATCCTGCATCCGCTGGCGGTAGTAGTCCTCGGCGGTATTTTGACGTCGACATTGCTTGATCAGATAGTCACGCCAGCGGTATTTTTCAAATTTGGGAAACCGGCCGCGGATAAGATCATTGACGAACGTGAAGGGCTGCAAAGTTCCGGCGTTTTGGCCGAGCCGGACAAAAGCGGGCCGCCCTTTGGGAAACTGCAGCCGGATCAATAGTTCGCGGGATTGCGTGGCGGGTCTGTTTTGAATTTGATGGAGGCTTTGATAGTTCTCAGCGAACTTTGTTTCCTACTTTGCGTCCTTCGCGTTGAAGAATACATCTCAGCAAATATTCAACGCTGAGGACGGGCGCCTTTCGCAGAGAACGGAGAGATTCAAAGTAACCTACTACTCACGACAGCCAAACTTATTGTGAAAGGCGGAACTAATATTAACGAGGAGAAACAAATGAAAAATTCAAAATGGATATCACGGACAGCGATCTTTGCATCGTTGGCTTTGCTGCTCGGCGCCGTCGCCGTTATCGGATCGGTCCGAAACGCCGCCGCTCATGACGATGACGTGAAACTCGTCACCGAGGTCTTAACCCGCGAAGCGGCTGCGGTTGAGAAAGGTGATCTTGCCGCTCTCGATCTGCTGTGGGCGAACGACGAATCGGTAACTGTCTTTGAAAGCGGTTATGCGAATTACGGCTGGAACGATTACCGAAATACACATCTTGCTCCCGAATTGAAGGAATTTAAGAACACTAAATATGCTTTTACTGATTTGAAAGTAAAGGTTGACGGCAAAACCGCCTGGGCGACGTTCAAATACACACTCGCCGCCGACATGGGAACACGAAAAGTAGAAAGCGGTGGGCTAGGGACGGCGGTTCTGGAAAAGCGCGATGGTAAATGGCGGATCGTCCACTGGCATTCGAGCGCACCTCGTCGTGCACCCGTCGCTCAGCCCTCACCCTCACCTAAGGCTTGAGATTGATTGCAACCTTCTGCGTGAATACGCAAACGTAAGGAGATAAAAAGCTAATGAGTCCAGTAATACGCAAGTTTGCCCTTACGGCGCATATCACTGCATCTGTCGGTTGGCTCGGGGCCGCTCTTGGCTTCCTGGCTCACGCCATCGTCGGTTTGATCAGCCAGGATGGTCAGCTGGTCCGTGCGGCATATTCCATGATGGATCTTCGCCTTCATTTACAACCTCGTCGGCGTTCCGATCGCAGCGGGCGTTCTGTTTCCGGTTTTTGGTTTGTTGTTAAGTCCGATGATCGCAAGCGCGGCGATGACCTTTAGTTCAATATCAGTTATTGTCAATGCGTTACGCCTCAGAAATTTGAAATTGTAGACCGGATGAAAAATGAAAAATACATCCCGGCATTGAGCTATGATTGGCTAACGAGCTTTTACGATCCAGTTGTTGCGTTGACAACCCGCGAAAAGGCGTTCAAAGGCGTGTTATCCGAGCAGGCGCGGATCGGCGTAAATCATAGAGTTCTTGATCTTGCCTGCGGCACGGCGACGCTCTCTATTTTGCTGAAACGAAAACAACCGCGGGCTCAGGTTATTGGGATCGACGCGGATGCGAAGATCTTAGAAATAGCAAAAACGAAGGCACGTAAGGCTGGCCTTGAGATTCAGCTCGACGAAGGCATGTCGTTTGATTTCCCGTATGAAGACGAATCGTTTGACCGGGTTATTTCGAGCCTCTTCTTTCATCACTTAACGCGGGAAGATAAGTCGAAGACACTGCTCGAAGTGAAACGCGTGCTTAAACCGAACGGTGAGCTTCACGTCGCGGATTGGGGGCTTCCCGCTAGTTGGTTAATGCGCGGGTCGTCATATTTGATCCAGCTTCTGGACGGTTTTGAAACGACCGCCGATAATTTCAATGGCCTATTGCCCCAATTGATGACGGACGCGGGCTTTGCTTCGATCGAGGAAACGAATCATTTCAACAGCTTGTTTGGAACAATTAGATTGCACAAATGCCGTAGTTCGGAAAACCTGGAGATTATATGAAAACAAAGATCATTTTTTTCGCAACGGCCGTGGTTTTGACGGCTTTGTCAGTTTTTGCCCATGACCTTTTCTTAAAACCTACCAGCTATTTTGTAAAGGTCAATGAAAAAATCACGATCAGCATCATGAACGGCACGATTCAAAAGAGTGAAGGAGCCGTGGCGTTAGCGCGTTTGACGGATGTGAGCGTTGTTGCACCGTCGGGTACGCGTTCGAATCCGGTCGAGGCCGACTTTACTAAAAACGAAACTACAGCATTCCTGAATCTCGTGCCGACTGAGGTGGGCACTCACGTGGTGGGCCTTTCTACAGCGTGGCGAGAGAACGCACTCGCGGCAAAAGAATTTAATGAGTACCTGCCGGCCGAAGGCATTCCCGACATTTTAGAGAACCGCAAGCGCGACGGCGAACTCGATAAAGACGCCCGGTACCGCTATTCAAAATATGTGAAAACGATCATTCAGGCGGGCGATAAGGCTACGGACAGCTATAAGACAGTGCTCGACTATGCCGCCGAGATGGTGCCCCAGCAAAATCCTTACAAATTAAAAAAGGGCGCGACGCTCGATATTCTCTGTCTAAATGACGGCAAACCGTTAGCTGGCCAGCCGGTAACCACAGGATTGGAATCCGCCGGTAAATTTGCCGCAGAAACCACGTTGCGCACCGACGATAAAGGCATGATCAAAGTAAAATTAACGAAAGCCGGGAAGTGGTATGCGAAATTTATCAATATGGTTAAAGTCAGCGACCCGAAGGTTGACTACGAGTCCAAATGGGCGACACTGACATTTGAAATCAAGTAATGAGGAGACCGAAATGAAAAAACGAACAATCTTTGCATTTATTTTATCGTTGTCGCTGGTCGCGGCGATTTTTGCGCACGATCTGTTTCTTAAGACGGACAGCTTTTTTCTAAAGCCGAACTCGAAATTTACCGTCAAGGTAATGAACGGAACGTTTCTGGCGAGCGAGGGAGCGGTTACATTCGCCCGGCTGAACGACGTGAGCGTCGTTTCGGGTGGAAATCGTGTGCATCCGGAGGAAGCCGATCTTACCAAAGACGAAACGACCGCCTTTCTAAACCTGACAACCGGAGCGGCGGGAACGTACGTCGTCGGGATCTCAACCAAATCGCGCGAGATCGCACTAAAAGCTGTGGATTTTAACGAGTATCTCCGCGAAGACGGCTTGCCTGACACGCTAGAAGAACGCCGCAAGACCGGCGAACTCGAAAAGGACGCAAAAGAACGTTATGCCAAGCATGTTAAAGCAATTCTGCAGGTTGGCAAAAATCAAACCGACGATTACAAAACGATTCTTGGCTATCCGGTCGAACTCGTCCCGCAGCAGAATCCGTACAAATTGAAAAAAGGCGACTCGATCGAGATTTTGTGTTTGAAAGACGGGAAGCCGCTCTCTGGACAAGTTGTTCTGGCCGGCCGTGAGGAAAGCGGCAAAATAAAGGCCTCGCCCGAATTCAGGAGCGACGCGAAAGGCATCGTAAAGCTCCGGCTCGACGGCTCAGGCAAGTGGTATGTCAAGTTTATTAATATGAGTAGACTCGACGATCCGAATTTGAATTATGAATCAAAATGGACAACGCTCACTTTTGAGATTAGATGATCTGAATCATGACAGAGGCGAAAACCAAAATCTTGCTCGTTGATGACGACGATTCACTGCGCCGTGTTCTTGAATTCCAGCTTACGGAGGCCGGACATACTGTCGTGAGCAAGAGTGACGGCAGGGAAGCGTTAAAATCGTATTCAGCAGAAGATTTTGACTGCGTGATCACCGATTGGCGAATGCCAAAAATGACGGGGTCGCAGCTTGTCAGCCAAGCAACGGCGATCAACAGCGAAGTACCCATCATTGTTATTACCGCTTTTGGAGACGTCGATACAGCAGTCGAGGCGATGCGCGGTGGGGCATTTGATTTTATTACCAAGCCCTTTAACCGTCAGGAAATTCTGCTTACAGTCGAGAAAGCCTTAAAATACGGCCATGCTTTGGCAGAAAATCGTCGGCTAAGACGGCAGGTTCATGAAGAGTTCCGTATCGAGAACGTTATCGGAACATCCGAAAAGATGCTTCAGGTTTTTGATCTGGTTGAGCGGGTATCAAAAACGAACGTCACAGTTCTGATCGAAGGCGAGTCGGGAACTGGAAAGGAATTGATCGCGAAAGGCATACACTTTTCGGGCACTCGTAAAGGCAATCCCTTTATTGCAATCAACTGTGCTGCGATACCGGAAGCCCTGATTGAAGCCGAGCTTTTTGGATATAAGAAAGGAGCGTTTACCGGAGCCGTAGGAGAGTCTAAGGGTAAATTTGAAGAGGCCGATGGCGGGACATTATTTCTTGACGAAATCAGCTCAATGCCGCTCCAGTCACAGACACGGCTTTTGCGGGTGCTACAAGAGCAGGAAGTTACACGCATAGGTGAAAACAGCCCACGTAAAATAGACGTTCGAATAATTGCCGCAACCAACGAGAATTTACCTGAGCTGATTAAGGAAAATGCGTTTCGGGAGGATCTTTACTACCGACTCGCCGTCGTGCCAATCACCATCCCACCGCTGCGTGAACGCCGTGACGACCTGCCGGTTCTGACCGAACACTTCGTCACCCGATCCGCTTCGAAACATGGTATTAGACCGCCAAGGATCGCTCGCGACGTGTTCAAGGTATTTTTCGACTACCCATGGATGGGGAATGTTCGTGAACTGGAGAATCTGGTAGAAAGAATGGTGGTTCTTTCCGACGGTGATACTTTAACTCTTCGGGACGTCCCGGCAAACATAAAAAACCCTTCCTCGACAAAGGGGGAATTGTGGTTTGACCTCCCGTCCGAGCCGATAAATCTGGAAGCCTTAGAACGGGAAATTATCCGTACCTCGCTCCTTCGGTATGATGGAAATCAGTCACAAACCTCAAAATATTTAGGGATTACTCGAAGCGCACTTATATATCGAATACAAAAGTACGGTTTAGAGGAGCCGGGTTCGAGCATTTCGGACGACTAGATGGATACTCAGACCTTCAATATCATCTCCTCTCGAAACCGCCTGTACGTATGGATCGTGATCGCGGTTGTGATCATCCTTATAACGGTCCTGCACTTTCTCACGCCCACTGATCAGATAGTTTGGCACGAGATATACCAGCGCATCTACTACGTGCCGATCATAGCCGCCGCTTTGATATTTGGTCTCAGAGGCGGCCTCGCGGCATCTCTCTTTACAACCATCATTTACTCTCCGCATATTTATTTGCACTGGCAGCACGGGCACTTTGATTATTCTATAAACCAATATGCCGAGATCGTGATCTTTAATCTCGTCGGCGGAATAATGGGGGCTCTTGGCGACCGACTCCGTAAATCCAGGGAACGGGCTGAAAGAAATGCGGAGGAAAAAAGAAGAGCTTACGATGAGCTACAAACGACCTTTCAACAGCTGCTTCAGGCAGAGAAATTAGCGTCGCTCGGCGAACTTTCGGCCGGCATCGTTCACGAGGTCCGAAACCCGCTTGCGTCAATAAAAGGAGCCATCGAAATATTAGA
>JBGTIQ010000075.1:0-46461 GCA_041745575.1 Pyrinomonadaceae bacterium
CCCGAAGGAAACGTCGGCGGTTTCGATGTGAAGATCACCGTCATCAAGCCGGCGCCGAAACCGAAGGCGAAGTCGTGACGCAGTCACGGCTGGACGGAGGCGCAACATTTTACGCTCGGTCGGACAAAGCTCGTTAAAGATCGAGTTGGGTCGCGACCGGTGCCGGCGATCGGTGCCATACGATCGAGGCGACGAATTTCAAAACGATATCCGTAGTAGAAATGTCTAGTTGATCGAAGGAGAAGATATGAAACACATTAATGTGTTAACCAGGTATTTTTCGTGCATTACTTTTTTACTCGCGGTATTTTTGCTGAACCTGACCATCGCGCCCGCTCAATCGAGGGACCCGGACCATCCGACTCCCATCGCCGCAGCGCCGCTGACCGGAAGACTTGCCGCGGGCACATATTATTACTCGATGCCCGTAAGCGCTGGCCCCGGCACAATGGGATTACAGATCACGGCCCCCGTGGGCGGAGCCAGTGTATCTGTTGCTTTGAGCGGGCCGGATTGCTGTTCGGCCGATGCATACGTTAGCGCCGGCACTGGTCGTGAAGAAACGGTACGCGGCGGATCCGAACGTTTTACGATCCCGAGTGCTCAAACGCTGCTTATCACTATCAACATCTCCGTTGCGGCAGGTGACACCGCTCGCTTCACCTTAAGCCTTGCTACCGGTGGAGGGTCCGGCGTCATTGTAACCCCGCCGCCCCCGAGTCCTAGTCCTAGTCCTAGTCCTAGTCCTCGTCCGACACCAGGACCTGCTCTTACGCCTGCGTATCCGTCTGTCCCGACTACTCCTAGCGGTGGACTGTGTACCGACCTTAGCGTAGCGGATGGCTTTCAGATTAACGGGACGGGATTGAGCAGAGTAATAAGTGGCTCGGTTCGAAATCTTACGAGGACACACCCGTATAAAGGGTACCCGAGGTCTCAGTGGGTCGAAGTGCTCGATATCACGGACGAAGAAAGGGATCCACGCTTGGTCAGGCTGGTCAGATTTTTCAGATTTACACATATTGATCCCGGCTCAACGTTCTCCTACCGTGCCGTGCAAACTTTGAGGGAAGACCGGCGAATCAAATATCGGGTTCGGATCGTTTTTGCGGAATCCAACGCGTCGAACGGGCAGCAGTATGATGACGACTGCAATAGCGCGAATGACTCGACTACAAGGCGGCAAGGCTTCCCGGAAGAGGGCAGCACAATAACGTTGGAACCAGTACCCCCCAGACCATAATATGTCTTGCTCTCACTCGCGGTCGGCATCGTGTTTCTGAATCGGTTTTGCTGAACGGTGCCGGCTTAATTTCTATTCAATACCTGATACTAGAAAAACCCGGGCAGTCGACGTAGAATCGATCCACTCATGAACGGGGAGACAACCTCGGTACGCGCGGGCGAAGAGATCAGCGTCGAAGACTTGTCCCGCTACCTCGCATCACAATTAAACTACCCGGCTGGCGATATATGCATCGAGCAGTTCCCGGCCGGGAGTTCGAATCTTACCTACCTCGTCGGGACCGGTTCGGAAGAGTTTGTCCTGCGACGCCCTCCATTCGGTAACACGGTCAAGACCGCCCACGACATGCGCCGCGAGTTCGACGTACTGTCAAAACTCTCCGCCGTTTACGAACCCGCGCCGAAACCGATCTTATTCTGCGATGACGATTCCGTTATCGGCTCCGAATTCTATCTGATGGAGCGACGACGCGGCCTGATCATCCGTGGACGTTCTCCTGATGAGCTGGCGAATTCGGCGGACCTGCAGCGACGTGTCTGTAAAAGCTTTATGCGGAATCTCGCTGAGCTGCATTCACTCGATTATGCCGCGGCCGGGCTGGGTGATCTAGGCCATCCGGAGGGCTATTGCCGACGTCAGGTCGAAGGCTGGACGAACCGATACGTCGCCGCGAAGACGGACGAATGGCCGGAACTCGAATCGGCGATCGCGTGGCTTAACGAGAACATTCCATCGGAATCGGGTGCGTCGCTCGTGCACAACGATTACAAGTTCGACAACATCATGTTGGATCCTAACGATCTGACGCAGATCACGGCCGTACTCGATTGGGAAATGGTGACGGTCGGAGATCCTCTGATGGATCTCGGCACAACGCTCGGCTACTGGATGTCGGCCGACTCCGGCGAAGAGATGCTCGCCATGCCGTTCAATCCGCGGGTGCTGATGGAGAATATTTCGCGCCGCGAGTTGGTGGAAATGTACGAGGATGCCACCGGGCGTGACGCGTCGAATATCTTGTTCTATTACGTCTTCGGGACGTTCAAGATCGCCGTCATCGCCCAGCAGATCTATGCAAGGTTCGTGAAAGGATTTACACAAGATCAGCGGTTCTCGACCTTCGACCGATTTGTCAAAGCGTTGGGAAAAATAGCGGCCCGATCGATCGAGCGCAGGTCGATTTAAATACTGTTAGTGCGACTTCGCGGCTGTGGTAGACTACGTGTCACGAAGCGAGCAAACCATTTTTTTCATGATCTTTTTCTCGCTAGGCTGTATTTCGTAACCCGAGGAAAAGCTATTTACGGGCTTCAACTCTGATTTCAAACTCTCAGGAGGATCCGACAAATGAAAGACTCTTCAACCGTCACGTCGAGGACGATCGCCGTTCTTGCGATTGCCACTATGCTGATCGCGGGTGCCGCGGTTCTGCCCGGATTGTTTGGCTCGAAATCCGGGAATCGTGCCGCCGCCGCGGAAAAATCCACCACCGAACTGCGCGGACTTCCGAATTTTGACATCCGGCTTCAAAAGGACGCGGAATCGTCCGACGCTTTGGTTAACTTCCGAGGCCGACTCGGTCATGATGCGTCGTCTGTCGCCGCCATCCGTGAGGACCTCGTTCGTGGTGAGGAGGCTTTGCGAGCGAGGATCTCGGACGTCGTTGTCGAATACGGCGATCGTCTCGGCGCGGTCGAAGTTATCTCGCCAAACGTATGGAAAGACGACTCCCCACTATTATCTCAACCTAACCGCGGGTCGCGGCCCGAAATCCTCAAATCGTTCCTCAAGGAGAACTCTTCACTTGTCGGACTTGATCGCGGCCAGACGGATGCGCTTCGCGTCACGGCGGATTATACAAACCCGGACGGCAATCTTTCGTTCACGCATCTCGAACAACAGATAAACGGCGTGCCGGTATTTGCGGGTGAGGTAAAGGCCGGCTTCGACCGGAGCGGCAGCATCGTTCGCATCATCAACAATGTTGCTCCCGGCCTTGATTACGAAGCCGTCGCCAAGGACTTCGGCGATCCGTCAGCCGCCGTAAGAGCGGCAGCCGATCATATCGATCACGATCTGACGACCGGTGATCTAAAACTGGATGCAAAGGCATCCTCAGATCTGAAAGCAGTATTCGGAAATAGCGAATGGGCGACAACCGCCGAGAAAATGTACTTCCCGACCGAGCCCGGTGTCACGATACCGTCGTGGAGAGTTTTGATCTGGCAGCCGGTCGATTCGTATTACGTTATTGTCGATGCCGTCACAGGCACGATGCTCTGGCGAAAAAACATTACCGAAGATCAGGCCCAACCGGCCACATACAACGTCTACCGTAATGCGAATTCTTATCTCGATGTTGCGGACAGTCCCGCGCCGTTTACGCCGGGTCCGACGAGCCCCAACGGATCACAGGCCGCTGTAATATCGCGGAGTAACGTGACCCTGATAGGTAACGAAGGCGCTCTATCCTTCAACAACAACGGCTGGGTAACAGACGGAACGAACATTACAGACGGCAACTCGAACGAAGCCGGAATCGACCGTGCTGGTCTGAACGGGGTCGATGCGCCGCAGATCGGAAGTCCGAACCGCGTGTTTTCATCGACCTGGAACCCCCCTCCGGGAAATCCGGCACCCGGGGATGCACCTTTAACAACACAGGCACAACGGGGCGCGGTAATTCAGATGTTCTACGTCATGAACCGTTATCACGACGAGCTCTATAAACGTGGCTTCACCGAAGCCGCCCGCAATTTCCAACACAACAACTTCGGCCGCGGCGGAGCCGGCAATGATCGAGTTTCATCCGAGGGGCAGGACTCGTCGGGAACGAACAACGCTAATTTCTCGACACCGGCCGATGGTGGCCGGGGCCGGATGCAAATGTACATCTGGACCGGCCCGACGCCCGATTACGACGGAACTGCAGATGCGGACATCATCATCCATGAAGTCACGCACGG
Source organism: Pyrinomonadaceae bacterium (assembly GCA_041745575.1). Lineage (GTDB taxonomy): Bacteria > Acidobacteriota > Blastocatellia > Pyrinomonadales > Pyrinomonadaceae > OLB17. Next base: position 4,213 of record JBGTIQ010000075.1, read on the forward strand.
CTTGTCGAATCGACTGCACGGAAATGCCTCGGGTCTCTCGACGAACATGTCGCGCGGGATGGGCGAAGGTTGGGGCGACTGGTACGGTCACACGATGCTCGCCGAACCGACCGATCCGATCAACGGCATCTACACGACTGGCGGATACGCCACTTATCTGGGCGCGAGCGGATTTACGTCGAACTACTATTACGGAATTCGCCGTTTTCCGAAGGCCGTGATCGCATTCACGGGACCGAACGGGAAACCGCACAACCCGCTGACTTTTCGACATCTGAATTCCAACTGCAACACGACGATAAACACTGACGGGGCATTTCCACGGGGACCGTTTGGTGCGACGCAGTGCGATGCCGTTCACAATGCGGGCGAGATCTGGAGCAGCGCTCTTTGGGAAGCGAGAGCGTTGATGGTCGCGAGACTTGGATTTACTGCCGGCACCGAACGGGTACTTCAGGTTGTCACCGACGGAATGAAACTCGCACCGACCGGCCCGACATTTCTTCAGGAGCGCGATGCGATCATTTCAGCGGCGCTGTCGTTTTCAACCGCGGACGCGGATGATGTTCGCGAGGGATTTCGCCGACGAGGGATGGGCTTCAATGCCACCATACAATCGACGTCGCCGGCTTCGGTGACAGAGAACTTCGATCCATGGCCCGGTGGCCCGCCGCCAACTCCTACGCCCACGCCGCCGCCTCCGACACCTACACCCACGCCGCCGCCGCCGACGCCGACTCCGACACCTGCTCCGAATGCTACCGTCAGCGGGTTCGTCACCAAGGCAGCGAATGGGAAGGGGCTTGCCGGTGCTACTGTCAGTCTGCTCCGGCTCCCGTCGGGACCCACCGTCACCACCACCACCGCGGGTGATGGCAGTTACTCGTTCTCCAACGTTGCGATCGGGTTCACTTACAGGGTCACCCCGTCAGCAAGTCGCTACACGTTCGCACCACCATTCTCCGACATTGTTGTCAACGGAAACGTCAGCGGCGTGAATTTTGTGGGAAGTCGCTGATCGTTTTATAACCCAAAGTATTAGGCCGGGCGATTCGATTATCGTCCGGCCTTTTCTTTTCCCGCCTGAGTGAGTGAGTGAGTGAGTGAGAGCCAGAAGCTTTGACCACCCGACGACCGGTACTTACCTGTTGAGCCATCTTTTAAATTGCCTCCACCTTTAGGTGGAGGAAAGTGGTTGTCCCGAGCGCGGCTTTAGCCAAACATTTATCAAGGTACTTCCCCGGCTTCAGCCAAATTTGGCTAAAGCCCGTAATGTGATGGCAAGTTCCTCCACCTAAAGGTGGAGGCAATTTAAACCGCTGGCTTAAAAGTTTTGGTTAGCTCAATGTTGACCCCAACTGTGAGCCGGGTTGTTTGCATGGCATGCAGGAATTAAGGTTTCGGATACTCCGCACCCGGCGGAATCTTCCAGACAACAGTTTTGGGTCCGTCAACTAGGCCGCCTCGAACCAATGTAATTCGGATTCGGTCGAAGTGGCGAAAAGCAATCGAATCCGCGATCACCTTTTCGCGAAGTGCAACGTCTTTATTATTGCCGTAGTTGATTATGTAAAGCTGGATTAACCAATCACTGAATGCCCAATTCTCGCGTTTCCACTTTCGAGCGAATTCGCGGTTGGAGACTTTGCCGATCTCGTAGACCTTGAGCGCAACGGGCTTGTCAACCGCAGACGTTTTTACGGATTCCTGCGTTATCGCGTTGGACCTGGAAACAACGCAAATCCAGACGACCACCAACAAAACATATCGGATTCGGCACCATATCGGGACGAGATGTGTTTCTGGAATCATATATAAGTTTCATCTACTTCCCACTCGTCCGATCTCTCCACGACTCTGCCGGCCCTCCCGCATCGACGCGTTTCATTGTGATCGCGCCGGGTGAGGGGCAAACCAGAGCGCAGAGATTACACCCGACGCATTCTTCATCGATGACGTACGGATAACGTTTTCCGTCGACTTCGTGAAACTGAAAACTCTGGTGTGCTCCGTCCTCGCACGCGATGTAGCAGAGATTGCATCGGATGCAATGCTCGTTGTTGACCTGAGCTTTGACGTCGTAGTTGAGGTCGAGATTTCCCCAATCCGTCATACGCTCGACTGATTTGCCGATGATGTCATTTACGGACGCGAATCCTTTCTCGTCGAGATAATTATTCAGCCCGTCGATCATGTCCTCGACGATTCGATATCCATAATGCATGACCGCGGTGCAGACCTGCACGTTACCCGCGCCTAAGAGTAAAAACTCGACCGCATCGCGCCATGTGCTGATGCCGCCGATGCCGCTGATCGGAATATTGAATTCCGTATCGCGAGCGAGTTCGGAAACCATATTTAGCGCGATCGGCTTTACCGCCGGACCGCAATATCCGCCGTGTGCGGCCATTCCGTTTACGTTCGGATACGGGATCATCGTGTCAATATCCACACCGATCACCGAGTTGATCGTATTTATCAACGAGACCGCATCGGCACCGCCCTTCTGAGCCGCGTGACCAGGTGGCACGATATGCGTGACGTTCGGCGTGAGCTTGACGATCACTGGCAGCGTCGAAACTTCTTTAACCCACTCGGTAACCATGCACGTGTATTCCGGCACCTGCCCCATCGCGGCACCCATGCCGCGCTCCGACATACCGTGCGGGCATCCGAAGTTCAATTCGAAACCGTCGGCCCCCGTATCTTGAGATTTCTTAACGATCTCGTGCCAGGCTTCGCGTTTTGATTCGACCATCAACGAGACGATGACGGCATGATCTGGATATTTCTTTTTGCACGCGGCGATTTCCTTAAAATTTACGTCAAGCGGACGGTCGGTGATCAGCTCGATGTTGTTCAAGCCGATCATCCGCAACGCGCCTTGATCCAGCGCCGCTAATCTCGATGAGACATTTGTGATCGGCTCACCCAGAGTTTTCCACACCGCGCCGCCCCAACCCGCGTCGAACGCACGCTCGACCATCGAACCCATATTCGTCGGCGGCGCGGATGCGAGCCAGAAAGGATTGGGAGATTTTATTCCCGCGAAGTTGTTAGTTAGATCTGCCATAAGATTTTTGCCGCGGATTTTCGCGGATGACGCGGATAAGATTATTAGTCACGAAAAAGGCTTGTAAGAATTCCATCCTGATCCGGTCGTTTCTTACGAGAGTTGTCGAACACGAGCCGCTTAAACTCAGGCTTCGGACCAAAGTTGAGCAGTAGGCCGACCTCGATCTCTGTCGCACGCAAGTAATTTAATAGCTGCGCAATATGAGCTGGGTCAATCGATCTCGCCGATTTGAGTTCCAGGATGACTGTCCCGGCAACAAGAACGTCCGCAGCAAAATCTCCTACCCGTTCCCCACGAAACCAAACTGGAACATCTAGCTGCTGAACGACCTCATGACCCTTTTCCCGCAACGCAATTGCAAGCGATTTCTCATAGACAGACTCGATGAAACCGTGACCCAGTTCGTTGTAAACTTCGTAAAAGGTACCAACGATACTGTCCGTGAGCTCGCGATGTTTTATGGGAGAGTGCTCCATCGCTACGTCGATCTGATCCGCGTCATCCGCGAAAATCCGCGGCTAAGAACTTCCGGCGAACTTAACCTTCTCACCGGTCACAACAAAGTGGATTCCCTGCGCCGCGAGCTTGCCCATTTGGGCGGCATCGACGGCTTCGGCTCCGCCGTTGGCACAATCGCCACCCGCGAAGATTTTCGGGTTTGAAGTCTGCATCTGTTCGTTGACAGTGACCCGACCTTTTTCGTCAGTCGCAACTGCGGCGATGTCCGCAAAAAAGCTCCGCATTTTCTGTTGGCCGACCGCTTTGATCACCATGTCGCAAGGGATCTCGATAAGAGCCAGCGAGCCGTCGGTTTTTTCGCAGCGAAGCGACAGGCGTGTTCCATTCTCGCCGGCGAGAATGCCGACCGGCGCGGCTTGCCATACGAACTCGATGCCGTCCTTGCGAGCAAGCTCCATTTCATAAGCGTATGCCGACGCGTCCTGTTCCGTGCGGCGATAGACCATGATCACCTTTTCAGCTCCGAGACGCTTTGCCTGGGTAACGGCATCGATCGCGGTATTTCCCGCGCCGATGACGACGACGACCTTGCCAAGCGGCACCGATTTCCAATCGCGCGTTTTTATCTTTTCGATGAACGCCAGTGCGTCATAGACACCGTCGAGGTCTTCGCCCGGAATATTTAGGTCGTTTGTTTCTCCTAAACCGACGCCAAGAAAGATCGCGTCGTGCCATTTATCGAGGTCGCCGAACGAGACTGACTGCGGATTTTGGATTTTAGATTTTGGATTTTCGATTGGTTCGGATGTAGTCGGGGCCGATGCCGTTTCGGAAGGAGAATGGCTCTCGACACCGATCCTCGTATTCAAAACAAACTTCACGCCCATCCCCGCGATCCTTTCTACCTCACTCAGCGACACAGCTTGGGGCATTTTGTATTCAGCCATTCCGTATGTGTCGAGACCGCCGGGTTTTTCTTTCTGCTCATAAACGCTCACGTCGTAGCCGAGCCGGGCAAGATACGCGGCGCACGAGAGGCCCGCCGGCCCCGATCCAACAATGCCGACCGACTTCCCGTTCGATTCGCCTTTCGTGAATATCTGCTTTTCGCTAGAGAGCGCATAGTCGGTAGCGTATCTCTGCAGCCGCCCGATCTCGATCGGTTTTTGAAGAAGAGTTTTTTCGACGCATGCACCTTCGCACAATACTTCGACCGGACACACACGCGCGCACGTCGCACCGATCGGATTTGCGTCGAAGATCACTCGAGCCGATCCGGTGAGATTACCGCTCGCGATCTTTTTGATGAAACCCGGCACGTCGATGTGCGTCGGACACGCGTGCATGCACGGAGCGTCGTAGCAGTAGAGACACCGGTTTGCTTCGACCGCGGCTTCGGCCGGCGTCATTGCCGGATTGATCTCGGCGAAATTGCTTTCGATCTGTGTGAGGTCAAGTGGGGTGCAGTAATTCTCCGACATATGTATTTCGATCGTGATGACGCCTAGTCTCGAGGACGTTTCGCCATCAATACTCCCGACAATCCAAACAAAAACAACCCCGCTCCGATTGGGAGGGCGAACATGGCCTTTTCGTAAGGGCCCGTCGTTTCCGAACCTGCTTCGAGAGCCCGCAAAAGTTCGTTCGACTCAGAAGCTTTCGTCCGGGTCGGCGGGCTGTAACTCAAATAACTTATGGCGCCAAAGGCAGCACTGGCTAATCCCGTAAGCACAACCAGAACAAAAAATACCCTGAGCGCCATGCGAGCTCCGTTCGATCGGATGAGCTTTCTCTTAAACGACAACAGAAGAGCAAGGAACATGAAGAAGCCGCCAACAAAGGTTCCGATGGCGAGGTATTTCGCGAGGTCTCGAAATCCAAGCCTCGACAGGTCAGCCTCGAGATTTCCGGAACTTCCGAAGGTAAAGATGTAGTACACAGTCGCCGCAAGAATTACGATCGCGCCGAGGAAGCAGAGCCCGAAAAATACCTTTTGCAACGTTGTCTTTCGATACTGGGGCTCCGGCTCTGTCGAACTTGATGGTGGGGTAACGGATTTACCTCCCGGAGCCGCGAATGCGACCGCCCGCGGTGCATCGATCGGCACAACCTGGGGAAACATTGTACGAAGCGGTTCCCACTGACTATCGCCCTGCCTGATGCCCAGATCCTCAGGCGCTAAAAATCCGCTCTTAAGCTGATCCAATACGACATGTTCTTCGTAAGGTCCCGTTTGCTGATTGTTTTTGTGAATATAGATCATTAAACATTTTCCTCTCGTATCGATTTAGAAGGTCTAGTCAGCCACTATCTGTCCGTACGCATCCGGTCGCCGATCGCGGAAAAACTGCCACGTGTTTCGGACCTCCCGGATAACTTCCATGTCGAGATCGGCCACTACCAGCTCGTCTTTGTCGCGTGAAGCTTCCGCGATGATCTGACCCCGCGGATCGCAAAAATAACTCTGTCCGTAAAATTCGCCGATATTCCACGGAGCCTCGGTGCCGACGCGATTGATCGCTCCGACGAAGTATCCGTTTGCGACAGCGTGTGCGGGCTGCTCGAGTTTCCATAGATACTCGCTCAAACCTGCGACCGTCGCAGACGGATTGAAGATGATCTCGGCGCCATTCAATCCAAGGCATCGTGCTCCTTCGGGAAAGTGCCGGTCGTAGCAGATGTAAACTCCGATGCGACCGAACGCGGTGTCGAAACACGGATAGCCGAGATTGCCCGGACGGAAATAGAATTTCTCCCAGAACCCGGGATTGACGTGCGGGATGTGCGTCTTTCGATACGTCCCGAGAAACTTTCCATCCGCATCGATCACCGCCGCACTGTTGTAATAAATTCCAGTCTGCTCTTCTTCGTAGATCGGTACGACGAGAACCATGCCGTGCTGTTTTGCGACCTCCTGCATCAGCTTTACGGTCGGGCCGTCGGGAATTTTCTCGACCGCCTCATACCAGCGCGTCTGCTGTTCGGCGCAGAAGTACGGCGTTGTGAAGATCTCCTGAAAGCAGAGCATCTGGACACCCTGCTTTGCCGCATCTTCGACAAACTTCATCTGGTGGTCGATGTTTGCTTTTTTTATCTGTGCGATCGGCGCGTCGGCCGCTTCCTGATTGTGAGCCTGGATTAGTCCCGCTTTGATTATTCTTGACATAGACGCTTTATTGTCCTTCGGCTTGTGAACTGGGTGTTGATTTACTTAGCAGATAATACAACACAAACGCAATTCCGAAGGTAACGAACCACGCGTAGACGTATAGCGTGTCGAAAATATTCGGATCGGAAACGCGTCCCCCCGAGGTTGTTGCTGCTCGGATAAAACCCGGTACTACTGGCGCGATCGCGACAACCAGCGCCACGATCGCCCGCCAGTTGAAACCGTTACCGTAGGAATAGATCCCATCGGTCTTGAATAGTTCGGCAAGTTCGAGACGGCGACCTCGGATGAGAAAATAATCGCAGATCAGGATTCCGCCGATCGCCCCCATCAAACCCGAATAACCTATAAGCCAGGTAAAAATATACGCCCCCATCGAGGACATCAATTGCCACGGCATCATCAAGATACCGATGACGGCAGTTATCAGGCCGCCGGTGACATAGGTGATACGTTTCGGATTCAGATTCGAAAAATCGTTCGATGGCGAAACGACGTTGGCGGCCATGTTGGTGGAAAGTTGCGCAACAAAGATAACGAGCATCGCAAACAGGATGACAATCGTATTGTCGAACTTCTGGATCAATCGTACCGGATCGGGGATCGCTTCGCCGTAGATAATAACCGTCGCACTGGTGACCGCGACGCCGATGAACGCGAACGCCGTCATCGTCAGCGGCAGACCGAGTGCTTGACCGAGCATCTGTGACTTCTGCGATTTCGAGTAACGGGTAAAGTCCGGAATATTCAAACTTAGCGTTGCCCAGTAGCCTACCGATGCCGTGAGCGCCCCCGGAAAAATGGTCCAGAATGTTCCGCTCGTTTTTTGAAGCGCCGACGAACCGGACAAAACGTTGCCGATACCGCCCGCCGCGTTCGTCGCCCAAACGAGTAATATCAATCCGCCAAAAAGCAGGAGTGGTGCGGACCATGATTCGAGGTACTTGATTCCTTCGATCCCCTTTAAAATGATCACCACCTGGATCAGCCAAAACAAGAAAAACGATATCCACGTATGAAACGGATTTCCGGCGATCGATGTATCGAATGAAGCCCAACCGCTCCAAACCGCGGTCAGAAGCGCGTCGATCGCGGTGCCGCCGATCCAGGTTTGGATACCGAACCAGCCGCATGCCACGATTGCACGCAGCAGCGCCGGAATATTCGCGCCTCTTGTACCAAACGACGCACGCGCAAGCACCGGAAACGACACGCCGTATTTTGTTCCTGCATGTGCGTTCAGGACCATCGGTATCAGCACAATGCAATTGCCGAGCAGTATCGTCAGCATCGCCTGCCACCACGTCATGCCTGCCTCAATAAACCCACCGGCCAGCGTATACGTCGTGATCACGACGCTCATCCCGATCCAGAGCGCCGCAATGTTCCAAGTCGACCAAGTCCGCTGCTCGATCGTCGTCGGAGCCAGGTCACGGTTCCATAACGGCGATGCGGAAACATCTTCATTCAATTCGAGAAAGTCGGCTCGTGTTTCGCTCATATTAATTTAGTTCGCGAGTTTCTTCTCCAAACTCATTCGATCAGACAATTTCTATCGCGCGGCGCACCCAGAATGGTCGCTTCGTGGATCCACTACTCGGGCAAATGAATGCGCTTTACCATTTCATCGAATCGCGGATCGTCGCGTAGCGGATCCATGAACGGGTCGACCTTTATCCGCTGGAGAAACCAGTCGTGGTTCTTGTATGCCTTCTCAAGCTCGGCGAACGCTCCGTCCTTGTCGCCGATAGCGGCATATGTAATGGCCACCCAGTAGTTCATCACATATTTTTTCTTTTCGCCTTCCTTCCATCGTTCGATAATCGCAAGAGCTTTCTCCCGCTGATTGGTTTTCGCGTAGGCGTATCCCGCATCCGACAGAAAAGGCATATCCGAGTCGAGTGACTTTTCGGAAATAGCGAGCGACTCGGCGTACATGCCTTTTAAATTGTATGTATGGCAGAGCCAGTTTTTGCCGCCGACAAAATTCGGATCGAGATCGTATGTCTTCTTCGCTTGCTCGACGGCTTCGTCGAATCTTCGCGCGTACATCAGAACACCTGCAAAGTTTGCACCTTGGATCAGATAGAGTGGCTCCTTCTCCATTGCGATCTTCATTTCCGCGATCGCCTCATCGTGACGTCCCATCGGGCTCAGAAATGTCCAAGCGTAACGATAGTGTGTGACCGCCAAATTTGGATCAAGCTCGAGTGCTCTTTTAAAGCCCGCCTCGGCGCGTGCCCAGTCCCAATCATATGTCGCCGCGATCATCGCGGAGACGGTATGCGCCTCAGGAAGGTCAGGGTCGAGCTCGAGAGCTTTCGCCGCGGCAGCTTTTGCTTTCGGTACGCATTCTGCGGGCGAGGCATATGGAAATGACGGTATAACGGTCCAGGACTCTGCAATACCGACGTAGGCGAGAGCAAAATTTGGATCGAGCTTCACCGCTTCTTCATAGATCTCGATGCTCTTGAAGAGATCTTCTTTCGTTCGCTTGGCGAAATGAAACCGGGCCTTCAACCAGAGTTGATATGCCTCGTTGTTGTTCGTGTATTTTTTTGTAATACCAGTTTCGTTCCCCGCAAGCTTGAGCTGAAGCTTCTGCGTAATGGCGGCAGCGATCTCGCGTTGAGTAGCAAGCAGGTCCGACATCTTGCGCTCATACTGCTCTCCCCAAAGCGACGTGTTCGATCGAACATCGACGAGCTCGACAGTGATATTCAGATTATCGCCTCGCTTCGTCAAACGGCCGGTCATAACGGCATCGACTCCAAGCTCGGCGGCGATCTTCGCCATGTCGATGTCCTTACCCTTGTACCGCATGACAGAGCTTGTCGGACTGACTTTTAGTCCCGGAAGCTGTGTCAGGCGGAAGATGAGGGACTCGGCGATGCCGTCGGAGAGATAATCGGTGTCGGGGTCGTCGCTGCGGTTTTGAAACGGAAGGACCGCGATCGAATTGATCTGTCGGCTGCCGGCCGACCCAAGATACTTGTACACGGCTAATCCGGCGAGTACGATGACGGCAAGAATGATAGGTGCAAGCAGCAAACGTTTGTCGAAGGTACGAGTCGATGCGGTCGAGTCGTACCCGCCCGATTGCGGAATGCGGATTGTGGATTGTGGATTTTCGTTTGTTTCCCGACCCTCAAATAACTGAGTCTTCACAACATCGGTGAAGCCGCCTGAAGGGGGGACTCCATACTCTGACAAGATCGCCGTCGCCGGTTCATCGCTAGCGGTCAACCACGCGCCATCGTCGAGGCAGAAATTCAACGTGTCGTCAGCGTAAGTCTTGTCACATTGCGGACAGCGTTTCATAAGTTCATTAAGCGGGCATTCGACGGCAGAACCACCGTCTTTTCTGTAGTGTGAATTTGCACAAGAGTTTCGGCGTCCCCAACCGCTTTGGTCGAGTGCAAGATCGCCGTCGGCGGCCCATCTATTGACGCGGGGCCGTACAGCAACTCGGCTCCGTCATTGAAACAGAACATCATCATCGAGTCATACTCGCGGCCGCATTGCGGACATTTCTTCATAGGCTATTCGTCGGCTATCGGGGTAATTCGTGTTCTCGATAGTTACTTAGTCTTATGCGCTTCCATATCGATTTAGATCAGTTGTCCGGGAAGGGCCAGGCCTTTGACTTCGAGCCACGTCCCAGTCGGGAAGCCGTTTTTGTAGATCGAATTCCGATAGCCCGCGACATTGATAAATCCTGCCATGTCGGTTGTGAAAACATTCTCCACCGTCACATCGTCGAAGGTGTAACCAAAACGTTTAAGGATTTTCTCGAGATCGGCGTAACAGTTCTTCATCTGCTGTTCGAGGTCGCCGGGAGCAGTGAGCGTTCCGTTGTCGTCCATGCTGACAGTACCGGAAATTTTCAGATCGTTACCAATCCGCATCGCATGGATATAGCCGTATTCTTTTTCGACTGCCGGGCGAAGGGCGAAAGTCTCGGGCCTCTCACTTTGCATCGCACCGCTTTGCCCGGTCATCGGAGTTTCCATGTACATCGCTTCAAGCCATCTGCCACCGCGTTTGACATAATTGACCGTTGATCGAACCCGCGCCGGTAACTTCTGTCCGCCGCACTCGCCATCCTGCGTTGCCGTATATGTCATCAAGGCAGCTTCTTTGTTAAGCATCACGAACTTGAAATCGTCGAGTGCGAAACTTTTGACCTCACAAGCTGAAAGATCTTTTATCATTTGAGCTTTATTTGAAACACCGTCGGCGCTTATCAAGATCACGCCCTCCGTAGTATTAGCCTGATACCACGCGGGATTCTTGTTTTTCCAAGCTTCCCACCCGGCTCTTTCGAGGGCGATTATTTGTGCTTCGACCTTTGAGTCGATCGAAGTTTTCGTTTGCGCATAAGCGCCCATAGACGCACCGAGCGTGATCATTAATAACATCAAAATTTTATTCATAGTTTTTTACCGATATCGATTGCAATAACAAGGTGCGGGGAGAGACTTTCTTCTTCATCGGTTATCTTCCGCCAGCCCGAGCCGTGCCACGAGATCTTTGAAACGTTTGTCGACGCGAAGCCTGTCGAAGGTCGGCAGCCTGACGTAATATGCAAACGGCTGCTGATCATCGATCGCGCCGGGCCGTACAACAATTCCGCTCCGTCATCGAGACAGAACATCGATGAGTTGTCGTATTCTCGGCCGCATTCAGGGCATCGTTTCATAAAAGCTTATTCAGGCAGACCCATCCGTTTCACCATGTCTTTGTATCGCAGGGGGCGGCGCTAAAGTTAATCCGTCTTTGCCGCTTCGACGCGGCGCACCAAATCAGTGAAACGTGGGTCGTCGCGCAGCTCATCCCAGATCGGATTGATCGAAAACAACGGCGGGCGCGCATCGCGTTCGGCAATGTCTTTTTCGAGGAAGGCGAAGGCCTTTTCCTTTTCGCCAAGAGCTCCGTAGGAGACGGCGAAAACCGAACTCGAAACGTAGCGGCGGTTAGACTCAGCCTGCAATTCGCCGACTAATTTGACGGCTTCGCCCCGCTCGCCCATCTTCGCTAGAGAGCGGATGAGCAACGCTTTGAGAAACGGATTGTCGCTTAACGTCAAACCTCTTCGATACGACGCGACAGCTTCCGCGTATTGCCCTTTGGCGTGTAACGCCTGGCCCATATACCAATGTGCGACCCAGAAATTCTGATCGAGGGCCAGAACGCGATCGAGCTGCGCGACGGCTTCGTCAAATCGTCGTGCTCGGAACAGAATTTGACCCAGATCCGCGCCGATGATCGGCGAAAGCGGGTCGAGTTCCTGGGCGCGTTTTCCCTCGGCGATGGCTTCGTCGAATCTCCCCATTGCGGTCAGACATTCAACTCCGAACTGCTGATGGGCGGTCGCATAGTTCGGGTTCAATTCAATGGCGCGGCGAAATTCCTTTTCGGCGGCAAGCTGATTCCACGCAAAGTTTGAATAAAAGATCCCGAGCGCGACGCGAGGTTCCGCCAGCGAATCGTCGAGTTCAATCGCCCGCAAGGCAGCCGCCTTCGCTTTCGGCATCGCGTCGAGCTGCGGCGCAACGCCGTAATTCCCAAACAACGTGTAACTTTCCGCCAAGCCTGAATAGGCAAGAGCGTAATTCGGGTCTTTTTCGATTGCCTGATTGAAAAACTCGACCGCCTGTTTGAGCGAATCACCCGTGCGTTTGTTCCATTGATAGCGACCTCTGAGATAAAGCTGATACGCTTCCGGGTTTGCCGTTGAGGTCTTGGTTACTTTTGCCTCTTCCGCACCCGATAGCTTCAGTTTCAGTTTGTTCGAAACATCTTTGGCGATCTCGCTTTGCAGGGAAACGAGATCTGATCGGCCGCGCTGGTATTGTTCGGTCCACAGCACTTTGTCATTCTGGACGTCGATCAGCTCCAGGCTAAGCGTCAGTTGGTCGCCACGCTGAAAGACCCTGCCGTTCAATACCGCCTCGACGTTTAACTCTTTGCCGATGGTTTTGACGTCGGTATCCTTGCCCTTGTATCGAAACACCGACGAGCGAGGCTTCACATTCAAATTTGGCAGATTCGACAGGCTCTTGATGAGTGTCTCGGTCATTCCATCGCTTAGATACTCGACGTCCGCATTCCCGCTCTCGTTGACGAACGGCATAACGGCGATCGACTCGATCAGTTTGGCGGGAGAAAAGTATTTGTAGCCGAGGAATGCTGCAGCCAAAACGAGTACCGCGATGCCTATTACTAACTGTGGCTTCGCTGCTTTTTTCTCGGGCGCATTCAGCGAATTTGCCTGTTCCCCTAAGGTCGTTCGAAGCAGCGGATCCGATCCGGTATTCAGGATCGCGGTCGCGTCTGTCGTGCTTATCTGCGCACGCGTCGGAGCGTCGTCGACAGCATCCGTTGTATGAAGAAAAGCCGTCGCCGGCTCGTCCGTCGACGCAGGGCCATAGAGCAACTCGGCACCGTCGTCGAGACAGAACATCATCGACTCGTCATACTTTCGACCGCATTCAGGGCATCGTTTCATGAGTTCTTATTCCGGCAGATTCATGCGTTTCATCAACGCCTTGAACCTCGGATCATCGCGCAAGGGATCCAGGAACGGGTCAACTTTGATCCGCTGCAAGTGCCAATCGTGCTCGTCGAATGCCCTATCAAGTTCAGCGAAAGCCTGATCCTTGTCTCCGAGAGCGGCGTACAGAGCGGCGACGCGTGATGAAATGACATACTGTGTTTTCCGCAAGTCTCTGAATTGTTGAAGGACATCCTGAGCCTCGCGTCGACGACCAGATTTTGCGTAGGCGATGCCTAGGTTACGGAGCGCATACTGCGTCGTTGGGTTGGCTTCCAGAGTTTGCTTACTACTTGCGATGGACTCTTCGTACATGCCATTCAAAAGGTAAGACTCGCCAAGCATCCATCGGCCAACGGGAAAGGCCGGTTCCATCTCATATACTTTCTTTGCTTGTTCGAGAGCGTTGTCATTCTGCCGTGCCAGTAGATACAACCACGCGAGGTTCGCCCCCATGTTAAGGTCAAGCGGTTCCAGTTCGAGGGAACGCTTTACGGTTGCAATGGCTTCGTCAAGGCGGCCGATATCTGCCAGGTAGATCTGTCCATAACGAAAATGTGTTGCCGCATTATTCGGATCAAGTTCGATCCCGCGTTTCAGTTCTCGCTCCGCGTCCGCCCAATTCCACTCCGCAATTGCCAGCGTCATCCCGAGGAAGGTATGCCCTTCTGCGAGCGTTGGATCGATCTCGACGGCTCGTAAGGCCGCCGCCGTCGCTTGTGGAAATGCCTCCTTTGGATCCATGTACGGATATGCCGGCATACTCATGTACGAGTCGGATATCCTTGCATACGCCAATGCGAAGTTTGGATCGAGCTTTATCGCCTGCTGAAAATATTCGATTCCCTTTACTATGTCGTCCTTCGTACGCTTCGCGAGGTGATAACGCCCCTTCAAATACAGTTGATACGCATCGTTATTATCCGTGTACTTTTTGGTAATTCCCTTTGCTTCTTCGCCGGTCAGTTTCAACTGCAATTTTTGCGTTATCGTCGTCGCGATCTCACGCTGGGTTGCGAGCAAATCCGCCATCTTGCGATCGTACTGCTCCGCCCAAATAAGTTTCGCAGTGCGGGAATCGATAAGTTGTACGCTGATCGAAAGATCATCGCCGCGCTGGACGAGCCGGCCTGACATCACTGCGTCAACCTCAAGCTCCTTTGCGATCTGCGCAATATCGGTTTCCTTGCCTTTGTATCGCATCACCGAACTCGTCGGGCTTACCTTTAAGTTCGGCAATTGCGAGAGCCGATAGATAAGTGAATCAGCCAACCCATCGGAGAGGTATTCCGTATCAGCGCTACCGCTGCGATTTTCGAATGGAAGCACAGCGATCGAATCGACTTGTTCGCTGGCCGAAGCATTGAAATATCGATAGCCTACGAACCCTCCGATTACGATAACTGCGAGAGCGATCGGTGCTAGCAACAATCGCTTATCGAGTGTCTTGGGCGTTGGCAAATCCGCGATGCCCGATTGGAGAATTGCGGTCTGATCGGTCGTGAATATTTGAGCTCGGGTCGCTGCGTCGCTACCCGAGGTGTCGTGCAGGATCGCGGTTTGCGGTTCGTCCCCGACCGACAAAGAAGGCTCTGCCCCGGAGGCCGGACCGAAAAGCAACTCCGCTCCGTCATCCAGACAAAAGCTCATCGAATCGTCGTTGTACTGTCTCCCGCATTCAGGGCATCTCTTCATAAGATCCACGCTGCCGCAATTACCTTAAGTAGGTCTCTGTACATATTTCTCAAATCCTCCGATCCAGGCCTCTCATATCGTCATCGTGAATCCGCCGTCGGGCGTCAGAGTCGTTCCGGTTATGTAACTCGCCTCGTCTGAACACAGGTACAGGATCGAGGACGCGATCTCTTCGGGCTTCCCGACACGTCGGACGTGGACCTGCGGAACCATGCCATCGTCGAAGATCTCGTCACCGACGACGCCGCGGATCCGGTGATGCATCGGGGTATCGACAAAGCCTGGGCAGACGATATTGACCCTGATGCCCTGCGGCGCCAGTTCAGCCGACGCGCTTGTCGTCAGTCCAACCTGTCCGTGCTTGGACGCGACGTAAGCTGCTCCTGACCCAAAGCCAAGAAACGAGTTTACCGATCCGACATTGACGATCGCCCCTCCGCGTCCGCCATCTATCATCGCCCGCGCCTCGTATTTCAAGCACAGGTAATTACCCTTGAGATTGATATCGAGAACCTTGTCCCAGTCGTCCTCTGGCAGATCGACGATGTTTGCGATCCGCCCTTCGATCCCGGCGTTATTCACCGCGTAGTCGAGACGGCCGAACTTCGCGAGAGCGTGAGCGACCATCTGCTCAACGTCCTTAGCGTTGGACACATCAGTTTTGATCGCTGTAGCTTTCCCGCCAGCGGCTTCGATCTCGGCCACGAGCGAGTCCAGCTCGTCCTGCCTTCTGGCAGCGAGGACTACGTTCGCTCCCCTCGCGGCGAACGCTGCGGCGGTCGCCCTCCCGATCCCGCTGCTCGCTCCCGTGATCAGCGCAACTTTTTCATTCATAGACATATTATTTTTATAAACTTTTGACGGCTCTTCGCCTTAGTGCTGTAATCCGCATCCAGGGCATCGTTTCGTAATTACTATTCCGGCATATTCATACGTCTGCGAAGATCCCGGTAACGTGGGTCGTCTAGAACCCCCGCGAACGGAAACTCCGCCCGGAGATCAACCAGTAAAGAACTGTGGTCGGCGAAAGCCTTGTCCAGCCATATGAACACTTGCTCTTTATCTCCGAGCCCTGCGTAGAGTGCTGCCACGTCAACGGCGTCAGCCTGTCGGTTGTAGTATCTTTGCTCAAGTTCCTTAAGAATGTCCGTCGCCTCGGGTCTCGGTCATGCCGTCGGAGAGATATTCGACATCGGCATTACCACTTTCGTTGACAAACGGCATCACGGCGATTGACTCGATCTGTGTTGTCGGAGAAAAGTATTTGTAGCCAAAGAATCCGCCGAGAACAAGAATGACAGATACGAGCGGAACAGCCAGCAAACGCTTATCAAACCCGGTCGATATTGGAACGATATGGCTGGTGCCTGTCGGCAAAACCGCCGTCTGATCGGTCATGTGAATTTGAGCCCGCGTCGGAGCCACGCCGGGAACAGCCGTCGAGTGCAATATCGCCGTCGCCGGTTCATCCACAAACACCGGGCCGAAAAGCAATTCGGCTCCGTCGTCGAGACAAAAGCTCATCGAATCGTCGTTGTAATTTCTACCGCACTCAGGGCATCGTTTCATAAATCGTTCTAACTACTGCGGCAAGCCGACGCGGCGCATGAGGTCCTGGAATCGCGGATCGGCGCGCAGCGAATCGTAGCGCGGTTCAACTTTGAGGAATTGCAGGTGGAGGTCGTGCGCGCCGTAAGCTTTCTCCAGCGAAGCGAGCGCTTGTTCCTTGTCACCCAAACCGGCGTAGAGAAATGCTAACTCCCCGGGCGAGACGTATTCATTTGTCGTCTTTAATTTAACCAGCAGGGCTAATGCCTCGTCGCGTTTGCCTAACCTTGCGAGCGCATAGCCCAAACAGCATTGGGTGCTTGAAGTCTCGCCTTCAATCTCAATGGATTTTCGGTAATGGTCGATCGCTTCCGAGTGCTCTCCTTTGGAAGCAAAAGTATCAGCGAGTAAGATGTGCGTGACGCTTCTGTTCGAATCTATCCTGAGGATGTCTTGAAACTTCTGAATCGCCTCATCGTATCGCCTCGCAAAGCAGAGCATTTGCCCCTCCATTGCCCGGTAGCGTAAGTCGAGCGGATCAAGCTCCAGCGCCCGTTCAATTTCCGTCAGGGCTTCCGTCTGCCGTCCGAGAACTGATAAATAGATCGCGTAATTGTTATGCGCACGTGGAAGGTTCGGATTCAACTCAATGGCTCGCTTATATTCGCATTCCGCCTCCGCCCACTCCCATTCATCCTTTTGAATGCTCCCAAGTGTGGCGTGTGCCTCCGCGAGCGTCTCATCCAGCGCTAACGCCTTCTGCACTGCCCCCTTCGCTTTCTCGTGCGCTTCACGCGGATCGATGAGGCTGTTCGCTCCAAGAAAAATGTAAACCTCCGCCGCCCCGATATGCGCCAGCGCGAAGTTGGGGTCCAACGCCAGCGCCTGATTATAGTAATTGAGCGCCTTCCGGCCATTCTCGAATCCGCCCTTCTGCCTGTGGAACAAACCGTTCAGGTAAAGCTGATATGCCTCCGTATTTTCGGTATGCCGCTTTACAACTGCCGCTTTTTCCGTGCCGAGCAGTTTTAGTTTTAGAGCATCCACCACGGCCAGCGTGATCTCGTCCTGCACATCAAAAATATCCTGCATCTCGCGGTCGTAACGTTCACTCCACAGGTGATAACCGTCGGCCGCGTCGACAAGCTGAACGGATATTCGTAAACGATTGCCCGATTGACGGACGCTGCCTTCCAAAACCGCTTTAACTCTCAAGGCGGTTCCGATTTGATTGACTCCTACATTCTTGCCTTTGAACGAAAAAGCCGAAGTTCGTGCCGCCACTTTCAAATCGTCGATCTTTGCCAAAGCATTGAGGAGTTCCTCCGCCAAACCATCGCAGAAATACTCGTTCTCGGCATCGGCACTCATGTTCACAAATGGCAGGACGGCGATGGAATTAGAGTTCTGCATTGCGGCAGCCCCGGTATTTTGAAAAACGTTAGTCTTTGCCTCGCCAGACCGAAATCCGGTCTCAGCCGCTCCCGGTTCTGACAGGATCGCCGTCGCCGGTTCATTCACGGACACCGGACCGAAGAGCAATTCGGCTCCGTCATCGAGACAAAAGCTCATCGAATCGTCGTTGTAATTTCTACCGCACTCGGCGCATCGTTTCATAAAACTCTATTCCGGCATTCCCATTCGCTTCACCAGATCCTTGAAACGCGACTCATCACGAAGAGAGTTGAGGGGGACCTGATATAACCAAAATGCCATTGTCGAATTCCTAGATTGAAGATCTTTTTCGAGCCATGCAAAAGCCTTTTCTTTATCGCCGAGTCCAACATAGACGCGAGCGATGTCGTGCCCCATTGCTCGTCGTTTCGCATATTTCCCTTCAAGTTCCCGGAGGATCACTTCAGCTTTGCTTTGATCACCCGTTTCTGCATAGATATAACCAAGAACTCCGAGTGTCCAGCTTTGGCGGTCCGATAGTTCAACACTCTTTTCCGCTTCCGATACTGCCTCGGCTTTTCGTCCCTGTTTGAGAAATATCAGCCCGCGTAGCTGTTTTACGAAATACCAGTTTGGTTCGAGATTAACTACGAGCTGAGATTGCTCAAGCGCCGCGTTTAGATCACCGAGTGCCAAATATCGTTCAGCAACATTAAGAACCACGATCAACGACATTGGTTCGAGTTCTTGTGCTCGCTTGTGTTCTTTTAGGGATTCTTCTATGCGTCCTAAATTGCCCAGATGATCGCCGTACCACTTATGGGCATGTGAATAGTTTGGATTTAATTCGATTGCGCGTTTATAACCCTTTTCCGCTTCAGCCCAATTCCATAGATTCGTATTTATGAATGCCATTGAGGTTTGGGCTTCGCTTAGTGAATCATCAATTTCCACGGCACGCTTGGCATAATTTTGGGCTTGAGGCAGAACCTCGTCAGAAGGTATGCCGTAAAAAGGCAAGACGACATAAGAATCGGCAAGACCAACATAAGCTAAAGCGTAATTTGGATCTTTATCGACCGCGGCTTTGAACTGCTCAATACTTTTCCTGATATTTTCCAGTGTGCGTTTATCCCAATAATAGCGACCTTTGAGATAAAGTTCATACGCCTCGGCGTTTGCGGTGTAGGATTTTGTCACCCTCGCTTCATCCGTGCTTGAAAGTTTGGTTTTAAGTTTGTTTGAAACATCACGGGCGATGTCGGTTTGGAGCGTAACGAGGTCCAACTGTTTCCGGTTATAGGTTTGGCTCCAGATGGCCTTGTCCCGAGAAATATCTATCAATTCAACAAACAGAGAAATATCCTGTCCACGCTGGACGACCCGACCGATCAAAACGGCCTGCACGTTTAATTCTTTACCAATGGCCTGCGGGTCAGCATTCTTTCCTTTGTAACGGAAGACGGTTGAACGAGGCTTAACGTCCAGATTCGGAAGCTGGGTCAGGCTGCTTATCAAAGTTTCCGTCATCCCATCCGATAGATACTCGACATCCGCATTGCCACTCTCATTAACAAACGGCATAACGGCGATGGATTCGATCTGTTTTGCTTGAGTGACGTATCGATAGCCGAAAAACCCGCCAACCAAAACAGCAACCGCCGCAACCACGGCAACCAGCGGCTTCGCCGCCCTATTTGCGGAAAAGCTCGTTGAGTCAGAACCACCTGCGGTAGCGGGTGGTTGAAGAATCGCAGTTTTCAACTCCGCGTCGTCTGTAGGCCGCGTCAAACCACCCGCTACCGCAGGTGGTACCGACAAGATAGCGGTCGCCGGTTCATCCCCAACCGAAGCCGATGCAGGGCCGTAGAGCAATTCGGCTCCGTCATCTAGACAGAACATTATCGTGTTATCGTACTCACGACCGCATTCAGGACATCGTTTCATTCTCTTACCTTGCCTGGTCCCCAGAGAGCCCGGCCCGAGAATTTGCCGGTGTGTTCGCCGTTCTTTAGGACCTGCGCGCCGTTCACAAAAACGTCACGTACGCCGACCGCGAACTGATGCGGTTTTTCAAATGTTGCTTTGTCGGCGATCGTGTTTGGATCGAAGATAACGACATCGGCAAAGTATCTCTTCTTCAACATTCCGCGCCGATCGAGACCGAGATTTGTCGCGGGAAGCGACGTCAATCGTCGTATCGCCTCTTCGAGCGAGATCACCTTTTCTTCGCGAACATATTTACCTAGAAGCCGTGCGAAATTTCCGTATGCACGTGGATGCGGATTTGATTTCAAAAAGGCGCCTTCCGGCGCCATCGATTCGGCATCAGAACCAAAAGAAACCCACGGCACCCGGATCTGCTTTTTAATATTTTCCTCGTTCATCAAAAAGTAAACTGTACCGACTCGGGATTGATCTTCAAGAACGAGATCGAGAATCGTGTTCTCCGGATCCGTGCCGCGCATCTTCGCGACTTCGGCAAGCGACTTGCCAGTTAACGGCTTGAGCTTTTCATTCTTAAATCCGATCAGCAGAACTTTGTCGGCTGATCCCGCCGCGAGATAGAGGTTCTCCCACTTATCGGTCGGCGTGCGAATTTCCTCGAGGATCTTTTTTCGTGTCGCGGGATCCTTGATTCGCTTGTAAAGTTCAGAATATCCGCCGTCTAATACCCACGGTGGCATTGCGGCGTCGAGCCCCGTCGCTCCGGCAGGATAGTTGTACATATCCGCGGTGATCTTCAATCCGCTCTTTCGCGCGGCTTCGACCTTTGCGAGGACTTTGTCCATCTTCGGCCAATTGTCTTTGCCGGCAGCTTTTAGGTGATAGATCTCAGCCGGGATATTCGCTTCGCGTGAAATACGGATCAGTTCATCTACAGCTTCTTCGAGTCGATTGCCTTCGCTCCGCATATGCGAAATGTATTTGCCTTTGTACTTAGCGGCAATCTTGCACAGCTCGATCAACTCCTCGGTCTTCGCATAGAAGGCGGGCGCATAGATAAGCGACGATCCGATGCCAAGCGCTCCGGCACGCATTTCTTTTTCGACCAGATCTCGCATCTGCTGCATTTGTTCCGGTGTCGGCTGCACATCCGCTTCGCCAAGCACATAGGTTCTAATCGTCGTTGCTCCGACATAAGACGCAACATTCTGAGACACGCCTCGCTCCTCCAGATACACTAGATAATCGGCGAGGGTCGTCCACGAGACGTCGTATTTCAGATCGCCCTGATCGTCCTTCATCTGTTTTTTCATCCGATCATTCAGCGGCCCCATCGAATTGCCTTCGCCCATGATCTGAGTTGTCACGCCCTGTTTCAGTTCGCCCAGAGAGCGCGGATCGACGATCAGCGATTCAGTTGACCACGACAGCATGTTGATGAAGCCTGGAGCGACCGCCATCCCCGATGCGTCGATAGTTGTCGTCGCTTTCGCACGGCTTAGGTCGCCGATCTTTACGACCTTATCGCCCTTGATCCCGACATCGGCCTTGATCGGAGCTCCGCCGCTACCGTCATAAACCGTTCCGCCCTTGATGATCACGTCAAACATTTGCGCTTGAGCGTTCAGGGTGAAAAGAAGAATTAATATCAGAGTGAACTTCATACATTTATTTTAACTTTGCGTCTTGTCGCCTCTGCGTGAAAACGACGGTCGAGTTCATCCCCGTTTCATGTTCACTCAAAGACGCTAAGAAAGCAGTTTCTATTCCGGCAACCCCATCCGCCGAATAATGTCCTTATATCGCGGATCGTTGCGGAGAGGTTCCATTAAAGCGTCAATTCTCAAATTAGTAAGGAAAGTATTGTGTTTCTGATAACTTTTTTCTAACTCCACAAACGCCTGGTCTTTGTCACCCATGCCGGCGTACATGGCAGAAATGAAATATTCGTCCGACTCGCCTTTGAGAGGATTTTGCTCAATTTCTCTTACGAGTCTGAGGGCTTCTTTTCGATTTCCCGATGCGGCAAGAACCTGGCTCAGCGCACTGAGGGCATAGCCGTGCCGGTTAGACAACTCAACAGCCTTTTGCGCCTCCATAAGTGCTTCGTCAGCTCTTCCGTCCTTGAGGTATGCAATCGCCAGGGCTATGTGTACGACAAAGAAATTAGGACTGATCTCTAGTGTCTTGTTAAACTGCCCAACCGCGAGCAACAACTCGCCTCGTTCAAAATGGGCGAGTCCGACGTTCAGCGAAATAGGCGGGGATAGAGGATCAAGATCGTAAGCCTTTTTAATTTCCGTAAGTCTATCATCAGGGCGATTCATCACGCCCAGAAAACCGGAGTACCATTGATGCGCGGTTGGGTAATTAGGGTTTAACGCTATAGATCGCTCAAACTCCTTTTGCGCGTCCGACCACTGCCACAAACTTTGGTTGATCAATCCTAATGTGGTGTGAGCCTCGGCCAGCGAGTCATCGATCTCCAAAGCTCGATTTGCAAAGGCCTTTGCCTGTGGCAGAACTTCACTGGGCGGAGCTCCCGTTTCTTGCGGCATCAGCGCATAGCAATCGGCAAGACCCGCGTAAGCCAGAGCGTAGTTTGGGTCTTTAGCTGTCGCCGACTTGAACTGTTCGATCGCAGCTGTCATCTTGCCGGGCCCTTGGCCGCGTTGGTTCCAGTAGAAACGCCCTTTCAGATATGCTTGATAAGCTTCCGGATCCGCGGTTGCGGACTTGGTAACTTTAGTCTCTTCTGCCCCTGTTAACCTCGCCTTCAGTTTCGTCGAAATGTCCTTTGCGATCTCACTCTGAAGGAGGACGATATCGGTCTGCTTACGGGTATATTGGTGGCTCCAAATCGCGTTTTCAGTTGCTACGTCCACGAGCTCCAGGCTCAGCGTTAACTGATCGCCACGTTGAGCGACACGGCCGCTCACAATTGCTTGCACGCCTAACTCCATGCCAAGTGTCTTCACGTCTCGCTCTTTTCCTTTGTATCGAAAGACAGATGAACGTGCCTTTACATTCAGATTTGGCAACTGGGTCAAACTACTGATCAATGTCTCGGTCATTCCATCAGAAAGGTATTCGAGATCCGGATTCCCGCTATCGTTCACAAAAGGCATGACGGCGATCGATTCGATCTGCTTCGGCCCGCCTCGGCCGTAGAACCAGTAGCTTCCCACGCCAAGCGCAGTCACGAGAATGATTCCGAGAAGGCCGACGATCGCCGAGCTTTTGCGCGAACCGGTTGCAACAGCCGGCTGATCGGAAAGGTTCGGAAGTATTGCGGTCTGATCGATTGTCTGGTCCTGCCTTCGCGTCTCAGATTCATTTACGTTGTCGGTCCCGCTCAGAATTGCCGTTGCCGGCTCGTCGACCGACACCGAGCCGCCCGAGGGTCCCTCTAACAGCGCAGTTCCGTCATCGAGGCAATACAACAGCGTATCGTCGTAATAATCTCTCCGGCATTCGGGACATCTCTTCATGTTCTATCCAGCCGCGGGTATGTTACAGCTTTATTTATGTTTCGACGCTGGCCCAAACAATGCTCCGTGGACAAATGCCTTGCCGGTCTCGCCGTGCGGCCATCGAGGACGATTGAAGTCGATGCCGGGAAACTCAGCGCCCTTCATTTTAAAGTTCTCGTCCACAGTTATTTTCCCGGTCGTCATGTCGATGTTCACGATGAGAACCCACGATAAGTTATTTCCGGTAACGACCAGACGATCCGCATTTCTGTCGGCAGCGATCCAATGCGTCTTCTTGAAACGTTCTCCGAGTACGAGGCGGGATACCTCGACGGGCTTCGCAGGGTCGCTAATATCCAAAGTTACTAGCCCCGGTAGCGAAGGATCGGTCTGGATCCAGTATTTTCCGATCACAACCGGAACGGCGCATTCATCTTTTGATCCGGCACCGGGAAACTCCCAAACCGATTCGGCTTTCGGTGCCGAGCTCTCGAGTCCTGTTAGTCGAAAGAGTCCGCAATTAAATGTATTGACATAGACACTACCGTCAGGCAAAAGGCGGGGTTCGGCCGGATTGAGATTGGACTTCCCGTTCGGCCCTGCAGGCAACGGAACTGTCGCAAGAAGCCGGAGGTCATTAAGTCGCCATACCTGGATGTTGGAAGTGTCGGCGAAGGTATGCGAATCATGCGATGCTCCATGCTCGTGCGATCTCGCCCAATCCGGAAGTCCCATCTCGGTGCTCGACGTGACAACGCGATCGATAAGCGGAAGCGCTAGCAAGCTATACGGCCACAGCTGCTTCTTATCCATTCCGGCGACGTCCGCACTGCTCGCTTTGATCAGATTCCCGCGAGCATCAAGTTCGACGAGAGCCCCCGGCGGCGCATAACCTTCTTTCCTTACTTGAAAGGTTGCGAGGACGTTTCCGTTTTTGAGACGCGCAAAGCTGTGGGGAAAAGCATACTCCTTCAGATCTTTGAACTGGGCCGCAAGCTTCGGCTTTCTCGGATCGCGCAGGTCGAGAATAAAACTCTGTCCGGCTCCCCAACCATTCGCTAACAAAAGCGAATTTGCCGGAAATTCATATTCAGTATGATGTGGAAAGGTCTCGCGTGCCCCGACGGGCAACGTCGCGACGATCTCTCCGTACCTCGCGGAACGAGGGCTCGCATCGATAACGGCGAGAAAATCAGAATCCTTCCCGTCCCTATCACCCGCCCAGACAAAAAGGTAAGGGCTTGGATTACCCGTGCTTTGCGCCGAAAGAGACAACGCCGATAGCCATAACAGAAGTCCAAGCAGCAATAAAGAAGTCGATTTATTATTTCCGCCGGTCGGCGTGGAATTGAAGACAGCGGTGACAGCCTCTTCAGATCCCGGTCCGTCGAGAAGCGCATTTCCATCATCGAGACAGTAGAGCAAACTGTCGTCGTGGTAATCTCGCCTGCACTCGGGGCATCGCTTCATAGGCTATAAACTATCAACTCTGGCTACTCCGCTCTTTTCCAAGATCTCGATGAATTTCGGCTCCGAACGCAACGGGTCAAAGTTCGGCTCGACGCGCATCCACAAGAGTTGTACGGCCCTAACCTCCCATGCTTTCTCGAGATACCGAAGCGCCGTTTCAGTTTCGCCGAGCGCGGCATAGATCACGGCGGGCCATTGCGGAGAGACATATCGATTTTTTGATTCCGCCTCGAGCTCGGTGAGCACTTCACGAGCTTCGGCCTCTCGCTCGGCCTTTGCGAGGGCGACGCCGAGATCGCCTTTCAACGCGAATATGCCGCTAAGCGAAACCGCCTGGCGCAGATGATCGAGAGCTTTCTCGATGTTCCCGGTCTGACGATAGCAAACACCCAGCACCCAGTGAGTAAAGAAAAAGTTCGGCGCCAGGTCGAGATTTTTCGCGGCGAGCTCGATCGCTTCTTCGTAGCGGCCGGCGATGTACAGCGCCCGAGCGACGTTTCCGTTCAAGGGGCCGGACAGCGGATCAAGCTCGAGCGCGATCTTCCCGCGCCGGAACGATTCGTCGAAACGTTCCTGCGTCGCGAGATGCGTCCCGTAAAGATATTGTGCAGTCACGAGCCTGGGATTGAGCTCCAGGGCTTTCCTGAAATGTCGTTCGGCGGCCGGCAGATCAAATTCGAAGATGAGGTTGTACATCGCCATCGATGTATGCGATTCAGCGCTTCCGTCGTCTAGCTCGATGGCCTTTTCAGCGCTCGCCTTCGCTTTTTCGCGGAGCTCGTGCGGAGCGACCTCCTCAAAATATGCGAGTAGCGTGTAGCAGTCGGTGAGCCCGGCGTAAGCCAGCGAATATCCCGCGTCGATCGTGATCGCATTTTCGAAATAGCTGATGGCCTTTTGAAAATCAGCGGGAGTTCGACGGTTCCAAAACGTTCTGCCTCGCAAATAGAGCTCGTACGCCTCCGGATCGTCGGTCGCCTTTTTAAGCATCGCTGAGCGCTCGCTCTGGAGAACGTTTAGCTTGAGGGCTTCGACGACCGCGAGCGTGATCTCGTCCTGAACCGCGAAGATATCGTTCATCTCCCGATCGTAGCGTTCCGACCAGACATGATAACCGTCCGCCGCGTTTACGATCTGAACGGTTATGCGAACACGGTCGCCGGCTTTTCGCACGCTTCCTTCGAGCACCGTATTGACGCCCAAAGCATGGCCGATCTCGCTCACTTTTGTGTTCGTGCCTTTGAACGAAAATGCGGAGGTGCGTGCTGCGACCTTGAGGCTTTCGATCTTTGTCAGTGCGTTGAGCAGTTCCTCCGCGAGACCGTCGCAAAAGAATTCGTTCTCGGCATCAGTGCTCATGTTGACGAACGGAAGTACCGCGATCGAATTTGCGGCGTCGCGGAAAATCTTCGTTTTCGAATCGTTCTTACCCGATATCGATCCCGAAATGCCTTCGGGGAGTAGTTGAGTAACATCTCCCCCACCGCCAAGGCTAGCCGGACCGTCAAGCAGCGCGGTCCCATCGTCGAGACAAAAGTTCAATGTCTCGTCGGTGTAATCACGCCTGCATTCGGGACATCGTTTCATATCCGAGCTATTTCTTTATCTCCCCAGCCCAGTTGAGAACCATTATCAATGGCTGTAGGTTCCCCGTATCTGCGAGCGTATTCACCAGAAAGCGTTGACCATCCTTTGCAGTAACGTAATTATTCCGGTCGTCAGTAATCCCGCTTAACGGCATGGTGGTCTGAAAGAGAACTTCCGGCCTGCCGATCTCCAAGCTCGTGCTCCCATTCGCGAGGGCGACGGCCATCAGACTGCGGTCCGGAGCGACATAGAATATTTCTTTCCCGTCGGCGCGCCACTGCGGCTGGTCACCGCCGGCGGTTGAGACCTGCCACTTGCCGCCGCCGATCGGAAAGCTCTGGACGTAAATCTCGGACTTGCCGGATTCATTGGACGCATATGCCACCCAGCGGCCATCCGGTGAGAATTGCGCATGCGCCTCTTCGAACACGGTTTCAAGATAAGCGAAAGGCTTTGCCTCGCCGGTCATCGGCAGTATCCAAAGATCAACTTTTGTTCGTGTGCCGCCGTTTCGATCATAAACAACATAATTCCCGTCCGGTGACCAGCTGTCGGGATAGGCGCCGCCGTTTTCGTCGCTCATCAGTAGCTCGTCATTCCCTGCTCCACTTGCAGATTTGCGGTAAATGCCGTTCTTACCGAGTCGGTTTGAGAAAAAAACAACCTGCGTTTCGTCGGGCGAGAATAAAGCGGTACCGTCAGCTTCCGGATCAAACGTCAGGCGAGTGGCGTTGCCGCGTAATAGATCCTGGAGATAGATGTCCTGAGGCGAAACGCCGTCGTTCCGTCCGAACAAGACCTTGGTGCCATCGCGGGACAAAGATGGCTCGTGATAACCGCCCGATTCGGTGACCGCACCGAGAGACTTGCCTGATCGGTCGTACCAGATCAATCGGGTGGTCTGTTGGTCCCCAGTCCGATAAATCAGATTCCCCGCTGAAGCAGAGAACGCCGCGTAAGCGGTCGGTCCAAGCTCGCCAGGGAACGAAAGTAAATTCTGTACCAGAGGCGTCGCCTCGCCCGATAATGTCAGCCGACCCGCATCGAATGGTTGGGCCATGAGCGTGCCCTCGCGGACGAATAGCAAGTAGCCCGCGCCCTTCGATTCCGTGTACGCCGCGGCGACCGCCGACGCTATCAGGAAGATCGGTTGGGGAGAATCGATGGCTGTGGCATAGATGCCCTGCTTATCAGCCGAACCGCCGCGTCCGAAGTACAGGACGTGTTTACCGTCTGGCAGGACCGATGCCCAGCGATGCGAGGTTTGTCCTGCCTCGGTATCGAGAGTTGTGAATTCTGAAACGGCACCACCTGCTGCTGCCACGCGCATCAGCGGTGAAGTAGTATGAGGGGAGAAGATGATAATGCCGCCAGGGGTCCAAGTCCCTCCCCGCGGATCGCCCGATGCGTCGGCAATCGTTTGCGTCGGCCCACCGGCGGCGTCGATCTTTTTGAGTTTCGCTGCTGCAAAGAATCCGACGGTCCGACTGTCAGGCGACCAGAACGGAAATGCCGCTCCCTCGGTTCCGGGTAGTTGCCTTGCGTCGATCGAGGTGAAAGGCCGAATCCACAGCGACGTTTCCCCAGCTGCTCCCCGCGTCACGAATGCGATAAGTTGGCCATCAGGGGAGAGAGCAAAGGATTCGCTGAACGACGTTTTTTCGGGAGGTACTATTCCGAACCGCATTATCTGTCCCCGAGATTGTTCGCGGCCGAGATATAGACTTCCGAGGATCAGCGTGGAGATGAGGAACAGCGCGGCAGTGATCCATCCCGCTCGCCCGAGCCAATTGTGGCGACCCGAATCGGACACGTCACTGAGCGATCTTGCAGCGGTCGTCAACTCAAAGCCGGAAGAACTCGTAGGTGACGCGACAGCATCGAGAGCAAACCCGAGATCGTGTGCCGAGTGAAAGCGATGATCGGGCTTTTTCTCGAGACAGCGGCGCATCATCTTGTCGAGGGCGGGCGGAATACGAGAACCCGAATCTTCGAGCTCGGGTACGTCATCTTTTAGGATCGAGTGCATCAGCTCAACGATCGACTCACCGTCGAAAGCCCGACGGCCCGTCAGCATTTCGTAGAGGATCGCACCAAACGAAAAAATGTCAGACCGAGGATCCACCGTCTGCCCTCGTACCTGCTCCGGAGACATGTAGCCCGCCGTACCCATCACGATCCCGGGATCGGTCAGTGCTCTTCGGGTCGCGTCTTCCGAACCGTGGATCTGTGTCTTGGGTTCGCGCAGCTTCGCTAATCCAAAGTCGAGGATCTTTACACGGTCGTCCGTGGTAATAAAAATGTTCTCCGGCTTGAGATCTCTATGAACTATCCCTTTCTCGTGCGCCGCCGACAGTCCACTGACGATCTGCTGGGCATAATCAATAGTTTTTCGAAGCGGGATCGAGCCTTCATCGAGCCGAGCACGGAGCTCCTCTCCGTCAAGCATCTCGGCGACAATGAACGGCGCACCGTTGTGCTCGCCGATGTCAAAAACAGTCAGGATGTTTGGATGGTTCAAGGCAGACGTCGCTTTCGCTTCCTGTTCGAATCGTCGCAAGCGATCCGTGTCGGTCGAGAGTTCCGAGGGAAGAACCTTTATTGCAACATCTCTATCAAGTCGCGAATCACGAGCTCGATACACCTCACCCATTCCGCCCGACCCGATTTTGGACAAGATATGGTAATGCGAGACAGTATTACCTTCTGTTAATTCGTTCTTATTTGGATCGGCCATTCTTTACTATTCTATCTCCGAAAAAGCTTCCGTCGGTCCACGCAGGCCCGCCGTGCCGTGAATGCCAACCACCGTCAAGCCCCGAATTGGCGTAGGTGGTGATCGATGTGTTTGTATCCGATCAGAGCCCACTCCTTTGCCGACATCGTTCCGAAGAACGGATGATGAAAGCATTCGTGGTCAGCGGATAAAGTGCCGAGCTTGATGATCGACTCGATCACGTTCGCTTTATCGACCTCGAATCCCATAGGCTTTCTCCCGTCTTGTTGCTGATCCATGTCGGCCGATGTTTTTACTTCCTTGGGGATCGGTAGAAGATAAAGCACGAAGTACTTGATCACGTTCCGCGACAACAACGAACTGCGGTCGGACACGCTCGACTCGAAGGGTAGTTCACCCGATTGGACAAGATGCGACAGCATTTGATCAACACTCATACGGCCCCAGACGGGATTCGATTCTAGAGACAACGTATTCAGCCTCCCGATCAGTTCCGCCCTGCATTTTTCATTGCGTAGTGTCTTCATATTTCTATCCTTTGCGTACGTTTAGCAGTTCGCATCGCAGCTCGGCCCGCCTCTAACGGGAGCATCGTTTCATAAAATCTATTCCGGAAGACCCATCCGCTTCAGCAACTCGCGGTACCGCGGGTCGTCGCGAAGCGCCTCGAACTGAAGCTGCCAACGGATCTCCGCGAGCTTTCCGTTTCGCGCTTCGAAGTCTTTTTCTAGCCATTCAAACGCCTTGTCCTTGTCGCCTAGCGCGGCGTACACCGCAGCGAGGTATTGTCCGATCGCTTCCTTTCGCTCGTACTTGCCTTCAAGCTCTTTGATCAGGTTCAGTGCTTCAGCCTTTTTTCCAGTCGAGGCATAAACGTAGCCAAGATCGCCGAGGGAGATACCCGATCTGTTCGCCAGCTCGACCCCCTTCTCCATTTCCCTGACAGCTTCCTCATTCCGTCCGAGTTTCAAGTACGACAACCCCAGATACTGGTGGGCCGGGCCGAAGTTTGGATCGAGCTCAATTATTTTAAGAGAGTTATCAATACTCGCCTCGTGGTTGTTTTGGAGTTGGTAGAGTCGCGTGATATTGACAGCAATAACGCTCGACAGCGGGTCGAGCTCCTGAGCGCGTTTGATCATAGCGGCCGCTTCGTCATTGCGTCCGAGACCTTTAAGGAAAATCGAGTACCAGTGATACGCCGTTGGATAATTTGGATTGATCGAGATCGCAAGTTTGAATTCCTTCTCGGCTTCGCTCCATTGCCACGAATGCTCATATACAAACGCCAATGTAGCGTGAGGTTCTGCCAATTGAGGCTCAAGAGCCAATGCCCTTTCGGCGTAGGTCCTCGCCAGCGGCACTGCTTCGCTTGTCGGAGTTCCGGCGTATTCATTTAGAACCGCATAGCAATCCGCGAGACCGACGAATGCGAGAGCATAGTTCGGATCACGGTCGGTAGCGAATTTGAACTGCTCGATCGCCTTCTTAATATTTAAGGTCGTGCGCCGGTTCCAGTAGTAACGTCCTTTTAAATAGGCTTGATAAGCTTCGGGATCGGCGGCGGCGGCCTTTGTAACTTTCGTTTTTTCCGCGCCCGATAGCTTCGCTAATAGTTTTGTTGAAACGTCCTTGGCTATTTCGCTCTGCAGCGAAACTAGGTCGGATTGTTTGCGTTGGTATTGCTCGGTCCAGATCACACTGTTTTTTTGAACATCCACCAGTTCCAGGCTAAGCGTTAATTGATCGCCGCGTTGTGCAACCCGGCCATTTAGGATCGCCTGAACGTTGAGCTCCTTTCCGATCGTCTGCAGATCTGTGTCTTTACCTTTGTAACGGAAGACAGAAGAACGAGGCTTGACGTCCAACCCGGGTAATCCGGAGAGACTCTTGATCAACGTCTCGGTCATTCCATCCGAGAGATATTCAACTTCGGCATTGCCGCTGTCGTTCGCGAATGGCATAACCGCGATCGATTGGATCTGTTTCGAATTCGCCGACGCAAAGTAGCGGTAACCAACAAAGCCTCCGAGAACTACTACCGCGAGCAGAAACAATGCCGTCAACAATCGTTTGTCAAAGCCGCGCGACTTCGGAACAATATCATTCGATCCCGTCGGCAAAGCCACGGTCTCGCCGGTCATGTTAATTTGCGCGCGAGTCGCTGCGTCACCCGAAGCGTCGGTCGAGTGAAGGATGGCGGTCGCGGGTTCGTCTTGCGACACACCATACACAAGCTCAGTGCCGTCCTCCAGACAAAAGCTCAGCGTATCGTCATGATAATCTCGCCTGCATTCGGGGCACCTTTTCATAAATTCTATTTCGGCAGATCGAGGCGTTTCACCATTTCCTCGAATCGCGGGTCGCCGCGAAGCGGAATCCAATATGTATCCGCGTTCAATCGATACAATTCCCAATCCCGTACCTCAAAAGCTTTATTGAGTTCGTCAAACGCCTTCGCCTTGTCATCGAGCGCAACGTAGATACCTGCAATGCGGCATGTCGGTACATATTGCGTTTTAGCGATCTCACGGAATCTAGTGATCATTTCCTCGCCTTGTCCCGTCGTCCCGCTTTCGCGTAGGCAATTCCGACATCCCTAAGCGCGAATTGGTTTGTCGGATCCGTTTGCAGCCACTGTTCATCCAGTGCCGTCGCCTCCGAGTACATTCCCTTCGCAATGTAGGCTTGGCTTAGCATCCAGCGTCCTATCGGATGACCGGGTTCGAGGTCGAATGTTTTTTTCGCTTGCGCCAAACCCGTGTCGGTCTGCCCGGCAACAAAATAAGCCCACGCCAGGGTTGCTCCCATGTTGATGTCGAGGGGTTCGAGATCAAGCCCGCGCTTTATTTCGGCAATGCCTTCGTCGATGCGTCCAGTCGATGCGAGATAGATCTGCCCGTAACGAAAATGTGCGGCGGAATTATTTGGATCAAGTTCGATGGCACGTTTGAATGAGAGCTCAGCTTCGGTCCAATTCCAGTCGTAGATCACCAACGAATACGCCAAAAATGTGTGAGCCTCAGCGAGTGTAGGGTCGATCTCAAGGGCCTGCTGTGCGGCAGCTTTGGCTTGAGGAAAAGCTTCCTTTGGCGAGAGGTAAGGATAGGCCGGCATACTTCCGTACGTCTCGGCGATCCTCGCGTACGCCAATGCGAATTTCGGGTCGAGTTTGATCGCCTCCCGGAAATACTCGACGGCGTGCAGCATTTCGTCTTTAGTACGCTTGGCAAAGCTGTATCGGCCTCTCAGGTAGAGCTGATACGCCTCGTTGCTATCAGTATATTTCTTGGTTATGCCCTTCGCTTCGTCGCCAGCCAGTTTCAATTGCAATTTTTGCGTAATGGTAGTTGCGATCTCACGCTGCGTCGCGAGGAGATCCGCCATTTTTCGGTCGTACTGTTCGGCCCATATTAATTTTTTGCTGCGTGCGTCGATCAGCTGCACACTTATTGACAGGTCATCACCTCGTTGAACCAATCGACCCGACATAACCGCATCGACCTCAAGTTCCTGTGCGATCTGGGCTACATCCGTTTCCTTTCCCTTGTACCTCATTACCGAACTCGTCGGGCTGACTTTCAAATTCGGGAGTTGGGAAAGACGATAGATCAGCGAATCAGCCAGCCCATCCGAAAGATAATCAGTGTCAGCGCTCCCGCTGCGATTCTCGAATGGCAACACCGCGATCGAATCGATCTGTTCGGTACTTGCGGAATTGAAATAGCGGTAACCAAACAATCCGCCGAGGACAATGATCGCGAGTACGAATAATGCGGCGAGTAGACGTTTGTCGAAGAAGCGAGGCCGAGCGACAGACGAGTCGGAACCGCCTGCGGTAACGGGCGGTTGAAGTATGGAGGTGCGGAGGTCTGACCCATCTGTCGGACGAGTTAAACCACCCGCTACCGCAGGTGGTTCTGACAATATCGCCGTCGCGGGTTCATCGGACGACACGCCGTGAACGAGCGCCGTTCCGTCTTCAAGACAGAAGCTCAGCGTGTCGTCATGATAATCTCGCCTGCATTCTGGGCATCTCTTCATCTTTCTTATTTAATGTCCTTGATGAGAACCGCGTCAGGCGTCTCAACACCGCGTGCGAGCGCCAACGTACGTCCGTCGCGCGCGTATGCAAAACTGTAAATATGATCTGACTTAAAATCCGTTATTTTCTTTGCAGGGCCTCCGTCCAAACGTATCTTCCATAGGTCGGAGACACCGCTAACGGTATCGATATAGACGATTCCTTTTCCATCGGGAGCCCAATGGAATCCCCGGTAACTGAGACTTTCAAAGTAATTGGCTGAGCTCGACACGGGAAGGTCGAATGTGCGATACAACGCTCCGCCGTCGAAATTGATGACGTTGACCTTTGGACGTTTTGTATCCGGGTCCGAAAAAAGGTAGGCCAGCAGCTTGCCATCCGGAGACACCTGAGGATAGACGAGAGCTCCGTCGCGAACGATCTCGATCGGATCTCCGCCATTAGCGTCCATTTTGTATATCCCGCCGAGGTACGGATTGGAGACGATCCATCGGCCGTCGGGAGAATACGAAAAGGTGGGCGTACCCGTGCCGTGGGTCATCTGGCGCGGGTTGCCGCCATCAATGTCCATCCGCCACACCTGAAAACCGTTCCGGACTGCGCCGAAAATAATATGACTGCCGTCGGGAGCAACCTCAGGGGCGAAATCATCGCCGCTTCCATCGGTGAGCTGTTTAGCATTACTTCCATCGGCGTTGATGATCCAGATGCTCGAGTTTGAACTTGCGCTCGAATCGTAGACTATCCGTCCGTCGTGCGTCCATCCCAAACCATAGCGTCCATTCTGTACGTTCCTTCGCGCATCTATCTCATGTGCTTTACCTATATCGCCGTCGGGAAGGACCCAAATTTGCGATGCGGGATGCTTTTGCACCGCGATAATGGCGCTGTCATCAGCCGTTAGAGACAGGCTGTCAAAGTCATAGGAGTTCAAATCGTTAGTGACACGGCTCGCCTGGCCATCTGGATACGAGCACTGCCATATCTGTTTTGCTCCCGAGCGGCGTTCTCCAGCGACGAACGCCAGGCCGCTGCCATCGCTGAACCAGACCATGCTGCCGATGTTAGACCAGCTTTCTACCGTAATGGGCTTGAAGACGGGATCGTCCAGCGAAATCACGGCGACCTTCATTTTGTAAACGGGGCTCGTACCCGGAGCTTGTTCGAGCACGCTGCCGTATCCCATTGCGATCATCGTTCCATCCGGCGACCATGCCGCGATGGTCCCCTGCAGATAGTCAGGCTCCTTCACGGTCGCAAGCAGTCGCTCATTGGCGCCGGTCGAGTCCACCAGCATCACGAGATCATCGGTACCGGTGAGTTTATACCTGCCAAATACGATTTGCTTTCCGTCCCGGGAGACGGAAACAGGCTGCGAGACGTGAGTCACGATTTTTCTGGGCGCTCCGCCGAGGACCGGAACGGCATAGAGAGCGCCTTTAGGAAACTGGTCGTCCTGTCGTGTGTAATAGACATAACCGCCGTCCGGTGAAAAAGCGCTGGCATACATCGATATAGATTCGACCGGGGGAACTATCTGAACGCGGCTTTCGGTTGCCAGATGTTTTGTCCACAGGCTCCGCTTGCCGCTTTCTTCCAGAGAATATGCGATGTACTTACCATCCGGCGAAACGGTCGCGCTTTCAACCCCACCTTCGGCCGTAACCCGCGTGAGCGTCACGTTTTTGAACCGTTCTACCACCGCTTCGTGTTGAAAGACAAAACTGTATGCGATATAAGAAATGACCCCGAGGAAAACCAAAATTCCCGCGATGAGAAGCACGACACGGGACTTACTTGTCATCGCCCTGGGCGGGTGGGCCGTTTTCTCGGAAGCTCCCGCGGTCAAGATCGCGGTCTGGCCGGTCGTATCGATCTGCGGCCTCGTTTGAGCATCGTTTGGCGAGGTTTCATGAATTATGGCCGTCGCCGGTTCGTCTGTCGTCGCTGGTCCCTCAAGCAGCGCGGTTCCGTCATCGAGACAGTAGAGCAGACTGTCGTCGTAGTAATCGCGGCGGCATTCGGGGCAGCGCTTCATATATTGTCGGGACGTCAGGGATGGACGCGAGAATTATACGGACAAATGCCATTTCGTGCGAGTGTGCGAGTCTGTCGGGTCTTTCGAGTCTGTCGAGTCTATCGAGTCTATCGAGGTTGATCTAAAAGCAATTTCACCGACGAGACTTTAATAGATTCCTTCCGAAGGTCGTCCGCCTTCGATTCCGAATTCGCGAGCAGGACGATCGACTTTACTTTCAAATCCGACAATATTTGCGCAGCGGGCGTGTAGCTTCGCGCGTCGGCTGAGTATCCCGCCATCTCGTAAGCCTTCGCCTGGCCGTGTTCCTTCTTGAACGGAATGCTCTCGATCAGTGCGAGATGCCCGTTTCCCTTTCCTTCCTGATCGAGCCAGATGATGACGCCGCGGCCGGCCTGCTGGATCATCGATTGAGCCACTTCCATCTCTTCTCGGCACGTGCATTCGATGCTGCTGAAAACGTGTGCGCCGATACAATGCGAATGAACTCGACACAGAACATTCTCCCCGTTCTCAATATCGCCCATCACGATCGCGATCGATTCTTTCTGGCCGTCGTAGTAAAGGATCTCGGTGAAGGTCCCGAACTTGGTTTTGAGTTTGCGCTCCGCGAGCCGTCTGATCATAGTTCGCACTGATCTGAAACTGCGATTGCAATTGTACCCGAAACCCGCTACTGTTGCGTTCAAAATCCCCACAGAACTTATTCTGATCTCGAAATAACATCGGCCGGCTGACGCGTATACCGAATGCGGCGCCAGTCCAGAGATAGCTGTTTAGCTTTTGCATTCGACTGACGGCACAGGAGAAAGAAATTATGAAACGCAATCGCATTTTCACGTTCGTCATCGTCGCCATAATCCTCGCACTGAGCGTCGTTGTCTTCGCTCAGGTCAATCGCCCGTATCGTAACGGATCGGTATGGAACGTCGCATTTATTCGGATCAAACCGGGTATGGATTCGGCATATCTCAACTACCTCGCCACCGAGTGGAAGAAGAATCAGGAGGCGTCAAAGAAGGAAGGCTTGATCCTTTCCTATAAAGTCCTAACCACCGAAGCTCACGGCAGTGGTGACTTCAATATTATGCTGATGACGGAGTACAAAGATCTGGCCACGATGGAAGCGAATGAAGATAAGGCTGACAACCTTGCTCAAACGGTCGTCGGCAACGATGCGAAGCAGATGCAAGGTTACAAAGAGCGTCTCGAGATCCGGGAGGTCTTACAGGATCGTCTGGCCCGCGAGATCATCTTAGAACCAAAACGTTGACGAGATACGCGCCAGTTCGCCGGCGCGTTTTTATTTTACTGGGAGATACGAATGGCACAGCAGCCCGGAAGAAGACTAGATGGAAAAGTAGCAATCATCACCGGTGCGACCGGGGGGATAGGCGAGGCAACGGCAAAACGGTTTCTCGAAGAAGGAGCGAGCGTCATGCTCGTCGGCCGATCGGCAGAGAAGCTCAAGGAAACGCGCGAGCGGCTTGCGATCGGCGAACGTGTGGCTGATTTCGTCGCCGACGCCGCCGACGAGAAAGCGACCGCGGCCTCAGTCGATGCGACCATCAAGGCGTTTGGTGGAGTCGACATTCTCATAGCGAACGCCGGAACCGAGGGACGCTGCGCTCCGATCGAAAGCCTCACGGTCGACGACTTTGAAACTGTCTTCAGAACAAATGTTATCGGCGTATGGCTATCGATGAAATACTGTGTCGAACCGATGAAGAAGCGTGGCGGAGGTTCGATGATCGCACTGTCATCCATTGCAGGCGTCGTAGGCTTTCCGACGATGGCGTCCTACATGGCTAGTAAGCATGCGGTCTGCGGTTTGGTAAAAACGGCGGCACTCGAATTGGGTCCGTTCAATGTACGTGTCAATGCTATCGGTCCGGCACCGATCGACAATCGCATGATCCGTTCACTCGAGACGCAATTTGACGCGGAACACCCGGACGCCGTGCGAGAATTGGTGACCTCGAAAATTCCCATGGCTCGATACGGCACGAACGAAGAGGTCGCCAATCTCGCACTGTTTCTCGCGAGCGATGAATCGTCCTACTGCACAGGCTCGATCCATATGATCGACGGCGGATTTACTGCGGCGTAGGGGGCCGAGACGGGGGCAATAAATAATCTATGGATGATTCAACGCTCGACGAATCTCAAAGCGGAAAGCTTCTGCGGATCCTTGGTGTCGGCTTTGGCGTGGCGGTCATCATCGGCGGCACCGTCGGCGTCGGTATCCTTCGAAATCCCGGAGGCGTCGCCGAACAGATTCCTTCGGTCTGGCTGATCATGTTCGCATGGACACTCGGCGGCGTTTATTGCCTGCTCGGGGCGAACTACCTCGCCGAGCTCGCGGCGATGATGCCAAAAGCCGGCGGCTATTATGTCTATGCTCAACGCGCATACGGCGACTTTGGAGGTTTTGTCGTCGGATGGAGTGATTGGCTTTACGCGACCCTTGGGCTTTCGTTCATCGCTGTGGTTTTCGGCGAATATGCGTCCGAGCTGCTCGCCCCGGACCTTCCGAGCGGGCGAATATTATTCAGCGGTTCGATATTGATCCTGATAACAATTCTTAATTTGATCGGCCTTCGTTCCGGGAGCGCTACTCAAAAGCTGACGAGCCTGGTAAAGACAGTAGCCTTGATAGCGTTCGTCATCGCGTGTTTTATTTACGGCGGTCAGGCCGATACGGCACTTATCGCGGGCAAATCGGAGCTCACGACTTCGGCCGGGACGTTCGCGCAACTTGTCGCTTTCATTCTCGCCTTCCAGCTCGTTCTGGGAACTTATGACGGGTGGCACTCCGCCATCTATTTCTCCGAGGAGGATACAAATCCGACCCGAAATGTTCCACGGTCGCTATTCGTCGGTATCGTCGCGATCATCGCCATTTACCTGCTCGTCAACTTCGCCCTGCTATACGTTCTTCCGCTGTCGCAATTATCCGGTTCGAAATTCGCCGGAGCCGAGGCGATGAGTCTTATCTTTGGTGCGCGCAGCGGTCAGATCGTAACGATCCTCGCTTTACTTTCACTGGTCGGGATCATCAACGCCCTCATGATGCTGTGTCCGCGAATCCTGCTCGCTCTCGGTCGCGATCGCTTGTTTACCGCTCGTGCCGCAACTGTCAACAAGGGCGGCACGCCCGTCTTTGGTCTGGCCGCAACGTCTCTGACCGCGATCGTTCTATCTTCGATCGGAAGCTTTGAACTACTTCTTGGAATCTCACAATTTTTCGCCGTCGTCATCGCCATAATGCTGGTCGTCTCGCTGTTCATTTTACGCCGACGCGAACCGGATCTGCCGCGGCCGTTTCGGGCGTGGGGATATCCCTTCACCCCGCTGCTAGTCTTGGTGATCGCCGTTCTTTTGTTTTTCGGATATATCGTCAGCAACCCATATCCGAGCGTATACGCGCTCGTGTTCCTCGCGCTTAGCTATCCGCTCTATCGGACGATTAAGAAATTTGGGATGGCCTGATTCGTCGATTAAGGGGTGAGTGCGAGGGGACGTTCGATTCAACTCGGCGCGTTGTTTCGAAGCCAGCTAAGAGCGTGGGCCGTTTCGGAAAAAAATTTTACGCGGACGCCCTTTGAGGCAGCAACTACTTCGAACAGCTCGCTGGTCTCCGTTGCGACAAAGTCCTCCAAACAAAATGCGAGCCAAAGGTTAGGAATGGCGGCCGTTCTTTGTCCCGCCTCCATCACTTCGGTCGCGGTCCGTTCACCGGCCGGCACAAAGCCTTCGATAAGGACACGGCGGGTGTCATGCTTGTCGCATGCGACCCGAAGCCGGTTCCAGAATGCTTCCTGGTGCTCCGGTATTACCTCGAAATCAGGCGAAAGTTCCACACGGATATGATCGCCACGATGCTCAACGCTGAATTCCTTGTCCATAAGAGTTTCCGATAACAGTCTCGAACCGCAGTCCGCTCTGAGTGCGGCCGTTCGTGTCGGCGTATGATTCTCCAGATGAAACGCCAGCCAAAGATTCGGGACCGTCGCCGTCCGCTTACCCGCCTCCACGATCTCAGCCGGTCCGAGTTCGCTGCTCGGTGCAAT
Source organism: Pyrinomonadaceae bacterium (assembly GCA_041745575.1). Taxonomy (GTDB): domain Bacteria; phylum Acidobacteriota; class Blastocatellia; order Pyrinomonadales; family Pyrinomonadaceae; genus OLB17. Next base: position 43,481 of record JBGTIQ010000075.1, read on the forward strand.
GCCTTCAACGAGAACGCGCTTCGTATCGTATGCGTCGCAAGCCTTGCGAAGCATTGCCCAGTAGTCGGTCGGCAGATCGGGTCGATCTCGGCTTCTGCGTTCAGTTCGACATGAACGTGATCGCCGCGAAACGTAACTGCGAACTCCATTCCCATAAAACGAGCCTCACAAACAGGTTTGCGAAAGCACTGGGCGGATTGAATGCCCTGCCAGGTTTATCTTGTATTCCGTATCAAGACAACATCCGAATCGGATTTACCGTGCGAGATGACGAGCTTGTTATCGCTCGACCAGTTAAACGAAAAGATCTCATCGGCTTTGAAGTTTGTCAGCCGTTTCGGTTCGCCGCCATCAAAGGGTTGGCTCCAGATGTCCTCAAGCCCATCGACGCGCGAGACATACGTTATTGAGCGTCCGTCGGGCCCCCACCGGATACGGGCCGGCAACTCTAACTTGGCGTCGAAATCCTTGACGGTCGCTCCGTCGGCAAGACTAATAACTTTCATTCTCGCCTGAGAGCCGTCTGGGGGAACATACTGACAGGCAAGCAGCTTGCCGTCGGGTGAGACCGCGCAGAAGTTCACACGCTCTTCGGTGACCCGCACGGGCTCGCCGCCGTCAATCGCAACTTTGAACACACCACCAAAGATGACCCACTCAGCGGTCGCCTGAGTGTTCCCTCCACCACCGTCAGACAGTTTTTTCTGATTGCTCCCGTCGATGTCCATTCTCCAAACGCTTCGCTGTAGTCCACGCTCCGAGATAAAAATGATATAGCGCCCATCCGTTGACACTGAAGGCGAGAAATCCGCACCCTCGCCAGCGGAGATCTGCTTCCGGTTCTTGCCATCGGCGTCCATTATCCAAATAGCCACACTGCCGCCCGCCATCGAGGTGTAAACGATCCTGCCATCCGGCGTCCAGGCAACGCCGTCGAAGCCGTCCATCTTGCCCGATACCGATGAAATTTGTATTGCCCGCTTCGAGTCGGCATCGGGCGCGACCCAGATATTCGCGGCCTCATCTTGCTGAATCGTTACCAGAACGCTCGAGTCTGCCGTCATGCTGATGTTGGTGTAATCATTCAAATCCTTGGTAATTTTTTGTGCCTCGCCGCCTGCGTAAGGCAAATACCATATCTGACGTGAGCGGAATTCAGACGGTTTCTCCGCGGCGGTCACCAGTAATCCAGTGCCGTCCACGAGCATTGCGAGCCGCTGAATCTCATAAAATCTGTGCGGACCAATGGAGCGTATTGTTCCGTCAGCGATCGTTATTTCCTTAACATTCCGGAATCTGCCATCGTCGTCGCGATTATTTGCAGCGGTTACGATTTTTTTGCTGTCAGGCGTCCATGCAACTCCTCCCCAAAAAAGAGTTCCGAAGGGTTGCTCGCCCTTTTGCTTGGCGATCTCGCGTTCGCCGGTTCCATCGGCATTTGCGATCATCATCGAGCTTTCTCCCGAGCGAATACGCACAAAAGCGATCTGCTTACCGTCCGGTGAAAAACCAATCGGGCTGCTTATGTCGTCGATCAGCTTTTTCGGGCTGCCGCCGACGAGCGGCATTTGATACAGCATGCGGTTCCGTACCGTGCCACCGTAAATGAAATAAAGAAAATTTCCGTCGGGTGAGATCGTAAAGCTCCAATAAAAAACATCACTGGTCGGCCCCGTCAGCTGCACATCCGTCGCCGTCGCAACCTGCCTGAGCCAAAGGCTTCGTTTGCCAGCGTCATCGACCACGTACACCACCTGTTTGCCATCCGGCGAGATAACGGCCTGGGTAGCCTTCCCGTTCGAGGTCAACCGCTCGATCTTCATTGACTGAAATGGGACGGGCACTGTGACCGATCCACCCGGCCACCCAAATTTATACACGGCGAAACTGATTCCGCCGATCACCAGGAGAAGAACTCCCGCAATTATCATGAACGGCTTCAATTTGCGGCCGTCTGCTTTTTGCAACGGATCAGTTTCATCGCCGGTATGGAGGATCGCGGTATGATCGGTTGTATGGATTTGTGCTCGTGTTGGGGACTCACTTGCCGCGAACCCACTCGCTAATGCAGGTGGCACCGACAGGACCGCCGTCTCGGGTTCGCCGTTTGGAATGAACCCAGTCGCTACCGCTCCGGGCTCTGACCCGGACGCCGCGCCGTCGAGCAGAGCGTTGCCGTCGTCAAGACAATACAGCAGCGTCTCGTCGTAATAATCCCGTCGGCATTCAGGGCATCGTTTCATTCAGATAAACTCCGATTCTAATATGGAAAACCAGCCTTCTTGAGCAGTTCTCGGAAGCTCGGGTCGTCCCGCACCGGATCCAATTGCGGATCTACGTAGAGGTAACCGTCGCCTCCGCGCTGTTCGACAACCTTTTCGAGCCATTCGAACGCCCGGTCGTGGTCGCCGAGCTGAGCGTAGAGTCTGGCCATCATGAACGGCCTTTCGCTGCCTGCTCGCTGTTGCTCGAGGCGTTTTTGATGAAAACCTCGCGCGCCCGACTGCCGGTAAGCTGCCCGCATTTCCGCAAAGTTCTCAAGTTGCCTGGCCACCTGGCCCTCCGGAGCATCCTGTAGGCGCGTGACGCGCTTTTCAGCTTCGTTGAGGGCCTCTTCGTACATCCCCTTATTGATATAGGTTTCGGCTAGAAATACGCGTGCCAGATGAAAGTTCTGGTCCATCTCGAGCGTGTGTTTGAATTGCGCGATAGCTTCGTCGTAGCGACGTGCCATCATCAATACATGCCCGGCAATGAGGTTGATAGGGATGGAAAGAGGGTCAAGTTCCTGTGCACGTCGTATTTCGCGGACGGCCTCGTCATGGCGCCCAAAACGCGAAAGGTATTCGGCGTACCAGTGGTGTGCGGTAGGATAGTTCGGGTTTAGCTCGAGAGCCCGTTCGAATCCCCGTTCGGCGGCCGGCCAGTTCCACTCCGAGACTTCGACTTCGGCCAGGGCTGCATGGGCTTCGCCAAGCGTA